>NZ_JBNDMK010000001.1:0-740633 GCF_050436545.1 Paraburkholderia sp. GAS41
CTGCCGCATGTGTCGACCAACCTGATGGCCGGTCTGATCGAAACGCTGGCGGCCGCGCCGTATCACGGCCGTGCCGACATGCCGGAAATTGCCCGCTCGCTGCATCTGGAGGTGGACGATCTGTTTCCGGTCGCGGAAGTGCTGCAGCATCTGGGCTTTGCCGAAGTCCGCGAAGGCGACATTCTGCTCACGCCGCCAGCGCGCGTGTTCTCCGAACTCGGCACCCAGCACCGCAAAATGATGTTCGCCGAACATCTGCTGCGTCACGTGCCGCTTGCGGCGCGGATCAAGAAGGTGCTCAACGAGCGTCCGGGCCACCGTGCGCCGCGCGTGCGTTTCGAGCAGGAACTGGAAGATTTTCTCTCGGACAGCGCCGCTGAGAAGACGCTCGACGCGGTGATCAACTGGGGCCGTTACGGCGAGATCTTCTCGTATAACGACCAGACCGAATTGTTCAGTCTGGAAGACGTGGAGTCCTAACCTGTTTTGGTGTCATCGGATTGGTTACGGACGTAGCGGCACCCGCGTGCCGCTACGCATCAACGATCCTTTTCTATCGCCCAGTCGACCGCGGCCTGCGCATGCAGCGCCGTGGTATCGAACACCGGCAGCGCGACATGCTCGGGTTTGATCAGGAGCGTGATCTCAGTACAACCCAGAATCACCGCCTGCGCTCCGCGCGCAGCGAGATCCGCGATCACCCGCTGATAGACCTGCCGTGAGTCGTCGCGGATCACGCCGTGACACAACTCGTCGTAAATGATGCGATGGACCTCGCCACGATCGGCTTCGTTCGGCGTCAGCGTGTCGAGCGCGTAGCGCTCCTGCAGCCGCCCCGTGTAGAACGACTGCTCCATGGTGTAGCGTGTGCCGAGCAAGCCGACCCGCTCGATGCCCGCGGCGCGCAATGCATTGCCGGTCGGATCGGCGATATGCAGAAAGGGAATCGCGATGGCCTGCTCGATCGACGCGCAGACCTTGTGCATGGTGTTGGTCGCGAGAATCACGAGGTCCGCGCCGCCGCGTTCGAGTTGACGTGCGGCGTTCGCCATCTGCTCGCCCAGCGCGTCCCAGTCGCCCGCGCGCTGATGCGCTTCGACGGTCGCAAAATCTACCGTCAGCAGCAGGCTGCTTGCATTGTGGTGCCCGCCCAGACGCGTTTTCGCGTGGCGGTTGAGGAGCCGGTAATACTCGCTCGACGATTCCCAACTCATGCCGCCGATAATGCCGATCGTTTTCATCTGGTTGCCCCGCCGCTGCTGATTGCCGAACGCTGAGTATAGGCCGGGCAGGGTGGTGGGCAGCAGTACGGATGGGCAGGATTGTGCCGGTACGGGCGGCGCGAACGCGGTAGATCCGTGTTCAATCTTTCGGCAGCGCGGATTGCCCGCGCCGCCCGCGCTGTCCGCGTGGCTTGGGTTCGACGCCGATACGCGGATCGCGCGCGAGCACGAGCGCCGTCAACCGTTCGACGGTGGCTTCGAACGCCGGGTCGTCTTGCGGGACGTATAGCCATTTTCCGAGCACTGGATGTGGCCGCAAGGCGGGCAGATCATCCGTCAGCGCAGCGTGGCGCTCCTGCGATGTGCATACCAGCAGGCCGTTCCACGGCGGATCGCGGTCGGCGGCGACCAGGCATAACAGGCCGTCGAGATAGGCGGCGTCGGAGCCGAACATCCGTTTGCCAAGAAAGGTCGGCTCGCGTTCAAAGGCGTCGAAAATCCAGGCAAGCGAGTTGCGGATGGAAGACGGCATGAGGGGATGTCGATTCGTGGGCGTCTTGATAATACTACTGTATTTTTGTACAGTAGTGCATCGTGAATCCGCTCGACTCTTCTCCCGCCGTATCGCCTTTGTCACTCGTGCCGCTCCTGCGCAAGATCATCCATTGCGATTGCGACTGTTTCTACGCGTCCGTCGAAATGCGCGACGACCCCACGCTGCGCGGGCGGCCGCTGGCCGTGGGTGGCCGCCCCGATCATCGCGGCGTGGTGGCCACCTGCAACTACGAGGCGCGGCGCTTCGGCGTGCATTCGGCCATGTCCTCGGCGCTGGCGCTGCGCAAGTGTCCCGAGCTGCTGATCATCCCGCCGTCCATGGAGAAATACCGCATTGCCTCGCGTCAGATCATGGCGATCTACGCCGACTACAGCACCGAGGTCGAACCGCTCTCGCTCGACGAAGCTTATCTCGACGTGACCTACACGGAGCGTTGTAAAGGCAGCGCCACGCTGATGGCCAACGAGATTCGCGAGCGCGTGCGCGAAACGGTTGGCGTGACGGTATCGGCGGGTGTGGCGCCCAACAAGTTCGTCGCCAAGATCGCCTCCGACTGGAACAAGCCCGACGGTCTCTTCGTCGTACGGCCGCACGAAGTCGACGCGTTCGTGGCAGCGTTGCCGGTGCGCAAGATTTTCGGCGTGGGCAAGGTGACGGCGGCGAAGCTCGAAAAGCTCGGCCTCACCACGTGCGCGCAGTTGCGCGACTGGCCGCTCGTCGACCTGCATCGCCAGTTCGGCGTGTTCGGCAAGCGCCTCCATGAACTGTCGCGCGGCATCGACGAGCGACCCGTGCGCGCCGACCGCGAACGCAAATCGGTGAGCGTGGAGACGACCTATGTCACGGACTTGCGCACGCTCGAAGAGTGCGCCGCTGAACTGCGTGGGCTCGCTGAACAACTGGACGTGCGGATTGCCCGGGCCGAAGCGGCAGCGGCGGTGCGCAAGCTGTTCGTGAAGATCCGTTTCGCCGATTTTCAGCGCACCACCGTCGAATGTGTGGGCGAAGTTCCGCATCTGCCTACGCTGCTCGCGTTGCTGGAGAAAGGCTTCGCGCGCCGCAACCGGCCGGTGCGGCTGCTGGGTGTGGGCGTGCGGCTCGAAGAAGAGCATCTTGCACAGCCTGTGCAGTACACGCTGTTCGACGACGACCCCGCCGACGAAGTGATCGAGGCGTCGCCGCAAGCTTCGATTGACGATCCCGAAGCGTAGACCTCGATCAGCGAGCCGTGAGTGCTGAAACGGTGGCCACCCGCCGCTGCAAGTGCCGCGCCAAACGTCTCCCCCAATCCTTTCTGACGCCGATAGAATCGATGGCAGTCAAAGGAGCGAGCCATGGACCTGATCATCCGCCGTGCCAGTCTGCCGCGTAGCGTTGCCGAGCATCGGGAGCCGGTCGATATCGGCATCGAGGCGGGGCGCATCGTCGCGGTGGAACCGCATCTGGCCGCGCACGCGCAGGAAGAAATCGATGCCGCCGGCTCGCTTGTCACGCCGCCTTTCGTCGACCCGCACTTTCACATGGACGCGACACTGTCGTACGGTCTGCCGCGTGTCAATGCGTCCGGCACGCTGCTGGAAGGCATTGCGCTGTGGGGCGAACTGAAGCCGGAGCTGACTCAGGACGCCTTGATCGAGCGCGCCCTGCAATACTGCGACTGGGCCGTCGCGCGCGGTCTGCTAGCAATCCGCAGCCACGTCGACGTGTGCGACCCGCGCCTGCTGGCGGTGGAAGCGCTGCTCGAAGTCAAACGGCGCGTGGCGCCTTATCTCGACCTGCAACTGGTGGCGTTTCCGCAAGACGGCGTGTTGCGCAGCCCCGGCGCCTTCGACAACCTGAAGCGGGCGATTGCGCTCGGTGTCGACGTGGTCGGCGGCATTCCGCATTTCGAACGCACTATGGCCGATGGCGCGGAGTCGGTGCGGATCCTGTGCGAGTACGCGGCCGAGCAGGGCTTGCGCGTCGATATGCATTGCGACGAATCGGACGATCCGCTCTCGCGTCACATCGAAACGCTGGCGGCGCAGACCCACCGGCTCGGTCTGCATGGCCGCGTCACCGGTTCGCATCTGACATCGATGCATTCGATGGACAACTACTACGTCAGCAAGCTGCTGCCGCTGATGCGCGAGTCGGGCGTGGCGGCGATTGCCAATCCGCTCATCAACATCACGCTGCAAGGCCGCAGCGATACGTACCCGAAGCGGCGCGGCATGACGCGGGTGCCGGAGATGATGGCCGCGGGCATCAACGTCGCGTTCGGCCACGACTGCGTGATGGATCCGTGGTACAGCCTCGGCTCGGGCGACATGCTCGAAGTGGCGCACATGGGCCTGCACGTTGCGCAGATGACCGGCATCGACGCGATGCATGCGTGCTTCGACGCGGTGACCGTGAACGCGGCGCGCGTCCTTGGACTGGAGGGTTATGGCATCGCGCCGGGATGCGAAGCGAATTGCGTACTGCTGGACGCCCGCGATCCGGTCGAGGCAATCCGTCTGCGCGCGGCGCGCCTCGCGGTGATCAGGCGCGGCAAGGTGGTCGCCCGTTCGCCTGCGGCGCGGGCCACGCTTGCCCTGGAAGGACGGCCCGCGCAGATCGACTTCAAGCTGCAGCGCGGTTAGCCGAGCCGAGGTCGGTTGCAGCAGCCATAAAAAAACCGGTGCCTGCGTGAGCAGAGCACCGGCTTTTAACGTGAAGCGGCTCGCAGCGCCAGGCTTAGTGTGTCGCGGCCGGCGTCATGCCGTTATGACGCAGCAGCGCGTCGATATTCGGCTCGCGGCCACGGAACGCCTTGAACGATTCCATGGCCGGACGGCTGCCGCCCACCTCGAGAATCTCCTGGCGATAGCGCGTGCCGGTCGCCGCATCGAGCACACTGCCGCTCGCCGCTGCAGCCGCTTCTTCGAACGCGGCATAGGCGTCGGCGGACAGCACTTCGGCCCACTTGTAGCTGTAGTAGCCGGCTGCGTAACCGCCCGCGAAGATATGGCTGAAGGTGTTCGGCCAGCGCGAGAAGGCGGCTTGCGGCACCACGTGGAAGCGTTCGTTGATCTCGCGGGCGAGGTCGTTGGCGCTCTTCGGGCCGCTCGCGTCGAAGTCGGTGTGCAGCTTCATGTCGAACATCGAGAACACGATCTGGCGCAGCGTGCCCAGACCGCTCTGGAAATTCTTCGCGGCGAGCATCTTGTCGAACAGATCGCGCGGCAGCGGTTTGGCGGTTTCGACATGCGCGCTCATGTCGCTCAGCACGTCCCACTCCCAGCAGAAGTTTTCCATGAACTGCGACGGCAGTTCGACCGCGTCCCATTCGACGCCGTTGATGCCGGACACCGCCAGTTCATCGACGCGCGTGAGCATGTGATGCAGGCCATGGCCGAATTCGTGGAACAGCGTGATGACTTCGTCGTGCGTAAAGCAGGCGGGCTTGCCGCCAACCGGCGCCGAGAAGTTACAGGTCAGATAGGCGACCGGCGTTTGCACGCCGCCGTTCGCGTGCCGGTGACGGGCTCGTGCATCGTCCATCCACGCTCCGCCGCGCTTGCCTTCGCGCGCATACAGGTCGACATAGAACTGCGCGACCAGACCGCCGTCCTGATTCTCGATGCGGAAAAACCGCACATCCGGATGCCACACGGCTGCTTCGTCGCGACGGATCTTCACGTTGAAGAGCGTTTCCGTGACCTTGAACAGGCCCTTGAACACGACATCTTCCGGGAAGTACTGCTTGACCTCGTTTTCCGAGAACGAATAGCGCTTCTGGCGCAGACGTTCCGCTGCAAACGTCATGTCCCACGGCTGCATCTCGGACATGCCGAGTTCGTTTGCGGCGAACTCGCGCAGTTCCTTCCAGTCCTGCTCGGCATGTGGACGCGCGCGGGTGGCGAGGTCTTCGAGGAAGGCCATCACTTGCGCGGGCGACTCGGCCATTTTCGGCGCCAGCGAGACTTCAGCGAAGTTGCCATAGCCGAGCATGTGCGCCTCTTCGGCGCGCAGCTTCAACTGCTCGGCGACATTGGCAGTGTTGTCCCACTCGAGCTTGCCGCCGCCGTACGTGCCGCCGAGCTCCGACGCGCGCGTGACGTAAGCGCGGTACAGGGTCTCGCGCATGGCGCGGTTTTCCGAGTACTGCATGACCGGGAAGTACGACGGGAAGTGCAGTGTGAATTTCCAGCCGCTCTTGCCTTCGCGTTCGGCGGCTTCCTGGGCGGCTTCGATCACGTCTTCCGGTAAGCCGGCCAGGTCTGCCTTGTCTTCGACGACGTAGCTGTAGGCGTTGGTTGCGTCCAGCACATGGTCGGAAAAGGCTTTTGACAGATTCGCCTGACGTTCCTGTAATTCGGCGAAGTGCGGCTTCTGGCTTTCCGGCAATTCGGCGCCCGACAGACGGAAATCGCGCAGCGCGTTGCTGAGGATTTTTTTGCGTTCGCCCGTGAGCGAACTGAAGTCGCTGCTGGCGGAGAGGGTCTTGTACTTTTCGTAGAGCGCGAGGTTTTGGCCGACGCTCGACCAGAACTCGGTGACGCGCGGCAGATTCTCGCCGTAGGCGGCGCGCAGTTCCGGCGTGTCGGCCACCGCATTCAGGTGCCCGACGACGCCCCATGCGCGCGAGAGCGGCTCCGTGACGCGCTCGACCGGGTCGACCACGTCGGCCCACGAAGCGGGCGTGCCCGGTTCGGCGGCGCGCTCGACGGCGGCCGTCGCATTGGCGAGCAGCACGTCGAGGGCGGGAGTCACGTGTTCAGGGCGGATGTCGCCAAAGCGCGGCAGATCGGAGAAATCGAGGAGCGGGTTGTCGTGTTTCGATTGAGGTGTGGACATGAGGCGGCTTCCTGTCTGACGCGGGTGAGTAGGCGTGTATCGGCGGACGTGGCTCGTGGCGGCGCCCGATACCGACATTATTGGGGCGCAGCGCCACGATTCCAATCGGGCTACGGCACAAATTATCAGAAGTTCGCCTGGCGTGTATTCGCCTCGATATTTGTGCCACACCGGTAGCAAGCCGGGTTCGCAGCCGCCAGGCGGTACACGGCGTCGTGTCCCGCCTGGCGGCGTGGCGCACTGTCCGTGGGTCTGTGCGAAAGCGAACGGTCAATTTTGTTGCTATGCGGCATCGTGATGCTTCGTCGGCTGTGTGGACAGAACCGGCCGACGGCGTCGTTCATAGAGGAGAGCTTTCAATGCATCCGCTTTCGCGTGCGTTATCGCGCAACGGGAACAATTTCGATCTGGTGCGCCTCCTCGCCGCCATCGCCGTAGTCTACGGTCACTCGTACATGGTGCAGATGTCGGATGGCAGTGTCGACGGTGCCCTGGCCGCGCTCGGTTTCGACGGTTTTGGCGCGTTCGGGGTCTACGCCTTTTTCCTGCTGAGCGGCATGCTGGTGACCGCCAGTTTCGACCGCCAGCAATCGGCGCCGCGCTTCGTGGCCTTGCGCATTGCGCGGATCTGGCCGGCCGTGGCCGGCGGCTCGCTCGTGACGATCTTCGTGATCGGGCCGCTTTTCACCACCTTGCCGCTACGTGAATATTTCGCTTCCGGCATGACGTGGGCCAATCTCGACAATTTTTCGACGATCGTGCTCAAGGCGGGCTGGGTCGTGCCCGGCGTGTTCGAACACAACCCCTTCGTGAACGACGTTTGCGCGCCGCTGTGGACCTTGCCGCTCGAAGTGCGCTGCTATCTGATCGTGTTGCTCACGGGGCTTGCGGGCTTGCTATCGAGCCGCTGGGGCGTGGTGCTGGCGGTCGCGCTGGGGGTGGCCGCCTTCGCGCTGCGCCTGCATCTGTCGCCGCATCTGGAAATCGGGCTGCGCGACTTCAGCGAGAAACCGGGTGGCTATTCGTTCTGGCCGGAACCGTTCTTCTTTGTCGGCATGCTGCTCTATGGCTGGCGCGAGCGCATTGCCATTCATGGCCTCGTCGCGGTGGGTCTCGTGATGGTGTTTCTGGTGTTTCGCGATACGGCCGGCGCGCAGCCGCTGTTTTATCTTGCCTTTGTGTACGGCGTGTTGTGGATCGGTACGACGCCGCTGTTGCGCCGCTTCGTACCGCGCAACGACTACTCGTATGGCATTTATCTTTACGGCTTCATGATGCAGCAATGCCTGGCGAATATCGCGCCGCACCTGCACCACCTGACGGCGGCGCTGGTGGCCGCGCCGTTCATCCTGCTGTGCGCGGCGTTGTCGTGGCGGTTCGTGGAAAGGCCGGTGCTGGTGTGGTGCCGGCGGCGGCTGGCGCGCTCGCCGGGCTCGCTCGGTGCTGCGGTTGCGGGCTGAGTTGCGGCTGCGGGCTGCGGTCGCGGGCTTTGTGCGCGAGCTTTGTGCGCTGTGGGCGGCCGTCCGGCCGCCTCTTCTATTTACGCGCCTGCGGCAGCGCGTTCGGCTGCCTCGATCGTGTTGACGAGCAGCATCGTGATCGTCATCGGGCCGACGCCGCCCGGCACCGGCGTGATGTAGCCCGCCACTTCCTTGACGCCCGCAAAGTCGACGTCGCCGCACAGTTTGCCGGCCTCGTCCCGATTCATCCCGACATCGATCACGGCCGCACCGGGCTTCACCATCGCGGCAGTCAGAATGTTGCGCAGACCGGTGGCGGCCACCACCACATCGGCGTTGCGGGTGTGCGCGGCCAGATCGCGGGTCTTGCTATGACAGATCGTGACGGTCGCGCCGGCTTCGAGCAGGAGCAGCGCCATCGGCTTGCCGACGATGTTCGAGCGGCCGATCACCACCGCGTTGGCGCCCTTCAGGTCGATGCCATAGGCCTCGAACATTTTCATCACGCCGTACGGTGTGCACGGACGAAACAGCGGCTTGCCGGTCATCAGGGCGCCGGCATTGGCCACGTGAAAGCCGTCCACGTCCTTCTCGGGGGCGATTGCTTCGATCACCTTGTGGCTGTCGATATGCGCCGGCAGCGGCAGTTGCACGAGGATGCCATGGATCTTCGGATCACGGTTCAAGCCGTCGATGCGGGCCAACAGGTCGGCTTCGGACAGCGTCGCCGGATAGCGGTCATACGACGAGAACAGGCCGTTGTCCTCGCAGGCCTTGATCTTGTTGCGCACATAGACTTCGCTAGCCGGGTTGTCGCCCACCAGCACGACGGCGAGGCCCGGCTGGTGGCCACGGGCGGTGAGGGCGGTGGCGCGCGTGGCGACGTCGGCGCGCAAGGTCTTGGAGAGGGCGTTGCCGTCGATCAGTTTGGCTGTCATGGTCGGTCGAGATTGGGCTGTTCGGAATGCGGGGTACGGCGGCGCGCGTGATTCCACGTTCGGCACGCCTCGCATGCAAGAGGCATACGTGTCGGCGACGGCGCATGGGCGTTTTCAACATGCGCGTATGCGACGTGCGCGTTAGCAACCCGCGATGGCGCTTTTCATCACAAGCCAGTCGGATCGCGAAACGCGCGGCGCGGAAAAAGCGTCGCTGCGAAGTTCGGCATTATACCGTCGCAGGCTTGCGCGCCGCATGAGCCGGGTAATCCGGCGCGAAGGGGAAAGTCACCACCAGGGAAGGTGAGCAGAACGGCAGGGCGTTCGCGCGTGGCGGGCTTGGAACAGTAGGGCGCAAAGGCGCAAGTCGCGACCAGGCAGGGAAAACGGAATGGCAGGGCGCTCGCGCGTAGCTGACCCGAGACAGTCCAGCAGGTACAGCGCTCAAGCAGGGGAATAGCGAGGCTTGCCGGGTACGCCCGCGGCAAGCCGTCGTGCGACAAGCCTTACTGCGTCTGTTGCGGCTTGTTTGACAACGCCAGTCGCAGCAGGTCGGCGACCGTGTTGACGTTCAGCTTTTCCATGATGTTGGCGCGGTGCGCCTCGACCGTCTTGATGCTGATGCCCAGGTCGTCGGCGATCTGCTTGTTCAGACGGCCGGCGATGATGCGCTCGAGCACCTGGTGCTCACGCGCGGTCAGCTTGCCCAGACGCTCGGCCGCGGCGCGCTGCTGCTGCACGTTGGTGCTTTCGCTACGTGCCTTGTCCAGCATGCGTTCGACCAGCTTGCGCAGTTCGGCTTCGTCAAACGGTTTCTCGATGAAGTCCATCGCGCCTTTTTTCATCGTCGACACCGCCATCGGCACGTCGCCGTGACCCGTCACGAAGATGATCGGCAGCGAGGCATTGTCGGCGATCAGACGTTCCTGCAACTCCAGCCCGCTCATACCCGACATCCGCACGTCGAGGATCAGACAAGCGATCTGGCCCGGATGCGTGTGCGGCTGCCAGGCGTCGATGAACTGCTCGGCGCTGGAAAAGCACTGGACCCGATAGCCGTTCGCCTCCAGCAGCCAGCGCAGCGAATCTCGCACGGCCTCGTCGTCATCGACGACAAAGACTGTTTCCTGAGTGGTGACTGGGCTGTTCATAGCTCTCCCGTAACGGTTTGTGGTGTCGGCGCCTCTGACCCGCCGTTGCTCGGGCCATCGGGCTCTCCAATAGGCAGACTGCAATGGAACGTGGCGCCTGTGATATGGCCGTCGGACTCGACGTTGTTCACCACCCACAGGCGACCGCGATGCGATTCGATAATCGAACGGCAGATGTTCAGCCCCATGCCCATACCATCGGACTTGGTGCTGTAAAACGGTTCAAACAGACGCTCGGCCGTGGCTTCGTCGACCCCCGGACCCTGATCCACCACGCTGATGCACACAAAGCCGCTTTCCAGCCGCACGACCACGCGGATCACCGGATCGACCGCATTGGGCCGCGCATCGTGCATGGCTTCAGCGGCGTTTTTCAACAGGTTCACCAGCACCTGCTCGATCAGCACCGGGTCCACGTAGATCACCGGCAGCCGTGAACGCAGGTCCGTGACGATCCGGATACGCCGTTTGCGGGCCTCGATTTCGGCCAGTCCGACCGCATCCGCGACGATATCCGCGACCCGCGTGGCCTGGCGTTTCGGCTCGCTGCGCTTCACGAACTCGCGGATCCGCTTGATGATCATGCCCGCCCGCACCGCCTGCTGCGCGGTCTTTTCGAGCACGGGCAACAAGTTGTCAGGCGTCGTCCGCCCAGATTTAACCAGTGCTACGGTTCCGGAGCAATAGTTATTGATCGCGGCGAGCGGCTGATTCAGTTCGTGAGCCAGCGAGGAGGCCATTTCGCCCATCGTCATCAAGCGGCTCGTGAACTGCAGCTTCTCGTCCTGCTGGCGCGCAAGCTCCTGGGCCTGCTTGCGGGTGGTGATGTCGGTTGCGATCTGCATCTGCGCCAGATGGCCGTCCACCCACTGAATGTACTGACGGCGCACTTCGAACCACTTCTGGATGCCCTGCACATAGACTTCCTGGGCATCCGCGGTGCTTTCGGTCAGCGCGGCCGCCGGCAGGCCGGCGTAGGCGTCGACCATGTCGATCGAATCGGATGAGGCGTCGCCGCTGTCGAAGCCGGCGCCCGCCAGTTCCAGATGGCCGTCCGGCCGGATGCCGAACAGGTGACGGTAATAGCGGTTGGCGAACAGCAGTTCGGCTTCGTCGGCGGCCAGCACGGAAACGGCGGCATCGAGGCTTTCGAGCACGGTGGTGAAGCGCTCGTGCGCGGCGGCCAGTTCTTCGCGGGCGCGTTTGGGTTCGGTGATGTCGGTCATCGACGACATCCAGCCGGTCTGGCGCCCCGAGCTGTCGATCAGCGGCGACACGTACAGCCGGGCGTGGAACAGCGAGCCGTCCTTGCGCCGCACGCGCAGCTCGAAGCCCGAGGAAGGCGCCTTGCCGCGCAGCGTCATGTCGAGCTGGCGCTGCATCTCCGGATAGGCGTCGCGCGGCCAGTAGGGGAACGGCGCGTGCTTGCCGACCAGATCGCTCTCGTCCCAGCCGGTCATGCGGCAGAAGGCGGGATTCACGTGGGTGATGCGGCCGTGCATGTCGAGCACGCGCATACCGATCAGCACGGAGTTTTCCATGGCGCGGCGGAAGAACGCTTCGGCATAGAGCGCCTGCTGCGCTTCGAAGCGCTGGCGCGTGTGTTTCCAGAGACTCCACAGACTCCACAGCACGAAGCACGACAGCCCGGCGACCAGCCACACGAGCGTGTTGTTCGTGAAGTTGGTCATCTGCGGGAACGCGTAGACGCGTACCGAGATGCCCTGGCCGGGCGGGTCGAGCGGCAGGTCGTAGAACATGTCGCGCGGCAGGCGCGGCCGCGTCGAGGTGGTGGCGAGCTCGCGGTTGTTCAGGTCGATGATCGAGATCTTGTACTTCGCCGACAGCTCGGGCGGGATGTCGTGCTTCAGCACCCCTTCGATCGAGAACACGGCCGCGATCGAGCCGAGAAATTCACGGTCGCGATACACCGGCGTCTGCAACGTTAGATAGCCGTTGCCGAGGTCGTCGTAGATGAGCGGTGAGTACACCTGACGGCGCGAGGTGCGCGCGTCGTTGAAGGCGGCCTTGAGGGCTTCGTCCATCTGCGCGTCGCTGGGTCGGGCGAGGCGCTGGCCGAACACCGGCAGTGCCGTATTGGGCCAGCGCGGCTGCTGCTGCGGCGTGTACCAGTTCATGTAGAGGATTTCGGGATGCCCCTGCATGATGTCCGTGGTAGACACCTGAAACGAATGCGGATCGGCGTGGCCGGCGGCGAGGTCACGCGCCAGGGCCTGAATCTGTTCCTGGGCGCCCGTCATGGACAGGCGGATCTGTTGCTGGGCCCACGCGACGTTGCGGTAGAGCGTGTCTTCCTGCTGCTGCTGTTCGCGCCGGTTCAGACTCCAGAGAATCAGGCTCATGACGACCAGGAACACCAGGATCGACAGCAGCGGCGTCAGCAAATAGGAATTCGACCACCATGGTCCATGGTGCCAGCGGGACGGCGACGAATCCGCCGTCGTTCGGGCGGGCCGCGCCGAGCGTGCGAAAAGCCGTTCGGTCAACATGGCTGGCATTGTAGCGCAGCGTGCAATTACCAAATGACGCAAAAAAGCGCTGAAAGTGCCGCTAATCGGAGCAAACTAGCCGACGTATTCACGGATCCGCAGCCAAACCAGGGTGCGCCGCAACAATTTTCCGCATTATGAGAAGTGATCTCGTAATTCGAAAATTATGTTGCGCAGACGGCGAACGACTTATTACAATCGGCCCGAAGCTGCCGCGGTCGGACCTCGTCCGCGTCGTCTGTTTAAAGAGCGTTCCTTATCCTCAGGAGACGAGCATGTCCGCTGTACCCGACGAAGTCATGAAATATGTCGCCGCCGAGAAAGACGACGATCCCCAGGAAACCGGCGAATGGCTGGAAGCGCTGGATGGCGTGATTTCTGCTGTGGGCCCCGATCGCGCCCACTACCTGATCGAAAAGCAAATCGAATTTGCTCGCGTGCACGGCGAACATCTGCCGTTCTCCGCCAATACTCCCTACATCAATACGATTCCCGTCGCGCGCCAGGTGCCGATTCCCGGTGACCAGGATATCGAACACCGTATCCGCTCGTACACGCGCTGGAACGCCATTGCCATGGTGCTGCGCGCGGGTAAGGCCACGAACGTCGGCGGCCACATTGCTTCGTTCGCCTCGGCGGCCACGCTGTACGACGTCGGCTACAACCACTTCTGGCACGCACCGTCGGAAAACCACGGCGGCGACCTCGTGTTCGTGCAGGGTCACTCGTCGCCGGGTGTCTACTCGCGCGCGTTCCTGCTCGGCCGTCTGACCGAAAACCAGCTCGACAACTTCCGTCAGGAAGTGGGCGGCGAGGGCATCTCGTCGTATCCGCACCCGTGGCTGATGCCGGACTTCTGGCAGTTCCCGACCGTCTCGATGGGCCTTGGCCCGATCATGGCGATCTATCAGGCGCGTTTCATGAAGTACCTGCAGGCGCGCGGCATTGCGAAGACCGACGGCCGCAAGGTCTGGGCCTTCCTCGGCGACGGCGAAACGGACGAGCCGGAATCGCTCGGCGCGATCGGCATGGCCGGCCGCGAACGTCTCGACAACCTGGTGTTCGTGATCAACTGTAACCTGCAGCGCCTGGATGGCCCGGTGCGCGGTAACGGCAAGATCATCCAGGAACTGGAAAGCGAATTCCGCGGCGCCGGCTGGAACGTCATCAAGGTGATCTGGGGCAGCCGCTGGGATGCGCTGTTCCAGCGCGACAAGTCGGGCGCGCTGATGCGCCGCATGATGGAAGTCGTGGACGGCGAGTATCAGACGTACAAGTCGGAGTCGGGCGCCTACGTTCGCGAGCACTTCTTCAACACGCCGGAACTGAAGGCGCTGGTTGCAGAATGGTCCGACGAAGACGTGTGGAACCTGAATCGCGGCGGTCACGATCCGCACAAGATCTACGCAGCGTTCCAGGAAGCGTCGAATTCCAACGGCCAGCCTACCGTGATCCTCGCCAAGACGATCAAGGGCTACGGCATGGGCGAAGCTGGTCAGGCGATGAACATCACCCACCAGCAGAAGAAACTGCACGTGGATCACCTGAAGAAGTTCCGCGACCAGTTCCGTTTGCCGATCTCCGACGAAGACCTCGTCCACGTGCCGTATCTCAAGTTCGAAGAAGGTTCGAAGGAACTCGAGTACATGCGCGCGCGTCGTCAGGACCTGGGCGGTTATCTGCCGGCGCGTCGTCAGAAGGCGCAGTCGCTGCCGGTGCCGGACCTCAGCGCATTCGAACCGCTGCTCAAGGGCACGGGCGAAGGCCGCGAGATTTCCACGACGATGGCGTTCGTGCGGATTCTCAACATCCTGCTGAAGGACAAGGCGCTCGGTAAGCGCGTGGTGCCGATCGTGCCGGACGAGTCGCGTACCTTCGGTATGGAAGGCCTGTTCCGTCAGATCGGTATCTGGAATCAGCAAGGCCAGAAGTACGTGCCGGAAGATTCCGATCAGTTGATGTTCTACCGTGAGTCGGAAACCGGTCAGATCCTGCAGGAAGGGATCAACGAAGCCGGCGGCATGTCGGACTGGATCGCGGCCGCGACGTCGTACTCGACGCACGGCGAGATCATGATCCCGTTCTACATCTTCTATTCGATGTTCGGCTTCCAGCGTATCGGCGATCTGGCGTGGGCCGCGGGCGACATGCGCTCGCGCGGCTTCCTGCTGGGCGGCACGGCTGGGCGTACGACACTGAACGGCGAAGGCCTGCAGCACGAAGACGGCCACTCGCTGCTGTGGGCGGCTTCGGTGCCGAACTGCATCAGCTATGACCCGACGTTCGGTTACGAACTCGCCGTCATCATGCAGGACGGTCTGCGCCGCATGGTGGCGGAGCAGGAAGACGTGTACTACTACGTCACGGTGATGAACGAGAACTACGAGCACCCGGCGATTCCGCAGGGCGAGTCAGTAGCGGCCGACATCATCAAGGGGATGTATTCCTTCAGGAAGGCCGAGGCTGACAAGAAGGCACCGCGCGTTCAGCTGATGGGTGCGGGCACGATCTTCAATGAAGTGATCGCCGCAGCCGAACTGCTGAAGTCCGACTGGGGCGTCGCGGCCGACCTCTGGAGCGTGCCGAGCTTCACTGAGCTGGCTCGCGAAGGCCATGAAGTGCAGCGCTGGAACCTGCTGCATCCGACCGAAGAGAAGAAGCTCTCGCACGTCGAGAAGCTCCTGAAGGACGCACAAGGTCCGGTCATTGCATCGACCGACTACGTACGTGCGCTGACCGAGCAGATTCGCGCGTTCGTGCCGCAGAAGTTCATCGTGCTGGGCACGGATGGCTACGGCCGTTCGGACACGCGCGAAAAGCTGCGTCACTTCTTCGAAGTCGATCGTTACTGGGTCACGGTTGCCGCGCTGAACGCGCTGGCAGACGAAGGCACGATCGAACGCAAGGTTGTCGCCGAGGCGCTCAAGAAGTACAACCTTGATCCTGCCAAACCCAACCCGATGACCGTCTAAGGCATCATTCCCCGTGTGCCACGGCGTGCGCGCCTGCTTCTGATCACAGAAGCAGGCGGCGTACGCGGCCCAGGAGACACTAACAATGAGTCAAACGATCGAAGTCAAAGTGCCGGACATCGGCGATTACAAGGACATTCCTGTCATCGAGGTGCTGGTGAAGGCGGGTGACACCGTCGAGAAAGAGCAATCGCTCGTTACGCTGGAATCGGACAAGGCGACGATGGACGTGCCGAGTTCGGCTGCCGGCACGGTCAAGGAAGTGAAGGTCAAGGTTGGCGACAACGTGTCGGAAGGCACCTTGATCGTCGTGCTGGAAGGCGCGGAAGGCGGCGCGGCTGCTGCGAAGCCGGCGGCTGCGGCTGCTGCACCGGCGCCTGCTGCTGCGGCAGCACCTGCCCCGGCACCGGCACCTGCTGCCGCGCCGGCACCCGCTGCTGGCGGTGGCGGTGTGCAGGAAGTGAAGGTGCCGGATATCGGCGACTACAAGGACATTCCCGTCATCGAGATCGCGGTGAAGGTCGGCGATCGCGTCGAGAAAGAGCAGTCGCTGGTCACGCTCGAGTCCGACAAGGCGACCATGGATGTGCCGAGCACGGCCGCCGGTGTCGTCAAGGAAGTGAAGGTCAAGATCGGCGACAACGTGTCGGAAGGCTCCGTGATCGTAGTGATCGAAGCCGACGGCGGCGCGGCCGCCGCTCCGGCTCCGGTTGCCGCGGCTAAACCCGCTGCGGAAAAGCCGTCCGACGCGCCGGCTACGCCGAGCCCGGCTCCGGCTGCACCGTCCGCGCTGGCTCAGGCACCGATCATTCCGGCAGGCGAAGGCGGCGCGCGCAAGGCGAGTCACGCCTCGCCGTCCGTGCGCAAGTTCGCGCGCGAACTGGGCGTGGATGTGTCGCGCGTGCAGGGCACGGGTCCGAAGGGCCGCATTACCCAGGACGACGTCGCCGCGTTCGTCAAGGGCGTGATGACAGGTCAGCGTGCGGCTCCGGCTGCGGCGCCTGCTGCTGGCGGCGGTGGTGGCGAGTTAAATCTGCTGCCGTGGCCGAAGGTGGATTTCACGAAGTTCGGCCCGGTCGAGGCGAAGCCGCTGTCACGTATCAAGAAGATTTCGGGCGCGAACCTGCATCGCAACTGGGTCATGATTCCGCACGTCACCAACAACGACGAAGCGGATATCACCGAACTCGAAGCGCTGCGCGTGCAACTGAACAAGGAACACGAAAAGGCCGGCGTGAAGTTCACGATGCTGGCGTTCGTTATCAAGGCGGTGGTCTTCGCCCTGAAGAAATTCCCGACCTTCAACGCCAGCCTCGATGGCGATAACCTCGTGTTCAAGCAGTACTACCACATCGGTTTTGCTGCTGATACGCCGAATGGGCTGGTCGTGCCGGTGATTCGCGATGCGGACAAGAAGGGGCTGGTCGATATCGCAACGGAAATGGCCGAGCTTTCCAAGGCCGCGCGTGACGGCAAGCTCAAGCCGGATCAGATGCAGGGTGGCTGCTTCTCGATCTCGTCGCTGGGTGGGATTGGCGGGACGCATTTCACGCCGATCATCAATGCACCTGAAGTCGCGATTCTCGGTCTGTCGCGTAGCGCCATGAAACCCGTTTGGGACGGCAAGCAGTTTGTGCCGCGGCTGACCATGCCGCTGTCGCTGTCGTATGACCACCGGGTTATCGATGGGGCTGCTGCTGCGCGGTTTAATGCGTATCTGGGTGCGATTCTTGCCGATTTTCGGCGTGTGATTCTGTGATTGGGTGATGAATGCCGGCAGCGCGTTTTTGTGATCATTCGCGCTTGTCGTTGAACCTGCTTTCGTGTCGGTCTATTAGTGTCGCCCCTGCTTGGGGCGGCACTTACTTTTCTTTGTCTTCCAAAGAAAAGTAAGCAAAAGAAAGGCGCGTCCTTTGGCGGACAGCAAAGGATGTTTCTATCTGTGCCAAGAGTGACCGTCAGGCCGAAAGTTCGGGTTCTTCGTTCGTCAACGATCAATAAGAGAAGGGGACACTATGAGTCTCGTCGAAGTGAAGGTGCCCGACATCGGTGATTTCAAGGATGTCGATGTCATCGAAGTCAATATCAAGCCGGGCGACGTCATCGAGATCGATCAAGCTCTCATGACGCTCGAGTCCGATAAGGCTTCCATTGAAGTGCCCAGCGATACCGCCGGCACCGTCAAGGAAGTTCGCGTCAAGGCCGGTGATAAGGTCTCCCAGGGGACCGTCATCGCGCTCGTCGAAGCGTCGGCGGACGCGGCTCCAGCCAAAGATGCACCCAAGGCTCCCGCTAAAGAGCCCGAAAAAGCCCCCGCTCCGGCCGAAGCCAAACCGCAGGCCGCCGCGGCGGCTGCACCCAAGGCCGCGGCTCCCGCGCCCCAGGCCGGCAGTTTCTCCGGTAGCGCCGATATCGAGTGCGACATGCTCGTGCTCGGCTCGGGCCCCGGCGGCTATTCCGCGGCATTCCGCTCCGCGGATCTGGGCATGAAGACCGTGCTCGTCGAACGTTATTCAACGCTCGGCGGCGTCTGTCTGAACGTGGGCTGTATTCCGTCCAAGGCGCTTCTGCACACCGCGCTCGTCATCGACGAAGCCGATGCGCTGAGCCATCACGGCATCACCTTCGGTAAGCCGCAGATCGATCTCGACAAGCTGCGCGACTTCAAGTCCGGCGTCGTCAAGAAGCTGACCGGCGGTCTCGCCGGCATGGCCAAGGCGCGCAAGGTCGAAGTCGTCACCGGCACCGGTTCGTTCGTCGACCCGCATCACATGGAAGTCGTCACGGACGGCGGCAAGAAGGTCGTCAAGTTCAAGCAGGCCATCATCGCGGCCGGCTCCGAAGCGGTCAAGCTGCCGTTCATTCCGGAAGATCCGCGCGTGGTCGATTCCACCGGCGCGCTCGAACTGCGGCAGATTCCCCAGCGCATGCTGGTGATCGGCGGCGGCATCATCGGGCTCGAAATGGCGACTGTCTACTCGACGCTCGGCGCGCAGATCGACGTCGTCGAAATGCTCGATGGCCTGATGGCCGGCGCCGATCGCGACCTCGTCAAGGTCTGGGAGAAGTACAACAGCAAGCGTTTCGCCAACGTCATGCTGAAGACCAAGACGACCGGCGCAGAAGCGAAGGACGACGGTATCTACGTGACGTTCGAAGGCGAGAAGGCTCCGGCCGAAGCGCAGCGTTACGATCTCGTGCTGGTTGCGGTGGGCCGCAGCCCGAACGGCAAGAAAATCGGTGCCGACAAGGCTGGCGTCGCCGTAACGGATCGCGGCTTCATCGACGTCGACAAGCAGATGCGCACCAACGTGCCGCATATCTTCGCAATCGGCGATATCGTCGGTCAGCCGATGCTCGCGCACAAGGCCGTGCACGAAGGCCACGTGGCGGCCGAAGCTGCGCACGGCGAGAAGGCCTACTTCGACGCGCTGCAGATTCCGTCGGTGGCCTACACCGATCCCGAAGTGGCCTGGGCCGGCAAGACGGAAGACCAGTTGAAAGCCGAAGGTATCAAGTACGGCAAGGCCGTGTTCCCGTGGGCTGCTTCGGGTCGCGCCATTGCCAACGGCCGTGACGAAGGCTTCACGAAGCTGCTGTTCGACGAGGAAACGCATCGCGTGATCGGTGGCGGCATCGTGGGCCTGAATGCCGGCGACCTGATCAGCGAAGTCTGTCTCGCCGTCGAAATGGGCGCGGACGCAACGGATATCGGCAAAACGATCCATCCGCACCCGACGCTCGGCGAATCGGTCGGCATGGCCGCTGAGCTGTATGAAGGCGTCTGTACCGATCTGCCGCCGCAGAAAAAGAAGTAACGCCGTGAGAGGGCGCTTGCGCGGAGTTCGCGTGAGCGCTTTTGATCCGCACAAAAAAAACGGCGCGCCCCGCAAAGGGCGCGCCGTTTTTTATTCCAGCAGGGCAGAGTATTCGCCGCGCGGGTTTCTCAGGTTTACAGCACTCCGCTTGCCTCGTTTGCTTGCCTGGATAATGGGACAGCCGTGACCAGGACAAAAAAATCCCGGCCTTCGCCGGGCAAACGATACGCTGTTCAACGTATCGGAGCGTTCGGCCGGCAGTAAACGCGTGGAACGCGAGGGCTGCGCGGCGCTGCTGCGATAAGCGCCGGCCAGTGAAACCGGCCGGCGCGTGTTGATGCGCGTGATACTGAAACGCTTGAAACCTCAGTTAAAACCTGAGGCGAACACTTAGACAGCCTTCTTGGCCGAGCGCGAAGCTTGAGCGGCAGCTTGCGAAGCGGCCTTCGACGCTGCCGTAGCGGCTGCGTTGAAGTTGCTTTCAGCGATCTCGACAGCTTGCTTGGTTGCCTTATGAACCGTTTCGTACGTGGTGTTGGCGGCGGTGATAGCCGACTTGATCACGGCGACGGCGGTTTCCGAGCCAGCCGGTGCATTCTTGGCGACGTTCTCAACCAGCGACTGCACCTTACGGTTTTGCTCTTCGTACTGAGCTTCGGCAACGCGGGCGAATTCGGCTTGCGTAGCAGACACGATTTCATACACGTGACGGCCATACGACAGCGCCTTTTCCGAGACCGGTTGCGTGAGGCCAGCTTGCAGCGCGAAAAATTCCTGTGCGTCCTTCACCGACAGCGCACGTTGTGCATTTTCCTGGCTTTCCACGAGCGTCGACTTCACGACTTGCAGGTTCAGCTCAACCAGCTTTTCGATGCCTTCGAATGCCTTGGTCGTCAGACCAAACAGGGTTTCGAGGTTGGCCTTCTGTGCTGCGGCGATTTGCTCAGGGGTCAGCAGTGACATGTTTACGCTCCTGGATGGACGGTCCGTCTGATGCGGACCGTGTTGGGTTAATGGCAAAACTCTCTTTCACACCTTGCGCTGCAGTAATTGTGCGTTGCAGCAATGACACCTATTTTAGGATGGCGGCGAGGAATGTCAAGCGTTTTTTGTGCGCCGCACAATGTTAAGAAATTCTCGATAAAACAAGACGTTATGAAATGCATATGACATAACCATGACGCAGGTCGATTGGCCGCTGCACAGGGCTGGTGCGCGCTGGAGCGGTCGCGGATGCTGCGTCTGCGAAGGGACAGACGTTACATCGCCGAGGCGACGGCGGTCGGAAAAAAGGGGTAGGGACAGAGGGAATCTGACGGCGAGATGCGCTTAAACAACAATTCATGTAAACCGGAATCTGTCGCGGAACGTTAATCCGACATCCCGGTCGAATGCGCGATGGCCTGATCTGCAGCGGACGCTTAACTGTCTGCCGGTCGGTGCATTGGCCGCAGCCCTGATGAAGGTCCGCTGGGCTCCGGCACGCGGCGTTTCGCGGTTCATGGAACGACCGTATTTCCCCGGATCAAGGTTGTCTCAAATTTGCCGTTATGCTGCTAGGATCGCTCCAATCCCGTGCATAACTGCTCGACGAACGTCCGCGAGCACGATCGTTTTTTTCGATTGCGCTTACAAATCCGATAGACTTTTGATAATCGGATCTTATAAGCCGGTTTAAAGAGCATCGATAAGTGCTTAATATTGCTAATTTTTCGTGGTTTTACTACACTTGCGTAAAATCCTCGCCGCCCCTGACAGAACACCAATGAAAACCGACATGTTTTCGTCGCTCAAAGTGATCCACGGCGTGGCCCTCAGCACCGCTGTGTCGGTGGCCGCCTCGGTGGTCATCGCAGCTGCGTTCGCTGCGCCTGTCGACGCTTTTGCGGCGACGGCTACAGCCGCTGCCGCCCCCGCCAACACCAGTAAGAAACCCCTCAATACCGCGAAGTCGGCCCGCAAGGCCGGCTCCTCCGTCGCGGCGAAGAAGTCCAAAGCCGCACAGACCGCCGCCGCGACTGACGACGACGCGCCGCGCGTCGAAACCCGCCGGCATCGCGTGTCGTATACGTTGAACGGCCGCCGCCGCTCGGTGGTCCGCCAGGTCGCATATGAACCGCGCCAGCCGACGGTCGGCCAGGCATTCGGTCTGCACGACACGCCGGACGCGCTTGCCTTGCGTTCGAGCGTCGCGTACGTGATCGACCAGAATACCGGCGAGTCGCTGTTCGACAAGAACTCGCGGGCCGTGGTGCCGATCGCTTCGATCACCAAGCTGATGACGGCCATGGTGGTGCTGGATTCGAAGGCGCCGCTGACCGAGCAGATCGAAGTCACGGACGAAGATCGCGACTACATCAAGAACACCGGTTCGCGCCTCGCGGTCGGTTCGGTGCTCTCGCGTGAAGATATGCTGCATATCGCGCTGATGGCATCGGAAAACCGCGCGGCTGCATCGCTCTCGCGTTACTTCCCGGGCGGCCGTCCGGCTTTCCTCGCGGCCATGAACGCCAAGGCGAAGCAACTCGGCATGACCGACACGCACTTCGAAAGCCCGTCGGGCCTAACGAGCGAGAACGTGTCGACCGCGCGCGATCTGGTCAAGATGGTCAACGCGGCTTACCAGTATCCGATGATCCGCCAGTTCTCGACCGATCATAGCTACGAGGTGTACACCGGCAAGCGTTCGATTGCTTACAACAGCACGAATGCGCTGGTGCGCAACCCCACGTGGGACATCGGTCTGCAGAAGACCGGCTTCATCAACGAAGCGGGTGAGTGTCTCGTGATGCAGGCGACCATTCACGGCCGCCCGATGATCGTGGTGCTGCTCGATTCCTCGGGCAAGTACTCGCGCTTCGCGGACGCGACGCGTCTGCGTACGTGGCTCGATAACGGTGGCGGCGACGCGCACATCACCAGTGCCGACGCCAGCGGTCCGGGCACCTGAACCCGCACGATGCCGGAAGTGCGCTGCCTTCAGATCGCGAAGGCAGCACCAGCAAAAAGCCCCGCAATTGCGGGGCTTTTACATTTGAAGCGCCTCGACTGCGCGCTTCAGGGCCGCTCAGCTCCAATCACGCGTGCTGATGATGCGCGCTGGCGGGCGGTATCTCGGGTTGATAGCCGAGCGACGCGGAGATCACCAGCGCCGTCTTGCTGAGCTGGCCAAGCCACGAATCCTGCAGACGGTCAGCCGGTGCCGACAGTGACAGGCCCGCGACGAGCTTGCCGGTGTCGTCGTAGATGCCCGCCGCGATACAGCGCACGCCGAGTTCCAGTTCCTCGTTATCGCGGGCGGAAGACTGCTGGCGCACGTGCAACAACTCGCGTTCGAGCTTGGCAAGATCCGTAATGCTGTTCTGGGTGTGTCCCGAGAGGCCCGTGCGGGTCGCGTAGGCGCGCACGCGGGTCGATTCGTCTGCGGCGAGGAACAGCTTGCCGACCGAAGTCAGATGCAGCGGCGCCCGCCCGCCGATCGCCCGTACCACCTGCATGCCGGAGCGCTCCGAGTAGGCCCGTTCGATATAGACGATCTCATCGCCCTGGCGTACCGACAGATTCACGGTTTGCCCTGTCAGGCGATGCAGTTCACGCATGGGCAGCAGTGCAGCGTCGCGCACCGACAGGCGTGCCTTGACCAGGTTGCCGAGTTCCAGCAGCCGCATACCCAGCCGGTAGGTGCCCGGATCCGACCGGTCGACGAGGCGGCACGTCACCATGTCGTTCAGGATGCGGTGGGCGGTTGAGGGATGCAACTCGGTACCCAGTGCGAGTTCCTTCAGGCTGACCGGGTCGGTGTGCGCAGCCAGGGCGTCGAGCAGCCGCATCATGCGCTCGATCACCTGGATCGAAGTCTTGGGATCCGGGTTCGTATCGCTCATTGGGAGAAATCGGTTGACGCAACAAACAGCGGAAAACTGATTGTATATCGTATTGTGAAAAAAGCGAACGTCGTTCGAGGCGGGATTCGAATTAGCCTAGACGCCCGGCGTGCAGCGCGAAGCGTGGCTTTAGCGTTGGTATTGTTCGGCAAACAGCGGATAATCAGGGACGTTTTCCCGGAGGAGCGCCCATGCGAGTCGGATTGTTCGTTACCTGCCTGATTGACCTGATGCGTCCCGAAATCGGTTTTTCGGTGATCAAGCTGATCGAGCGGGCAGGCTTCGAGGTCATCGTGCCACCGGCGCAAACCTGCTGCGGGCAACCTGCTTACAACTCCGGCGAGCGCGGTCTCGCGCGCGATCTGGCCGAGAAGGCCCTGCGCGAATTCGAGCAGTTCGATTACATCGTCGTGCCGTCGGGTTCGTGCGGCGGCATGATCCAGGTGCATTACGGCGATCTGTTCGGCGACGATCCGGAGATGCTGAGCCGCTTCGGCCGGTTGCGTCCCAAGGTGTTCGAGCTGACTGACTTCCTCGCGAACGTGGCCAAAGTGGCGTTGACGCCGGGCGAGTTCGCGGGGCCCGTCACTTATCACGATTCCTGTTCCGGGCTGCGCGAGCTGGGCGTCAAGATGCAGCCACGCGCGCTGCTCGCGCAGGCTGGCGTGGCGGTCACGGAAATGAAGGATTGCGAACACTGCTGCGGCTTCGGCGGCACCTTCGCGGTGAAGTACGGCGATATCTCGACGGCGATCGTCGACGAGAAGTGCGCCAATATCAGCGCGAGCGGGGCGGGCGCGGTGGTGTTGGGCGACCTCGGCTGCATGCTCAATATTGAAGGCCGCTTGCGCCGCACGGGCGACACCGCGACGCGCGTGCTGCACATCGCACAGGTGCTGGCCGGCGACGCGTGAGGTCATCCGGCCAGCGAAGGCATTCGCGAGGCCGGTGCTGTTTTGGGGACCACCGTCATTTACTGAAATCGAATTCGCAAGCGCATTCCAAAGGCCGCCATGCAAGTTCAGACGATGCAGTTCAAAGCCCGCGCGGGTCAGAAACTCGCCGATCAGCGCCTGCAGCAGAACCTCACCAAGCTGTCGACCAAATTCGTTTCGGCGCGGGCGGCCGCGCTCACTGCGATCGATTTCGCCGCGACCCGCGCGGCACTCAAGGAGCGCCGTAATCGCGCGCTCGAGAATCTCGATGTGTGGCTCGAGACCTTCGAGCGTGAGGCAAGCCGGCGTGGCGTCACCGTCCTGTATGCGGAGACGACCCAGCAAGCGGCCCGGCTCGTCGCGGATATCGCCCGCCGGCACGACGTGAAGAAGGTGATCAAGACCAAGTCGATGGTCACCGAGGAAATGCGCCTGAACGAAGTGCTGGGACAGATGGGCGTGCAATCGATCGAAACCGATCTCGGCGAGTACATCCTGCAGATCAACGACAACGAACCGCCGAGCCATATCATCGCGCCGGTGGTCCACAAGGATAAGGACGAGATCGCCGATCTGTTTGCCAGAACACACCAGCGGCCGCGCCTGACCGAGATTCCCGAGATGACGCGCGAGGCCCGCGAAGTCCTGCGTCCGCATTTCATGACGGCGGACATGGGCGTGACGGGCGGCAACTTTCTGGTGGCGCAGACCGGCTCGGTCGCGCTCGTCACCAACGAGGGCAACGAGGGTATGTGCACGGTGATGCCGCGCGTGCATGTAGCGGTCACGGGTATCGAAAAAATCCTGCCGACCCTCGAAGACCTGGCCACGGCGATGCGGCTGCTGCCTCGCTCGGCCACCGGCCAGGCGACCTCGAACTACTTTTCGGTGCTGACAGGGCCGCGCGGTCCGGGCGATCAGGACGGCCCCGAGCATATGTACGTGGTGCTGGTTGATGGCGGGCGCACTGGGCTGATCGGCGGAGACTTTCAGGAGATGCTGCGCTGTATCCGTTGCGGCGCCTGCATGAATCATTGTCCGGTTTATCAGAAGGTCGGCGGTCACGCCTATGGCTGGGTGTATCCGGGGCCCATGGGGTCAGTGCTGACGCCGAGCTACGTAGGACTCGACCAGGCGCTCGACTTGCCGCAAGCCGCCACGCTGTGCGGCGAATGCAATAGCGTCTGTCCGGTCGGCATTCCACTCTCCGACCTGTTGCGCAAGCTGCGCGAGAAGCAGGTCGAGCGGCACCTGCGACCGTGGCGGGAACGTGCGGGGCTGGCAGTGTGGGGCTTTCTTGCGCTGCATCCGGACGCTTACGCGTTGTTCACCAAGCTGGCGGTGCGGGTGCTCGAACGAATGGGGGGCCGTCGGCGGGCGATTGCGCGTCTGCCGCTCGCTGCGGGTTGGACGAACAGCCGCGATTTGCCGGCGCCGGTGGGCCGCACCTTCCGGGAGCTCTACGCGGCGCAGCGCAGTCATCTCGGATAGGGCGCGTCTGGCCGATTTGATCTGAGCGACTGGGTGCGGGCGGGGTCGCCCGAGGTCAATGCGAGTTGGAGTGCTGGCCGGAGCCGTAGCCATAACCGGCGGAGCGGTTATTTCCACTTCCCGATCCGCCACCACCACCACCACCACCGCCACCGCCACCGCGCTGTCCGCCGGTGTTGCGGCTTTGCGGTGGTGGGCCCCCTGGGCGTCCACCAGCCGTGCCTCCATAGACGGGCCCGCCAGACACACTGGATGGCGGCGGGCTATGCGGTCCTCCGTCGCCGGGACGGGAATGCGCACCGTAGTCCGGACGCGGGTGTCCGCCCCATCCGCCCCAATTCGACTGGCCGTGATAACCGGGTCCATAGCCACGACGCTGATCGTAATAACCGGGTCCTGACGAACCGCCAGCGCCAATCAGAACCTCCGATTGAACTACCGGCGGTTCGCCGCCATATCCGTAATAGTCACCGCCATAAACCGGTGCTCCATCCGGATAGACGGCACAGCCACCGAGCAAGGCCAGGCCTGCGAGAGCGAACGTAAAACGTGTGATTCGATGCGACATGGTTCCGGGCAGCGTTTTGATCGAGCCGCCATTTTGAATGCCCAGCGAAAGAAAACTGTATAACTTTGTAAGGATGTGATTCCGACCACGACGCGGTGCCCCAGCGGACCCTCCCGCTGGCGATTGTTTCCTTTGGCGCAACGCTGTATCTCGCTATGACGGGTTTTCCCTGATTGATTATTTCTATATGATCTCGACTGGGCATAGTGGGTCACGAGCCCCTAGTGCCTCAATCGGAAAAGAGAATCACATCATGAGAAAGACAATATCGATGTACTGGCCATTGGCCGTGTTTATGCCGTTTGCCGCGGCAGCGTATCTGTATGTAAGCGGAGAAGGTGCTTCGCGGGCCCCGCAGCCGACGCTGGGTGCCAGCCAGCTCACGGCGGAACTGGCGCGTACGGTGTCGTATGGCCTGGTTGGCAATGAGGCTGGCATGCCGGTCAAGCCGATGCGTACGGTTGTTTCCGCGCAGACGTCCGAAGCGTCCTGAATCGCCTCCCCCGAGCAACGACGCCCACGCCGGACAGATAACCCCGCGGGCGACCCCCAGGTCCCGCAGCCCAAGGCTGCGCGCCGGGCACGCGACCGGCGCGATTCTGTGCACCTTTGTATAATCGCGGCACTTGCCAACTCGACCGGATGCATCGCATCCAGCGCCTTTGATGAAAACCATCGCCATCTGTTTTGTCTGCCTCGGGAACATCTGCCGGTCCCCGACCGCGGAAGGGGTGATGCGGCATCAGGTGGACGAGGCGCGGCTGGCGGAACGCATCACCATCGATTCAGCCGGTACCGGCAACTGGCATGTCGGCGCGCCGCCCGACGAGCGCGCGCAGCACGCGGCGGCACAGCGCGGCTACGATCTTTCGGGACTGCGCGGCCGCCAGATTGCGGCGCCGGACTTCGAGCGCTTCGATCTGCTGATCGCGATGGACGACGCCAACGTCGCCGCCTTGCAGCGGATTTGCCCGCCGGCGCAGCGCGACAAGATTCGCCTGCTGCTGGAGTTCGTGCCACAAAACGATTCCCGCTGGGCCGGCGAGCGTGAAGTGACCGATCCCTATTTCGGCGGCGCAGCGGGCTTCGAGCAGGTGCTCGACCAGTGCGAGGCCGCCTGCCGGGGACTGATCGCCGCGCTGCATCCGCAACTGGCGGCCTGAGTGGGCGCCAAACGGCGCAGCGGCCAGGTGTCCAGCAGCGTCAGGACGCGCGATTTCAGCGCCATCTCAAGCGACACATGACCCAATTTGCGATAGGGATACTTGACTAATTTGCTCATGTATTTATACTTGACCAAACTTGTCGAGAATTGCGATCCCCATACATCATGAGACTCACCACAAAAGGCCGTTTCGCCGTCACGGCGATGATTGACCTGGCGTTGCGCCAGGAGCAGGGCCCGGTGACGCTTGCGGGTATCAGTCAGCGCCAGCACATTTCCCTGTCCTACCTCGAGCAGCTGTTCGGCAAACTGCGCCGTCATGAGATCGTCGAGTCCGTGCGCGGGCCCGGCGGTGGCTACAATCTGGCGCGCCGCGCCGAAGACGTCACCGTTGCGGACATCATCATCGCCGTCGACGAGCCGCTCGACGCCACCCAATGCGGCGGCAAGGGTACGTGCGAAGGCACCAAACAGCACGACGGCCACTGCATGACGCACGAATTGTGGTCCACCCTGAACCAGAAAATGGTCGAGTACCTGGATTCGGTCTCCCTGAAAGATCTGGTCGATCAGCAACGTTCGCGCGAAGGCGCGCCCGCCGTGCTGCGCGACCGCCGTAGCGAGGCGCCGGCGGTCGAACCCACCCGCGTCGCGCCGCGCGGACCGAATTCCGTTTTCAATATGGCCAGTTCGTAGAGCGCCGCGAAGCCAGCGAACTCAGAACCCAAGAGCCAGAGCAATGATGTCCCCCGGAGCGATTCATGAATAACGAGATTCCCCACCTGCCCATTTACATGGACTACAGCGCCACGACTCCGGTCGACCCGCGCGTGGTGGACAAGATGATTCCGTACCTGCGCGAGCAGTTCGGCAACCCGGCATCGCGCAGCCACTCGTATGGCTGGGATGCGGAACGTGCGGTCGAGGAAGCGCGCGAGAACGTCGCCGCGCTGGTGAATGCCGATCCGCGCGAAATCATCTGGACCTCGGGCGCAACGGAGTCGGATAACCTCGCCATCAAGGGTGCCGCGCACTTCTACAAGAGCAAGGGCAAGCACATCATCACGGTGAAGACCGAGCATAAGGCTGTGCTCGACACTTGTCGCGAACTCGAGCGCGAAGGCTTCGAAGTCACGTATCTGGACGTCAAGGACGACGGTCTGATCGACCTCGACGTGTTCAAGGCCGCACTGCGCCCGGACACGATTCTGGTCTCGGTGATGTCGGTGAACAACGAGATCGGCGTGGTGCAGGACATCGCGGCGATTGGCGAGATCACCCGTGAAAAGGGCATCATTTTCCACGTCGACGCTGCTCAGGCCACCGGCAAGATCGAGATCGACCTGCAAACGCTGAAGGTCGACCTGATGTCGTTCTCGGCCCACAAGACATACGGCCCGAAGGGCATCGGCGCGCTGTACGTGCGTCGTAAGCCGCGCATCCGTATCGAAGCGCAGATGCACGGCGGCGGTCACGAGCGCGGCATGCGTTCGGGCACGCTGGCCACGCACCAGATCGTCGGCATGGGCGAAGCCTTCCGTCTCGCACGTGAAGAAATGGCGACGGAAAACGAGCGCATCCGCATGTTGCGCGACCGTCTGCTGCGCGGCCTGCAGGACATGGAAGAAACCTATGTGAACGGCGACATGGAAAAGCGTGTGCCGCACAACCTGAACATCAGCTTCAATTTCGTCGAAGGCGAATCGCTGATCATGGCCGTGAAGGATGTCGCGGTGTCGTCGGGCTCGGCTTGCACCTCGGCGTCGCTCGAGCCGTCGTACGTGCTGCGCGCTCTCGGCCGCAACGACGAACTGGCGCACAGCTCGATCCGCTTTACGGTGGGCCGCTTTACGACGGAGCAGGACGTCGAATACGTCATCAACCTGCTGAAGACCAAGATTTCGAAGCTGCGCGATCTGTCGCCGCTGTGGGAAATGTACAAGGACGGTATCGATATTTCGACGATCCAGTGGGCTGCGCACTAAGCTGCCGCACGGTTGTATCTACTGGGCGAAACATCGCACCGAATGCAGGTTGAAACGAATCAAGGAGTGTAATCATGGCTTATAGCGACAAGGTTCTGGACCACTACGAAAATCCGCGCAACGTCGGCTCGTTTGCCAAGGACGACGATGCAGTGGGCACCGGCATGGTCGGGGCGCCGGCGTGCGGCGACGTGATGAAGCTGCAGATCCGCGTGGGTGCGGACGGCATCATCGAAGACGCGAAGTTCAAGACGTACGGTTGCGGTTCGGCGATCGCGTCGAGCTCGCTCGTCACGGAATGGGTGAAAGGCAAGACGCTCGATCAGGCCATGTCCATCAAGAACACGCAGATCGCCGAAGAACTCGCGCTGCCGCCGGTCAAGATCCACTGCTCGATCCTCGCGGAAGACGCGATCAAGGCCGCAGTGGCTGATTACAAGCAGCGTCACGGCGAAACCGCAGAAGCGGGCGACAAGCAGCACGCCGCATAAGGCGGCAACGAGAAACGCTATGGCAATTACGTTGACTGAAAAGGCAGCACAGCACGTCCAGAAGTATCTGGTCCGACGCGGCAAGGGTGTCGGGCTGAGGCTCGGCGTGCGTACGACCGGATGCTCGGGCTTGGCCTACAAGCTCGAATATGTGGATGAACTCGCGCCCGAAGATCAGGTATTCGACTGCAATGGCGTGAAAATCATTGTCGACCCGAAGAGCCTCGCCTATATCGACGGCACGGAACTCGACTTCGCACGTGAAGGGCTGAACGAAGGCTTCAAGTTCAACAACCCGAACGTGAAGGACGAGTGCGGTTGCGGCGAATCGTTCCGCGTCTGAGTGGAACGATTCCGCGTGAAGCGGAAAAAAGGCGGCGCGGGCCGCCTTTTTAATTTGTCGTACCGGATAGCGGGTTCAACCTCGCAGCTTGTTGTACCGCCTTATTTTTCGCACTACGTGCGCCTCTTGAACGGATTACCTCTGATTCGATGGCCTCGCTGACCGATAGCCACTTCGACCTGTTCGACCTGCCGGCGCAATACACGCTCGACGCGGGTGCGCTCGACCACGCGTACCGCACGGTGCAGTCGCAGGTGCATCCCGATCGCTTCGCTGCCGCGGGCGACGCGCAAAAACGCGTTGCGATGCAATGGGCCACGCGCACGAACGAGGCGTACCAGACCCTGCGCGATCCGTTGAAGCGCGCCACCTATCTGCTGGCGTTGCGCGGCGTCGATGTCGGTGCGGAGAACAACACGGCCATGGAGCCGGCGTTCCTGATGCAGCAGATGGAATGGCGCGAAGGGATCGAAGATGCCGCGGCGGCGAAGAATGTCGACGCGCTCGATGCCTTGCTGGCCGAGCTGCGCGACGAGGAACGGGTACGCTTCACGAAACTCGGCGCCTTGCTCGACAGCGGGGTGAACCAGGCGGCGGGCGAGGCGGTGCGGCAGTTGATGTTTATAGAGCGGGTGGCGGCGGAAATCGGCACGCAGATCGAACGGCTCGACACCTGACGCGCAAGCGCCGGGGTCACGGCCCGATCAACCCAGCAACGCGAACCATTCAGGACGGGGCGGAACGCGCCTCGAAGAAGATCACAGATGGCTTTACTGCAAATCTCCGAACCCGGCATGGCGCCTGCGCCGCATCAGCGGCGCCTCGCGGTCGGCATCGATCTCGGCACCACCAATTCCCTCGTCGCCGCGGTGCGTAGCGGCCTCGCCGAAGTATTGCCCGACGCGGACGGCCATGTGCTGCTGCCGTCCGTGGTCCGCTATCTGGAGAAGGGCGGCCGCCGGATCGGCCGTATCGCCAAGGCGGAAGCGGCGAGCGATCCGCGCAATACGATCGTCTCGGTCAAGCGCTTCATGGGCCGCGGCAAGGCCGAAGTGGAAGGCGCCGAAAACGCCCCGTACGATTTCATCGACGCACCGGGCATGGTGCAGATCCGCACGGTCGATGGCGTGAAGAGCCCGGTCGAAGTGTCGGCGGAAATTCTCGCGACGCTGCGTCAGCGCGCGGAAGACAGTCTCGGCGACGATCTGGTGGGCGCGGTCATCACCGTGCCGGCCTATTTCGACGAAGCGCAGCGCCAGGCCACCAAGGACGCCGCCCGTCTGGCCGGACTGAACGTGCTGCGCCTGCTCAACGAGCCGACCGCTGCGGCGATCGCCTACGGTCTCGACAATGGCTCCGAAGGTCTCTACGCCGTGTATGACCTCGGCGGCGGAACTTTCGACCTGTCGATCCTCAAGCTGACCAAAGGCGTCTTCGAAGTCCTCGCGGCGGGCGGCGATTCCGCGCTCGGCGGCGACGATTTCGACCACGCGCTGTACCGTCATGTGCTCGAGCAGGCCGGCATCGCGCCGCAGACGCTCAGCGTGGAAGACGTGCGGATGCTGCTGGACAGCGTGCGTGTGGCCAAGGAGGCGTTGTCGGACGCGCCGCTGGCAAGCCTGCGGGCGACCCTCTCGAATGGCACCCAGCTCGATCTGACGCTCGACGAGACTACTTTCGAGGCTATCACCCAGGCGCTGGTGCAGCGCACGCTGGGACCGACCAAAAAAGCGCTGCGCGACGCGAAGGTCACGACCAAAGAAATCCAGGGCGTGGTGCTGGTGGGCGGCGCAACCCGCATGCCGGTGATCCGCCGTGCGGTGGCGGCATTCTTCGGTCAGCCGCCTTTGATCAATCTCGATCCCGACCAGGTGGTCGCGCTCGGCGCGGCGATCCAGGCGGACCTGCTGGCCGGCAATCGTGGCGCCGACGGCGACGACTGGCTGCTGCTCGACGTCATCCCGCTGTCGCTTGGCGTCGAGACGATGGGCGGCCTGACCGAGAAGATCATCCCGCGTAATTCGACGATCCCGGTCGCGCGTGCGCAGGATTTCACCACCTTCAAGGACGGCCAGACGGCGATGGCGATTCACGTCGTGCAGGGCGAGCGCGAACTCGTGTCGGACTGCCGCTCGCTCGCGCGTTTCGAGCTGCGTGGCATTCCGCCGATGGCGGCCGGCGCGGCTCGCATTCGTGTGACCTATCAGGTCGACGCGGACGGCCTGCTGTCGGTCTTCGCACGCGAGCAGCATTCGGGCGTGGAAGCATCGGTGGTCGTGAAGCCGTCGTACGGCCTCGCCGACGACGACATCGCGAGGATGCTGGAAGACAGCTTCAACACGGCCGAAGTCGACATGCGCGCCCGCGCGCTACGCGAGGCGCAGGTGGAAGCACAACGGTTGATCGAAGCCACGGATGCGGCGCTCGCAGCGGACGCTGAATTGCTCGACGAGTCCGAACGCGCCGCGCTCGACGGTTTGCTCAACGGCTTGCGTGACGTAGCCCAGGGCGCCGACGTGGAGGCGATCGAAGCCGCGACGAAAACCGTGGCCGAAGGCACCGACGAGTTTGCCGCCCGCCGCATGAACAAGGGCATCCGCCGCGCGCTCGCCGGCCGCAAGCTCGACGATATCTGAGCAAGCGGTGGCGGGTCCGCGGTTCGCCCACCCCAGCAACCTTGAATGAATCACGTGACGCGTGTCAAAAAGGCACGTGTCACCAGTAAAATGGTGCGGAGCCAGTTCGTCGGCGTCCGTGCCCCAGACCAAACGGAAATCGTATGCCTCAAATCGTTGTGCTGCCCCACGTCGAACTGTGCCCGGAAGGCGCGGTGATCGATGCGGTACCGGGCAAGAGCATCTGCGACAATCTGCTGGAACACGGTATTGAAATCGAGCACGCCTGCGAGAAATCGTGTGCGTGCACGACGTGCCATGTGGTCGTGCGTGAAGGGTTCACTGTGCTCACGCCGTCGGAAGAGGACGAAGACGATCTGCTCGACAAGGCGTGGGGGCTCGAACCCGAGTCGCGACTGTCGTGCCAGGCCATGGTGCCGGCCGACCAGGATCTCGTGGTTGAAATTCCGCGTTACTCGATCAACCATGCGAAGGAAAATCACTAACAGGAGCGCGCAGCCATGAAGTGGACCGACACGCAAGACATCGCGATGGCCCTGACCGACAAGCATCCGGAAGTGGACCCGCAGCAGATTCGCTTCACCGACCTGCACCGCTGGGTGATGGAGCTGGAAGGCTTCGACGACGATCCGGACCGTTCGAACGAGAAGATCCTCGAAGCGATCCAGGCGGCATGGATCGAGGATGCGGATTACTGAGCGGCGTTGAGCCGGGCGTGTCTGGCCGGGCTCGAGCGAACAAAAAAGGCGATTTCGTTGGAATCGCCTTTTTTACGTCGTGCGCTGGAAGCGAAGCACGACCGGTTGCCGCCTGCAACAGGTCCACGCTTAGCCGGGTCGTCGCGCCGTCGTGTCGTGGGTTGGCTCGTAAGCCAGACACACCCTCGCTTGCTTAACCCGCGGCGAGCGTACCGTTCTCGAGATGCACGCGCTCACCTTGCTGGAACGGCGGCGCTTCGTGGTACGTGAAGTAGCGGTTCTTGCCGCTTTCCATGCGCACGTGCACGGAGTAAGAGGTCGTGCTACGAATGTGCTTTTCGACCGAATTACCGGCGAAGCCACCACCGACCGCGCCGAGCACGGTCATTGCACCGCGGCCGACGCCGCCGCCGAACTGGTTGCCCACCAGACCGCCGACCACCGCACCGCCGACAGCGCCAATCCCGGTGCCATGACCTTCCTGGCGCACCTCCGAGATCCCTACGACCGTGCCGCAGCTAGCGCAATAGGCCGGCTGCGGTGCCGGCTGCTGGGCGTACTGCCCTTGTGCTGGTTGAGGCGCCGGTGCCTGGGGTTGCGCTGCATAGGGTTGCTGCGTCGGCACAGGCACAGGCGCCGGCGCGGGCGCCGCGGCTTGCGCCTGGGTGTCGGTCCGCGCCGGCGCTTGCTGTTGTTGTTGCTGCTGCGGCTGTTGATCCTGTTGCGCGTAGGTCGCGGGATTGGCGGGCTGAGACGAATCGACCACCGGTTGCGAGGCCGCTTGCGCGGCGACCGGGGCTGACTGCGTCTGATCGTTTTGCGCGCTGCCGCTCGACGCTTTCGGGAACACGCCCGTGATAGCGGCCGTGGCTGCAAGGCTGGCGACGATGACTGCGCCGGCCGCGGTCGCGACAAGCGGGTGAATACGACGTGATGGCGTGGTGTTGGGATTGTTCATGGTTGACCTCCGTCTCAAGCAGAGTCGGCTTTTATTGAGACACAGTGTCCGACAACTGGCTTGGCCCAAGGTTTCAAGTTGTAACCAAATCTGAGCGCGTTGAACGGCCGGGCAAAGGACTGCTACGGGAAGAGGGCGAGAAAACCCGATTTATCGGGCAAAGGCGGCGAGCGTACGGTGTAGCGGGTTAGCGTGTATCGTGGAGCTTTTACCGATAGTTACAAACCATCGGGTCTGAGCAAGCTATCGCGACGGCGCTGCGGCGCCACAAAAAACGCCCGGCAGGATGCGCCGGGCGTCGGGTCCAACCCGTCCAGCCGTGACGTCAGCCTTGCGGTGACTGCACGGCCAGCGCGCTCAGTCTTCGCGGCGCAGATGCGGGAACAGGATGACGTCGCGGATGCTCGGGCTGTCGGTCAGAAGCATGACGAGACGGTCGATACCGATACCGCAGCCACCGGCCGGCGGCATGCCGTACTCCAGCGCGCGGATGTAATCGGCGTCGTAGAACATGGCTTCTTCGTCGCCGGCGTCCTTCTGGTCCACCTGCTTCCTGAAGCGGGCGGCCTGGTCTTCCGGATCGTTCAACTCGGAAAAGCCGTTGGCGATTTCGCGGCCGGTGATGAACAGTTCGAAACGCTCGGTGATGCCCGGCACCGTATCCGACGCACGCGCCAGCGGCGACACTTCGACCGGATAGTCGATGATGTAGGTCGGCTCCCACAGTTGCGATTCCGCTGTCTCTTCGAACAGCGCCAGTTGCAGCGCGCCGACACCCGCGTTGAGGAACTGCGGCTGCGAAGCGTCTACGCCGAACTTCTTCAATTCCGGGCGCAGGAACGCGGCGTCGGCCAACTGAGCGTCGGTGTATTGCGGGGCGTATTTCTGGATCGCCTGGGAGATCGTCAGCCGATGGAACGGCTTCGAGAGATCCAGTTCGCGGCCCTGATAGCTGATCGTGGCGGTGCCGAGCGCGTCGACGGCGGCCTGACGGATCAGCTGTTCGGTGAAGTCCATCAGCCACTGATAATCGGTGTACGCGGCGTAGAACTCGATCATCGTGAATTCCGGATTGTGGCGCACCGAGACGCCCTCGTTACGGAAATTCCGGTTGATCTCGAACACGCGCTCGAAGCCACCCACCACCAGCCGCTTCAGATACAGCTCGGGCGCGATCCGCAGGTACATCTGCATATCGAGCGCGTTGTGATGCGTGACGAAGGGCTTGGCCGCCGCGCCACCCGGAATCGGATGCAGCATCGGCGTTTCGACTTCCATGAAGTCGGCTTCGGCCATGAACTTGCGGATCGACGACATGGCGCGGGTGCGCGCCACAAAAGTCTTGCGCGTTTCCGGCGTGACGATCAGGTCGACATAGCGCTGGCGGTACTTCATTTCCTGGTCGGCGAGACCGTGGAACTTGTCCGGCAGCGGACGCAGCGACTTCGAGAGCAGACGCAGTTCGGTACAACGCACCGACAACTCACCCTTGTTGGTACGGAACAGCACGCCGCGCGCCGCGACGATGTCGCCCATGTCCCACTTCTTGAACGCGTCGTAGGTTTCCTGACCGATGTCAGCCGGCGTGATGAAGAACTGGATCTGACCCGAACCGTCGCGCACGGTGGCGAAACTCGCCTTGCCCATCACGCGCTTGAGCATCATGCGGCCGGCCACGGCGACTTCGAGCGGATTGGCTTCGAGGGCTTCCTTGTCGGCTTCGGCGTATTGCGTCTGCAGATCTTCGGCGTGATGCGTGGGACGGAAATCGTTCGGGTAAGCGACGCCCTGTTCACGCAGCTCGCGCAGCTTTTCGCGGCGCTCGGCGATGATCTTGTTTTCGTCCCCCTCGGGCGCGGCGTTCGTCTGGATCGGTTCGGTCATGATGGGTCGGTATTCGGGGTGGCCTCTATGCGGGTGGGCCGCACGAGGTTGCCTGCCGGTCGGAAATCGGACTGCGATCGGACCACGACAGACGGTCAAAAGATGCGGCGCGGCTATTCTGGCCGCGCCGGCTGCGCTTGCTTTAGATGCCCTGTTTCAGGCTGGCGCTGATGAACGGGTCGAGGTCGCCATCGAGCACGCTCTTGGTGTTGCTGATTTCGACGTTGGTACGCAGATCCTTGATGCGGCTGTTGTCCAGCACATACGAACGGATCTGGTGACCCCAGCCCACATCGGTCTTGCCGGCTTCGAGCTTGTCCTGCTCGGCCTGACGTTTGCGGATTTCCGCTTCGTACAGGCGCGATTTCAGCATCGCCATGGCTTCGGCGCGGTTGCGGTGCTGCGAACGGTCGTTCTGGCACTGCACGACGATGCCCGAGGGCATGTGCGTGATCCGCACGGCGGAGTCGGTCTTGTTGATATGCTGACCGCCCGCGCCGGACGCGCGGTACGTGTCGATGCGCAGATCGGCCGGGTTGATGTCCACTTCGATCGAATCGTCGATCTCCGGGTACACGAACACCGACGAGAACGACGTATGGCGGCCGCCCGACGAATCGAACGGCGACTTGCGCACGAGGCGGTGCACGCCGGTTTCGGTGCGCAGGAAGCCGTAGGCGTATTCGCCTTCGATCTTGAGGGTGGCGTTCTTGATACCCGCGACGTCGCCTTCGGTCTGTTCCAGCACTTCGGTCTTGAAGCCTTTGCGTTCGCAGTAGCGCAGGTACTGGCGCAGCAGCATCGAGGCCCAGTCGCACGCTTCGGTGCCGCCGGCGCCTGCCTGAATGTCGAGGAACGCGTTGTTCGGGTCGGCCGGGTTCGAGAACATGCGGCGGAATTCCATGTCCGCCACGCGGCTTTCCAGACCGGCTGCGTCGCTTTCGCAGGCAACGAGGGTTTCCTCGTCATCTTCTTCGCGCGCCATGCCGAACAGGTCCTGCGCGTCGCGCAGGTCGTTGTCCAGCGAAGTGAGTTTGCCGACGACGTCGTCCAGCAGCTTCTTTTCCCGGCCGAGGGCCTGGGCGTGCTTCGAGTCGTTCCAGACGTTCGGGTCTTCGAGTTCCCGGTTGACTTCGATTAGACGCAGTGCTTTGTCGTCGTAGTCAAAGATACCCCCGTAGCTCGCCCGCGCGACGGCGCAGGTCGGCCAGAGAGGCTTCGATCGCGTTGAGACGTTCCGCTTCCATGTCGATCTTTTATGGCTTGGTAAAAAGGGGAAATTATAGCCGATCGAGGCTGCCCGCCGGACGCTAATGCGCGTTTCCGGCGGCTGTCTGGGGCGGTTTTGCAGGCGTTGCGCGCGGTTTTGGCGGGTTTCACGACGCCGCGAGGCGGGTCCGGCCGAACCCGCGGCGGTTCAGCTCACCGCATGCTCGACGATCAGTTGCACGCGCGACACGCCGTTCCAGGTATCGCTTGCAAGCCGGTAAGCGATGGTCGTGCGGTTGGGCAGGGAATCCGTGTGATTGAACCAGATCGCGTTAAAACGCTGACGCCCGCGCAGCAGTTGCAGCTTCAGATGCTTGTCCTTCACGAGGGCCTGCGACGCGACCTCGAATTCGCCCGAAAACACCGGCGCCGGAAAGCCCTGGCCCCAGACTGCGGCGTCGAGCATCTCGACGAATTGCGGCGTGAAATAGGCCTCTTCGAGGTCGCCGTCGGTCTCGACGACGCGCGCCAGCGCGTCCGCGGAGAGCCACTCGCGGCCGACCGCCTCGAAGGCGGCGGTAAAGCGCGGCACGTCCGCGGCCGCGAGCGTCATGCCCGCCGCCATGGCGTGGCCGCCGAACTTGACGATCATGCCGGGTTCGCGTTTCGAGATCAGGTCGAGCGCATCGCGCAGATGAAAGCCCGCAATCGATCGGCCCGAGCCTTTGACGAGCACGCCGCTTTCGTCCGCCGGCGCGAAGGTAAAGGAGGGCCGGTGGAATTTTTCCTTGAGCCGTCCGGCGACGATCCCGATCACACCCTGGTGCCAGCTTTCGTTGAACAGCACGATGGTGGCCGAGCCGGCCGGATCGACCGTCGACAGGTCTTCAAGTGCCTGCTGCTGCATGCCGGCTTCGATTTCGCGCCGCTCGCGGTTGATGGCATCGAGTTGCTGCGCGAGCTCCCACGCACGACCGATATCGTCGGTCGTCAGACATTCGATTCCGAGCGACATATCCGAGAGCCGTCCCGCCGCGTTCAGGCGCGGGCCGAGCGCAAAGCCCAGATCGAAGCCGGACGCGCTGCGCGCGTCGCGCGCAGCGGCGCGAAACAGCGCGGCGATGCCCGGCTGCATCTTGCCTTTACGGATGCGTTGCAGACCTTGCGCAACCAGCACGCGATTGTTGCCATCCAGCTTGACGACGTCCGCCACGGTGCCGAGGGCGACCAGATCGAGCAGGCCGTCCAGACGCGGTTCGGGACGCGCGTCGGTGAACGCGCCGCGGCGGCGCAGTTCGGCGCGCAGCGCGAGCAGCACGTAAAACATCACACCGACGCCGGCGATGCATTTGCTCGGAAAGCTGCAGCCCGGCTGGTTCGGATTGACGATCGCACGGGCTGCGGGCAGGTCGTCGCCGGGCAGGTGGTGGTCCGTGACCAGCACGTCGATGCCGAGCGCGTTGGCTGCCTCGACGCCGTCCACGCTGGCGATGCCGTTGTCCACCGTGATCAGGAGGTCCGGCTTACCCGCCGCGCCGCGAGCGGCCAGCGCGACGATTTCAGGGGTCAGGCCGTAGCCGTATTCGAAGCGGTTCGGCACCAGATAGTCGATCTGCGCGCCGAACATCCGCAAGCCGCGCACGGCGACCGCACAGGCGGTCGCGCCGTCGCAATCGTAGTCGGCTACCACCAGCATGCGGCGCTTCGTTTCGATCGAATCGGCGAGCAGCGCGGCGGCGTCCTCGCAGCCTTTGAGCTGTGCGGGCGGCACAAGGCGCGCGAGTCCGGTTTCGATTTCATCCGGCTGGCAGACGCCGCGCGCTGCATACAGGCGGGCCAGCACCGGATGCAGGCCATGACGGGTCAACACTTCGGCGTCGACGGGGGACGAGGCGCGCGTAACGATTCGAGTCATGCGGAAAGGCCGGAAAACATGCGATGGAACAGGCGCGGAGCGATGGACTGGGTCATTCTCGGCATCATTCGATAAAGAGCGAGGCGAGCAGGCGCCGCCGCCAGAATTTGCGCAGATCGCCGCGCGTGATGGTGAGCGTCACCGAGCCGGTGTCGCCGCACAACGTGAGGCCGAGTTCGCTGAGTTGTCCTGCCTGCAAGGCGGCGAGGGCGGGGGCGAACCACTCGGTCTCGAGCGCGGCGAACGCCTCGTTCCAGCGGCCCCAGTCCTGCTCGATGTAGGGGGCGGAAAAAGGATCCAGTTCGACCAGCGTAGTGGCCGTGGACTTGTTGCCGCCACGGTTGCGGCTGGTGCCGCTGCTCATGTCATGCGCGCCGTTTGTGCCCGCTGCGAGGTCCGCAAACGAAGCCGGGGGCGCGCCGGTTTCCACCCCGGCTGTGAGCGCGAGGCCGCGCGTGGCCGCTGCGTCCGACAGCACGCGGTCAAACGGGCTGGTTACCGGCTGCGCCGCGCCTTGCGCGTGAAACCAGATGGAGTTGACCGAGGGCAGCCCGCGCGCTTCACGCGCCTCGTTGACCGGATGTTCGAACCACGCCATCTGGACTTCGTTCTGCAGCTTCATCCACGCCCGCGAGCGCTCGCCGGTATGGGCCTCGTGCGGCAACCAGATTTCGATGTTGCGGCCACTGGCGCGCAACGGCGAAGCGCCGGCCAGGGTGCCGAAGGCGTCGCTCGCGAGGTACCAGCGCGAAGGCTGGGGCGCCTCGAGACGCACGCCGAGTTCCTCGATCAGCGGCCGGGCGACGTCGAGCAGCGTGGCGGCTTCGGCGTCGGTCAGCGCGAGCGAGGCGGGGTCGATCAGCACCAGATGATCGTGCGCGATGCGTACGTGCACCGGTTGCACGCACGCCCAGGTCGACGTGCCGGGCTCGCCGCCGTCGGCGCGCAGCATGTAAGGCGCGAGCGGCGCTTCATCGGCGGCTCCCGCGCCGCTTGCAACCGTGCCGAACTGGCGGGCCACCCAGCGTTCGTGCGGCAGCGTGCGCTGGAAGTCCTCGCCGATCACCCGTTCGACCAGCGTGGCTCGGGCGATCAGCTTGTCGAGCGCGGGGCTGGAGATGTTGTACAGCGCGGTGGAGGCGTCGGCTGCGGCGGGCAGCGCGAAGGGCAGGAGGAGGTGAAGACGGTCGACGTGCATGATGCTGCGCATTGTATGGCAAACGCTGCGCGTGTTTCGATTCTCGCTGTCATGCGGTGGTGGGTAAGGGTTCATATCGGAACGTTTGACGGTCCGTGCGGGAAGAGTGCCTTTCCCTGTGGTTGTACGTTAGCTGACCGGACGAGTTCCAACACCGCAGTCCCGCCTGTACATTGGGTTGGTGGAGATCAGTCGCCTTCATTGCATCGGCCCGACTTCCCACGTCCGAATGCGCTCAGGGAATGCCACTCGGGCATCCCCGCAACCCATCATTGGTCGTGCATCACGGTTGATGTAATGTGAACCATGGATTACACTTGTTATTGCTGAATATCCGAACGACCGAGGTTTTCGATGTCTGGTTCGACGGCCTTCGCGATCGAATCGCCAAGCGCCGGATACAGGCCCGCATCGACCGTCTGGCCTTGGGCATTCCGGGCGACACGAATTCGGCCGGCGCACCGGTTACGGAAATGCGTATCGATCACGGACCCGGCTACCGTGTCTATTACGTACAGCGCGGCGTGGCGCTGGTGATTCTGCTGTGCGGGGGCGACAAGTCGACTCAGGCTGCGGATATCAGACACGCACACAGGATCCTCGACAGTCTCGACACGGAGTAACCAATGGACAAGATCAAAACCCGCCTGTGGGATTCGGCCGAACACCTGAAGACCGAGGCCGACATGGCCGAATACTTCGAAGCCTGTCTGCTGGAAGGCGGCGACGATCCAGCCTACCTCGCGCATGCGCTCGGGGTCATCGCGCGTGCGCGCGGCATGGCGCAACTCGCGCGCGACACCGGAATTTCGCGCGAGGGACTCTACAAGGCGCTTTCCGAGGACGGCAACCCCAGTTTCGCGACGATCATCAAGGTGATCAGGGCGCTGGGTCTCGAGCTTCACGCCGCTGCGGCGCGCGCATAGGCGCGGGCAACGGTTCGCGGAGATCGTCCGCGTTGTATGGCAAACTTCGCGCTTGACCGATGGTAAAGGCCGGCGCCGGAACCTTCCGCCCCCGATCCGACACCAACGGTCACGACGCTTGCGTCGGATGGGGCGCGCAATACTCGCCGTCATGCGCCGTAACACGCCACGGCACTGCCGCGGGAACGCCGCAGCAAGCCCTGGCACGAGGCCGAAGAACGCAGAAAAGGATTCGCTTGAAATTTCCCTACGAATGGCAGATTGGCTGGCGCTACACCCGCGCCGGCAAACGCACGACCGGTAACGGCTTCATTTCGTTCATCGCGCTGGTTTCGATGTCGGGCATCGCGCTCGGCGTCGCGGCGCTGATCGTCGTGCTATCGGTGATGAACGGATTCCAGAAAGAGGTGCGCGACCGCATGTTGTCGGTGCTCGCGCACGTCGAGATCTTTTCGCCAACCGGCTCCATGCCGAACTGGCAATTGACGGCCAAGGAAGCGCGCCAGAACAAGGAAGTGATCGGCGCGGCACCGTATGTCGATGCGCAGGCGTTGCTGACGCGCCAGGACGCCGTGAGCGGCGTCGCGCTGCGCGGTGTCGATCCGGCGCTCGAGCCGCAGGTGTCCGATATCTACAAGGAAATGAAAGGCGGCCAGTTGAGCGACCTGAAGCCCGGCGACTTCGGCATTGTGCTCGGCGCCGATCTGGCGGCGAACCTCGGCGTGATGGTCGGCGACAAGATCACGCTGGTGGCGCCCGAAGGCACGATCACGCCAGCAGGCATGCTGCCGCGTCTCAAACAGTTCACGGTGGTGGGTGTCTTCGAATCGGGACACTATGAATACGACAGTACGCTTGCGCTGATCAACATTCAGGATGCGCAGGTGCTGTTCCGCCTGCCCGCGCCAACCGGCGTGCGCTTGCGCCTGAAAGACATGCAGCGCGCGCCGGAGGTCGCGCACCAGCTGGCGCGCACCCTCTCGGGCGACCTCTACATTCGCGACTGGACGCAGCAGAACAAGACGTGGTTCTCGGCGGTGCAGATCGAAAAGCGCATGATGTTCATCATCCTGACGCTGATCATCGCGGTGGCGGCGTTCAATCTGGTGTCGTCGCTGGTGATGACGGTGACCAACAAGCAGGCTGATATCGCCATTCTGCGCACGTTGGGCGCGCAGCCGGGCTCGATCATGAAGATCTTCGTCGTGCAGGGTGTGACGATCGGATTTATCGGCACGGCCACGGGCGTGATACTCGGCTGTCTGATTGCCTGGAGCATTCCATGGCTCGTGCCGATGATCGAGCATCTGCTCGGCGTGCAGTTCCTGCCGCCGTCGGTGTATTTCATCAGCGAGCTGCCGTCTGAGCTGGTGCCGGGCGATGTGGCCAAAATCGGCGTGATCGCTTTCGTGCTGGCTTCGCTGGCAACGTTGTACCCGAGCTGGCGTGGTGCCAAGGTCCGTCCGGCGGAGGCGCTGCGCTATGAATGATCGTTCGATTCTCCGACCTATGTCCTCAGACAGCGCGCTCCATCCGTACGTCCTCGAAGCGACCGGCATCTCGAAGTCGTTCGTGCAGGGCGGCCTGAATGTGCAGGTGTTGAACAACACGCAACTGTCGGTGCGGCGCGGCGAGAAGCTGGCGATCGTCGGCGCGTCGGGCTCGGGCAAGAGCACCTTGCTGCACGTGCTGGGCGGCCTCGACGATCCGAGCACGGGCGAGGTGTCGGTGCTCGGCAAGCCGTTCACCAAGCTCTCGGAACGCGAGCGCAACGAGTTGCGCAATCGCGCCCTCGGGTTCGTCTATCAGTTTCACCATTTGCTGGCCGAGTTCACTGCGCTCGACAACGTCGCGATGCCGCTGCGCATCCGCCGCATGCCGACCGAAGAAGCGCGCCGTATCGCGCTGCAGACGCTCGAGCGGGTGGGTATCGCGCACCGCGCGAAACACCGTCCCGGCGAGCTGTCGGGCGGCGAGCGCCAGCGCGTGGCGATTGCGCGGGCACTGGTGACCAACCCGGCCTGCGTGCTGGCTGACGAGCCCACCGGCAACCTCGACGGCGGTACCGCCGACACGGTGTTCAACCTGATGCTCGAACTGTCGCAGTCCTTCGATACCAGCTTCGTGATCGTCACCCACGATCTGGATCTGGCGGCACGCTGCGATCGCATCATGCGTTTGCGCGACGGCGTGCTGCACGACGAGCCGCCGGTTTCCGTATAACGTTTCTTTCCCGCGGGGCCGAGCATGTGGATCGATACGCATTGCCACCTCGACGCGTCGGAGTTCGACGCGGATCGCGACGCGGTGGCGGCCACGGCCCGCGAATCCGGGGTAGGGCGCATCGTGATTCCGGCCGTGGCGCGCATGAACTTCGCGAGGGTGCGCGACCTGGCGCATCGCGTGGAGGGCGGCGCGTACGCACTCGGGATTCATCCCATGTGTACGCCCGCTGCGCAGGATGCGGATCTCGACGCCTTGCGCATGGAGATCGAAGCGAGTCTCGACGATCCGCTGTTCGTCGGCCTGGGCGAAATTGGCCTCGATTATTTCGTCCCGGGCCTCGACGAGGGGCGCCAGCAATTCTTCTACAACGAGCAACTGAAGCTCGCGCACGAATTCGATCTGCCGGTGATCTGTCACGTGCGCAAATCGCAGGATCAGGTGCTCAAAGGCTTGCGCAAACAGCGCGTGAACCGCGGCATCGCTCATGCATTCAACGGCAGTTTTCAGCAGGCCCAGGCGTTTATCGATCAGGGCATGCACCTTGGCTTCGGCGGCAACCTGACATTCGAGCGGGCCTTGCAGATCCGGCGGCTGGCGGCGCAATTGCCGCTCGATGCGCTGGTGGTCGAGACCGATGCGCCCGACATTTCTCCCTCCTGGCTGTACCGCCAACGCAATACGCCGGATCAGATTCCCGCCATCGGCGCGGGGCTCGCGCAACTGCGCGGGATCGGCGTGGATGAGCTAGCCATAGGCACAACGGCTAACGCTCACGCCGCGCTGCCACGGCTCGCGCTTTCGTCTGCATAATCTTTCCCGAGGGTTCGCGCCGGGCGCATCCCGCGCGCGGCCGTCGTCTGAATTCGCTTTCTGACCTGTGTCCCATGGTGATGCCCGGCGGCAGTCGGGCGGTCAGCAGGCGGAGGACGAATGCGGGCAGTGTGGGGCGGATTTGCGTTAGGTGTGATCGTCTTGCAGCAGCAGGCAGGGCTGCCTGCATGGCGTGGCTGGCTGGTGCTGTTGCTAACCATGAGTGGTGCGTTGGCCGGGGCCGTGTGGGGCTTGCGTGGGGCGCCGGGTTGGCGGATGTGCTGCGGCTGGTGCGCGGTTTGGCTGGCTGCCGCTAGCGTGGGGTTTGGCTATGCGGCGTGGCGGGCCGAACTGCGTCTTGCCTCGAGCTTGCCGGCCGCGTGGGAGGGGCGCGACCTCGACGTACAGGGGGCGGTTCGCGGCCTGCCGAACCGTGACGACACGGGCGTGCGGTTCCTGTTCGACGTCGACTCGACTGACGCCCCGATCCAGCGCTTTCCGCGCACGATCCAGCTCGCATGGATCGACCAGAAGGGACCACCGCCGCCGTTGCTGGAACCCGGCTCGCGCTGGCGTCTGACGGTACGGCTCAAGCGTGCGCACAGCAACGCCAATTACGGCGTGCGCGATGGCGAAGCGGGTTGGCTCGCACGTAACATCCGGGCTACCGGATACGTGAGCAAGCTGGAGACGGCGCGGCGCCTGCCCGGGTTCGCGAGCGGCATTGCCATCGGAGTCGACCGCTGGCGTGCCGCGCTGCGTGCGCGCATCGACTCCGTGCTGGCCGGCGCGCCGCATCGCGGCGTGGTGGTGGCGCTGGCGGTCGGCGCGCAGGACGAGGTCAGCACCGCGGACTGGACGCTGATGCGCGCGACGGGCACGAGTCATCTGGTGGCGATTTCCGGGTTGCATCTCGGTTTCGTCGCCGGACTCGCCGGTTGGCTAGCCGGGGCGCTATGGCGACGTTCCTGTTTTGTAGGGTGCAACTGGCCGCTAAAGATTCCGGCGCAGACAGTCGCGGTGACGGCGGGTGTGCTGTTTGCGGCGCTGCACGCGGCGCTTGCCGGCTTCAATGTTCCGGTGCAGCGGGCGTTGTGGATGGCCGGTGCGGTGGCGCTCGCGTTTGTCAGCGGGCGCAGCGTGGCGCCGTCGTGGGTGCTGGCCTGGGCGTTGGGCCTCGTGCTGTTGCTCGATCCGTGGGCGGTGGTGTCTGCTGGATTCTGGCTGTCGTTTTGCGCCGTGGCGGCAATCGTTTATGCGATGTCGGGACGGCCGCGTGTTCGTGATGACGCTCGGCGCGGCGAGCAGCAGGAGCCTGAATCGGATGCGGATGCCGCAGTGGGTGGCGAAGCAGTTATCGAAGCCGATGGCCCAGCAGATGTCGCTGCGACCGCACGGCCAGGCCGCATGCGCCGCCCGCGCTTCGTCACCCAGGCAATCGCTCTGTTGTGCACGCTTGCCCGCACGTCCATCGCCCGCTTGCGCAGTGCCGCCCACGTGCAGTTCGCGGTCACGATCGCGCTCGCGCCGTTGACCGTCTACTGGTTCTCACAGATCCCCTTGATCGGGCCCGTCGCCAATGCGTTTGCCATCCCGTGGGTGAGTTTCCTGGTGACACCGGCCGTGCTGGCCGGCGTCGCGTTGCCCGTGCCGTTCGATGCCTACGCGAATCGCGCCGCTCACGGATTGCTCGACATGCTGGTGACCGGTCTGCAGTTGCTCTCGGGGCCGGACTGGGCGCTCTGGCGCCTGCCGCAGCCCACTATCTGGGCGCTGGCCGCGGCGGCGATCGGCGTCGTCTGGTGCCTGGCGCCGCGCGGCTGGCCGTTGCGCTGGGCGGCACCGCTGACCTGGCTGCCGCTCCTGTTGCCGCCGCCCCCCGGGCCGCCGCCAGGAACGTTCAGGCTGACTGCGCTCGACATCGGCCAGGGCTCGTCGATCCTCGTGGAAACGGCGCATCACGCGTTGTTATTCGATGCCGGACCCGGACCGGAGTCGACGCACGCCGGCGAGCGGATCGTAGTGCCGTATCTGCAGGCCAACGGCGTGTATACATTGGACACCATGGTCATCAGCCATGCCGATTCGGATCACTCGGGTGGCGCGCCGGCCGTGCTGCAAGGGGTCCACGTGCGTCAGCTGGTGGCCGGGCTTGTGCCATCGAATGCGCTGTGGGAAAAAGCCAGGGCGGCCGGCGCCGGCACGGTGCGCTGTTCGGCCGGCCAGCGCTGGCAATGGGACGGTGTCGAGTTCAGCATGCTCTGGCCTGATCCGGGGCCATTGCAGGGCAATCCGAATGGGCATAGCTGCGTGCTGCGCGTCAGCACGGCGGCCTCGCCTGATACGAGCCGCGGCGCGGTGGCTGCCGGCCACGAGGCTGAAGGCATCACCCCGGCCAACGCAGCGCCGGCGACCCACGTAGGCGCCACTGGCAACGAAGCCGCAACGGCCAACGCAACTCCCACAGCTGACGCAACCCCCACGGCCAACGCAACCCCCACGGCCAACGCAACCCCCTCAACCCGCCTCACCGCGCTCCTGGCCGCGGACATCGAAGCGCCGGTCGAGCGTATCCTGCTCAAGCGCGATCGCGAAGCCTTGTCCGCGCAGATCCTCCTTGTGCCGCATCACGGCAGCAAGACCTCTTCGACCGAGCCGTTCCTCGACTCTATCGAGCCGCTTATCGCAGTATTTCAGGTAGGCTATCGCAACCGTTTTCACCATCCCAACCCGGGCGTCTTCGAACGCTATCTGGCGCGGCATATCGAACTCACGCGCAGCGACGAGGACGGCGCAGTGCGAATTCTGGCCTGGGACGCTGCGGTGCAGGAGTCGTCGGAGCAGGGCGGCGCAGCGCCGCGTGCGACGCTTTCGCTCGAGCGGTATCGCGTTGCGCATCACCGGTACTGGATGGATCCATGAAGGCCGCACGCGCGCAACCCGCCGTGCCGCTCGGCTAACAGAATCAGGAACGGAGACAGCGACACTTGAAAAATATCATTCACTTCTCCCACGCGAACGGTTTTCCCGCGTCGACCTATCGAACCATCTTCGCCGAGCTGGCCGATGACTACGACGTGCGTTTCATCGAACGAATCGGCCACGACACACGCTTTCCGGTGACGCAGGACTGGCCGCATCTGGTCGAACAATTGCTCGACGATATCAGCCGGTCCTACGAGCAACCGGTATGGCTGGTCGGCCATTCGCTCGGCGGCTATCTGTCGCTGATGGCCGCGCTGAAAAAGCCGCAATGGGTCAAGGGGGTAGTGATGCTCGATTCGCCGGTGATTGCCGGCTGGCGCAGCAGCATGCTGCGCGTGTCGCAATGGACCGGTCTCGACGAACGTCTTTCACCCGCTGCCGCCACGCGCACGCGTCGCACCCAATGGGCGAGCCGCGACGAAGCCTGGCGGCACTTTCACTCGAAGCCCGCGTTCGCGCGCTGGGACGAGCGCATGCTGTCCGACTATATCGACTTCGGCATTCCGCAGAATTCGTCCGACGGCACGCGCGTGCTCGCGTTCGATCGCCGCACCGAATACCGGATCTACAAGACCTTGCCGCACACGCTGGGTTCGCGGCTCGCCCGCGGCGCACCGGTGCCGGTTGGCTTCATTGCCGGAACCCATTCGAAGGAGATTCGCCAGGCCGGTCTCGACGCCACGCGCCGCGCGACCGGCGGCCACCTCGAATGGATCGACGGCAGCCATTTGTATCCCATGGAGAAACCGCTGGAAACGGCACGGGCGGTACAGCGGATGCTGCGCGAACTGGAGCGGCGCACCTGATGTGAGACGCAGCGGCTGGGTGGGCGCGGGCACCGCATCGGCGGCGGGGCGGCAAGGCAGTCACAGGCGGCGTAGGAAACCGTGCGGGATCGGTATGGGTGCCGCGCATTTCGCTGGGTTGAGGCCCTGCTTTACGGTATAATCCGTTTTTCCCGCGAGCATCCAGCGATGACCAAATATGTTTTCGTCACCGGCGGCGTAGTTTCTTCCCTCGGCAAGGGTATTGCCGCCGCTTCCCTCGCCGCGATCCTCGAATCGCGCGGTCTGAAAGTCACCCTCCTCAAGCTCGATCCCTACATCAATGTCGACCCCGGCACGATGAGCCCGTTTCAACACGGCGAAGTGTTCGTGACGGAAGACGGAGCGGAGACCGACCTCGACCTTGGGCATTACGAGCGCTTCATCAGCACGAAGATGCGCAAGGCCAACAACTTCACCACGGGCCAGATTTACGAATCGGTGATCCGCAAGGAACGCCGCGGCGATTATCTGGGCAAGACCGTGCAGGTGATCCCGCACATCACGAACGAAATCCAGGCTTTCATCGAGCGCGGCGCAGCGTCTGCGACGTGCGGTGAACCGGATGTCGCGATCGTCGAAGTCGGCGGTACGGTGGGCGATATCGAATCGCTGCCGTTCCTCGAAGCCGCGCGTCAGATGAGCCTGCGCCTCGGCCGCAACAGCGCGTGCTTCGTGCACCTGACGCTGGTGCCATGGGTCGCCACCGCCGGTGAGCTGAAGACCAAGCCCACCCAGCACAGCGTGCAGAAGCTGCGCGAAATCGGTATCTCGCCGCATGTGCTGCTGTGCCGCGCCGACCGCCGCATCCCGGACGACGAACGCGCGAAAATCTCGATGTTCTCGAACGTGCCGGAAGACGCGGTGATCTCCGTATGGGACGCGGACAGCATCTACAAGATTCCGCAGATGCTGCACGACCAGGGCATGGACGCGATTGTCTGCGAAGAACTCAAGCTCACGCCGAAACCCGCCGACCTGACCATCTGGTCGGAGATGGTCGACAAGCTCGAACATCCGAAGCACGAAGTGACGATCGGCATGGTCGGCAAGTACGTCGATCTGACGGAGTCGTACAAGTCGTTGATCGAAGCGCTGCGCCATGCGTCGATTTATACGTCGACCAAGGTCAACATCGAATACATCGACTCGGAAGAGGTCGAGACGCAAGGCGTCGAGAGTCTCAAGCATCTGGACGCCGTGCTGGTTCCGGGCGGCTTCGGCCGGCGCGGCACCGAAGGCAAGATCGCGGCGATCCGCTATGCGCGCGAAGCCAAGGTGCCGTACCTCGGCATTTGCCTCGGCATGCAGCTGGCCGTGATCGAATTCGCGCGCGACGTAGTCGGCATGAAAGACGCGAACAGCACCGAATTCGATCCGGGCACGCCGAACCGCGTGGTCGCGCTGATCACCGAGTGGTACGACCGTGACGGCCGCGTCGAAAAACGCACTGAAGAGTCGGACCTCGGCGGCACGATGCGTCTCGGTTCGCAACGTTGCCCGGTCAAGCCCGGCACGCTGGCTGCAGAGATCTATGGCAAGGACGTGAACGAACGTCACCGCCACCGTTATGAAGTCAATAACCGCTTCGTGCCCCAGCTCGAAGGCGGCGGCCTTATCATCAGCGCCCGTACCCCGAGCGAAGATCTGCCGGAAATGATGGAATTGCCGCGCAGCATGCACCCGTGGTTTGTCGGCGTGCAGTTTCACCCGGAATTCACGTCCACGCCGAGCAACGGGCATCCGCTGTTCAAATCGTTCGTCGAAGCGGCGCTGGCGCATCAGCTGTCGCTCGTCGAGGAGAAAGCATGAAACTGGGCGATTTCGACATCGGACTGCACAAGCCGTTTTTCCTGATCGCGGGCACCTGTGTCGTCGAATCCGAACAGATGACGATCGACACGGCCGGCCGGCTGAAGGAAATTTGCGCGAAGCTGAACATTCCGTTCATCTACAAATCGTCGTACGACAAGGCCAACCGCAGCAGCGGCAAGTCGTTCCGCGGTCTGGGGATGGACGAGGGTCTGCGCATCCTGTCCGAAGTGAAACGCCAGCTCGGCTTGCCGGTGCTGACCGACGTGCATGCGGAACACGAGATCGAGCAGGTTGCCTCGGTGGTCGACGTGCTGCAGACGCCGGCATTCCTGTGCCGCCAGACGGACTTCATTCACGCCTGCGCGCGTTCGGGCAAGCCGGTCAACATCAAGAAGGGCCAGTTTCTCGCGCCGCACGACATGAAGAACGTGATCGACAAGGCGCGTGATGCCGCGCGTGAAGCGGGTCTGTCAGAAGACCGCTTCATGGCGTGCGAACGTGGCGTGTCGTTCGGCTATAACAATCTGGTATCGGACATGCGATCGCTTGCGATCATGCGTGAAACCCACGCGCCGGTCGTGTTCGACGCCACGCACTCGGTGCAGTTGCCGGGCGGGCAGGGCACCAGCTCGGGTGGTCAGCGCGAATTCGTGCCGGTCTTGGCCCGTGCTGCAGTAGCCGTGGGCGTGGCCGGACTCTTCATGGAAACGCATCCGAATCCGGCGAAGGCGATGTCGGACGGGCCGAACGCCGTGCCGCTACATCGCATGGCCGATCTGCTCGAAACTTTGCTGACGCTCGATCAGGCCGTCAAGCGCACGCCGTTCCTCGAAAGCGATTTCAACTGATGTCGATCCGCGCGCTGTTTCGACTCACGAGCCGGCGCTGCGCGTCTGAATCTGTTTTGAGCCCCGATTGGAACCCAATGGTCGTCCAAAGTGTCTGGCTAGAGGCTGCGCCTCGTACGTCAGACGCCGTTTCACCGTAAGAATCCAACGTTATTTCTTGAGGAAACCATGAGTGCTATCGTAGATATCATCGGTCGAGAGATTCTCGATTCGCGAGGCAACCCCACCGTCGAATGCGACGTGCTGCTCGAGTCGGGCACGATGGGCCGCGCCGCGGTACCGTCGGGTGCATCGACGGGCTCGCGCGAAGCGATCGAACTGCGCGACGGCGAAGCCGGCCGTTACAACGGCAAGGGCGTGCTGAAGGCCGTCGAGCACATCAACACCGAAATCTCCGAAGCGATCATGGGCCTCGACGCTTCCGAGCAAGCTTTCCTAGACAAGACCCTGCTCGAACTCGACGGCACCGACAACAAGTCGCGTCTCGGCGCGAACGCGATGCTGGCGGTGTCGATGGCGGTTGCCAAAGCTGCGGCTGAAGAAGCCGGCCTGCCGCTGTACCGTTACTTCGGCGGCTCGGGCGCGATGCAACTGCCGGTGCCGATGATGAACATCGTCAACGGCGGCGCACACGCCAACAACAGCCTGGACATCCAGGAATTCATGATCGTCCCGGTCAGCCAGCCGACCTTCCGCGAAGCACTGCGCTGCGGCGCCGAAGTGTTCCACGCGCTGAAGAAGATCCTGTCCGACCGCGGCATGAGCACGGCCGTGGGCGACGAAGGCGGCTTCGCGCCGAACTTCGGCAGCAACGACGAGTGCCTGTCCACGATCCTTCAGGCTATCGAGAAAGCAGGCTACCGCGCCGGTGAAGACGTGCTGCTGGCGCTCGACTGCGCCGCGAGCGAGTTCTACCACGACGGCAAGTACCAGTTGGCTGGCGAAGGCCTGCAACTGTCGTCCACGGAATTCGCGGACTACCTGGCGAATCTGGCCGACAAGTTCCCGATCGTGTCGATCGAAGACGGCATGCACGAAAGCGACTGGGCCGGCTGGAAGACCCTGACCGACAAGCTCGGCAAGAAGATCCAGCTGGTGGGCGACGATCTGTTCGTCACCAACACGCGCATCCTGAAGGAAGGCATCGACAAGGGCATCGCCAACTCGATCCTGATCAAGATCAACCAGATCGGCACACTGACGGAAACCTTCGCCGCGATCGAAATGGCGAAGCGCGCGGGTTACACCGCCGTGATCTCGCACCGTTCGGGCGAGACGGAAGATTCGACGATTGCCGATATCGCGGTCGGTCTGAACGCCGGTCAGATCAAGACGGGATCGCTGTCGCGTAGCGACCGCATCTCGAAGTACAACCAGCTGCTGCGTATCGAAGAGGATCTGGGCGATATCGCCAGCTATCCGGGCAAGTCGGCGTTCTACAATCTGCGTTGAACGCTAGCCTTGACCACCAGGCTTGACCATTGAGCCGGTTCTCTTTCGTTTCCGATTCAGCACGCCGCCCTGCGTATAGCGCAGGGCGGCGTGTATTTATTGTGCTTACTTCATGCGGCTTGTCACTGCTGTCCTGATCGTACTGCTGGCGCTGATCCAGTACCCGCTCTGGTGGGGGCATGGCGGCTGGCTGCGCGTCCACGAACTGCAAGGCGAACTGGCGCAGCAAATGCAAAAGAACGCCGACGAAAAACTGCGCAACGAACGCATTGCGGGCGAAGTGCAGGATCTGCAGAACGGTACCGCTGCGGTGGAAGAACGCGCGCGTTACGAAATGGGCATGGTGCAAGACGGCGAAGTGTTCGTGCAGTTCGTCTCGCCGAACGCCCCGTTGCCGACGCCGAACAACGCATCGGGCACGACTTCGACGCGCGGCGAAGTGTCCGCCGCGCCGGTGCGCGTGGTGCCGAATCCGGAATCGCGGGCGAAGCCGGATCGCAAGCACGGTAGTAAGGACGCGAAGGACAAGAACTCGAAAGAGAAGAAGCCGGCGCAGTGAGGCGTACGCGCAAACTGCGTGCAGAACGAGAAGTGCCCGATGCGGGGCGGTTGTGACGGCATGGGCAAACAAAAAGCGCGGTGAGAACCGCGCTTTTTTTGTCTGCAGCGTGCTGTTTGCAGCCGAGGTGACCCATTGGCCCAGCGCCGCTACGCAGCGGCACGTCAGATCAGTAGTGCCTCACCAGCCCCAGCCCCATCCCGGCGCATAGCCCACGCCTACACCACCGCCCCAGCCGGGACCCCAGCCGCCGCCGTAGTAGCCGCCATAAACGGTGACGGGCGGCGTGTAGTAGCGTGCCCAGGCCTGGGCGGCGTTGTCGGCGGCAATGGCCTGGTTCTGGTCGGCCATGACCTGCCTGTCGATCGCGTCGTAGCGCTGGCGCTCTTCTTTCGTCAGCGGGCGGGTGCCGTCAGGCAAACCCGACTGGCCAGCCGGCAGGCGGCTGTAGATGGGCGAAGGACCGGGCGGGTCGATCGTGCAACCGGTCAGCATCGCGGCGCCCGCGATCAGCGACAGTGCGACCGACGGACGAATGGTTTGCAGTAGCGCAGTACCGTGGTTCATTGCGTTGACCTTCATCGGCTGCCCCCGAATCGTACGAATTGCTGGGGCACGACCCATGTCGACGATATCGCACCGTTCATGGCCTGCACCATTTGTGCGGCCCCGAAGCGGTGCGACCGGCGCGTCTCAATGCCGTTGGTCTGCGGCGGGAGAGACACCTTCAGAAAGCCCGCTGGCGACAAAAAGTTGCGCCACATCGACCGGGTCGAACTCGTAGCGCTGGTTGCAGAACTCACAGTGAATCTCGACGTGGCCACGTTCTTCGATCACGCTGTCCACCTCTTCGCGACCCAGCATTTTCAGCATCGCGCCGACCTTCTCACGCGAGCAGCTGCATTCGAAGCGCGCCGGCGCCGGTTCGAAATGCTGGACGTTCTCTTGCCAGAAAAGCCGCCGGAAGACGGTCTCGGGTTCTTCCTTCAGCAGTTCGTCTTGCGACAGCGTGCCGCCGAGCGTGCAGACACGCTCCCAGGTGTCCACGTCGAGCTCGCCCGGATGCGGGACGATGCCGCCGTCGCCGGGCAGCTTCTGCAGCAACATGCCGACGGCACGCTCGGTATTGGCCGCGAGCCAGAGGCGCGTGTCGAGCTGTTCCGAGTGGTGCATGTAGTGCTCGAGCACTTCCGACATCGACTTGAGCGGACCGTCGAGGCCCGACAGCGGCACGATGCCCTGGTAGGGCTGCTGGCCCGGCTGTTTGACGCGCGGGTCGAGTGTGATCACGCAACGGCCATGGCCGCTGGCGTTGACCAGTTCGACGAGGGTAGTGTCGTCGCCGATGGTGCTGTCTGCCTCGCCCGAGAACTTGGCGGTGGCGCGCATCGACAGGTCGGAGCTGCACTGCACCACCAGCATCTTGACCGGGCCGTCGCCGAAAATCTGCATGATGAGCGTGCCGTCGAACTTGAGGTTCGCCGACAGCAGCGCACACGCGGCCATCATTTCGCCGAGGATGGTACGCACCGGCGCGGGATAGTCGCGACGGGTCAGCACTTCTTGCCACGTGTTGCGCAGCGAAACAATCTCGCCGCGCACCGGCGCCGCGCTGAACATGAATTTTTGCAACTGGTCGTTCACAACTTTTTTCCTCGGTCGAATGGCGCAGCTCAATGCTGCGCGCGCTGCATGCCTAGCCGATACGGACGAGCTGCGCCTTGAAAAAAGCGCGACGTTCGACGTAATTGGCCGTATTACGGTGCATGCGGGTGATGTCGGCTTCCGTGAGTTCGCGCACGACCTTGGCCGGCGCGCCCAGAATCAGCGAATTATCAGGAAATACCTTGTCCTCGGTGACGACGGCGCCTGCTCCAACCAGACAGTTGCGGCCGATTACCGCTCCATTCAAGACCACCGCCTGAATTCCGACGAGCGAACCTTCCTTGATGGTGCAGCCGTGCAGCATGGCCTGATGGCCGATCGTCACGTTGGCTTCGATCGTCAGCGGGTAGCCGGGGTCCGTATGTAGCACGGCGCCTTCCTGGACATTGCTGCCCTGACCGACTGAAATCAGTTCGTTGTCGCCGCGGATCGCCGCGCCAAACCAGACGCTCGCGTTTTCCTCGAGCGAAACCTTGCCGATGATGGTCGCGGTATCCGCGACGAACACGCTTTCATGGATGGTCGGGGCTGCATCGCCAAGCTTGTAAATTGCCACGGTCTCTCCGGTCTCATGCAAAAGTTGCGGCCGAACGGTGGCCGCGCCATCTACTGCAGGCGTGACGGCAGCGCCCAAGGCCGCGCCGTATGGTCGAATAGCGTATTGTAAACGGTTGTGTGGACGGGGCGCCTGATACTGCTGCTGGTCCACCGCGCGGGTCGCGCCGCGTTCCATCCGGATTCCATTCCTTTTCCAGCCGCTTTCCCGTTCCGCCACGATGAATTCCGTTGTTCCCATGGCTCCCGACACGCCTTGCCCACCATTCTGCGCCCGTACCGGGGCGCTCCGCGCGTTGCTCGAATGCGATCCGCGCAGCAAGGCCGACGCCGCGCGGGCGCTGTATGCCAGCGCGGTGCAAGGCGGCGCGACCTGCTCACCGTCCGCCCTGATCGAGGAGCCATCCGGCTTGCCGGGACGGCCTGAGCGCCCACAACTGGTGGAGCCGCGCAAGCTCGGCCGGCGCAGCATGCAGTCGCCGGAGGGTCGCGCGGTCTTGCTGCACGCGCTGGCGCATATCGAGTTCAACGCCATCAACCTCGCCCTCGACGCCGTGTGGCGCTTCGGCGGCATGCCGGCGGCGTTCTACACCGACTGGCTCAAGGTGGCCGCCGAAGAGGCCTACCATTTCTCGCTGCTGGTCGCGCGGCTTGCCGAGTTCGGCCACGCATACGGCGATTTTCCCGCCCACGACGGTCTGTGGGATATGTGCGAGCGCACACGCGGCGATGTGCTGGCGCGCATGGCGCTGGTGCCGCGCACCCTCGAAGCGCGCGGCCTCGACGCCTCGCCGCCCATCCGCGCGCGGCTCCAGCAGGCAGGCGATCACGCGTCGGCGGCGATCCTCGACGTGATCCTGCGCGACGAGATCGGCCACGTGCTGATCGGCAACCAGTGGTTCCGCTACCTGTGCGAACAGGGTGGTCTCGATCCGCATCCCACCTACCTCCAGCTGGCCGAGCAGTACCACGCGCCAAAGCTGCGCGGTCCGTTCAATTTCGAGGCGCGCCGTGACGCCGGTTTCGACGAGGCGGAACTGGCCGCCCTGGCGGGGCTCGAGGAACGATCGCCGGCTACGGATTGAGCGCAGCCTTGAGGCGCCGCGCCTTCCGGAAAACGCTTATCTCGTTATAATCGAACGATCATTCGTTTTTCAGGTGCGGTCCGCTTATGAACACTCCAGAGTCCGATTTCATCGACGTGCGCGGCGTGCGTCTCCACGTGCGGCGTTGGGGCAGTCCGGATGCCCCGACCTTGTTCATGCTGCACGGATGGATGGATGTCGCGGCGTCTTTCCAGTTCGTGGTGGACGCGCTCGGCGGCGACTGGCAGGTGATCGCGCCCGATGCGCGCGGTTTCGGGCTGTCCGACTGGCCGGTGGCGGAGCGCGGCGGCGGCAGTTACTGGTTCCAGGAGTACGTATCCGATCTCGACGCGCTGCTTGACCACTACGCGCCATCAGGCGAAGTGAACCTCGTGGGACACAGCATGGGCGCCAACGTGGTTTGTCTCTACGCCGGCGTGCGTCCGGAGCGGGTGCGGCGGGTGGTGGATCTCGAGGGCTTTGGCCTCGCCGCTGCGAAAGCCAGCCAGTCGCCGAAGCGTTTGCGCAACTGGCTCGACGAATTGCGCGAACCGCCGCAACTGAAGCGTTACGCCTCGCTCGACGAGGTCGCGGCGCGTCTGACGAAGACCAACCCGCGTCTCGCGCCGCGACGGGCGCGCTTTCTCGCCGAACACTGGTCGAAGCCGGACGGCGAGGTCGGTTTCATGCTGCTGGCCGATCCGGCGCACAAGCTGCGTAGCCCGCTCCTGTACCGCCTCGACGAAATCATGGCGGTGTGGGCCAACGTCCGCGCCAAGGTGTTACACGTCGAGGCCGCCGGCTCGCCAACCCTCGCGCAGATTGCGGGCGACGTACCGCTCGACGAATTTAAGGCGCGTTTTAGCGCATTCCCCGACTGGCGGGAAAAGATCATCGAGGAAGCCGGTCACATGGTCCATCACGATCAGCCGGAGCAGATTGCTGCGCTGATCGAAGCGTTTTGCGCATAATATTTTTTCGCGACTGAATGCCCTGCGAGGGATTGCGCGCCATCGAATCGTCTGCTGGGCTTACTGCATTGCAGTAAAATGAATGCAGAACCTTTTTAAGACACAGATGAACGCCGACCTCCACTGTCATTCCACCGTTTCCGACGGCCAGTTCGCGCCCGCCGACGTCGCGCGCCGCGCGCACGCGAACGGGGTCACCTTGTGGGCGCTGACCGACCACGACGAGGTGGGCGGCCAGCAGGAAGCTCGTCAGGTGGCCGAGGAACTCGGCATGCGCTACCTGAGTGGCGTGGAGATTTCGGTGACGTGGGCCTCGCGCACGGTGCACATTGTCGGTCTGAACGTGGATCCGACTTGCCAGACGCTGGTTGAGGGTCTCGAACGTACCCGTAACGGCCGTGCTGCGCGCGGTGAAGCGATCGGCGAGCAACTGGCCACGCTGGGCGTCCCGAACGCCTACGAAGGCGCACTCAAATACGTCTCCAACCCCGACATGATGTCGCGCACCCACTTTGCGCGCTTCATGGTGGATAGCGGCTACGCCAAATCGACCCAGGATGCCTTCACGCGCTTCCTCGGCGACGGCAAACCGGGATACGTCGCCCATCGCTGGTCGAAGCTGGCCGACGCGGTTCGCTGGATCCAGGTGGCCGGCGGCGAAGCGGTGATCGCGCATCCAGGGCGTTACGAGTACACGCCGCTCGAATTCGATGCGCTGTTCGGCGAGTTTATCGATCTGGGCGGCAAGGCAATCGAAGTCGTCACCGGCAGCCACACGCCCGACCAGTATCGCGAATATGCTGACGTGGCACGTCGCTTTCGTTTCGAAGCATCGCGCGGTTCCGATTTCCACGCAGCGGGCGAGGGCCGGGTCGAACTGGGCAGTTTGCCGCAGTTGCCGTCCGACCTGACACCCGTCTGGCAACGCTGGCTGTGACCGTAAGGGGTGTCGCAGCGTCACGGCTCTAACGTGCGCCGCGATGACAGGATGCGCCGGGTAGGCGGAATACGCTGACAGCGCCGCGCGGGCCGGTCCGATTCTCACGATAACTACCATGTCCCAATTTTTTCGGCTCCATCCCGATAATCCGCAGCCGCGTCTGATCAAGCAGGCCGTGCAGATCATCAACGACGGCGGGGTAGTCGCCTTGCCGACCGATTCGAGCTACGCACTAGCCTGCCATCTCGACGACAAGACAGCCGTAGAACGCCTGCGGCGGATTCGCGGACTCGACGAGCGTCAATTGCTGTCGTTGCTGGTGCGTGATCTGTCGGAGCTGGCGAACTTCGCGATGGTCGACAATCGTCAATACAGGTTGATCAAATCAGTCACGCCGGGGCCGTACGTGTTCGTGCTCGAAGCCACCAAAGAGGTGCCGAGGCGGCTCTCCCACCCGTCGCGCAAGACCATCGGGCTGCGCGTGCCGGATCACGCGATCACGCTGGCGATTCTCGAAGAACTCGGCCAGCCGCTGCTCGGCTCGACCCTGATCATGCCGGGTGAGACCGAGCCGCTGAACGACGCGGAGGAAATCCGTGCCCGGCTGGAGAAGCAGCTCGATCTGGTGATCGACGGCGGCCCATGCCCGTGCGAGCCGTCGACCATCGTGGATCTGACAGGACCTGAGCCGGTGCTGGTGCGGGCCGGGCGCGGCAGCCTCGCGCCGTTTGGCCTCGAACAGCCGGCATGAGCGATAGCAAGATCGCCTGCATGAGCGAAAGCCGACTGACGCACGCAGTGGCGTTGTTACAATAGCGGGCTATGGACTCTTCCCTCATACAGACAATCGCGGTCTACGCATTGCCGGTGATTTTCGCCATCACGTTGCACGAAGCCGCACACGGCTATGTCGCGCGCCTGCTCGGTGACAACACGGCCTACGTGCTCGGCCGGGTTTCGTTCAATCCGATGCGCCATATCGACCCGCTCGGGACGATAGCCATTCCATTGCTGCTTTATTTCGCGACCAGCGGCGCGTTCATGTTCGGTTACGCGAAGCCGGTGCCGGTGGCGTTCGGCAATCTGCGCAATCCGCGCTGGGGCAGCCTGTGGGTCGCGCTAGCCGGGCCGATGTGCAATTTCGTGCAGGCGCTCGTGTGGGGCGTGATCAGCGTGGGACTGTCGGTGGCTGGCGTCGAAGAACCGTTTTTCACGCGGATGGCCGCGGCGGGCGTGGGCGTCAATCTGGTGCTTGGCGTGATCAACCTGTTTCCGCTGCCGCCGCTCGACGGCGGCCGCGTCCTGACCGCGCTGCTGCCGACGCGCCAGGCTATTGCGCTCGCGCGCCTCGAGCCTTATGGTTTTTTCATCGTGATGGCACTGGTGATGACCGGCCTCCTGACCCGTTACTGGCTGAGCCCGCTTGTCAGCCTGGGTTATGACGCCGTGACCGCCATCCTGACCCCTATCGCTTCGCTTTTTCAATAAAACCATGTTCCCTGACCGTATTTTCTCCGGCATGCGGCCTACCGGCTCCCTGCACCTCGGCCACTATCACGGTGTGCTGAAAAACTGGGTCCGGCTGCAGTCCGAGTATCCGTGCTTTTTCTGCGTGGTCGACTGGCACGCGCTCACGACGCACTACGAGACACCCGAAGTCATCGAAAAGAACGTCTGGGAAGTGCTGATCGACTGGCTCGCTTCGGGTATCGATCCGGCGCAGGCCACGCTGTTCATCCAGAGCAAGGTGCCCGAACATGCGGAACTGGCGCTGCTGCTCGGTATGAGCACGCCGCTCGGCTGGCTCGAACGCGTGCCGACCTACAAGGAGCAGATGGAGAAGCTGAAGGACAAGGATCTGTCCACTTACGGCTTCCTCGGCTATCCGGTGCTGATGGCAGCGGACATTCTGCTGTACCGCGGCTCGCTCGTGCCGGTGGGTGAAGACCAGGTGCCGCACGTCGAAATGACGCGCGAAATCGCGCGCCGTTTCAACTACCTTTACGGCCGCGAACCGGGCTTCGAAGAGAAGGCGAATGAAGCCGCCAGGAAACTGGGCGGCAAGCGCTCGAAGCTTTATCACGAACTGCGCAACGCCTACCAGCAGGAAGGCGACGACGAGGCCCTCGAACAGGCGCGTGCGATGTTGCAGGAATCGCAAAGTCTGTCGATGAACGACCGCGAACGTCTCTTCGGTTACCTGGAAGGCTCGCGCAAGATCATCCTCGTCGAGCCGCAAGCCATGTTGACCGAAGCGTCGCGCATGCCGGGCCTCGACGGTCAGAAAATGTCGAAGTCCTACGGCAACACGATCGGTCTGCGCGAAGACGCGGCGACCATCGGCAAGAAAGTCCGCACCATGCCCACCGACCCGGCGCGCGTACGCCGCACCGATCCGGGCGATCCGGACAAATGCCCGGTGTGGCAACTGCATCAGGTCTATACGGACGAGAGCACGCACGAGTGGGTGCAAAAGGGCTGCCGTACGGCCGGCATTGGCTGCCTCGACTGCAAGCAGCCAGTGATCGAAGGCATTCTGCGCGAACAGCAACCCATGCTCGAACGTGCGCAGAAATACATGGACGATCCGTCGCTGTTGCGCGCGATCGCCGCCGACGGCTGCGACAAGGCCCGCAAGTTCGCCACCGAAACCATGCGCGATGTGCGTGAGGCGATGGGCCTCTCGTACAATTGATGCCGCTGACGCGCCGGAGGCATCGGGCATCCACGGCGCGCAGCGCTTCTTGCAGGCCATGAGCGAACCCGCTATCACCGCATCTGCCGCATCTGACACGCCGCTCGGCGAGCCGTCGCGCTGGGTGCGTCACTGGACGCACCTCGTGGCGCAGGGCGGGGCTGTGCTCGATGTTGCGTCGGGCGCAGGGCGGCACGCGCGGTGGTTCGCCAGCCACGGTCATCCGGTGACCGCGATCGATCGCGATGTGGCCGCGCTTGCCACGATGCAGAACGAGTCTCTGGTTACGGCGCTCGCCGCCGATCTCGAAGGCGCGCCCTGGCCGCTGTCCGATGCCGCGAAATTCGCCGCGGTGGTGGTGACGAACTACCTGCATCGTCCGTTGTTTCCCTTTTTGCTGGACGCGTTGGCGCCCGGAGGTGTGCTGATTTACGAGACTTTCGCGCAGGGTAATCAGACCGTCGGCAAGCCGTCCAATCCGGCCTTCCTGCTTGCACCGGGCGAGTTGCTCGACAGGGTCCGTCCGCGTCTGCGGGTGGTCGCATTTCAAGATGGTTTTCTCGCGCAGCCGCGTCCGGCGTACGTCCAGCGGATCTGCGCGGTTCTGGAGGCGGAACCGGCCCTCAATGGAGCACAGTCTGACGGGTTGGGGGCGACCCAGGCGTTACCCCCGGCTTGTTACGAACTGGCCGGCTAATCCGCTACAATCGCGTTTTACTGATTAAATTCATGGCGTTTCATGACTAACGGCACTCAAAGCGGCACCCCCGGCGAAGGTCCTCAGATTCGCGGCAGTATTCCCGCGATCATTACCCCAATGCTCGAAGACGGCAGCCTCGATTTGCCGGCATTCCGCAAACTGATCGACTGGCATATCGAAGAGGGTACGAACGGGCTCGTGGTGGTCGGCACGAGCGGCGAATCGGCTACCTTGTCGGTGGAAGAGCATGTGCTGATGGTCAAAACCGCCGTCGAACACACGGCCGGCCGGATTCCGGTGATCGCCGGCTCGGGTGGCAACTCCACCACCGAGGCGATCGAACTGACCCAGCAGGCGAAGCAGGTGGGCGCGGATGCGACCCTGCAAGTGGTGCCGTACTACAACAAGCCGACCCAGGAAGGCATCTACCGCCATTTCGCGAAGATCGCCGAAACGGTCGACCTGCCGGTGATCCTGTATAACGTCCCTGGCCGTACGGTTGCAGATATGTCGCACGAGACCGTCCTGCGCTGCGCACAGGTGCCGGGCATCGTGGGCGTGAAGGAAGCGACGGGCAATATCGACCGCGCGGCGCACCTGATCAAGTCGGCGCCCGCGCGCTTCGGCATCTACAGCGGCGACGATCCGACGGCAATCGCGTTGATGCTGCTGGGCGGCCACGGCAATATTTCCGTGACGGCGAACGTGGCACCGCGCGACATGAGCGAATTGTGCAAGGCCGCGCTGGCGGCCGACGCGAAGACCGCGCGTGAGATTCACCTGAAACTCCTGTCGCTGCATAAGAACCTCTTCATCGAATCGAATCCGATTCCCGCGAAGTGGGCGTTGCAGGAACTGGGGCGTGTGCAGGGCGGAATCCGCCTGCCGCTCACCCCGCTCGATGCGCGCTACCACGAAGTGGTGCGTGCTGCGCTGCGCGAAGCGGGCCTGCTCGGCTGAGTGGTTTCAGCACACAGCAGCCCGTCACCGGCATTTTTTTAACCGACGTCGATATCGCCCGCGTTCCCGGCATTGAACCAGGCACCGCGTTCCAGCTTCACGAAGGACCTCATGAAACGTTCCGCACTTCCCCTCCACGCAACCCGCATGGCGGCGCTGGCGCTTGCCCTGGTGACGCTCGCCGGCTGTGACACGCTGAACGACTGGTTTGCCTCCGATCGAGTCAATTACAAGGCCACAAGCATCGCGCCGCCGCTGAACGTGCCGAGCGATCTGCAGACTACGCCCACGCAAGACAAGTACGTGGCGCCGCCTGCCAACCTGGCCCTGGGTGGCGCGCCAACGCGTGCAATGACGGCCGCCGGCAATGCGACCGAAGGCGTGCCGAATGCGCAGGATCCGCTCGGCATGCACATCGAACGTGACGGCGACCGCCGCTGGCTGGTGGTCGACGGCCGGACGCCGGAACAGCTGTGGCCCCAGTTGCAGGAATTCTGGGAAGAAAACGGCTTCGTCCTGAAGACCGATGCGCCGGCTACCGGCATCATGTCCACCGACTGGGCCGAGAACCGCGCCAATATTCCGGATGACTGGTTCCGCCGTACGATCGGCAAGGTCGTCGATTTCGCTTATTCGAGCGGCACGCGTGACAGTTTCCGTACCCTTGTTTCGCGCGGTTCGAACGACGTCACCGACATTTCGATCACGCACAGCGCGATGGAAGAAATGCTGACCGGGCAGGACAAGACCTCGTCGCGCTGGGTGGAGCGTCCGCGCGACCCGGCACTGGAGGCGCTGTTCCTTGCGAAGCTGATGCAGAAATTCGGCCTGAGCGATGCGCAGTCGAAGCAACTTATTACGGATGCCCGTCCGTCGACCGCCCCGGTCACGGTCGACATGGCCGCCGGCGGCGCGGCTACGCTCGACCTGCAGGAATCGTTCGACCGCGCCTGGCTGCGCGTGGGCCTCGCGCTCGACCGCACCAACTTCGCAGTCGACAACCGCGATCGCGAAAAGGGCATTTACTACGTGCGCTACGCAGATACGATGCAGGAACTGAAGAAGGAAGGCCTGTTCGGCAAGCTGTTCTACAGCGGCAACTCGAAGAAGCCGGCGCAGGAGTTCCTCGTGAACGTGCGTCCGAAGGGAGATGCGCTGACGCAGGTGGCCGTGGTCGATGCGAACGGGCAGGTGGATACTTCGTCGGATGCGCAGCACATCGTCTCGCTGCTACACGCGCAGTTGAACTAAGGCGACCGTGAGGTTCGCCAGCCTGGGAAGCGGCAGTGAAGGCAATGCTTTGCTCGTTGAAGTGCAAAGCGGCGCGACGACCACGCGCGTTTTGCTCGACTGTGGCTTCTCGGCCAAGGAAGTCGAGCGCCGCCTTGCGCGGCTCGGTTCGGGCGTCGAGGGGCTCGACGCCATTCTCATCACCCACGAACACAGCGACCATATCGGCAGCGCCTTGACGCTGGCGCGTAAATGGTCAATTCCGCTCTACATGAGTTGGGGAACGGCGCGCGCGGTAGGTGCCGACGAAGCCGACGTCGACCTGCACGTTCTATGGGGCGACGAAGCGGTCGCGATCGGCGATGTCAGCGTGTTGCCCTATACCGTACCGCACGACGCACGCGAGCCCTTGCAGTATGTGCTGTCCGATGGCGCAGGACGCCTCGGCGTGCTGACCGATGTCGGTACGTCGACGCCACACATTAGCGCGGTGCTGGGCGGCTGCGACGCACTGGTGCTCGAATGCAATCACGATGTACGGATGCTGGCGGCGAGCCGCTATCCGCAATCGCTGAAAGCGCGGATTGGCGGCAATCACGGCCACCTGAACAACGAGGCTGCAGCGGAAATCCTCGCTTCTCTCGATCGCTCGCGCTTACGTCATCTGGTCGCAGCGCATTTGAGCCAGCAAAACAATTCGCCGGAGCTCGCCCGTGCGGCAATGGCGGGTGTGCTGGGCGCAGCGGCCACCGAAGTCGTGGTGGCCTCGCAGGATGATGGATTCGACTGGTTGAGCCTCTGAGGCGGCAGCTCACCCGTCGGAGAATACCGCCGTCGCGTGAGCCAAAAAGAAAACGCCCATGACAGTTGCCTGTCATGGGCGTTGTTTATTCCTGCGCTGAAGCACGTACCGTTTGTGCATCCAATACCGCTTCAGGCTTGGCGGGCGTGGGCCGTCTTTTATCTCGGCCCGCGCCGTTCAGTCATGCCATGTTAATTGCGGTTGCCGCCAAAGATGCCGAGGATGGCCAGCAGGTTCACGAACACGTTATACAGGTCAAGGTAGATTGCGAGCGTGGCGGTGATGTAGTTCGTCTCGCCGCCGTTCACGACGCGCTGTACGTCGAACAGCATATACGCCGAGAAGATCACAATGGCGAGTACCGACACCGTCAGCATCAACGCGGGCAGGTGCAGGAAGATGTTGGCGACCGAGGCGAGGATCAGCACGATCACGCCCATGAACAGCCATTTACCAAGGCCCGAGAAGTCACGCTTGCTCACCGTGGCGATGGTGGCCATGGCCGTGAAGATCACGCCCGTGCCGCCGAACGCCATCATGATCAGCGACGGACCGTTCGAGAAGCCGAGAATGAAGCTCAGCATGCGCGACAGCATCAAGCCCATGAAGAACGTGAAGCCGAGGAGCACGAACACGCCGACCGCGCTGTCTTTGGTGCGCTGGATGGCGAACATGAAGCCGAAGGCGATGGCGAAAAACGCCAGCATGCTCATGGCCGGGCTGGTGGCCGCGAACAGGGAGAAGCCGGTGGCGACGCCTACCCACGCGCCCAGCACCGTCGGCACCATGGACAGCGCCAGCAGCCAGTAGGTATTGCGCAGCACGCGGTTACGGGTTTCGGCCGTACTGACAGCGCCATTGCGGCCAAAGCTATAGGGATGGTCGTTCATGCTTTCTCCTTGCGTCAGGCGTAATCACTCGCCGTGGTTTATGCAGCGCCAGCCAGCAAGTTCGCCGCCAGTCGCTTGATCTGTACTGTACAACCCTAAGATTAGCGCCGACTTAAGGAGTTTCAATCCCTGGCGGTAGCCTATTACAGACAAATACAGACTCTTCGTTGGAGTCTTTCAATGCCGTAAGGGTTCAATCACAATCATACATGGGAACATGCTACAATAGCGGATTCATTTGAATCTGTAACCTCTTAATTTTCTGGAGTTTTTATGGCGATCGAACGCACCCTGTCGATTATCAAGCCGGACGCAGTGGCCAAGAACGTGATCGGGCAGATCTACAGCCGTTTCGAAAACGCTGGTCTGAAGATCATCGCTTCGCGCATGGTTCATCTGTCGCGCGCTGACGCGGAGAAGTTCTACGCTGTGCACGCTGCACGTCCGTTCTTCAAGGACCTCGTCGACTTCATGATCTCCGGTCCGGTGGTTGTGCAAGCGCTGGAAGGCGAAAACGCAATCCTGAAGCATCGCGACCTGATGGGCGCAACGGATCCGAAGAAGGCAGAAAAGGGCACGATTCGCGCAGACTTCGCAGACAGCATCGACGCGAATGCCGTGCATGGCTCGGACGCTCCGGAAACGGCGAAGGTCGAGATCGCGTTCTTCTTCCCGGAAGTCAACGTTTACTCGCGCTAATCGTTCGGCGAAGTAGTAAGGTAAAGCAGCAGGAACGGGCGCGAACGGCACATGCGTTCATGCAGCTTGTTGCATGAACGAAAGTCTCGCACTGAAATGGCAGGATTCGATATGACGAGCAGTCCAACCGTCAACCTTCTCGATCTCGACGCTCAAGGGCTCGTCGCCTATTGCGACAGCCTCGGCGAGAAGCCGTTTCGCGCCAAGCAATTGCAGCGCTGGATTCACCAGTACAACGCTGCAGACTTCGACGGCATGACCGATCTGGCGAAGTCATTGCGCGAAAAGCTCAAGGGTCGGGCAACCATGACGATGCCAGGCATCGTCAGCGATCACATCTCTACCGACGGCACACGCAAGTGGCTGATCGACGTCGGCAACAGCAACGCGGTTGAAACCGTCTTCATTCCGGAAGAAACGCGCGGCACGCTGTGCGTGTCGTCGCAGGCGGGGTGTGCGGTGAACTGCCGGTTCTGTTCCACCGGCAAACAAGGTTTCTCACGCAATCTCACTACCGGCGAAATTATCGGCCAGCTACGGATGGCTGAATTTGCGCTGCGTGCCTCGCTAGGCACAGCGGGCGGTCGCGCAGTGGGAGGCGAAGGCAAGGGCGAGCGGGTCGTCACGAACGTCGTGATGATGGGTATGGGCGAGCCGCTCCTGAATTACGACGCGGTGGTGCCGGCCATGCGCCTGATGCTCGACGACAACGCATATGGTCTGTCACGCCGGCGCGTCACGCTCTCCACTTCGGGTGTAGTGCCGATGATGGACCGGCTTGGCGCGGATCTGCCCGTGGCGCTCGCGGTTTCGCTGCATGCGCCGACGGATCCGCTGCGCGACATGTTGGTACCGCTCAACAAGAAATATCCGCTGCGCGAATTGATGGCGGCATGCCAGCGCTATCTGAAAGTTGCGCCGCGCGATTTCATTACGTTTGAATACTGCATGCTGGACGGTGTCAACGACAGCGAGGCGCAAGCGCGCGAACTGCTCGCCGTGACGCGCGACGTGCCGTGCAAATTCAATCTGATTCCGTTTAATCCGTTCCCGGAGTCCGGGCTGCTGCGCTCGAAGAATGAGCAGATCAAGCGGTTTGCACAGGTCCTGATGGACGCGGGTGTGGTCACCACGGTGCGCAAGACGCGCGGCGACGACATCGACGCGGCGTGCGGTCAGTTGGCAGGCGCGGTCAAGGACCGTACCCGTCTTGCCGAGCGCACGGGTCGCGGGGCCAAGGTGATCGAGGTCCGCGCAGTGTGAGCACGGTGGCGGGGAACGTGGGCCGCGAAGCTGCGGTGCGCAAAAAGACTGCCATGCATCACGGTATTGAAAAGAAAGTTGGCAGAAGCGATCGGAAGCGGCACACGAGGCCGCACATTTTGTTATAAACGGTCTGCGCAATCGACTCGAGGCATGGCGCCTCAGTGGTTCGCGCGTAAAAAAGAATCGACGCGAAAGGATTTGGGATGAGTGAGCCGCAGCACCCGCACCCGCAGGACACAGGGACCGACGCAGACCATCCAGTACCGGCAGCAGCACGCGCTGTGGTGCAGCCTGCTCTGCAGACGGGGTTGGACTCGCTGGCGACGGTGGGCGCGCGACTGACGCAACTCCGCGAATCGAAAAACTGGTCGATCGACGACGTGTCGGCCCGGCTGAAGGTGTCGTCAACGAAGCTGCGGGCGCTCGAGGCAGGCGATATCAGCCACTTGCCGGATACGACCTTCGCGCTTGGTGTGGTGCGCAGCTACGCGAAGATGCTTGGTGTCGATCCGGCGCCGTTTACGCAGGCAATGCGTCGCGAAAAAGGCGTGCCGGAGCCGGATCTGTCCATGCCGGCTTCGTCGGGTAGAGACTTGCCGCGTGGCCGAGTTTCGTTGTCGCTGGGCGGCAGCGGTAGTCAGAAACATCGCTCGTGGCTGTGGGGTATCGCCGCGGTGATCGTCGCGGTGATCGCACTGGGTATGTGGCATACCAACGGCGGCGATTCGTCGGCGTGGCTGGCACGACTGCGCGCTAGCGCCAATGGCGCGGCGGGCAACGCAAATGGTGCGTCGGGCGCGGTTGCACAGGGGCAGGCGGCCGGCTCAGAGGCCGCCGTGGACGAAGCGGCGCCGGCTGCATCGGCACCGGATCAGGCACAAGCTGCGGCGGACAATGGCGCATCGGCAGTGCAACTGCCGGCACCGTTGGCAACGGGCGACGTAACGAGTTCGGCGCCGGTGGTTGCGGCGGCGCCGAAAGTAGCCTCTCAGGCAAACTTGCAGGCAACGGCGCAGACGCCTGCGACGAAGCCTGCCAGTGCGCCGGCGGCGGCTCCGGCGGTGGCGACGACGGCTGACGGCGCGTCGAGCGCAGCTGAGGCAGCAGCGGGCGAGTCGATCGTGGCGGTACGCGTGACGCAGGACAGCTGGTTCAGCGTGCGCCAGAATGACGGCAAGGAAATATTTTCCGGCCTCGTACATGGTGGCGACAGCAAGGAAGTGTCGGGCGTGGGGCCATTCAAGGTCACGGTCGGCAACAAGGCCGGACTTGAATCGATGACGCTTGACGGCCAGCCGGTCGACCCGGCGAAATATTCGTCCGCCAAGGGCAATGTGGCGCGCATGACGCTGCCTTGATACGGTGTGCGTCGCGGCCCCATTGGGGCGCGGCGCTTTTTCAATTCATGCGGCATGTGGCAAGCGCGTTGCGCGCCGCATGCGGCGTAAATGGGTTTTTCGATGCACTCCGAAGCTCAATCCCAATCCAGTATTTCGTCTGCTAGCCAGATTAGTTCGAACGAGCCGGTTTTTGGCGGTCACGCAGCGCGGCGCAAGTCGCATGCTGTGGATGTCCGTTGGGGCGGCAACCTCGTGACGATCGGCGGTGATGCGCCGGTGCGCGTGCAGTCGATGACCAACACCGATACCGCCGACGCGATCGGTACGGCCATCCAGATCAAGGAACTGGCTCAGGCGGGTTCGGAACTGGTGCGCATCACGGTCAACACGCCGGAAGCGGCAGCGGCTGTGCCGGCCGTGCGCGATCAGCTCGACCGCATGGGCGTGTCGGTGCCGCTCGTGGGCGACTTCCACTACAACGGCCACCTTCTGCTGCGCGACTATCCCGCCTGCGCGGAAGCGCTGTCGAAGTATCGGATCAATCCGGGCAATGTCGGCCATGGCGCCAAGCGCGATACGCAGTTCGCGCAGATGATCGAAGCCGCGATCCAGTACGACAAGCCGGTACGTATCGGCGTCAACTGGGGCAGTCTCGACCAGGACCTGCTCGCGAAGATGATGGATGAAAACGCCGCGCGCTCCACACCGTGGGAAGCGCAGAGCGTGATGTATGAAGCGCTGATCCAGTCGGCCATCGGCTCGGCCGAGCGCGCCGTCGAATTGGGTCTGGGCCGCGACAAGATCATCCTGTCGTGCAAGGTGAGCGGTGTGCAGGACCTGATCGCCGTGTATCGCGAACTCGCACGCCGATGCGAATTCGCGCTGCACCTGGGGCTCACCGAAGCAGGCATGGGTTCCAAGGGCATCGTGGCGTCGACCGCGGCGCTTTCGGTATTGCTGCAGCAAGGCATCGGCGACACGATCCGCATCTCGCTCACGCCTGAACCGGGTGGTCCGCGTACCGGCGAAGTGATCGTCGGTCAGGAAATCCTGCAGACCATGGGCCTGCGTTCGTTCACGCCTATGGTAATCGCATGCCCGGGTTGCGGCCGTACCACCAGCACGCTGTTCCAGGAACTGGCGTCGCAGATCCAGACATATCTGCGCCAGCAGATGCCGGTGTGGCGCGATCAGTATCCTGGTGTGGAGAAAATGCACGTCGCCGTAATGGGCTGCATCGTGAACGGTCCTGGTGAATCGAAGCAGGCCAACATCGGTATCAGTCTGCCGGGTTCGGGCGAGAATCCGGCCGCGCCGGTGTTTATCGACGGCGAGAAGGTCAAGACGTTGCGCGGTGAGCATATCGCCGAGGAATTCCAGCAAATCGTGAGCGACTACGTCGAGCGCACTTATGGCCGCGCGAGCGCGCTCAACTGAGAAGTATCAAGCGAACACAGATGACTGAACAGAAGAAAAAGCTCGAGAAATTGTCCGGTGTGAAGGGCATGAACGACATCCTCCCGCAGGAAGCAGGGCTGTGGGAGTTTTTCGAAGCGACCGTCAAGTCGATGCTCCGTTCTTACGGATACCAGAACATTCGCACACCGATCGTCGAGCATACGCAACTGTTCACGCGCGGTATTGGCGAAGTGACGGACATCGTCGAGAAAGAGATGTACAGCTTTACTGACGCGCTGAACGGCGAAAACCTGACGATGCGTCCAGAAAATACTGCTGCCGTCGTGCGCGCTTCGATTGAACACAACATGCTTTACGACGGCCCAAAGCGTCTGTGGTACATCGGCCCGATGTTCCGTCACGAACGTCCGCAGCGTGGTCGCTATCGCCAGTTCCATCAGGTGGGCGTCGAGGCGCTGGGCTTTGCTGGTCCGGATGCTGACGCTGAGATCATCATGATGTGCCAGCGGTTGTGGGACGACCTCGGCTTGATCGGCATTCGTCTTGAAATCAACTCGTTGGGGCTCGCCGAAGAACGCGCGGCCCACCGTGTTGAGTTGATCGCCTATCTGGAAAAGCACATGGACGTGCTTGACGAAGAAGCGAAGCGCCGTCTGTACACGAACCCGCTGCGCGTGCTGGATACGAAAAACCCGGCCATGCAGGAAGTCGCGCAAAACGCGCCGAAGCTGATTGATTTTCTGGGTGAAGCATCGCGCGCGCATTTCGAAGGACTGCAGCGTCTCCTGAAGGCAAACAACCTGCCGTTCACGATCAATCCGCGTCTCGTGCGCGGTCTCGATTATTACAATCAGACCGTGTTCGAATGGGTGACCGACAAGCTCGGCGCGCAAGGTACGGTGGCGGCCGGCGGCCGTTACGACCCGCTCATCGAGCAACTGGGCGGCAAGCCGACGGCTGCCTGCGGTTGGGCGATGGGTGTCGAGCGCATCCTCGAACTGCTGAAAGAAGAGAACCTCGTGCCGGAAGACGAAGGCTGCGATGTGTACGTGGTCCACCAGGGCGACGCGGCGCGCGAACAGGCTTTCATCATTGCCGAGCGTCTGCGCGACACCGGCCTTGACGTGATCCTGCATTGCAGCCCCGACGGCCAGACGGCGAGCTTCAAGTCGCAGATGAAACGGGCAGACGCAAGCGGTGCGGCCTTTGCGGTGATCCTCGGTGAAGACGAGCTTGCGAATGGCACAGTCGGTGTGAAGCCGCTGCGCAATGCCAGCCAGGATGGTGATAAGAGCGAGCAACACAACGTGCCGGCCGAAGACTTGACCGAATTTCTAATCAATGCGATGGTTGCATCCGCCGAAGACGGCGACGACTAATTGCAGTGTCGTCGGCCATGCGGTTCGACACATACAAGGTAATAAAAAGAGAAGGAATCGCTTGGCGATGAGTTACCACGACGAACAAGAATCGATTGAAGGGTTGAAGGCCTGGTGGGCACAGTGGGGTAATTCCACGACGTGGATCGTGCTGGTGGCGCTACTCGCGTCCGCGGGCTGGAACGGCTGGAATTACTGGCAGCGGCATCAGGCGGCAGAAGCCGCAGTGCTGTACGACGAGGTGCAACAGGCGGTAAACGCCGGCGATAAAGCCATGGTGACCCGCGTGGCGGGTGACATGGAAGACAAGTTCGGCGGCACCGCGTATGCGCAGATGACGGCGCTGGTGGCGGCAAAGGCGCTCTACGTGGCGGGCGACGAAGCCGGTGCGAAGGCCCAGTTGCAATGGGCGATCGATCACGCCAAAGACGACGAATTCAAGCAGGTCGCGAAGTTGCGTCTGGCGTCGTTGCTGCTGGACGACAAGGCTTACGACCAGGGCCTCGCGCTGCTGGCTGAGCCGCAATCGGATGCTTTCAAGGGCGTAGTGGCGAACGGCCGCGGCGATCTGCTCGCGGCCGAGGGCAAGCGTGCCGATGCACGTGTGGCCTATCAGCTCGCGCTCGATGCACTGTCGAAGACCGATACATCCACGCGCCAGTTGATCCAGTTCAAACTGGACGCGCTGGGCGGCTGAGCGTCGCACGACGTCCAGCCCGTCCCATTTGATTAATCTCCCTAAATGCAACGTCAACCGATGAATCTGCTGAAACGCTACGCTGTGCCCGTTGCCTGTGCGATGACCGTCCTGATGGTGACGGCTTGCTCATCCACGAAGGACGAGCGCCGCGCACCGACGCCGCTCACCGAGTTCAAACCCGTGCTGAACGTGCAGCAGGCGTGGAAGTCCAGCGTCGGTAAGGCAGGGCGCTACCTGTTCTCGCCGGTAGCGGTCGGCAACGTGGTGTATGCCGCGGGCGCGAATGGCTCGGTCGCGAAGATCGACGCGCAAACCGGCAAGGACATCTGGCGCATCAAGGTCGGCAGCGACCTGTCCGCCGGTGTGGGCAGTGACGGCACACTGACAGCGGTTGGCGGGCTCAAGGGCGAGGTCTTCGTGCTTGGCGAGGACGGCAAGGTACTGTGGAAGAACACGGCGCCCGGCGAAATCATTTCGCCGCCGCTGGTGGGTAATGGCTTCGTGATCGTGCGTACGGTCGACGGTCAGATCACCGCGTTCAACGCCCAAACCGGCGAGCAGAAGTGGGTGTACCGCAATCGCGCCGTGCCGCTCAATCTGCGCGTGTCGGCGGGCATGACGTTCGCGGGTAACCAGGCCGTGCTCGCGGGCTTCCCGGGTGGCAGCTTCGCAGCCATCAACGTTCAGACGGGTGACAGTTTCTGGGAAACGCCGGTGTCGTATCCGAAGGGTGTGACCGAAGTCGAACGGATCAATGACGTCACCGGTCCGCCGACGCTGGTCGGAGCGGAAACCTGCGCTGTGACGTTCCAGGGGCAAATGGGCTGCTTCGATGCGAACTCGGGCCGTCCGGTGTGGGAAAAGGCGTTCTCCAGCACGACGGGCGTCGCCCAGGATGAAAACACCGTGGTGGGCGGCGACGACTGGTCGGTGGTGAGCGCGTTCGACGCGACGAACGGCAACCAATTATGGAGCAACGACAAGCTGAAGAATCGCGAAGTGAGCCTGCCGTACCTGCTCGGTCACGCTGCTGTGATCGGCGATTACCAGGGCTTCGTGCATTTCCTGTCGCGTGACGACGGCACGTTCGTCGCACGGATGCCGACCGACGGCAGCCCCATCACCGCTGCCCCGGTTTTGGCTGGCGAAACGCTGGTGGTGCAGACGCACGACGGCGACCTGTACGGCTTCCGTCCGCGTTAAGCGCGAGAAGAGGCTTACGCAGCAGGACGCGCAGGCCGGCTTAGCCGGCCGCGCGTCTTTTTTGCCGCAGGACAGTCGCGCAGCGCCCGCGCTGCACGGTTTGTCCCGGCACAAGGTCATCGAATGGCCTTGAGCAGATCAAGTAGAAGACAGAAACATGGATTGTCGGCCCGGCTGGTCCGGCAATTGCACCCAAGACGGTCCGCCTCACCGTCTGGAACAGATAGAACCTGGCGCACACAGGCGTGCCGCCCATACAGCCAACCCAACGTCCGCCTGGATGGGCATATATGCCGCACACCCGGGGCCGGCCGAATTCGTGATAATTTGCGTCAAACGCAGCCGCGACGCGGCCGCATGGCGTCGTGCGCGGGGTGGTCGATATCGACCTCGCGTTTCACCGTGAACAACATCTGATGAAACCCGTTATTGCCCTTGTGGGGCGCCCCAATGTGGGGAAATCCACGCTATTCAACCGCCTCACGCGTTCGCGTGATGCCCTCGTTGCCGACCTGCCAGGCCTGACGCGCGATCGTCACTACGGCGAGGGGCGCACGGGGGAACGGCCGTACCTCGTCGTCGACACCGGTGGTTTCGAGCCGGTCGCCAAAGACGGCATCCTCCATGAAATGGCGCGGCAGACCCGACAGGCGGTCGAGGAGTCGGACATCGTCGTGTTCATCGTCGACGGCCGCAACGGTCTCGCGCCGCAGGACAAGTCGATCGCCGACTATCTGCGCAAAACCGGCCGGCCGATTTTCCTCGTGGTCAACAAAGCCGAGGGGATGAAGTACAGCGCCGTGGCAGCAGACTTCTACGAACTTGGTCTCGGTGATCCGCGCGCCATTTCGGCGGCGCACGGCGACGGCGTGACCGAAATGATCAACGAGGCGCTGGAAGTCGCTTACGCCGGTCAGCCGGAAGAGAGTGATGAGGAGAAGGCGTCGCGTGGCATCAAGATCGCCATCGTCGGCCGCCCGAACGTCGGCAAGTCGACTTTGATCAACGCGCTGGTGGGCGAAGAGCGCGTGATTGCGTTCGACATGCCCGGCACCACACGCGATTCGATCTACGTCGACTTCGAACGTCAGGGCAAGCCCTACACGCTGATCGACACGGCTGGCCTGCGTCGCCGCGGGAAAGTGTTCGAGGCGATCGAGAAGTTTTCGGTGGTGAAGACGTTGCAGTCCATCTCGGATGCGAACGTCGTGATCCTGCTGCTCGACGCCCGCCAGGATATCTCGGATCAGGACGCGCACATCGCCGGTTTCGTGGTCGAACAGGGCCGCGCGCTAGTTGTTGGCGTAAACAAATGGGACGGCCTCGACCCGCATGTGCGCGAGCGCACCAAAGCGGATCTCGAGCGCAAACTAAAATTTCTCGACTTCGCCAAGTTTCACTTTATTTCCGCGGTTGAGAAGACCGGGATTGGTCCACTGATGCGTTCGGTCGACGATGCGTATAAGGCTGCAATGACCAAGCTGCCGACGCCGAGACTGACGCGCGCATTGATCGACGCAGTCGAATTCCAGCAGCCGCGCCGCCGGGGTCCGGTGCGTCCGAAGCTCCGTTACGCTCACCAGGGGGGGCAGAACCCGCCGATCATCGTGATCCACGGCAACGCGCTCGACGCGATCACGGAAACGTATAAACGCTACCTCGAAAACCGCTTCAGGGAAACTTTCGGCCTGACCGGGACTCCATTGCGCATAGAGTTCAGATCATCGACGAACCCTTATGCGGACAAAGGCTGAAACCCGCATGTGTGTTGGGTTTGGCCGGATGGCCAGGCTGCTCGCGCAAAAACGAAAATCGGCTATAGTGTAGCGGTTGACGACGGATTTCTTTTTCTTCGTCGTCAATTTAGTCAACCTGCAAAAAAATACGGAGTTTGCTATGAGCAACAAAGGGCAATTGTTACAAGACCCGTTTTTGAACGCACTGCGTAAAGAGCACGTGCCGGTGTCGATCTATCTGGTCAACGGCATCAAGCTTCAAGGGAACATCGAATCGTTCGACCAGTACGTCGTGTTGCTCCGGAATACGGTCACCCAGATGGTCTACAAGCACGCCATTTCGACTGTGGTGCCTGCCCGTCCGGTGAATTTCCACCCGGACTCCGAACAGTCCTAACCTCTCGTCTCGGCCGGCGCAGTGTCGCCCGTTTGGCGATCTCTCCCGGCCGCTTCATTTTGATACCCTCCAATTTGACCAACGCAGCGCTTGTCGGCATCGACTTCGGTAAGATCGATTTCGAAGCCAGTCTCGAAGAACTCAGCCTGCTCGCACAAAGCGCGGGCGCGAATCCCATCGTTACCCTCACCGGACGCCGGTCCAGTCCCGATGCCAAGATGTTCGTCGGCAGCGGCAAGGCCGAAGAACTGCGTCTTGCGTGCGAGGCCAACGACATTGAACTCGTCATCTTCAATCACGCTCTTGCGCCTGCCCAGCAGCGCAATCTGGAGCAAGCGCTTAACAGGCGTGTGATCGATCGTACGAGTCTGATCCTCGATATTTTTGCGCAGCGCGCCCGCAGCCACGAAGGCAAGCTGCAGGTCGAGCTCGCGCAGTTGCAGTACCTGTCCACGCGGCTGATCCGCGCATGGACCCACCTGGAACGGCAAAAAGGCGGTATCGGCCTGCGTGGTCCGGGTGAAACCCAGCTTGAAACCGACCGCCGGCTGATCGGCGAGCGCATCAAGGCGCTCAAGACGCGGCTCGAAAAATTGCGCCGTCAGCACGGCACGCAGCGGCGCGCGCGCGAGCGCAATCGCACGATGTCGGTGTCGCTGGTCGGCTATACCAACGCGGGCAAGTCGACGCTCTTCAATGCGCTGACCAAAGCTCAGGCCTATGCCGCGGACCAACTATTTGCGACGCTCGATACAACTTCGCGGCGCGTCTATCTCGGCGACGAAGTGGGGCAGGTGGTGGTGTCCGACACGGTCGGCTTCATCCGCGAGTTGCCTCACCAACTGGTGGCCGCGTTCCGCGCCACGCTCGAAGAAACCATTCACGCGGACCTGCTGCTGCACGTGGTGGACGCATCGAGCGCGGTGCGCCTCGATCAGATCGATCAGGTCAACGAGGTGCTGCACGCAATCGGCGCGGACACGATCCGCCAGGTGCTGGTGTTCAACAAGATCGACGCCGTACCTGAGCTGGCGGCCCGCGGCGAGGCGGTCGAGCGGGACGAGTATGGTAATATTTCGCGCGTCTTTTTGAGCGCGCGCACCGGGCAGGGGCTGGACACACTGCGCGCTGCCATCGCCGAAATCGCGGCTGCCGAACCTCTTTCCGACGAGCAGCGCGTGGGGCCGGAGGAAGATCACCGGCTTGCTGAACCGCGCGACGACCGCAAGGTCCCAGAACTCGGGCACTGACCCGTTCCAATTGCACTGACCCGCTGTCTACTCTGGTGAACGAACACAGGTGAACGATTACAACGAGCGGAGTATCTGGCTGCGCCTGCGCGCCATTCTTTCGATGAACGATCCGCGCTGGGGCCGGGGTGACGGCAATGGTGCGAAGCAACGGCCGAACGAGCCCAAGCGTCCGCAGAACGGCAAGGATGGCGATGGGCCGCCCGATCTCGACGAAATGTGGCGGGATTTCAATCGCCGCCTGAGCAGCATCTTCGGTCGCAAGGGCACGGGTGGGGGCGCAGGTCGCCCGGACGACGGGCGCGGCGCACGCATCGGCGTGGGCATCGTGATCGGTGTGCTGATCGCCATCTATCTCGGCAGCGGCGTGTTCGTCGTGCAGGACGGCCAGGCCGGCGTGGTGACACAATTCGGCCAGTATCGCTATACCGCGACGCAGGGTGTGCATTGGCGCCTGCCGTATCCGTTCGAAGCGCAGGAGCTGGTCAATATCGGCGATGTGCGTCAGGTGGAAATCGGTCGCAACAATGTGGTGCGGGCGGCGAACGTCAAGGATTCGGCGCTGCTCACGCATGACGCGGACATCGTCGATGTGCGCTTTGCCGTGCAGTACCAGGTGCGCAGCGCGACCGACTATCTGTTCCGCAGCGTCGACCCCGATCAGAGCGTGGTGCTGGCCGCACAGGCCGCAGTGCGCAACATCGTCGGCGCGCGCAGCACCGACGACATCCTCTATCAGGATCGCGAAGCAATCCGCCAGCAACTGTCGGATGCGATCCAGCATTCCCTGGACGAATCGAAGACCGGGCTCGTGGTGACGGGCGTGACTATTCAGGGCGTGCAGGCGCCTGAGCAGGTGCAGGCTGCTTTCGACGATGCTGCGAAGGCGCATCAGGATCGCGAACGCGCGAAGGCGGACGCCCAGGCGTATGCCAATGATTTGCTGCCGCATGCCCAGGCCGACGCGGCGCGTCTCGTCGACGAGGCAAAGACCTATAGCGACCAGGTCGTGGCTCAGGCGCAAGGCGACGCCGAGCGCTTCAAGCAGGTCTACGAGCAGTACTCCAAAGCGCCAGCGGTGATCCGCGAGCGCATGTACCTGGACACCATGCAGCATATCTATTCGAATACGACGAAGGTATTTGTCGACAGCAAGGCTGCTAACAACGTGTTGTATCTGCCGCTCGACAAACTGGTCGAGGCGACGCGTCAGCGTGTAGCTGAAGCCGCAGCCGCTGGCGCGGCGTCCGGCGCCGCTGCGGTGTCGGCTCCAGCTGTGGTCGCGCCGCAGGCGGCGAGCGGTGCCGCGGCATCGGCTCCGGCATCCGCAGCCGCCACCGCGGCGAGCGACACCGACGCGGCCAGCGATTCTTTGCGTTCGCGCGACGCGTTCCGCAGCCGCGGCCGCGAAGACGACATTCAGTGAGGAGCGCCAACATGAATCGAATCATTGCGCTCGTCGTGGTTATCGTGGTGCTGCTGTTTGCGGCTTCGTCGACGGTATTCGTGGTCGATCAGCGTCATATGGCAGTGCTGGCTGGTCGTGACGATGCGGCGCCCGCGCTGCTCGGCCCAGGCCTGCACGTCAAACTGCCGCCGCCGTTGCAAACCCTGATGCTGGTCGACAACCGGATCCAGACACTGGATACGCCGGACGAAGACCGTTACGTCACGTCTGACAAAACGGACTTGCTGGTGGACCCGGTGGTCAAGTTTCGCGTGACGGATGCGCTCAAGCTGTTCGCGCAAACCAAGGGCGACGACCAGACATTGCCGGACCGTCTCGCCCTGCTGTCGCGAAGCGCGCTAGGCGATGCGTTTGCCAAGGTCACCTTGGCCGACGCGTTGGGCAAACAGCAGGCGCTCGCCGACGAAGCACGCGCTGCGATGGCGGCCGCGGCCGCTTCGCTCGGTGTCGAGGTCGTCGACATCCAGTTGGCGCGGGTCGATTTTCCGGCAGCCATGACCGACTCCGTCTACAAGCGCATGAGCGCGGCGCGTGAACAGGCCGCCAGCGCGGAACGCGCCAAGGGCGTGGCCGAAGCCGATCAGATCAAGGCGGATGCCGCCACCCAGCAGCAGGCATTGCTCGCGGACGCGTACATGCAGGCGCAGACGATCAAGGGCGGGGGCGACGGCAAGGCAGCTTCCATCGCCGCGGACGCCTATGGTCGCGATCCGCAGTTCTACCAGTTCTACCAGAGCATGCTGGCCTACCGGAACACCTTCAAGCCGAACGACGTGATCGTGGTCGATTCGAGCAGCGAGTTTTTCCGCTTCATGCGTAGCCCGACCGGTGACGTGTCACCGGACGCCGTCGCCACACCGCGCAAACACTGATTACCGGAGCGCCGCGGCGTACGTATCGCGGCACCCTCACTCGCATGGATATAGCCGGCTCGTTGTTGCTTGCGATCGCACTGATGCTGATCATCGAGGGCATGTTCCCCTTCGTTTTTCCCAGCGCCTGGCGCGATACGTTTCGTAAAATAGCGGAGCGGCCCCCTCATCAGATCCGTATTGGCGGGCTGATCGTGATGGTGCTCGGTCTGCTGTTGCTGTATATCGCGACCTGAATCGGCGCGCGGTTGCCGCGCTGGGGTGTAGAGTCGGGCATCCCGTCAACCTTCGCCGCCCGCGAGAGGCATGTGCATCCGCGCCGCGACGAGGCGCGTGTCAGCACGTTCGTCCGGCCCAAAAAGCCGCGGCGGACCCAGCCGTGGCCCAAACGGCCGGGCTCGTGCGCAAGCTGTCCATCATTCTTATTTACCGGCGCGCCCAGGCGCCGTGTTCACCGTCGTAGGACTGTATCGATGTCGACCTGGTTACTTCCCGAGAATATTGCCGACGTGCTGCCGTCGGAAGCCCGCAAGATCGAAGAGTTGCGGCGCCATCTGCTGGACCGCTTTCGCGTCTACGGCTACGAGATGGTCATGCCGCCGCTGCTCGAATACCTCGAGTCGCTTCTGACCGGCGGGGGCCACGACCTGAATCTGCGCACGTTCAAGCTGGTCGACCAGTTGTCGGGCCGCACGCTCGGCCTGCGCGCCGACATGACGCCGCAGGTGGCGCGCATCGACGCGCACTTGCTGAACCGTCAGGGCGTGACGCGCCTGTGCTATGCCGGCAACGTGCTGCATACGCGTCCGCGCGGACTGCACGCAACCCGCGAGCAGATCCAGATCGGCGCGGAAATCTACGGGCACGCCGGGCTGGAAGCGGATCTCGAGATCCAGCAGTTGATGCTCGATGCGCTGCGTCTGGCCGGTCTCGCCCGGGTGCGTCTGGACCTGTGCCATGCCGGCGTGCTGGCGGCGCTGATCGACGCGGAACCCGCTGCGGCGGCGCTTGGCGAGTCGCTGTATGAAGCGCTTGCTGGCAAGGACGTGCCGCGTCTCGCCGAACTGACGGCCAATCTCACCCCGGTTACGCGCGATGCGCTGCGTGCCTTGCCGTCGCTCTACGGCGACGCCTCGGTACTCGGAGAAGCACGCGCACGCTTGCCGGATACGCCGGAAATCGCCCGTGCGCTCGACGACCTGGCGTTCCTCGCGAGCCAGGTGGACGGTGCGGAGGTGATGATCGACCTCGCCGATCTGCGCGGTTACGCTTACCACAGCGGCGTGATGTTCTCGGCCTACGTGGACGGTGTGCCGAACGCGGTGGCGCGTGGCGGTCGTTACGACCACGTGGGACAAGCCTACGGACGTGCGCGCGCAGCAACCGGCTTCTCGCTGGATTTGCGTGAAGTGGCGCGTATCTCGCCCATCGAGGCACGCAGCAGCGCGATTCTCGCCCCCTGGCAGCACGATGACGCACTGCGCGCCGCAGTGGCCACGTTGCGAGATGCCGGCGAAGTGGTGATCCAGGCATTGCCCGGTCACGATCACGCGCTCGACGAGTTTGCTTGCGACCGTGTATTGGTCGAGCGCGACGGCGCGTGGCTTGTCAAACCGCGTTCCTGATCAGTTGTTTTAGCGTTGCAAAAGATCGGCGCGGTGCCGGACCGCGCTATTTCGATATACCCAGAACAACGTCCATACCGTTGAGCGGAAACGGAAAAATTCGGAAGGTTCCGCGAAGATAGGTAGAATACGTTTTTAACCAGCTTACGAAACAACATGTCTGCCAGCGCAGTGAATGTGAACCCCGGACGTAACGTCGTCGTCGTGGGGACCCAATGGGGTGATGAAGGCAAGGGCAAGATCGTCGACTGGTTGACGGACCACGCTCAAGGCGTCGTTCGCTTCCAGGGCGGTCACAATGCCGGTCACACGCTTATCATCGGCGGCAAGAAAACCATCTTGCGTTTGATTCCGTCGGGCATCATGCATCCCGGCGTCGCGTGCTACATCGGCAATGGCGTGGTGTTGTCGCCGGAAGCGCTGTTCAAGGAAATTGGCGAGCTCGAGGCCGCCGGAGTCGATGTCCAGAATCGCCTCTTCATTTCCGAAGCCACCACGCTGATCCTGCCGTATCACATCGCTATCGACCAAGGTCGCGAAAAGCGTCGTGGCGCGGCCAAGATCGGCACCACGGGCCGTGGCATCGGACCAGCTTACGAAGACAAGGTGGCGCGCCGCGGTCTGCGCGTGCAGGACCTGTTCGAGCCGGAAAGCTTCGCCGAACGTCTGCGTGAAAATCTCGATTACCACAACTTCGTGCTCACGCAATACCTGGGCGTCGACGCTGTCGACTTCCAGCAAACGCTCGACACGATGCTGAGCTACGCGGATCGCCTGAAGCCGATGGTGACGGACGTATCGCGCCGCTTGTATGACGAAAACGCCAAGGGCAACAATCTGCTGTTCGAAGGTGCGCAAGGCACGCTGCTCGACATCGACCACGGTACTTATCCGTATGTCACGTCGAGCAACTGCGTGGCCGGTGCGGCTACCGCAGGTGCAGGCGTCGGTCCGCAAAAGCTGAACTACATCCTCGGCATCACCAAGGCGTATTGCACGCGCGTCGGTTCGGGTCCGTTCCCGAGCGAGCTGTACGATGCGGACAACGTCGATCGTCAGGATCAGATCGGCCTCAACCTGGCAACCGTCGGCAAGGAATTCGGCTCGGTCACCGGCCGTCCGCGCCGCACCGGCTGGCTCGACGCGGCTGCGCTGCGCCGCTCGATCCAGATCAACGGTATCTCGGGTTTGTGCATGACCAAGCTCGACGTGCTCGACGGTCTCGAGGAAGTGAAGCTGTGTGTCGGCTATACGGTGGACGGCAAGTCCTGCGATATCCTGCCGCGCGGTGCGACGGAAGTGGCCCGTTGCGTGCCGGTGTACGAGACGTTCGGTGGCTGGAAGGAAAGCACCGTCGGCATCAAGGAGTGGGACAAGCTGCCGGCGAACGCCCGCGCTTATCTGACGCGTGTGCAGGAAGTGGCAGGCGTGCCGATCGACATGGTTTCGACCGGTCCGGATCGTGACGAGACGATTCTGCTTCGTCACCCGTTCAAGGTTTAACTCATGACGCAGGGTGTACCCATGATTGCGATGAAGGACCCGCGTAACGACGACAAGAACCTGTGGGTCGGTTGGGATGAGTATCACCGCCTGATCGAAATGCTGGCGCTGTCCGTTCATGAGTCCGGGTGGAAGTTCGACAAGATCTTGTGCCTCGCGCGCGGCGGTTTGCGTGTGGGCGACCAGCTTTCGCGTATTTACGATCTGCCGTTGGCGATTCTGGCAACCAGTTCGTATCGTGAAGCGGCCGGTACGGAGCAGGGCGAACTCGACATCGCGCAATACATCACGATGACGCGCGGCGAGCTGTCCGGCAACGTGCTGCTGGTCGACGACCTGGTCGATTCGGGTGTGACGCTGGCTCGCGTGCAACAGCATCTGAAAGAACGCTATCCGGCCATCACGGCGGTGCGTTCCGCGGTGCTCTGGTACAAGGGGTGTTCAAAGGTGACGCCCGATTACCACGTGCAATTCCTGCCCACTAATCCGTGGATTCATCAGCCGTTCGAGGAGTGGGACACAGTGCGTCCGCATAACCTCGGCGCGTGGATCAAGCGCGGCACTGCGCAGGACCGATCGGACAAGTGATGCGAGCCGGCACGTTCCGCGTGTCGTATCGAATCCGTCAAGACGGGGCCCTTTTGGGGCTCCGTTTTTTTTTGCGCGCGTGCTTCGTTTGTGCGCGGCACGCAATGTGCGTGGGTGGCATCGCGATAGCCGGTCTGGCGCCCGCGATTGGCAGGCTGCAGGCAAGACACGGGTTTGTGCAAGGGGCTCACGTGGTGTAGGCACAACATGCGGGAGCGCTACCTTACAGTCAGTTTAGAATAGCGCTCGTTTTTCCGATCAAAACGGATACCCTGCGTTTATGACAGATAGCCATCACGTGCACAAACAGCCTTTGCCCACGCTCGCACTGGCTGCGGTCGGAGTGGTGTTCGGCGACATCGGCACGAGCCCGTTGTACTCGCTGAAGGAGGCGTTCAGCCCGGCGCATGGTATTCCGCTGACCGAGCAGTCCATCCTCGGCGTGATCTCGCTGCTGTTCTGGGCGATCGTGATCGTCGTCAGCGTCAAGTATGTGATGTTCGTCATGCGCGCGGACAACAACGGTGAAGGCGGTGTGCTCGCCCTGATGGCGCTGGCCTTGCGCTCAGTGGATCCGAAAAAGAAGCTGGCCGGCTTGCTGGTGATGCTGGGCATCTTCGGCGCCTGCATGTTTTACGGCGATGCGGTGATTACACCGGCCATCTCGGTGATCTCCGCGGTCGAGGGGCTGGCGATCGCTTCGCCCCATCTGTCGCATCTGGTGCTGCCGCTCACCATCATTATTCTCATTGCATTGTTCTGGATCCAGCGGCACGGCACCGCGCTGGTGGGGCGTCTGTTCGGACCGATCATGGTCATCTGGTTCGCGGTGATCGGGCTGCTCGGCATCATCCACATCGTCCAGTCGCCCACCGTGATCCGTGCGCTCAATCCGTATTACGCGTATTCGTTCATGGCGGCGCACGTGCTGCAGGCGTATGTCGTGCTCGGTTCGGTCGTGCTGGTGCTGACCGGTGCCGAAGCCTTGTATGCCGACATGGGCCACTTCGGCGCCAAGCCGATCCGGATGGCCTGGTACGTGCTCGTGATGCCGTCGCTGGTGATGAACTACTTTGGCCAGGGCGCGTTGCTGATGCACGACCCGACCGCCATCGAAAACCCGTTTTTCCTGCTCGCGCCTGACTGGGCGCTGCTGCCGCTCGTCGTGCTGTCTACGGTGGCGACCGTGATTGCGTCGCAAGCGGTGATCTCCGGCGCCTATTCGCTGACGAGCCAGGCAATCCAGCTCGGCTACGTTCCGCGCATGAAAATCCTGCACACGTCGGATCTGGCGATAGGACAGATCTACGTGCCGGTGGTCAACTGGCTACTGCTGTTCATCATCCTGTGCATCGTGGTGGCCTTCAAGAGCTCGGACAACCTGGCGGCGGCCTACGGTATCGCGGTGACGGCCACGATGGTGATCACCACGGTGCTGGCCTGCGTGGTGATGGTGAACGTGTGGAAGTGGAACAAGCTGCTGGTCGCGGCGATTATCGGCGGCCTGATGGTGGTCGATCTCGGCTTCTTCGGCGCCAACCTGCTGAAAGTCGAGGAGGGCGGCTGGCTGCCGCTCGGTATCGGCGCGTTGCTATTCTTCCTGCTGATGACGTGGTTCAAGGGCAGGATGATCGTCAAGGAGCGCACGGCCGCCGACGGTATTCCGTTGATGCCGTTCCTGCAAGGGTTACTGGCGCATCCGCCGCATCGCGTGTCGGGCACGGCGATCTATCTGACCGGCAGTGAGACACTGGTCCCGGTGAGCCTGCTGCACAATCTGAAGCACAACAAGGTACTCCACGAGCGCACCATTTTCCTGACCTTCGTGACGCTCGACATTCCTTATGTGAACGACACGGATCGCGTTACGGTGAAAGAGATCGGCGGTGGCCTGTTCCTCGCGAAGGCGGCATACGGTTTCAATGAGACGCCGGATGTGAAGGCGGTGCTGACCGACGTGGGCCGCATGCACGACATGACCTTCGAATTGATGGACACGTCGTTTTTCCTCGCACGCGAAACGGTGGTGCCGACGCAGTTGCCCGGCATGTCGGTCTGGCGCGAGCGGGTGTTTGCCTGGATGCATCAGAACGCAGCCAAGCCGACCGATTTCTTCAGCATTCCGGCTAATCGCGTCGTGGAGTTGGGGACGAAGATCGAGATTTGAAGTTTGAGATTTGAGGTTTGACGCTGCACCTCGCCCGCGAACTACGCGCGGCGCAGCAAGGGGGTAACAAAAAACCCACGCAAATGTTTTGCGTGGGTTTTTTGCTGTGCGGCGCCTGCTGTGCGACGGGCGCCGTGCGCTGGCTTGGCGCTTGAGTTAGCGCTTGAGCTTGGCGAACGCCGCAGCCATTGCGCCACCCGGTTCCGGTTCACGCGAACGTTGCGCAGCACCGCGAGCAGCGCCACCGCCTGTTCGTGCACCGCCGCGCTCCTGCTGACCGCCGCTGCGCGGCGCCGACCCTGCTGCGCCTGCTGCACCGAATTCGTCCGCGAGACGCATGGTCAGCGAAATGCGCTGGCGCTTCACGTCCACTTCGAGCACCTTGACCTTGACGATCTGGCCGGCTTTCACGACCTCGTGCGGGTCTTTGATGAACTTCGTCGACATGGCCGACACGTGGACGAGGCCGTCCTGGTGCACGCCGATATCGATGAACGCGCCAAAGGCCGCGACATTGGTCACGACGCCTTCGAGCACCATGCCGGGCGACAGGTCGGAGACCTTTTCGACGCCTTCGCGGAAGGTGGCGGTCTTGAACTCAGGGCGCGGATCGCGGCCCGGTTTTTCGAGTTCGGCCAGAATATCGCGCACGGTTGGCAGACCAAAGCGGTCGTCGACAAACTCGGCCGGCGACAGGCCGGAGAGCGCTTCACGATTGCCCAGCACTTCGCCGACGTGCCTGTTGATCTTCGCGAGCATGCGCTCGACCAGCGGATACGCTTCCGGGTGCACCGACGACCGGTCGAGCGGATTTTCGCCGTTGTTGATACGCAGGAAGCCCGCGGCCTGTTCGAAGGTCTTGTCGCCGAGACGCGGCACTTTGCGCAGATGATCGCGCGACGGGAAGGGACCGTTCGCATCGCGGAAATCGACGATATTGCGTGCAAGCGTCGCATTCAGACCGGAGACACGTGCGAGCAGCGCCACGGACGCCGTGTTTGCATCCACGCCCACGGCATTCACGCAATCCTCGACCACTGCGTCGAGCGAGCGTGCCAGTTCGCGCTGGTTCACGTCGTGCTGATACTGCCCGACACCAATCGCCTTGGGTTCGATCTTCACGAGTTCAGCGAGCGGGTCTTGCAGACGGCGCGCAATCGACACCGCGCCGCGCAGCGACACGTCCATGTCGGGGAATTCCTTGGCCGCCAGCTCCGATGCCGAATACACCGACGCGCCGGCTTCGGACACGACGATCTTCTGCAGCTTGAACTCCGGATGACGCGCGATCAGCTCGCTCGCCAGCTTGTCGGTTTCTCGCGACGCCGTGCCATTGCCGATGCTGATCAGCTCGGCCTGGGTCTGCGCGCAGATGCGCGCCAGCTTGGCGATCGAGCCGTCCCAGTCGCGGCGCGGCTCATGCGGATAGATCACGTCGGTGGTGAGCACCTTGCCTGTGCGGTCGACTACGGCGACCTTCACGCCGGTGCGCATACCCGGATCGAGACCGATCACGGCCTTCGGTCCTGCCGGCGCGGCCAGCAGCAGATCCTTCAGGTTGCGCGCAAACACGCGGATCGCCTCATGTTCGGCCTGTTCGCGCAGATTGGTCAGCAGCTCGTTTTCGATGTGCGGCTGCACCTTGACGCGCCAGCACCAGCGGCACGCGTCGGCGAGCCACTTGTCGGCCGGCCGGTTCTGGTTGGCGATGCCGAAGTGGCGCGCAATCAGCGCTTCGCCCGGATGCGGCACCTGCGCGTCCAGTTCTTCGCCGAGACCCAGCTTGACCATCAGCACACCGGCGTTGCGGCCGCGGAACAGCGCGAGCGCGCGGTGCGACGGCACCGTCTTGATGGTTTCCGAATAGTCGTAGTAGTCGCGGAATTTCTCTTCTTCCGCGTTTTCCTTGCCTTCGACCACTTTCGACGACACCACACCCTGATTGAATAGGTACTCGCGCAGTTTGCCGAGCAGCTCGGCGGTTTCGCCGAATTGCTCCGACAGGATGTCGCGCGCGCCGTCTAGCGCCGCCTTGACGTCGGCCACGCCTTTTTCGGCGTCCACGTATTGAGCGGCTTCGGTCTGCGGATCCAGTAGCGGATTGGCGAGCAACGCCTGAGCCAGGGGCTCGAGTCCCGCTTCGCGGGCGATCTGCGCGCGCGTGCGGCGTTTCGGCTTGTATGGCAGATACAGATCTTCCAGCACCTGTTTGCTGTCCGCAGCTTCGATCGCGGCGCGCAGCTCGTCGGTCATCTTGCCCTGTTCGTCGATGCTCGCGAGGATCGTCGCGCGCCGGTCTTCCAGTTCACGCAGATACAGGAGCCGTTCTTCGAGATTACGCAACTGCGTGTCGTCGAGGTTGTCGGTCACTTCCTTGCGGTAACGCGCGATAAACGGAACAGTCGCGCCTTCGTCGAGGAGTTGCACCGCCGCTGCGACCTGGCGCGGCTGGACGGAGAGTTCGCTGGCGATACGCTGTACGATCTTGAGTGCTACGGTTTCCGTCATAGGGTCTAGGTGTTCCTGCCGGACTCGATCTAGGGCCGCGCATGGCGGCACGCGAGACGCGTGCGCGTTGCGACCGGGTTGCTGAAGCGGGGCATTTTGCCATAAATGCCAAAGGGCTCAACCGCGGGGTGATAGAATTTCGGGCATGTTCCGTTGCCCATCTACGACGTTGCCGATCTCCCGTTTTCCACGTGCTCCGCTTGCCGTCAAGCTTGCCGCACCGCTATTCACCTGCGCTGCGCTTGGCGTTGCCGCCGCCTCTTTCGCCGTGTCCGCACCGGCGTTTGCGCAAGACCAGCCGGTGGTAACGGAGCCGGTCATGTCCGCGCCGTCGGCCGCCTCCGCGGGTTCGACAGGGGGCGAAGGCTCCGGGGCTGCAAGCAAGGCGCCAGGCTCCGATAATGGGCAGATGAGTGGTGGAGCGGGCGCGTCAGCGGCTGCGTCGGATGCCGCAGCGACGAGCGCGGACGGCGGAACGGGCGGCGGCAGTTTCGACGAGCGGCAAGCGGACCTGAATCGCCGTGGCGCAGAAAACAGCTATGAGTACGGCGTTGCCGTACATGATTGTTATAGCAAGTTTTTCGTGAACTATTGCATCGGCAAGGCACGGGACAGGATGCGCACCGTGCAGGCCGATATTCGCAGGGAACAGCTCGCGCTCGACGCGGAGCAGCGTACGGCGCGCGCGCAGCAGCGCGACGAGCAGGCGGCGCTGCAGCGTGCGCGGGACGAAGCCAATGCGCCGCAGCGCGCCGCGGACGATGCGCGCAACGCATCGGCGTTCGAAGACAAACAGCGCCAGCATCAGCTGGATCAGGCGCAGCGTGCGGCTGAGGCGCCACAGCGCGCGGCCAACGAGCAGTCTTATCAGCAGAAAGTGCAGCAGCATGCGCTGGACCAGGCGCAACGTGGTATCAGTGCGCCGCAGGCGGCTGCCAACCAGCAGTCCTATCAGCAGAAAACGCAGCAGCATGCGCTGGATCAGGCGCAACGTGGTAACGCTGCGCCGCAGGCAGCTGCCAACCAGCAGGCGAACTTCCAGACCCAGCTCGAGCAGGCCCGTCAGCAGGGCGCACAGAAGGCGCAGGAACGCACCGAGAAGCAGGAGAGCTATCAGCGCAAGCAGGAGACGGCCGCGCAGCACAAGCAGGACGTCGAGACGCGCCAGAAGCAGGCTGCCGACAAGGCCGCGCAAAAACAGCAACAGCAGTTGCAGGAACAGCAGCAACAGCAGGAGCAGCAAAAGCAGCAAAAGCAGCAGTAACGCGTTTTAGCCGGACAGCAACCTGAGGCGTCTGTGCTGCACGAGGCAGCCTGCGCCGCATAGGGAGAGGAGGCGAGCATGCGCGACCATCATCACGTCATCGACGCGAACGCACTTCAGGACCGCATTCTGCAACTGGAATCGGAGCACAGTGGACTGGACCGTCTGATCGACAAAATGTCGGATGAGCCCGGCTTCGACGACCTCGAACTGCAGCGCCTTAAAAAGCGCAAGCTCAAGGTCAAGGACACCATTATCTTGCTGCAGTTGCAGCTCGAACCGGACGCGCGCGCCTAGACTCGCGACCTGGCAGGCGCCGGGTCGCCACGCGCGCACCGGATTTTGCAGGAAACGCTTGCCTTGAATTCACCGCTTGTTACTTCTTCGCGCAGCTCGTCGGATGACGAAGCCCCCGCTCGCGACCCGCGCGCCGCTGAGAGCGCGCTCGCGTCGTCGTTGAATCCCCGCCGCAAAACCGAACTGGACGATATTTTCGCCGCTGATGGCCTGCTCGCGCGGCAGATCGATGGTTACCGTTCGCGTGCATCGCAGATCGAGATGGCGCGCGCCGTTGCCGCCGCCATGGAGGCCTCGGGCCGCGCCATGCCCGAGCCGGCCATGTTCGAGGCGCAGAAGCGGCCCGCGCGGCGCTTGCAACCCGCCGCAGGCGAACCTCAGCCGGACACCGCTGCGGACGCGAGCGACGCCGCAGGCAGCCTCGAAGGCGGCGAGAACACGCTGATCGTGGAAGCGGGGACGGGCACCGGCAAAACGTATGCTTACCTCGTGCCGGCCATGCTGTGGGGCGGCAAGGTAATCGTCTCGACCGGTACCAAGCACTTGCAGGACCAGTTGTTCCAGCGCGATATCCCAACCGTGCGCGATGCGCTGGCCGTGCCGGTCACCGTAGCGATGCTCAAGGGTCGCGCGAACTATCTGTGCCACTACTATCTGCAGCGCACAGCCGACAACGGCCGCTTGCCGTCCCGCCAGGAAACCTCGTATCTGCAGGACATCGTCCGTTTTGCGAAGATCACGCGTACCGGCGACAAGGCCGAGCTCGCGAGCGTGCCGGAGACGGCTGCGGTCTGGTCGATGGTCACCTCGACTCGCGACAATTGCCTCGGTCAGGAGTGTCCGCATTACAAGGATTGCTTCGTGATGCAGGCGCGCCGCGAGGCGCAGCAGGCCGATATCGTGGTGGTCAATCACCACCTGTTCTTTGCCGACATCATGCTGCGCGACACGGGCATGGCCGAACTGCTGCCTACCGCCAATACGGTCGTCTTCGACGAAGCGCATCAATTGCCGGAGACTGCGACGCTGTTCTTCGGCGAGACGCTGTCGACCGCACAGTTTCTCGAACTGGCCCGCGATTCGGTGGCCGAAGGGCTCGGTCACGCGCGTGAGGTAGTCGACTGGGTGAAGCTGGGTGCGGCGCTCGAACGTTCGGCGCGCGACGTGCGGCTCGCCTTCAGGGAAGACTCGGTGCGTCTGTCGATCGGCCAGTTGCCCGACGACCATCCGTTGTTCCCCGCACTCGAAACGCTGGAAACCGAACTGACCGCGCTCGCTGACGCCTTGTCGAGCCAGGCGGAGCGCGCCGAGTCGATTGGCGTTTGCTTGCGGCGCGCCCGCGAACTGCAGGGCATCCTGGCCGGTTGGACCACGCCGCCTACCGACACCGAACGTGACGCGGCGAGCGGCGCTCTGGACACCAAAACTGCCGCATCCGATCCGAACGAAAAAGTGCGCTGGATCGAAGTCTTCGCGCATACCGTACAGTTGCATGAGACGCCGCTGTCGGTAGCGCCGATCTTCGCCAAGCAGCGCGCCGGCGTGCCGCGGGCGTGGATCTTCACCTCCGCGACGCTCTCGGTGCGCGGCGATTTCACGCACTATGCCGCGCAGATGGGTCTGAACGCGCGCCGCTCGATGACGTTGCCGAGCCCGTTCGACTACCCGGCCCAAGGGCTGCTGTACGTGCCGCGCAATCTGCCACAACCTTCCTCGCCGATGTTCACCGACGCAGTGTTTGAAGCCGCGCTGCCGGCCATCGAGGCATCGGGCGGCGGCGTGTTCATGCTGTGCACGACCCTGCGTGCGGTCGACAAGATTGCGAACAAGCTGCGCGAAACGATCGAAGCACGCGGCTGGAACTACCCGCTACTGGTGCAGGGCGACGCGAGCCGCACGGAACTGCTGGATCGCTTCCGCTCGTACGGCAATGCAATCCTGGTGGGCAGCCAGAGCTTCTGGGAAGGGGTGGACGTGCGCGGCGATGCGCTTTCGCTCGTCGTGATCGACAAGCTGCCGTTTGCGCCGCCTGACGACCCCGTGCTTGCGGCGCGACTCGACGCGCTGACCAAGAAGGGTTTGAGCCCGTTTGCGGTTCACCAGTTGCCGCAGGCGGTGATCACGCTCAAGCAGGGCGCAGGGCGTCTGATTCGCGCTGAGACCGATCGTGGGGTGTTGATGATCTGCGATACCCGTCTGGTCGACAAACCCTATGGGCGCCGTATATGGCAGAGCCTGCCGCCTTTCAAGCGAACCCGTGAGATCGACGTGGTGCGCGAGTTCTTCGAAGAGCGTGCGGCGCCACTGGCAGGCTGAAAATCGGGTCTGGATTGAATGAGTCAGCGGGGAAAGGTCAGCGTTACAAGCGCTGGCCTGAAATAACGGCAAATGTGAATAAGCTGCGCTGAAAAAGCGGCTTCAGAATGGCAAAACGCCACGGATGTGAATCCGTGGCGTTTTGCTTTACTACACCGGTAGACCGGGTTGATCTGCCGATGTAGTTTTCGCCCAGAGGCGAACCCTGTACGACAGCTTACTGGCTTGCGCCCGAAGCCGGAGCAGCAGCCGAAGCTGCAGCATCCGAAGCTGCAGCGCCTGCGTCCGAAGCAGCGGTAGTAGCCGAAGCAGCAGCGTCGCTCGCAGCAGCAGCGCTCGAAGCAGCAGCGCCTGCATCCGAAGCAGCAGCAGGTGCCGAAGCAGCCGATGCATCGCTAGCCGGGGCAGCTGCCTGGTCGCTGCTCTTGTTGCATGCAGCCAGTGCCACAGCTGCCAACAGGGATGCTACGAGGAGGGATTTCTTCATGATCACGTCCTTTTATGGTTAAAGGTAAGCAACAGCGCAAAATAATACCGGTAATGTGCTCCAACACCGACCTGGGCCGCTGGTGGAGACGCACTTCAAGAGCGTGAATCTTCCCTACGGCTTGGGCGGAAATTATATGCACTTTCGTATCGACCGTCGACAAATCCGGGGTCAATACGTTGTCTTTCTCATACAAAATTTCACATTACGTCATAACAGGCAGGCAAGCCTCAGACAGGCTCGCCCACTTGTATCCAGCCCGCACAATACCACTCGTGCAGCAATGCTGTCACCGATGAATCATCCGAGAGTGTTACAAAGCGTTTCGCACTCAGACACCGGCTATCAGCGAATTCGATCAACCATTTTTTAAGGCTCGCGAGCCGATTTTCTTCTCCATTCAAGAAGAAAAAGCGGCTGTTGTACAGCAAAACCGTCTTCCGGTCGAGCCGGAGACCAAAGTTTGAAGCGCGTTGAATAAAACGCGCTTCGTTTAGCGGTTGTTCAGGCGGATCGAAGACGACCGTGGGCTTCGGTTCGCTCAGATAAGTGCCAAGGAAAGACGCAATGTCCTTCTCGTCCCATTTGATCTGAGCAAGGATCGCGCCCACCCGTTCGACCAGGGCTGCGGGCAGCTCTGCCGGGCGGGCCACCGCGGGCTGTTGCGGGTCGCGATACAACTGCGGCGCGCGCTCTTGGCGCTCGTCGTTTTCCCCGCGCTCGGCGAGATGATACAGAAACTGCGCCGTCAGCTCGGTCGAGGAGGGCGCGCGAAAGCCGATCGAGCAGGTCATGCACTCGCCTTCGGCTACGCCGTCGTGGGCAATGTGCGGCGGCAGATAGAGCATGTCGCCCGGTTCAAGCACCCATTCTTCTTCGGGTTCGAAATTTTGTAAAACTTTCAACGGGACGCCCGGGCGCAGCGACAGGTCGCGCTGCGCGCTGATCCGCCAGCGGCGTTTACCGTGCACCTGCAGCAAAAAAACGTCGTATGAGTCGAAGTGCGGGCCTACGCCGCCGCCGTCGGTGGCGTAGGAGATCATCAGATCGTCGAGACGGGCGTCCGGCACGAAGCGGAAGCGGTCGAGCAGGGCGCGGGCGCGGTCGTCGTGCAGGTCGACGCCCTGGACCAGCAGAGTCCACGCGCGCTGCTTCGCCGAAGGCAATTCGTCGGCCGCGAACGGTCCGTGCTCCAGTTGCCATTTGTTGCGAAAGTGCGTGATCAGGCGCGCTTCGACTTCCTCCTGGTCGGCGAGGTCGAACAGTTCGTCGCGCGAGAGCGGCGCGGCGATGTTCGGGATCGCCTGACGGATCAGCAGAGGTTTCTTTTGCCAGTACCGGCGCATGAATTGCGCCGGAGTGAGATTGCCGAGCAGCGGCGTGGGCACGTCGGGCGAGGGCGGCAGAACCGGCGAAGGAATCCGCGCAGAAGCTGCGTGCGCCGGGTGGTCAAGGGGCCGCTTGGGCATCGTATAATGTGAGTTGTATTCTGGAGAATCGAATGAAAATTGCAAAGAACACCGTCGTGTCGGTCGCTTACAAGCTGTCGGATGCGCAGGGCAACCTGATTGAAGAAAGCGACGAGCCGATGGTCTATCTGCACGGCGGCTATGATGGCACGTTCCCCAAGATCGAGGAAGAGCTCGACGGCCATGAGGCTGGTTTCGAGACCCAGATCCAGCTCGAGCCGCAAGATGCGTTTGGCGAATATGATCCCGATCTCGTGAAGATCGAGCCGCGCAATCGCTTCCCGGAACCGCTCGAAGTCGGTATGCAATTCGAAGGCACGCCGGAAGAGGGCGACGAGGATATCGACTCGCTGGTCTACGTCGTGACCGACGTGGCGGAAGACAAGGTGGTGCTCGACGGGAATCATCCGCTCGCCGGCATGGCCTTGCGCTTTGCGCTGACGGTGAAGGACGTGCGCCCTGCAACCGAAGACGAAATTCAGCACGAGCATGCCCACGGCGCGGATGGACTGGAAGTGCTCGACGAGGATGACGACGAAGGCGACGAAGAGCCGTCAGGGCCCACGCTGCACTGAGCTGGCAGGGGCGTCCGGGTTGCTGGGTGCGCTATTGGGCGTGGCTGGTATGTCTGCTGCCCCACCGCCGCCCGCCGGAGGACTGATGGGTGGGCCGAGCGGCTGCTCCGGCTGCGGCGTGTTCGGCAATAGCGGTGGCAGATTCGACGCCGGATTCAAAGACTGATTCAATGCGGGCGGTGCGGTTTCGTCGGATGCCGGCTCGGGCTGTACGGCCTGTGCCGGTTGTGTTTGCACCGGCAGCAGCGGCAGATTTTTTGGCACGTCACGGACACTCACACGGAATGGCGGCCGGCGCGCCATATCGGCTTCGATCTGAATCCACTGGTCGAGACGGTCACGCGGCGCGATGGCGATGCGCGTGAGATTCGTCACCACCTCTCCTTTGTCGTTCCGCAACGGCTGGTCGATGACGAAGCCGCCAGTTGCGCGCTGGTCGTCGCAATGGATCAGCAGCACGGGGCCGCGAAAGATCTCGGCGACCTTGACGAGGCTGCGCTTCAGTTCCAGAAAACCATCGCGCCGCGAATTGCGGGCAAAGCGCAACCAGGCGAAACGGTCCGGCCGCTCGTAGCGTTCCGGATCCAGGTCGCCCTGAATGAAAATCACTATCGCGCGCGCTTCACGCCGCTTCGCATACTCGGCGGCGTGCTCCAGCCAGAACGCATTGGCGATGACACGATCTTCGAATTCGCCATTGCGCCCGCCGGCGGTCAGATAATGATTATTTGCATCCGGTGCGTTCAGGCCGATGAAGACCGTGTCGCCGAGTTGCCAGCGCACGTTCTCCCGATAAGGCCGAAACCGCGAGACTTCGCTCTCGCGCGTCAAGGCAAGCGGGTTTTGCCCCATCGATGCGCTATCTGAAAACAGCGTCTGGCGTAGCTGGTCGAGCCGTTCGACCGGATCGAAGCCACCTGCTTCGGCCGTGCCGCAATCCGTCCAGTCGTGCTGCCCCGGAATGAAGATCAGCGCTGGACGTGCCGCTTCCAGCAGCGTCTGACGCCGCTCGTACAGAGAGTCGCGGCACGCTTCCTTCGGCCCCTTCAGATTGCCGTCGTAGACGATGAAAGACATGTCGCGGTTACGGCCGATCGCGTCGATCAGCCGCTGGGTCGGCGCCTCGTCGGCAGGGCTTTGCAAGGTGCCGGCGATGACCGCGAAGGTATAGCGAACCGGCGCCGCCTGTGCGTGTGGCGATGCAGCACCCGTCAGGATGAGCGCAACGGCGAGCGCCGCGCACAGCGTGCGCGGACGTTGCAGTTCGTGGTGTCGATCAATGATCTGCATCCGGCGCGACGGCCAGGTCATACAGTTCATAAAGCAGGTCCAGCGCATCGCGCGGGCGTAAGTCGTTGGGATCGATTGCCCGCAAACGCGTGAGCAAGGTTTGCTCCGCTTCGCTCAGCGCGGGGGCGGCTGAGGCGGCATCCGGGTAATCGTCGTCCGCATCCTGCAGCAGTAGCGGCGCTGAAAACAGGTCGAGTTGCGGTGCCGGCTGGCCGGCCGATTGCTGCTCGAGATGCGCAAGATGCTTGCGCGCCGCGCGGATCACAGCGGCGGGCACGCCGGCGAGTTGGGCCACCTGCAGGCCGTAGCTCTGATTCGCCGGACCCTCGTTCACCGCATGCAGAAACACAATGCCATGCCCATGCTCGACGGCTGAGAGATGCACGTTGGCCGCTTGCGGAAATTCCGCGGGCAGTTGCGTCAGCTCAAAGTAGTGCGTGGCAAAAAGCGTGTGGCAGCCGTTATGCGACAGCAAATGCCGGGCAATTGCCCAGGCCAGCGCGAGGCCGTCGAAGGTCGAGGTGCCGCGGCCGATTTCATCCATCAGGACGAGACTTTGCGGCGTCGCATCGTTGAGAATCGCGGCGGCTTCCGTCATCTCGACCATGAAGGTGGAGCGACCGCCGGCCAGATCGTCGGCGGCGCCAATCCGCGTGAAGATGCGATCGATCGGGCCGAACGACGCGCGCCGCGCCGGCACGTAGCTGCCCACGTAAGCCATCAGCGCGATCAGCGCGGTCTGGCGCATGAAGGTCGACTTACCGCCCATGTTCGGGCCGGTGATCAGCAGAAGCTTGCGTTCGGGGCTCAGCGTGCAGTCGTTGGCGATGAACTGTTCGACTTGCGCTTCGACCACCGGGTGGCGCCCCTGTTCGATCTCGATGCCGCCGCTCGCCGAAAACGACGGCGCGACCCAGTCGAGCGCGCGGGCCCGCTCGGCGAATGCCGCCAGCAGATCCAGTTCGGCAAGCGCCGTGGCGACCCGCTGGCAATCTGCGATGAAAGGCAGGAGTGCCTGCAGCAAGGCGTCGTACAGTGAGCGTTCACGGGCGAGCGCGCGCTCCTGGGCCGACAAGGCTTTGTCCTCGAAGGTCTTCAGTTCCGGCGTGATGTAGCGCTCGGCGTTCTTCAGGGTCTGGCGCCGGCGGTAGTCGTCCGGCACCTTGTCGGTCTGGCCACGCGTGACTTCGATATAGAAGCCATGCACCTTGTTGTATTCGACGCGCAGATTGCCAATCCCAGTACGGGTGCGTTCGCGTGTTTCGAGGTCGATCAGGAACTGCCCGCAGTTCTCCGAGATGTCGCGCAGTTCATCGAGTTCGGCATCGTAGCCGCGGGCAATCACGCCGCCGTCGCGCACCATCGCTGCCGGTTCGGGCGCGACCGCGAGCTTCAACAGGTCGACGCACGGCGCAGGCGGTTCGAGCGCCGCATCGATGCGGGCGAGCGAGTCGGCGGCGCCTGTCACGGCGGCCAGCAACGTGCGCAACTCCGGCAGTGCGATGAAGGTGTCGCGCAGGCTCGACAGGTCGCGCGGCCGGGCCGAGAGCAGCGCGAGACGCCCGGTGATCCGCTCGATGTCGGAGATCTGCCGCAGCGCGCTGCGCAAGGTGTCGACGCTCGCGCCGGGCGGTGCATCGAGCAGTGCGCCGATCGCTTGCTGACGCGCCTGGGCAAGCGCCGCTTCACGAGGCGGGTGATGCAGCCAGTGGCGCAGCAGCCGGCTGCCCATGGTCGTGCAGCAGGTGTCGAGCAGGGAGCACAGCGTGGGACTTTCCGTGCCGCGCAGCGTTTCGGTCAGTTCGAGGTTGCGGCGCGTGGCGGGGTCGAGCCCAATATATTCAGACTCGTATTCGACCTTGAGACTGCGCACATGGCGCAATTGCTGACCCTGGGTCGCGGCGGCGTACAGCAGCAACGCGCCCGCGGCGCCGCAGGCGCTCGACAGCGAGTGCGCGCCGAAACCGTCGAGGCTGGCCACATCCAGTTGATCGCACAGGCGCTGGGTGCCCGAGGCGACGTCGAAGTGCCACACCGGCACACGTGTCAGCGCGCCGGCACCGGCAGGCGGCGACCACGCGTTCGCATCGGAATTTGCGTCGGCGACCAGAATTTCCGCGGGGCGAATCCGTTCGAGCGCGGCGGCTGCCTGGTCGGGCGCCACTTCCGCGAGCCGCAATCCGCCGCTCGCGAGGTTCAGCCACGCCAGGCCCACATTGGTCGCCACGCCGCGCCGGTTATGACCCACGCACACGGCGAGCAGATACACGTCGTTCTTGTCGGACAGCAGTGCGGCATCGGTCAGGGTGCCTGGCGTGACGACGCGCACGACCTTGCGTTCGACCGGCCCCTTCGATGTGGCCGGGTCGCCAATCTGTTCGCAGATTGCGACCGATTCGCCAAGCTTCACGAGCTTGGCCAGATACTGCTCGACCGCGTGATGCGGTACGCCCGCCATCTTGATCGGGTTGCCCGCCGACGCGCCACGCTGCGTCAGCGTGAGATCGAGCAGGCGTGCGGCTTTCTCCGCATCGTCGAAAAACAGCTCGTAGAAATCGCCCATCCGGTAGAACACGAGCGTGCCCGGATGATCCGCCTTGATGCGTAGATACTGCTGCATCATGGGGGTATGAGGTGCGACGTCGTTGGCCGCTGCGGTTTGAATGCCCATCCTGAGTGTCTTCTTGCGTTAGCTGTTCAGGGCGTGAGTTTAACCCGCCGTCGCGCGCCGTGAACCTGGCCGGATGGTCAATCTGCGCAGAGCGCCTATCCGTCAGCCTGGTACGCCGGCGCCAGCCTATTCTTCGAGCAATGCGCGGATGTCGACGGTGCGCGCATTCGACACGCTACGGCGCTGCGCCAGCCACATCATGAAGGTGATAAAGGTGCCGAACACGACGATGATCCACGGCACCGGTACCTTCACTGTGAGCAGCAGCGCGTAGATGCCCAGCATCAGCAGCACCGCCAGGTTCTGGTTGAAATTCTGCACCGCGATGGAATGTCCCGCGGAGAGCAGGGTCGCGCCACGATGCTGCAGCAACGCGTTCATCGGCACGATGAAAAAGCCCGACAACGCGCCGAGCAGGATCATCAGCGGATAGGCGAGCACGATATAGATGGGCGCCACAAAGTGGCCGACGCGGATGCCCATGCCCGGCGGAAACAGTCCCTTGCTGTAGAACGCCATCGCAATCGCGACCGCGCCGGTCAGGATGCCGATTGGCAGCACCTTCAACGAACTGCGCAGCGGCACGAGCGTCGCGGCAGCGGACGCGCCGACCGCGATACCCAGCCCCGTGATGCCCTGCATGACGGCCGCTTTCGAGAGCGACAAACCAAGGTTCACGTCTGCCCACTTGAGCACCAGCAACTGCAGCGTCACCGCGCCGCCCCACATCAGCGTGGTCACCCACAGGGCGATCTGCGCGAGCTTGTCGGCCCACAACACGTTGAAGCAATGCGTGAAATCGCCGACCAGTTTCTTCGGCTCCTTGAGGCGGTTCGGATAGCGTGCGCCGGTATCGGGGATGCCCACGTTGATCGCGGCGGCAATCGCGTAAGTCACCATCACGGCGAGCATTGCCAGGTCGGCGGCGGACCGGATCAGCGGCAGATGCGCGTGCGCGACGAAGCGGGTCGCGTAGGTGCTGATCAGCGCCCCGCCGATCATGGTGCCGACGATGGTCGACAGCACGGTGGCCGACTCGAGCCACGCATTGGCTGCGACCAGCCGGTCGGCGGGCAGCAGTTCGGTCAGGATGCCGTATTTGGCGGGGGAGTAGGCAGCCGCGCCGAAGCCGACCACGCCGTAGGCGACCATCGGATGCACGCCGGCGATCATCAGCAGGCAGCCGCTTGCCTTGAGGGCATTCGAGACGAACATCACATGACGTTTTTGCAGCGCATCGGCGAACGCGCCGACGAAAGGCGCCAGCAATACGTAAGAGACCGTGAAGAAGATCTGCAGCATCGGCGTGACCCACGCGGCGGACCGGATCACCGAGAGCAGCGCAATCGCTGCGATCAGCAGCGCATTGTCGGCAAGCGACGACACGAACTGCGCTGCGATGATCGTATAGAAGCCTTTTTTCATTGAGCAGTTCGGGATGCTGCGCGCGACCTCGCGCCGGAACGGACGACGGTGCGACAAAAACAGATCCTGGCGCGACCTGTCGCTTTGTAGCATGAAGTGGCGCCGCATGCAGGGCGCGCGTGCAGCGGCTACATGGAGATGCTGCATCGAAGCTGCAGGCCCACACCCTGCCGACCCGCGCCGGCCGAGCAGTGCCGGCGCCAATAAAAAAGCGGCCGAAGCCGCTTGTGACTCGTTGCAGCCTTAAGCCGCTTGCTGCCGGGTACGGCTGTAGCGCGAGAGGATAGGCACCATTTGCGCGTACAGCTTGGGGTTGCCGGCGACGACTTCACCAATGTGCAGGAAGTCGGAATCGCCCGTGTAGTTGCCCACCAGGCCACCCGCTTCGGTGATCAGCAAGCTGCCGGCAGCCATGTCCCACGCGTGCAGGCCCTGTTCGAAGAAGCCGTCCAGACGGCCGGCCGCGACGTTCGCCAGGTCGAGCGCGGCGGCGCCCGGGCGGCGCAGGCCTGCGCAGGCCTCCGTCATTTCCTTGAAGAGACGGCCGTACGATTCGAGGCCGTCGGTATCGCGGAACGGGAAGCCCGTGCCGATCAGGCCGTCGGCGAGGCGATCGCGCCGGCCTACGCGGATGCGGCGGTCGTTCAGGAACGCGCCGCGGCCGCGCGAGGCGGTAAACAGGTCGTTGCGGTTCGGGTCATACACGACGGCCTGGGTCACGATGCCCTTGTGCGCGAGCGCGATGGAGACGCAGTAGTACTGGAAGCCGTGGATGAAGTTCGTGGTGCCGTCTAGCGGGTCGATGATCCACTGATACTCGGACTCGTTGTCCGATTTGCCGGATTCTTCGGCGAGGATGGCGTGATCGGGGTAAGCGGTCTTCAGCGTGTCGATGATCGCGGCTTCCGATGCCTTGTCGACCTCCGTGACGAAATCGTTGTGCTGTTTCTTGCTGACCTGAACCAGATCGAGATCGAGCGACGCCCGGTTGATGATCTGCGCGGCGCGGCGGGCGGCCTTGACGGCGATGTTGAGCATGGGATGCATGAGGCTTGATCCTTGTGCCGGAGCAGTGCGGCTGCTTACCGGAAATGAGCTGAAAATAAGCTGAAACAGCACGAAACGCCCGCTATACGGCGCGTTCCGTCGACGGAGACGAATTGGATAAGAACGAGGCGCGCGTCCGGAAACGGCGCGAATAGGCGTGATTTTACCCGACTCCGGAGTTCTCCGGCAGCGCGCGGTGCGATGTGGGTGGGTTCGCGGGCCGGTTGGCGCTACCATACGGTCTTTAGCTCCCCATTTTCATCGTGGCCCAAACCCCGACTCCGTCTTCGTCCTCTTCGCCGTCGTCCGAAACCTGCAGGCCGGACAGCGCTGCGCCCGTGCGCGGCGGCTTTACGTCGACCCGCTTCGTGCTCGTCGAGCCTAGCCATCCTGGCAATGTGGGAGCGGCTGCGCGCGCGCTGAAGACAATGGGCTTTGCCCGCCTCGTGCTGGTCGCGCCGCGCGTGCCGCATGTGCAGTCCGATCCTGAAGCGATCGCCATGGCAAGCGGCGCGGATGACGTGCTGGCCGGCGCGCACATCGTGCCGACGCTGGCGGACGCGCTCAACGGGGTGCTCTGGTCGGTGGCCATGACGGCGCGCTCGCGTGAGTACGGGCCACCGCAGCTCGTGCCGCGTGCCGCGGCCGCGCATGCGCGTGAACATGCCGTGCACGGCGACATCGCGCTGGTATTCGGCAATGAACGCACCGGCCTGTCGAACGAGGATGTCGAGCGTTGCAGCGCGCTCGCGCATATTCCGGCCAATCCGGCTTACAGCTCGCTCAATCTGGCGCAGGCCGTACAGGTGCTGGCGTACGAGTTGCGGCTCGCGTATCTCGGCCTGGGCGGGGGCGCCGACCGGTCTGCGGGCGCCGGCACCGGCGCCGCGGGGCAGGGCGCTGCGGCCGGCTCGCTCGCGCCTAGCGACGATATCGAAGGCATGTACGCGCACCTCGAAAACGCCCTCGTTGCACTCGAATTTCTCGATCCGGCCAATCCAAAGAAGCTGATGTCGCGTCTGCGGCGCATGTTCGCCCGCGCCGGGCTCGAGCGCGAAGAGGTAAACATCGTGCGCGGGATTGCCAAGCACATTCTGCTGAACGTGAAGGACCCGGGCGAGCCTACGCCCTAAGATTCCGCCCTGCCGCATGGGACGACCTTGCCGCTAACGGGGGCATCCGGCAGGTTTGGCGCAACCGCCCTACAATTCTCGAAACCTTATAAGCAAAGCTGCCGGTCTGCTAACCGGCAGCGTGCCGTCGTGCGCCATCTGGCCACGGCGGTTTCCCGTCCCTACGAAAGCTTCATTGCCATGTTCACGAGACTTCGCGAAGACATCGCCACGATCCGCGAGCGCGATCCCGCCGCCCGCAGCGCCTGGGACGTGCTCACGTGTTATCCGGGCCTCCACGCGCTCGTGCTGCACCGGCTCGCGCATGCCTTCTGGCGGGCGAAACGCCACTGGCTGGCGCGTTTCGTGTCGCAGTTGGCGCGCTTTTTAACGGGCATCGAGATTCACCCCGGTGCAACGGTCGGGCGCCGCGTGTTTATCGATCACGGCATGGGCGTGGTGGTCGGCGAGACGGCGGAAATCGGCGACGATTGCACCATTTATCAGGGCGTAACGCTCGGTGGCACCTCGCTCACGCGTGGGGCCAAGCGGCATCCGACGCTCGAACGCGGCGTGATCGTCGGCGCGGGCGCCAAGGTGCTCGGCGGCTTTACGATCGGTGCCGAGGCGAAAATCGGTTCCAATGCGGTGGTCGTCAAGCCCGTGCCGGCAGGCGGCACGGCGGTCGGCAATCCGGCGCGCGTGATCGTGCCGGCGGCGGTCCCGGCAGCGGCCGCGCGTAGTGGTGCAAAACCCGCGCCGGAACGCGCCGCGTTTTGCGCCTATGGCATTACGCCGAATGCGGACGATCCGGTGTCGCTTGCCATTCACGGCCTGATCGATCACGCGGCGGCGCAGTCGCAACGCATTGATGAGATCGTGGCCGCGCTGGAGCGGCTCGGCACCAGTCTCGAAGCGCTGCAAGGCGCGGACGCGGCGCTGCTCGACTTGCGGCGTTTATCCGCGGCGATTGCAGGGAAAGCGGACAGCGTGGCGGTTGAGCGTTGACAGCGCGGGCGTGTGCTTGGCGCACAGAAGCGCTCAGCGCAGCCGGTCAATCGAGCGGTAACGCGCGGAGTCCATCCGCGTCGATGCGCAGATAGCCACCTCGGCGCATGCCGTGATCGAGGTCCCAGTCGGGCAGCACCCAGCGGGTGCCGCCGGGCTCACGGTGGCGTGCCGGCCGGTGTGTATGACCATGCACGATCGTGGCTGTGCCGCTCTGTTTGAACAACGCGGCTACGCCTTCCGGCGTCACGTCGTACTTGGGCGAGACGGGTCGCGAGCGGCCCGCTTCACTTGCCGAACGCATCCGTTCAGCCAATGCCTGGCGCCAGCGGAACGGCCAGGCGAGAAACAGCATCTGCGCGAAACGACAGCGTGCGAAACGGCGAAAGCGTATGTAGGCGCGGTCCGCCGTGCAGAGCGCGTCGCCGTGCGCGAGCGTGATGCGCGTGCCGAATGCGGTGATGACGAACGGATCGGGCAGCCAGATTGCTCCGGCCGCTTTCATGAAGCGCTTGCCGAGCAGAAAATCGCGATTGCCGTGCATGATGTAGAGCGCAATGCCGCGCTCGGACAGTGTGTGCATCAGCGTCGCCATGCGGGCGACGAACGGCTCGCCCAGCATGTCGTCGCCGATCCAGTATTCGAACAGGTCGCCGAGAATGAAAACGGAGTCGGCCTCTTCCGCGGTCACGCGGATGAAGTGCTCGAATGCGGCGACCGTGTGCGGGATCGCGTCGTTCAGATGCAGATCCGAGATGAAAAACAGGGGACGTGCGCCGTGCGGGCGTTTGCCCTCGCGAGGCACGCCCGCGGCCACGCTGCGCAGCGGCGTTTCTTGCAGCATTGAAGAATGCCTGAGTTCGTTTGCAGTGAATGCGTGGCGCGGCCAGATCAGGCCTGCGGTACGCCAGCGTGCCGGCATACCGCAGGATGCCTGCGCGAATTACTCGACGATGACCGCTTTTTCGATGATGACGTCGTCAGCCGGCACGTCCTGGTGGAAGCCCTTCGAACCGGTCTTCACCTTCTTGATCTTTTCGACGATGTCGAGACCTTCGACCACCTTGCCGAACACCGCGTAACCCCAGCCTTGCGGCGTCGGCGACGAGTGGTTCAGGAAGTCGTTGTCATTGACGTTGATGAAGAACTGCGCCGTCGCCGAATGCGGATCGTTGGTGCGTGCCATGGCGACCGAGCCGTTAACGTTCTTCAGGCCGTTGTTCGCTTCGTTCGTGATCGGCGCTTCGGTCGGCTTTTGCTTCATGCCGGGTTCGAAACCGCCGCCCTGGATCATGAAGCCGTCGATGACGCGGTGGAACACCGTGTTGTCGTAATGACCGGCCTTCACGTAGTTGAGGAAGTTCTCAACCGACTTCGGAGCCTTCTCGGCGTCCAGTTCGAGTTTGATGACGCCGTGATTTGTGTGCAGTTCAACCATGATGGAATCCTTTGATGAACAGGTGGGTGGAAGGCGCGGCGCATGGGGTGAAGGGGGCCGCGCCGGGGCACTCAAGCGTGGTGCAAGGGGCGGCGATCGTCAGGATCGCCGGGGCCTGCACGGGCTAGCTTACTTGCTGACCACGGTCGCCGATTCGATCACGATCGGCGTTTGCGGCACGTCGGCCATCGGGCCGCGCGTGGTGGTCGGCGAACCTTCGATCTTCTTCACGACTTCCATACCCGAAGTCACCTTGCCAAACACGGCATAACCGTTGCCGTCCTGGCCCGGATAATCGAGGCCGGCGTTATCCGCCGTGTTGATGAAGAATTGCGCCGTGGCCGAATCCGGGTCGCTGGTGCGCGCCATTGCAATCGTACCCACCGCGTTCTTCAAGCCGTTACGGCTTTCAAGCGCGATCGGCGCGCGTGTCGGTTTTTCCGCGTAGCTCTGCGTGAAGCCACCGCCCTGAATCATGAAGCCGGGAATCACGCGGTGGAAAATCGTGCCGCTGTACTGACCGGATTTCACGTAGTCGAGGAAGTTCGCGACGGTCTTCGGCGCCTTCTCGGGGTACAGCTCGACGCGGATGTCGCCGTCCGTGGTCTTGAACAGGACAGACGGGTGCGCAGCCGGCGTGGCGGACTGGGCAAAAGCGGGTGCGTTCGCGATCAGGGCGGCGCTACCGAGCGCCAGCATCAACCATTTCATGAAGATCCTCAGAGTGGAAAAAAACGTTGGCGATGAGTGTGCTTACTGCGACGGCGCCATATACGGCGGCTGGGCGAGCGAACCGTTCGGGCCGCCGAACTGGAAGGCGGGCGATTCCGTGATGTTCGAGGTGGCGCGGCTCGTGTAGTCGTCCGGCGCGGCGACCTTTCTGACCGGCTTCGCGCTGCTCGCGGGCGGCGAGATGATCTTCTGGATGTCGGTCAGGCGCTGCTGCGTCGGGCCGCTCGTGTGGCCGAGGTCGTGCGCGCGCTGGTACGCCGAGTCGGCAAGACGCAGATACAGGTCGCCGAGATTCTCGTAGGCGAGGCCGTAGTTCGGGTTCGCCTTGGTGGCGGTTTCGAGTGCTTCGCGTGCTTCCGTATAGCGGCCATGTTTCGCGTACAGCGCGGCAAGATTGTTATACGGTTCCGGCAATTCCGGGTAAGTTTGCGTGAGCGCGATGAAGGCGTTGATCGCTTCGTCGTCGCGGTTCAGGTGAGCCAGAATGGTGGCGCGCTTGAACTGCGCCTGCGCGTCGCGCGGATTCGCAGCGATGCGGGTGTCCAGTTGCGTGAGCGCGGCGTTCCAGTTTTTCTGCGCGATCGCGGCGTCGATTTCCGGCGTGCCGTCGCGCACAGCGGGGCCCTGCGACAGGACGGGCGTCTTCTGTGCATACGCAGGAGCGCCCGGCAGCAGCATGACGGCGAGGCCGCACAGGGCCGTCGCGGCGAGGGTCGCGGCGCTTCGCGCGCGGCCGCTGGAAGGTTTCATAGGCTCAGGTCTGGATGTTATACTCCGAGCCATTCTAACAAAAGGTCTGCGCGTTCCGTTGAACCACAGACTGTCTTTTCGCCACTCGTGGTCGTCTCCGCCTTGATCGCAGCCTGACCGCCGCACCAGGTGCGCCGGTTTGCTGCTGTTGTATGCACCTTGTCCGCTTCGTCTGGAGCGGGCGCGGCGCGCACGAAACACATTGCGGATCTCTTTCGGCCCACGCATCGTCTCTATGGAATCACTGCGCATCTACAACACGCTCGCGCGTGACAAGCAAACTTTCGTGCCGCTGCAAGAGGGCGTCGTACGGATGTACGTCTGCGGGATGACGGTGTATGACTACTGTCATGTCGGTCACGCACGCGTGATGGTGGTGTTCGATATCGTGCAACGCTGGCTGCGCACACTCGGTTACGACGTGACCTATGTACGCAACATTACCGATATCGACGACAAGATCATCCGTCGCGCGGTCGAAAACGGCGAGACGATCAAGGCGTTGACCGATCGCTTCATCGCGGCGCTGCATGAAGATGCGGACGCGCTGGGCATCGAACGCCCCGATCACGAACCGCGCGCCACGGACTATATTCCGCAGATGCTCGGCATGATCGGCAAGCTCGAGGCCAACGGCTACGCCTATCAGGCCGACGACGGCGACGTGAATTACGCGGTGCGCAAATTCGCTGGCTACGGCAAGCTTTCGGGCAAATCGCTCGAAGACCTGCGGGCCGGCGAGCGGGTGGCGGCCAACGACGCGAAGCAGGATCCGCTAGATTTTGTCCTGTGGAAACAGGCCAAGCCCGACGAGCCGGTAGACACGGGTTGGGACTCGCCCTACGGGCGCGGCCGTCCAGGGTGGCACATTGAATGCTCCGCCATGGGCTGCAGTTTGCTGGGCGATCACTTCGACATTCATGGCGGCGGCCAGGACCTGCAGTTTCCGCACCATGAAAACGAAATCGCGCAAAGTGAAGGCGCGACCGGCCAAACCTTCGTCAATTTCTGGATGCACAACGGCTACGTTCAGATCGACAATGAGAAGATGTCGAAGTCGCTCGGCAACTTCTTTACGATCCGCGAAGTGCTCGCGCAGTACGATGCCGAGGTCGTGCGTTTTTTCATCGCACGCGCGCACTACCGTTCGCCGCTGAACTATAGCGACACGCACATCGACGACGCGCGTAACGCGCTGACGCGTTTGTACACATCGTTGAAAGAGGTGAGCCCGGACGATGCCGGGCTCGACTGGAACGAAGCCCACGCGCAGCGTTTTCGCGCGGCAATGAATGACGACTTCAACGCGCCGGTTGCAGTGTCGGTGCTGTTCGAGTTGGCAAGTGAGGTAAACCGCACGCGCGATGCCGCGTTGGCCCGACAACTGCGCGCGCTTGCGCGCATCATCGGACTGCTCGGCCGTGAGCCGCGTGCGTTTCTGCAGCAGGCTGCGGGTAGCGCGGGTGAAGCCGCGCTAGAGGCCACCGCGATCGAAGCGAAGATCGCCGAGCGCGTCGCCGCCAAGCAGGCGAAGGACTATGCGGCAGCAGACCGGATCAGGGCGGAATTGCTCGAAGCCGGCGTTGCACTTGAAGACAAACCCGGCGGGTTGACCGAGTGGCGGCGCATGTGAGCGCACCTCGTACTTCCCTTTGATCGACTCGCCAGGCAGGAGGCAGGATGGCATCGGCCACGAAGACGCTGGCTAACCGGGCCGCGTCTCAAACAGGCGCGGCGGCCGCAGTGAAGTCGACGCGCCCGCGCAGCGGCAGCGCGGCGAAAGCATCGCCGTCAACGGCAAAGGTCGCCGGCAAGACCGGCAGCACCGCATCAAAAACGCCCGTGAAGCGCGCGCTCAACGGCGCTTCCGCACATGCGCCGAAGCTCGCGAAAGAGCTTAAAGCCACGCGCCCGTCGCGTGCGAAAAATCATGGCGGCAACGGCGCCGTGCCGGCTGAACTCGTCGACGACGCGCAGGAACTCACGCGCGACGAATTGCACGAAGGCGAAGTCGTGCGCAAAACGCGTGTGCTGGACGACGCGGATGTCGCCGCACCGGTGCAGGTGGCGGGCCTCACGCCGGAAGTCATGCGTCCTGCGTACTGGGACAAGGCCTGCGCCGACCTCGTCAAGCGCGATCGCATCCTCAAGAAACTGATTCCGAAATTCGGTCCGGTGCACCTGATGAGTCGCGGCGATCCGTTCGTCACGCTCGCGCGTTCCGTGGTGGGGCAGCAGGTCTCGGTGGCCTCGGCACAGGCCGCGTGGCAGCGCGTGGAAAACGCGTGTCCGAAGCTTGTGCCGCAACAGTTCATCAAGCTCGGTCAGGACAAACTGATGGGCTGCGGCCTGTCCCGGCGCAAGGCGGAATACATTCTCGATCTGGCGGAGCATTTCGTCTCCGGCGCCTTGCATGTGGGCAAATGGACCTCGATGGAAGACGAGGCAGTGATTGCCGAGCTCACGCAGATCCGCGGCATTGGCCGCTGGACCGCGGAGATGTTTCTGATCTTCAATCTGTCGCGCCCGGACGTCCTGCCGCTCGACGATCTCGGCCTGATCCGCGCGATCAGCGTCAATTATTTCAGCGGCGAGCCGGTCACGCGCAGCGAAGCACGCGAAGTGGCTGCCAACTGGGAGCCGTGGCGAACCGTCGCGACCTGGTACATGTGGCGTAGTCTGGATCCGTTGCCGGTCGACTATTGAGTTGAGCCAGTGAGCTGAGCCGATAATGCGATGAGATGTGATGCTGCCTCCATACTATCAATTTTACTGAATCGATAGTTTTGAGGTAGTTTTGACAGCGGCGGTCGCGGTTAGAATACGCGCTGCCTGGTAAGTCCAAGGATTAAAACCAATGAAGACCACTTTTCTGGATTTCGAGCAGCCAATCGCGGAACTCGAAGCGAAGATCGAAGAATTGCGCTTCGTGCAGGACGATTCGGCCGTCGATATCTCGGAAGAAATCGAACGGCTGTCCAAGAAGAGTCAGCAACTCACCAAAGATCTGTATGCGAATCTGTCGCCGTGGCAGGTTTCGCAGATTGCCCGTCATCCGCAGCGTCCATACACGTTCGACTATGTGAGCGAACTGTTCACCGATTTCCACGAACTGCACGGCGACCGCGCGTTCGCGGACGACCTGGCGATCGTCGGCGGCTTCGCGCGTTTCAATGGTCAGGCGTGCATGGTGATCGGCCACCAGAAGGGGCGCGACACCAAGGAGCGCTCGCTGCGCAACTTCGGCATGCCGCGTCCGGAAGGCTATCGCAAGGCCGAACGATTGATGCGACTCGCCGAGAAGTTCGGCCTGCCGCTGTTCACCTTCATCGACACGCCGGGTGCGTATCCTGGCATCGGTGCGGAAGAGCGCGGCCAGTCGGAAGCCATTGGCCGCAATCTGTATGTGATGGCCGAACTGAAAACGCCGATCATCGCCACGATCATCGGCGAAGGCGGTTCGGGTGGCGCGCTGGCCATCGCCGTGGGCGACAGCGTATCGATGTTGCAGTTCTCGACCTATTCGGTGATTTCACCGGAAGGCTGCGCGGCGATCTTGTGGAAGAGCCCTGCGAAGGCGCCGGAAGCGGCTGAAGCACTGGGCCTGACCGCGCATCGTCTGAAAGCGCTTGGCCTGATCGACAAGATCGTCAACGAGCCGCTCGGCGGCGCGCATCGCGATCCGAAGGGCATGGCCGCCATGTTGCGCCGTGCCTTGGCCGATTCGCTGCGTCAGTTCCAGGGCATGAGCGTTCCGGACCTGCGTCAACGCCGTTTCGAACGGTTGATGGCGTACGGCAAGTTCAAGGAAACGACGCCGGGCGCATAAGCCGGCTCGTCTTCACACTCCAGGGCGCTGCGCGCCTCGTCGCCGTGACCCACACCGCTGACTCTCCCGCCGACCGCCTCGTTCTCGATGCGCTCGGCGTGGCGCTTTCTGCGCGACCGGCAGCATCGGAGTATGCGGCAGACGCACGCTTTGCGGTGGCGTTCAGCGGGGGCATCGACTCCAGCGTCTTGCTCGACGCCGCGGCGCGGGTCGCGGGGCCGTCGCGTTGCATCGCGCTGCATGTTCATCACGGTCTCAGTCCACACGCCGACCAATGGCTCGCGCATTGCGAGGCGTTTGCACGCGAGCGTGGCATCGCGTTCGCGGCGCAGCGTGTCGAAGTGATGTGCGAGGTGGGCGTGAGCATCGAGGCCGCCGCGCGCGATGCGCGTTATCGGGCGCTCGACACGCTGTGCGTCCAACACGGCGTGACGACGCTGTGGCTCGCCCAGCATGCCGACGATCAGGCTGAAACCGTCCTGCTGCAATTGCTGCGCGGAGCCGGGCTGGCCGGGCTCGCCGCCATGGCTTCCGAGTATTTGCCGGCAGGCGCCGCCGTGACTCGCGTGCGGCCATTGCTGCATCTCTTGCGCGCGCAACTCGAGCAGTACGCGGCGGGGCGCGAGCTGGCGTGGGTCGACGACGAATCGAATGCGGATACCCGCTATGCGCGCAATGCGTTGCGCCATGACGTGCTGCCTGCGTTGGCGGTCCATTTTCCGGGCTTTCGCGACGCCTTGTCGCGCACGGCGGCCCATGCCGCGTCTTCACAACGCCTGCTTGACGAGCTGGCGCGCGTGGACCTGCAAGCGGCCGCGGTCGACGCCGGCCGCGCGCTTTCACGCGACGCATTGCTCGCGCTCGCCGACGAACGCGCGTCGAACCTGCTGCGTTTCTGGATGCGCTCGCTCGGCTTGCCGGCCGCATCGGCCGCACGTCTTGCCGATGCCTTGCGGCAATTGCGTGAGGTGGGCGAGGACCACGGCCTGCGTATCGATCATGCGGGCCAGGCGCTACGCAGCTATCGCGGGCAGATCTATTGGGAAGCCGGTGACAGCGCGGAACCCGCTGACGAGACGGCGCTCGTTGCGCACGACGTCAGCGAGCTTGCCTGGCAGGGCGAATCGATCTGGCGCCTGCCGCAATGGCGCGGCACCTTCGTGTTTACCGAGGCGCACGCGGACGATCGCAACGCCGTGCCTGCCGCGCTTTTGCGTGCGGCGCCGCTTGCCGCGCGCTCGCGCAGCGGTGGTGAGCGTATGCGCAGCAGCGCGCACGGTCCCGGCCGCACACTCAAGAACCTGTTCCAGGAGCAGGGCGTACCGGCATGGAAGCGGGACGTGCCCTTGCTATTTGCGGGCGAGATGCTGCTGTTCGTGCCACTGCTTGGCGTGAACTTCGCGGCCTGGCCTACCCAGGACGACGCTCGCGAGGCCGGCGCAGCCTACATCCGGATTGACTGGCGCGAAGATCTGCTGATCGCCTGACCGACCGGTCGGGCACTGCGGAGAAGCCTCGACACGCCGTGCGAGGCCAGGCCTCAAGCACGCTAAAAAATGGCGCAACGCCTTTACTCATAAGCCTTTGCAATACTCATTGCCGGGATTGTGGCTTGTCTTTTTTCGCCTGATCGGGTACGTTACCTTGTTTGCCCGAAGCCGCTATGGCCGTCATTTCGACGCGCTTTTGCTGTTTTCCGGCCGTTTCCTGTGTTTCCCGGCGACCAAAAGCCACCGGGGAGCCGCCAGCCAGCGGCCTTTGGCGATTCCTCGCGGGCAAATCCGCGCGTGCTGCACGTGCGCTGCATCTACGCCGTTATCCTTCACACTTCGCCGTCGTTCCTGAAACGTTGAGCTCTTGTGCCTTGGTGCGGTCGTCTCCAGCGCGGCAGCGCGGTTACTTCTCCAGTTCAGAACGACAATGGCACTCATCGTACATAAATACGGCGGTACTTCGATGGGCTCAGTCGAGCGCATCAAGAACGTCGCGAAGCGCGTCGCGAAATGGCACAAGGCCGGTCACAAGATGGTCGTCGTGCCTTCGGCGATGTCCGGCGAAACGAACCGCTTGCTCGGCCTCGCAAAAGACATTTCGGCCCAGCCGAGCCCACGCGAACTCGACATGATCGCCGCCACCGGCGAGCAGGTCAGCTCGGGACTGCTGGCCATCGCCCTGCAGGACGCAGGCGTAGATGCGGTCAGCTACGCCGGCTGGCAAGTGCCGGTCAAAACCGACAGCGCGTTCACCAAGGCGCGTATCAGCGAAATCGACGGCGAGCGCGTGTTGCGCGATCTCGACGCGGGCAAGGTGGTGGTGATTACCGGCTTCCAGGGTATCGACCCGGACGGCCATATCACGACGCTCGGCCGCGGCGGTTCGGACACGTCGGCAGTGGCCGTAGCGGCCGCGCTGAAAGCGGACGAGTGCCTGATCTATACGGATGTGGACGGCGTCTACACGACCGACCCGCGTGTGGTCGACGGTGCGCGCCGGCTCGACCGCGTGACGTTCGAAGAAATGCTGGAAATGGCCAGCCTGGGGTCGAAGGTATTGCAGATCCGCTCGGTGGAATTCGCCGGCAAATATCAGGTGAAGACGCGTGTCCTGTCGAGCCTGACCGATCCGCTGATCCCGCTCGAAGCAGAAATGACCTCAGGCACCCTGATTACTTTTGAAGAAGACGAGACCATGGAAAAAGCAGTCATCTCGGGCATCGCGTTTCAGCGCGACGAAGCACGTATCGCCGTGATGGGTGTACCCGACAAGCCGGGCATCGCCTACCAGATCCTCGGACCGGTGGCGGACGCGAATATCGACGTCGACATGATCATCCAGAACCAGAGCGTCGAAGGCAAGACGGCCTTCACGTTCACGGTGGGCCGCGGCGACTATCAGCGCGCCATGGAAATCCTCTCGGGCCAGGTGAAGGACCATGTGAAGGCCGAGCAGGTGTTGGGCGATCCGAAGGTATCGAAGGTTTCGGTGGTCGGCGTCGGCATGCGCTCGCATGTGGGTATCGCGAGCACCATGTTCCGCACGCTGTCGGAAGAGGGCATCAACATCCAGATGATCTCCACGTCCGAAATCAAGATCTCGGTATTGATCGACGAGAAGTACATGGAACTCGCCGTGCGTGCGCTTCACAAGGCGTTCGAACTCGATCAGGCGTAATGTGCCTTTAAAAACGGGGCGCGCCGCGCAATGAATGCGAGCGCCCCGTTCGCCGTTGTTGCGGTTAATGTGCGGTCGATGTGCGTTCGTCGCGGCCTGGTTGAGCGAATTGCGTCGTCGATGACGAATCTGGCACAAAAAATGTGCCGCAGACATTGACCTTCGCGGTTCGGGCCGCTATTATCTTGGCTTCGTCGCGCTGACTCCCTGCGCGACCGAAAGTTTGGGAGACGTGGCCGAGAGGTCGAAGGCACTCCCCTGCTAAGGGAGCATCTGGGCCAAAACCTGGATCGAGGGTTCGAATCCCTCCGTCTCCGCCAGAAATGGCGGCGGAACCCCAAGAGATCGCGGTCTCTTGGGGTTTTGTTTTTTCCGGGGTCGTTTTCGGTTCCGGTGGGCAGAGTTGCAATGTGCATGAAGCGTTTTCGCAGACACACGAACGAAGATGCTTCGGATGCCGAATTAATAAGTCGAAGCCGATGGAGTCGCACCTGGCCATCACGGAATTCAGTGCCTACGGGAAGTCCGTCCAGACATGGGACGGCGGCGCGCCGGTGCGTAGATTCGCCCCGATTGTGTTACCGGCGGGGCAGCTTTTCACCGAAACTTCGTCCGTTGTAACCAGACGTAACGTAGCGCTTCAGAGTGCGACGTTATGCATCAGTTCTTACAAGTTTGAAATACGCGAGCCTTCACCTTGCGCTATATTCCAGCCAACAAACACACACTTGTTAAAAGGTGAATTCCATGAAGTCCGCTCGTCTTGTTCCGCTTCTCATCGGGGTTGTTGCGCTGGGTGCGTCGGGTGTAGCAATGGCCGGCGTGAGCGTGGGTGTCAATATCGGTATTCCGGCGCCGGTGTATGTCGCTCCGGCGCCTGTCTACGCACCGCCGCCTCCGCCTGTCGTCTATCAACCGGCTCCTGTGTACTACGGCGGCCCGGCCATCGTCATCGGCTGGCATGGCGACCGCTACTGGGACGGCCATCGTTACTGGGCGCGTGACGACTGGAATCATTATCACGGCGGCGGTTATCATGGTGGTGGCTACTACCACGGCGGTGGCGGTTATCACGATCACCGCTATTGAGCCGCGTAGCGCAGACTCGTAGCGCCTTTCGCGCCGAACGTTGCCAAAACAAAAAAACCGCCTGTACAGGCGGTTTTTTTATTGCAGGGCGACGGATGTGCCAGAACCTCGAAGTCGGACGAGCATTTGGGGCGCTTCGCACGACACGCCGCTATCGAATCGTCGCGCCGTCATGCAATCCGTGTGTACCTCACATCACTCCGCGACCGCGGCCATGCCGCCGACTACCGCGTTAAAGCCGCTGTCGACATGCAGAATCTCCGCCGTCACGCCAGCCGCGAGATCCGACAGCAGGAACGCCGCCGAATTGCCGACCTGTTCAATCGTCACATTGCGTTTGAGCGGCGCGTTGTCTTCGACGAAATCGAGAATCTTGCCGAAGCCCTTGATGCCGCTTGCCGCCAACGTCTTGATCGGACCCGCTGAGATGCCATTGACGCGCACACCTCTCGCGCCGAGCGAAACGGCCAGATAGCGCACGCTGGCTTCGAGCGATGCTTTGGCGAGGCCCATCATGTTGTAGTTCGGAATGGCGCGTTCGGCGCCAAGATAGCTCAGTGTCAGCAAGGCGGCGTCGTTGGACAGCATCGGCAGCGCGGCCTTGGCGAGCGCGGGGAAACTGTAGGCGGAGATGTCGTGTGCGATGCGGAAGTTTTCGCGCGTCACGCCGTCGAGGAAGTCACCGGCAATCGCTTCACGCGGGGCAAAACCGATCGAATGGACGAGGCCGTCGAGGCTCTCCCAACGTTGCTTCAGCGAGATGAAAAGCGCTTCGATCTGCGCGTCGTCAGCGACGTCGCAAGGGAAGACCCGATCGCTGCCGAATTCCGTTGCGAACTCGGTGATGCGTTCCTTGAACCGGTCGCCGACATACGTGAACGCGAGTTCAGCGCCTTCGCGCTTGCAAGCCTGTGCAATGCCGTAGGCAATCGAACGGCTCGACAGCAGGCCGGTCAGCAAGATTCGTCTACCAGCGAGGAAGCCCATGAATTCTCCTAACGAAGTCGACGCGCCGTGCGCTCAGATGGGCGGGTTCGCGCGGGATTATTTGGGTAGAATTCTCTCACATCGCTACCGCCCACTGACCAACAAGGCCTCTATGACAACTGGCTCGCGACGGCTTCAGGCGCTTCATGCGCGCTTGCGCACCGTGAGGGAAATGATCGCGCCTCTGCGTGCCCAGGGAGCGGCGGTTTCGTTGGCGGCAATGGTCGTGATGGTCTTTGCGGCTGGCGCCGGGTTGCTGGCGGCGCAGCCTGCGCACGCGGTCTACGCGATTGCGCAGTACGGCAATCCGAAGTATCCACCCGACTTCAAGCACTTCGACTACGTCAATCCGGATGCGCCGAAGGGCGGCACGCTGATTCTGGCCAATCCGAACCGGCAAACGAGCTTCGACAAATTCAATCCGTTCACGTTGCGCGGCAACGCGGCGCCGGGCATGGATTTTCTGTTCGAGAGTCTCGCAACCGGGAGTGGCGATGAAGTCGCGACCGAGTACGGGCTGTTGGCCGACGACATCAGCGTCGCGCCGGATGGGCTGTCCACGACCTTCCACATCAATTCGCACGCGCATTTTTCGAACGGCGATCCGGTCACCGCGGCAGACGTCAAGTTCTCCTTCGACACGCTCAAGAGTCCGCAGGCTGCGCCTGCCTATGCCTCGTACTTCGCCGACATCACGCGCGCGGTCGTGGTCGATCCACAGACCATCCGCTTCGAGTTTCGGCAGCACAATCGCGAGTTGCCATTGCTGGCAGGCGGCATCCCCGTGTTCTCGCACAAGTGGGGCATGAAACCCGACGGCACGCGCATTCCGTTCGACCAGCTCACGTTTGAAAAGCCGATCGGCAGCGGCCCGTATCTGATCGAGGGGTATAGCAACGGCCGCACCATCACTTACCGGCGCGATCCGAACTACTGGGGCGCGGCATTGCCGGTGCGGGTCGGCATGAACAACTTCGATCGCATCACCTACAAGCTGTATTCCGACGACACGGCGCGCCGCGAGGCATTCAAGGCGGGTGAGTACGACGCGATGACGGAAATGGTCGCACGTAACTGGGTACGGCGCGATGTGGGCAAACCGTTCGACAACGGCGATCTGATCAAGCGCGAATTCCCGCAGCACAACGGCAACGGCATGCAAGGCTTCGTGCTGAACCTGCGCCGGCCGATCTTCCAGGATGTGCGCGTGCGCAAGGCGCTCGATCTTGCTCTCGACTTCCAGTGGCTTGACCGGCAACTGTTTTACAACCAGTACAAGCGCATCGACAGCTACTTCGTGAATACGCAGTGGCAGGCAACCGGCACACCGGGCGCGGGCGAACTGGCATTGTTGAACCCGTGGCGTCAGCAGCTCGATCCGTCGGTGTTTGGTCCGATGCCGGTACAACCCGATACCGACCCACCCGGCTCGCTGCGCGCGAACCTGTTGCAGGCGCGCGCGCTGCTGGCCGAAGCCGGCTGGGTGTATCGCGACGGTGCGCTGCGCAACGCGAAGGGGCAGCCATTCGAGTTTGAAATGCTGGACGACTCTTCCGGCGCCGCAGTGTGGCCGCCCGTGATAGCCACTTACCAGCGCAACCTCGCGAAGCTCGGCATCACCGTGAACTACCGCACCACGGATTTCGCGGTGTACCAGAAGCGCCTCGATGCGTTCGAGTTCGACGCGACGATCATCAAGATGCCCGACTCGCAGGTGCCGGGCAGCGACGTGCTGGAACAGTTCGGCAGCAAGTCGGCCGATATCCCCGGTTCAGGTAATCTGGGAGGGCTCAAGTCGCCGGCCGTCGACGCCATTTTGCACGCGCTGGTCGGGGCGCAGACGCTCGAGCAACTCACCGACGCGACCCATGCGCTCGACCGGGTGCTGATGCATGGCTATTATGTGGTCCCGCAGTGGTATAGCTCGGTGTGGCGGGTGGCGTTCAAACGCGGCATGGAATGGCCCAAAACCTTGCCGCTGTACTATGACCCGGGCAGCTGGATTCCGTCGAGCTGGTGGTTCACGCCGCAGGCGGGGAAGTCCTGAGCTCGTGCTGCTGCAAGTCGGCAGCCGGGTTCGTCATTTCAATGTTTTGCACTCGTGCACCGGAACCATCGCCATGTGGAGCTACGTCCTCAAACGCCTGCTGTTGATGATCCCGACCGTGCTCGGCGTGCTGACGCTGACCTTTGCCGTGATCCAGTTCGTGCCCGGCGGCCCGGTCGAACAGATGGCCCATGAGTTGCGCCGCGGTTCCGAGGGCGGCGTGCCGTTCGGGCTGCGCGCGCATAGCGGCGTCGACGCGCAGCAGATGGCGCAGCTCAAGGCGCTATATGGCTTCGATAAGCCGCCGCTCGTACGCTATGGGCTGATGCTCAAGCGCTTTGCCACCTTCGATCTGGGGCAGAGCTATTTCCGTCACCAGAGCGTCTGGTCGCTAGTGGTGTCGAAATTGCCGGTGTCGATCAGCATCGGCTTGTGGACTTTCTTCCTGACGTATCTGATATCGGTGCCGCTCGGCATCGCCAAGGCGATCCGCAACGGCTCGCACTTCGATTTCGTCACCAGCCTGATCGTGCTGATCGGCTATGCGATTCCTGGCTTCGTGCTGGGTGTGCTGCTGCTCGTGCTGTTCGGCGGCGGTTCGTTCCTGCAACTGTTTCCCCTGCGCGGTCTCACGTCGGATAACTGGGCTCAGTTGAGTCTTGGCGGCAAGATCCTCGACTACCTTTGGCACATCACGTTGCCGATCGTCGCCTCGGTCGTGGGCAGCTTCGCGGTCATCACGATGCTGACGAAGAATGCCTTCCTCGATGAGATCCGCAAGCAATACGTGCTGACGGCGCGCGCCAAGGGACTGTCCGAGCGGCGCGTGCTGTGGAAGCACGTGTTCCGCAATGCCTCGCTGCCATTGATCGTCGGTTTTCCGGGCGCGTTTATCGGCGCGTTCTTTACCGGCAGTCTGCTGATCGAGACATTGTTCTCGCTCGATGGCCTCGGCTTGCTGTCGTATCAGTCGGTCGTGCAACGCGATTATCCGGTAGTGCTCGGCACGCTGTATCTGTTCACGCTGATCGGCCTCGTCACCAAGCTGATCTCCGACCTTTGCTACGTCTGGGTCGACCCCCGTATTCAATTCGAACAACTGGAGCGCTGACTTGAGTCGAGCCCGCACCCGAGCCGATCTGGCGCCGCGCCCCGAGCCCGTCCGCGCCTTTGTGTCGCCGTCGCCTGCACGCCGCGTCTGGCAGCGCTTTCGCAAACAGCGCATTGGCTACTGGAGTCTGATCGTGTTCGTCGTTGCGTTTGCCGCGAGCGTGGCGGCGCCCCTCTGGTCGAACGACAAGCCGGTGGTGGTCCGCTACGACGGGCAACTGTATTTCCCGTTGTTCAAGACCTATTCGGAGATCACCTTCGGCGGCGATTTTCCGACCCCGGCGGATTACCTCGATCCATACGTGCGCGAGCGCTTCAGCAAGCCGGGCAACTTCGCGCTCTATCCGCCCAATCCGTACTACTACGACACGCTCAACTATTTCTCGAAAGTGCCCAATCCCGCACCGCCTTCGCGGGCCAACTGGCTCGGCACCGACGACCGCGGCCGGGACCTGTTTGCGCGGCTCGTGTACGGCTTTCGCGTGTCGGTCGAATTCGCGCTGGTGCTGACGTTGATCGGCACGGTACTGGGTATTGTTGCGGGCGCGGTGCAAGGTTTCTTCGGCGGCAAGACCGACATCATCGGCCAGCGCCTGATCGAAATCTGGAGTGCGATGCCGGAGCTGTATCTGCTGATCATCTTCGCGTCGATCTTCGAACCGGGCTTCATCCTTCTGATCGTGCTGCTCTCGCTGTTTGGCTGGATTGGCTTGTCGGATTATGTGCGCGCGGAGTTTTTGCGAAATCGTACCCAGGACTATGTGCGGGCGGCGCGCGCCATGGGTCTGTCGAACTGGCAGATCATGTGGCGGCACGTGCTGCCGAACAGTCTGACGCCGGTCATCACGTTCCTGCCGTTTCGCATGAGCGGGGCGATTCTCTCGCTGACGAGCCTCGATTTTCTCGGTCTCGGCGTGCCATCGCCGACCCCGAGCCTGGGCGAACTGCTCGCCCAGGGCAAGGACAATCTCGACGCGTGGTGGATCTCGCTCTTTACCTTCGGCGTGCTGGTGTCCTTGCTGCTGCTGCTGACTTTCATGGGCGACGCGCTGCGCAACGCGCTCGACACCCGCATCTCCGATGCCATGCGCGCCGGAGGCAATCAATGAGCGAGCAGGCACAACACGCGGCGGCGGGACCGCTGCTGGAACTCGATCATCTGCGCGTCACGTTCGGCGAAACGGTCGCGGTGAAAGACGTCACGCTCGCGATTGAACGGGGCGAACGGGTGGCGCTGGTGGGCGAATCGGGTTCGGGTAAGAGCGTGACCGCACTGTCGATCTTGCGGTTGCTGGGCGACGCCCAGGTGAGCGGGGCGATCCGCTTCAACGGCGAGGACCTACTGACGAAGAGCGAACGCGAGATGCGCGGTCTGCGCGGGTCGGCCATCGCAATGATCTTCCAGGAGCCGATGACGGCGCTCAATCCGCTCTATACCGTGGGTGAGCAGATCGCCGAAACGATCGTGGTGCACGACGGCGTGCCGGCCAAGGAAGCGCGCAAGCGCGCCGTCGCACTGCTGGCGCGCACGGGTATCACGGAGCCGGGCAAGCGCGTCAACAGCTACCCGCATCAGCTCTCCGGCGGTCAACGGCAACGCGCGATGATCGCCATGGCGCTCGCCTGCCGGCCGCGTCTGCTGCTCGCCGACGAACCGACCACCGCGCTCGATGTGACGATCCGCGCGCAGATCGTCGAGCTGCTGCTCGAATTGCAGCGCGACGAAGCGGAAAAGCGCGGTATGGCCGTGCTGCTGATTACGCACGACCTGAACCTCGTGCGTCACTTCGCGCAACGCATCGCCGTGATGGAGCGCGGTGTACTGGTCGAGAGTGGACCGGTCGAGCAGGTCTTCACGTCGCCGCAGCATCCCTACACGCAACGGTTGCTGCAAAGTCGGCCGGAGCGCACGGTGGTGCCGGTCTTGCCGATCTCACCGGTGCTGCTCGAAGCGCGCGATGTCTCGGTCGAATTCAAAACGAAATTGCCGGGCTTCGGCGGCTGGTTTCGCTCGGGACGTTTTCGCGCGGTCGCCGACGCGAGCGTGTCGGTGCGGCAGGGCGAGACGCTCGGCATTGTCGGCGAATCGGGCTCGGGGAAATCGACGCTCGCGATGGCGCTGCTCGGCCTGCAGCGCACGGCACGCGGCGAGATCGAATTTCAGGGCAGGGCGCTTGCGAGCTATCGGGGCCGCGAACAGACGGTATTGCGCTCGAACATGCAGGTGGTCTTTCAGGACCCGTTTAGTTCGTTGTCGCCGCGCCAGACCATCGAGCGGATCGTCGGCGAGGGGCTTGCGCTGCATCGCCCGCAACTGGACGCCGAAGCCCGGCGCGACAAGGTGATCTCGGTGCTGCGCGAAGTGGGGCTCGACCGTACGGTGCTGTACCGCTATCCGCACGAGTTTTCCGGCGGGCAGCGACAGCGGATCGCGATTGCGCGCGCCCTGGTCCTGGAGCCGCGCATCCTGATCCTCGACGAGCCGACCAGCGCGCTCGACGTGTCGATCCAGCAGCAGGTGCTCAAACTGCTCGCCGGGTTGCAACACAAATACAACCTCGGCTTCGTTTTCATCAGTCATGACCTTGCAGTAATCGGGGCCATGGCACACCGGGTCGCGGTCATGCAGAACGGTTCGATAGTGGAGACCGGTGAAGTGGAGCAGATTTTTGCGACGCCGGCCCATCCTTACACCCGGAAGCTTCTGAAAGCTGCCCTCACGGACTGATTTTCACCAATTGGGTGCGTGTCCCGATTGTATTTTTCTATTTGTTTTGACACACGAATACTTACTAGCTAGTATCGACCAAACTTTTTTTCGTATCCCACTGATTTTTAGGCAAAAACTACCGACCAATGCAGCACCGAAACTTAACCCAGGCTTGCACGCGCGTCGTCGCCGGGATGTTCATTGGCGTACTGATGGCAGCAGCTCCCGGCGCGTTCGCCGACGAAGTAAGCAGTTTGAATCAGAATGCTTCATTTTCGACCCAGGACGGGTCGAATCCGTTGTCCATCTCCACTTCGCAAAATTCCAGCGCTGCGGCCGATACCGGCGGCAGCGCGCGTTCGTTTTTGTCCGGCATGGCCGGTAAAGCGGGCGACGTGGTGGTTGGCGCACTCAACATGATTGGCGTGCGCTACCGCTGGGGCGGCAACACGCCGGACTCGGGCCTCGATTGCAGCGGCTTCGTCCGTTACGTCTTCCAGGACACGCTCGGCATGGCGCTGCCGCGTCGTGCTGAAGAAATGAGCCGGGTCGGCGAAAAGGTCAGCATGAGCAACCTGAAGCCGGGCGACCTGGTGTTCTTCAACACCATGCGCCGCACCTTCTCGCACGTTGGCATCTATATTGGCGACAACAAGTTCGTGCATTCGCCGTCTACCGGCAGCACGATCCGCGTCGACGACCTGGATGACGGCTACTGGGAAAAGCGCTTCACTGGTGCACGCCGGATCGAAACGTCCTATCAGGGCTCCGAGGATCTGAAGCAGCGTGTCAATGCTGCGATAGGCGCAGGCAACAACTAAGCTTCAAGGTTTGGCCTGTAAAAAGCCTGCTTCACGCGAAGCAGGCTTTTTTTTGTCCTGGGGCTTTGAATGGCTCCAGTGGGGCCGGGTTACACCGCGACGCGACTCGCGGCCAGCTTGCGTTGCAACTCCGGCATGATCTTCGCCGCCGCTTCCTCGCCGGCGAGAATCGCCGCGTTGCGCTGGGAGAAGTCGCTGCCGCTCATGGCCGCCAGATTCGGCCGGATCACCACGTCCGCGTATTTGTCCAGCTCATAGGCCTTGATGGTCTGGCCCATGATGGTGAAGGTTTGCAGCAGCACGTCGAACGAACTCGACGTGAGACCGGCTTCCGGACGCTGCGAGATATCGACCGCAATCACGAAATCCGCGCCCATCTTGCGGGCGAATGACGCCGGCACGGGGCTCACCAGACCGCCGTCCACGTACTCGTGGCCGCCAATCTTCACCGGCTCGAAAATCGACGGCACGCTGCACGAAGCGCGCACGGCGACGCCCGTGTTGCCGCGCTGGAACAGGATCGGCTGGCCGGTATTCAGATCGGTGGCGACCACGCCAAGCGGCTTGGCCATTTTTTCGATCGGGCGATTATTCAGCGTCGTATTCAGGTAGTTCTGCAGCGCGACGCCTTGCAGGAAGCCGCGCGTGCGGAACGGCATGGCCCAGTCGCTGATCGACGCTTCGTCCATGCTGAGCGCCAGCTTGTTGAGCGCAAAACCATTCATCCCCGAGGCATAGAGCGCGGCGACCACGGAACCCGCGCTGGTGCCGGCCACCAGATCGACCTGGATGTTGCGTGCCTCGAGCGCCTTGATCACGCCGATATGCGCGAAGCCGCGCGCCGCGCCGCCGCCCAGCGCGAGACCCACGCGAATTGGACGCTGCGGTTTGTCCAGCGGCGGCACGACCGGTGGCGTGGTGGTCGCCGTGCTGGCCGGCCGTGAGGCGGTGTCCGACTGGCTGCCGGTGGTCGTGCAGGCGGTGAGAACGGCGGAGGCTGCAGCCAGCGAGAAGGCGCGGCGGCTCAGGCGTGAGGTGGGGTGTGTCAACAATTTCTCCAACAACGGCGCGGGTTCCTGCGAAGGTGACCGGGCGGCCGCGAGCAAGCGAACAGGATGGCCGGCGGCGATCTTGTCGCGCCGCGGCAAAGCGCACTGGCGGTGCGCGCACATGATAAATCAAAGGCCGTGCGCGGCGTGGTGCGAGTGAGGAAACGTTACAGATGCATCTTGAAGGCTCGCCGCAGTCCGTGGCGGCACCGCGCACAGCGTCTCGGCGAGACGTTGAAGAGCCGGGGCGTGCAGCCAGGCAAGCGGCCTTCGGCAGGTATAATTCCACCCTCGCATTCTCCATTCGCCTCCATGTCGGGCACCTGCTGCCGCATGGACGCGTTCCGCTGCCGCGCTTGCTGGCGTTTCATCGCCGTGCGCCGGCGCCTGTCTTCCGAGTAACCGTTTATGACCACCTCCGTTCGCACCCGTTTCGCACCGAGCCCTACTGGCTTCATCCATCTCGGCAACATCCGTTCTGCGCTATATCCGTGGGCCTTCGCGCGCAAGATGAAGGGCACTTTCGTGCTGCGGATCGAGGACACCGACGTGGAGCGCTCGACCTCGCAATCGGTCGACGCGATTCTGGAAGGCATGGCGTGGCTAGGTCTCGATTACGACGAAGGCCCGTTCTACCAGATGCAGCGTATGGACCGTTACCGCGAAGTGCTCGCGCAGATGCAGGAGCAGGGGCTGGTGTATCCGTGCTACATGTCGACCGAAGAACTCGACGCGCTGCGCGAACGTCAACGTGAAGCAGGCGAAAAGCCGCGTTACGACGGTACATGGCGCCCGGAGCCCGGCAAGGTGCTGCCGACGCCGCCCGCGGGCGTGGAACCCGTGCTGCGCTTTCGCAATCCGCTCACCGGTGTGGTGGCGTGGGACGACGCCGTGAAGGGCCGTATCGAAATCTCGAACGAAGAGCTGGACGACCTCGTGATTGCGCGTCCGGACGGCACGCCGACCTACAACTTCTGCGTCGTGGTCGACGATCTCGATATGCAGATTACCCACGTGATCCGCGGTGACGATCACGTCAACAACACGCCGCGCCAGATCAATATCCTGCGCGCGCTGGGGGGCGAACCGCCGGTGTACGGGCACTTGCCGACGGTGCTCAACGAGCAGGGCGAGAAGATGAGCAAGCGTCATGGCGCGATGAGCGTGACGGGCTATCGTGATGTGGGTTTTCTGCCGGAAGCGGTGCTCAACTACCTTGCGCGTCTGGGCTGGTCGCACGGCGACGCGGAGATTTTCTCGCGCGACCAGTTTGTGGAATGGTTCGACCTCGAGCATCTCGGCAAGTCGCCGGCTCAGTACGATCATGACAAGCTCACGTGGCTCAACGCGCACTACATCAAGGAAGCGGATAACGCACGTCTGGCTGAGCTCGCACGACCGTTCTTCGCCGAGCTGGGCATCGAGGAGGCTGCGCTCGCGCAGGGTGCGGATCTGGTTGCTGTAGTGGGGCTCCTGAAGGATCGCGCTTCGACGGTCAAGGAGATCGCGGAGAACGCCGCGATGTTCTATCGCATGCCGGCGCCCGAAGCGGAAGCGCTCGCGCAGCATGTGACCGATGCCGTGCGCCCGGCCATCGCCGACCTCGCGGCCGCATTGAGCAGCGCGGAGTGGAACAAGGAAAGCATCTCGGCTGCCTTCAAGGCCACGCTTGGCGCGCACAAGCTGAAGATGCCGCAACTCGCGATGCCGGTGCGTCTGCTGGTGGCGGGCACGACGCACACGCCGTCGATCGACGCGGTGTTGATGCTGTTCGGTCGCGACGTGGTGGTGAGTCGCCTCAAAACAGCGCTTGTCTGAGGCGTCGGAGAGGGATTGCCTGCGGCTCTTAAAAAAAGTCGCATGTAATCACTCAAAGGGTATTTACAAAGCGAGATTTGCTCTCTAAAATCTCGTTTCTGTTCTGCAAGGGGGGTATAGCTCAGCTGGGAGAGCGCTTGCATGGCATGCAAGAGGTCAGCGGTTCGATCCCGCTTACCTCCACCATCAGAGCAGAACGAAGTCTTTCCGATGTCTGGATCTTGTAGCAAAAAAGACTTCACAAGCAGTAACAATGTAGTTAGAATATTGGTCTTCGCTGCTGACGAAACGAATTTAACGTCACTTAGCAGCAAGATAAAGACAGATCTGAAAAGATTATGTCCCCTTCGTCTAGAGGCCTAGGACATCACCCTTTCACGGTGAGTACAGGGGTTCGAATCCCCTAGGGGACGCCAAACATCAGCGTCGCTTTAGTGTTCGAGAGAAAGTAAAGCGGTGCAGCTTGCAGAGAAATAACCGACGCTCGCAAGCCAGGGTGCAAAGACTGGAGTGGTAGTTCAGTCGGTTAGAATACCGGCCTGTCACGCCGGGGGTCGCGGGTTCGAGTCCCGTCCACTCCGCCAGACAAAGCCCGTTCAGATGAACTTGAACGGGCTTTTTCATTAAAGGTGTAAGCCGTACGTTGTCCCCTTCGTCTAGAGGCCTAGGACATCACCCTTTCACGGTGAGTACAGGGGTTCGAATCCCCTAGGGGACGCCAACACATCGGCATCGCTTCTTAAGCAGTATGAGGCGGTGCGGTTTGCGAGAGTAACCAACGCTCGTAAGCTGGTGGTGCAAAAAATCTGGAGCGGTAGTTCAGTTGGTTAGAATACCGGCCTGTCACGCCGGGGGTCGCGGGTTCGAGTCCCGTCCGCTCCGCCAGATACAAATCAGCCGTTGAATCCACGTGGATTCAACGGCTTTTTGTTTTTCTGGCCGTAAACGCGACTGGGTTATTTCCTTTCGTTCGCACGACACTTTTACTCATCCCCGCTGAGCCAGGAAGCGATTGCCGTTGCGTCGAGATGCGTCTGCGTCTTGACGGTTACTGCCTGGTGTTCGCGGTTGCAATAGCAGAGCAACCGAACGAGTATGGACGCAAGGTCGCAACGAGGGCGTGAGATATGTCGGAAGCGCACACCATGCTTAAGGATGAAATGGCAGGACCTGTCGCGGTCGATCTGGCCGAGTCGGTATCCATCGATCCGCAAACCCTGCGTCACTGGTTGGGCGTCGATGCCTACGCCTGCCGGCGAATCGATTTCGCGCTCAGGATCACCAGCTATCTCGACTGCCACGACGCCTTGATGGTGGGCTGCGGTCAAAACCTCGGCTATGTAGACGATTCCCCGCAACGGCGGCCGGATCTGCGCGCTTTCGGCGGCGAGTTGTACGGATCGCCGGAGTTTGCGGGGCGCCGGTATGTGCGCTCCAGTCAGGTGCTCGCGGAGCACTCGCTGGATACCTTGACGGTTATCGACACCTGCGACCACCTCACCGAAGCTGAAATCCACGATCTTTTCGACGAAGCGAACCGGCTATTGAAGCCGCGCGGGCATTTGATTGTGCGAGTCCCCGTTGGATATGGGCGACCGACCGTCTCGCGCAAGCGCGCGGCGGCATCGAGCCCTACCACAGAACAGGGCGTGAGCGATTCGGGGCGAGTGGCCAGGTTATCCCGCGCCACCCACGGCGTGCGTTTCAGATTCAAGACTTTTCACCGCGCGCTTGCCGAGCGTTTTGAGATTGAAAAATCGGTGAATCAACCTTGGCCTTATTTGCCGCGGTGGTGCAATTCCCGCCGCGTCATGCTCTGCCGGAAGCGCGAAACGCAATAACTCCTGTGCGTTGGGTGGACCTGGTTCGGCTGGCCCCCGTGGGCACGCTATCTGCTGCTGCACACACAATCACCTGGTCATCGCTGCTCGTGGATGAATTTCACGCGCGGAGAGGCTACAGTACGGATGTTGCGCAATTGTCAAAACGCAATCTGTCGTGATGTCATAGACGGGTTCGGAGAATATTGCCATGGCCAAGCATGCCGGACCACCGGAACCGGGGGCGGATGATCCTGCGGAGCGCTCCGTGGACAACCTCCCAGGTCGGAGTTTCAGTCAGGACTTCGAGGACGAGGCTTATCCTGCGTCTGCCTTGCCGCCTGCGCGGTTTGGTCGTCTGGCGCTCTGGATCGCTTCGGCGAGTGCGCTGACTGTCGGCGTCATGGCGACGCTCGCGTATGGCGTCTGGTTCGACCAGGATCAACGTGCCTATGTAAAAGCCATGACCGTGGCGCAACAGACGCTTTCGTCCGGCGTAGCGGCCGTGCCGCGGCAACAGACACGCTTGTCAGGCGCAGCGATCGTGCCGGACCAACGGAGCGCCTCGATCAATGCAGCGCTTGTGCCAGCCCCACAGAGTGCGTCAATCAACGCGGCGGTGGTGCCGGATCAGCAGAGCGCCTCAATCAACGCGCCGGTCGTGTCACAGCAACCAACGCTTTCGTCGGGCAAAGCGGTCGTGTCGGACCAACAGGGCGCCTCGCTCAACGCACTGGCCGTACCGCAACAACAGACGCTCTCGTCCGGTGAAGCCGTTACCTCGGACCAACAAACTCCCTCACTCGACGCAGCCGCCGTCGTGCCTGAACCCCAGGCGGTCCCGGCGAACACCGCCACCTTGCGAGAACAGCAGACCGCATGGACCGGCCATGTGGCGCCAGCCTCGCCGCCGCTTGCACCTGCAACGACGCTCGCCGCTGCCGATCTGACCACATCGGCGTCCAGTGCACAGCCCGCGCCAATCGAGGCTGTCGCATCGGACTCGTTCGCGCCCCGTTCGAATCCCGGAAAATGCGCTACCCCGAGTTGCGGCATGAAGCCGGTTCGCCATCGCCCGACACCGCGCACGAAGCCGGACAACGGCCTGCTCGCGCGCATGGAATCGTTGTTTCATCGCGCGAACTACGGGCAGCGTGGCAACGGCAGCCAGCGAGATCTCTACGACCACTCCTGAACGGCAGCGTCCGGCACAGGCCGTGCGCAAACCGGCCTTCACGGTGCGTTTCGGCTGGGGACCGGCCGCGCTGGCTGGTGCCGGACTGTTATGTCTGCTCGCCGGATTGCTGGTCCTCGCGTTGCAGATCAAGGCAATCTTCTCGGACCAGTTGAAGCAGGAATATACGGGGCTGGTGCTCGACGCGATCGGTCGTGCGGAAAGCGCCCGCGATCTGGCGAGCGCCCACCAGCCGCTCACCGGAGATAGCGAGGCAGAGCCGCAGGATTACCGGAATGCCCGCGCCAGTCTTGCGGCACGCCTCGCGTCCGTCGCCGCGCTGGTGAACGAGGATCCGGCAGGCACGCCGCATATTCCTCAGCGGACCCTGTCTCCCGACGTCAGTTTCGAGGAAACCGACGCGTTGCTGCGCTCGGAATCGGCCTATTGGCGAGGGCGACGCGATCTCGTCAGTGCCGATCTGCGCAACCGGATCGGGCAGGTCGCGAAGACGCTGATGGTTTTGTCGGCGCTCATCTTCAGCGCGCTGGTCACGGCGCTCGGCATGTATGCGAAGCGCACGCGCCAGTTGACGCGCGATTCACGCCGCTTCGAATTCGCCGCGTTGCACGATCCGCTGACCGGGCTGCCAAACCGGCGTCAGCTGTTTGCAATGCTGGCGCAAAGCCCGCCTGTTGCGAGAGGCGATCCGCTCGCGCATACGCTCGCCGTGCTGTATATCGATCTGGATGGCTTTAAACAGGTCAACGACTCGCTCGGTCACCGCGTTGGCGATGAATTTCTGATCGCCGTCGCGCGGCGCTTTCGCGAGTCGATTCGTCAGGTGGACGTGGTGGCGCGCATCGGTGGTGACGAATTCGCCGTGCTGGTGCGCGGCTCGTCCACCGATGCCGAGCTCAGCGCAATTGCCGCGCGTCTGATCGCCTGCGTCGCCGACACGGGCGAGCAGATGCGGATCGGCTGCGTGAGCGCCAGCATTGGAATCGCCTGCTTTCCGCAACCGGTCGGGGACTACCGGCGCCTGCTCGCCGCGGCGGACGAAACCATGTACCGGGTCAAACGTAGCGGCAAGAACGGCTACGCGTTCTCGACCCCCGTCGAGCAATCGTAAGCCGCTTCGCTGCGCAGCATTATTGTTCTCACGAATGTGTCCGTACCGTTATAGCGCCACGCGGCGCGATGCCCGGGCGGAAACATAATGTTTCCGCATGAATTTGACCGCTCCCAGCGGTTTTGCCGCCTAGACTGATTAGGGTCATTCAGCTTCGAAGCGGAAGGGTCCTCTTTCGACCTCGCGGCCAGCAGCACGTTGACCATGCAACCCCGGATGCACCGTAGATGAACTGTCGTTGACGATCCCCATTGCTTTTGAGGAGATTTGCCATGTCGAAGATATCGACGACCGAGGCGGCCACAACGCTCATCGAAACCGCGCGTTCGGGTTACGAATTGCTGGCCGACCCGCTGCTGAACAAGGGCACCGCGTTCTCCGAGTCGGAGCGCGACACCTTCGATCTGCATGGGCTTCTGCCGCCCAACATCGGCACGCTCGAGGAACAGGTGTCGCGCCGACTCCAGGTGCTGCGCAGCTTTGCGACGGATCTCGAACGCTACGCTTTTCTGCGCGATCTGCAGGACACCAACGAGACGCTGTTCTTCGCCTTGCTCGTACAGAATCTCGAGGAGTTGCTGCCGGTGGTCTATACGCCGACGGTGGGTGCCGGCTGCCAGCAGTTCAGCCGCCTGTTTCGCAAGCCGCGTGGTCTGTTTCTGAGCCTGCCGCACGAGAACCGCATTGAGGCGATCCTCGCGCACCCGTGCTTCGACAAGGTGGAGGCCATCGTGGTGACGGACGGCGAGCGCATCCTCGGGCTGGGCGATCAGGGCGCGGGCGGCATGGGTATTCCAATCGGCAAGCTGGCGCTCTACACGGGCTGCGGCGGCCTGCATCCCGCGACCACACTGCCGATCATGCTCGACGTCGGCACCGACAATCCGGATTGTCTGAGCGATCCGCTTTATATCGGCTGGCGTCATGAGCGGGTTCGCGGCGAGGAATACGACGCCTTTATCGAAACCTTCGTGACCGCCGTGGCGAAACGTTGGCCGCACGTGTTGCTGCAGTGGGAGGATTTCGCCAAGAACAACGCGACGCGTATGCTTGAACGCTATCGCGACCGTTTGTGTACCTTCAATGACGATGTGCAGGGCACGGCCGCGGTGGCGACCGGCACGCTGCTGTCGGCGATCAATGTCACGGGCGTGCCGCTCACGGAGCAGCGTATTGCCGTGATGGGCGCGGGTTCGGCCGGCTGCGGGATTGCGAGCCTGATCCGCAAGGCGATGACCGATGCGGGCCTCGCCGACAGCGAAGCAGGCAAGCGCTTTTTCATGGTCGACCGCGATGGTTTGCTGGTGGACGGCATGGACGGCATCGCGTCGTTTCAGCAGCCGTTCCTGCAGGACAAGGCGGTCACCGCCAACTGGACGCTCGATCATCCGGACCGGGTCGCGCTGCTCGACGTCGTCCGCAATGCGAAACCCACGGTCCTGATTGGCGTGTCGGGGCAGGCCGGTGCCTTCTCCGAGCCGGTGGTGCGTGAGATGGCCGCCCATAATGCGCGTCCGGTGATTTTCCCGCTCTCCAATCCCACCTCGCGCGCTGAAGCCACGCCGGCCGACCTGGAAACGTGGAGCGAGGGCAGGGCGGTGATCGGCACGGGTAGCCCGTTTCCGCCGCTCGAGCGCAACGGCGCGAAGTTCAAGGTCGACCAGACCAATAACTCCTACATTTTCCCAGGCGTGGGTCTCGGCGCGATCGCAGTCAGGGCGTCGCGGGTCACCGACGCGATGTTCATGGCGGCCGCGAAAGCGCTCGCGGCGGCGTCGCCGGCGCGCAGCGATCCCACCAGGAATCTGCTGCCGCCGGTCACTTCGTTGCGGGACGTGTCGGTGACGGTGGCCCTCGCGGTGGCGCTGCAGGCGCACAAGGAAGGTCTGACCAAAGGGGTGAATACCGACCAGATCGAAGGTCTGATTCGCAGCAAGGTCTGGACGCCGCACTACGTGTCCTATCAGCGGGTCAAGGGTGGCGCGGGCCAGGCTGCAGCACGGGAGCCGATGCAGCAGCCTGGAGGCACGACCGGCTCAAGCTGACCGATCAGGTGGGCCCGCGCACGGGCCCATCATGCCGACTCATAAGAAGAAGCGGGAGTCTCGCCGTGGTCAACACTATCCTCAATGGGCTGATGCCGGTCGCGTTCGTCATCCTGCTCGGCTGGCTATCGGCCCGCATCGGCCTGCTCAAGCACGACGATGCCGATGTGCTGGCGACACTGGTGATCCGTTTCGCGCTGCCTTTCGCGCTGTTTGAAGGCGCGGTCAAGACCTCGCCGGACAAGCTGCACAATGTGGGTTTCGCGCTGACCCTGACGCTCGGGCTGATGGGCACCTACCTGATCGCGCTGGCGATTGGCCGTTTCGCGTTCCGCCATGATCTGCGCACCGCCACCATGCAGGCGCTGGTGTGTGCCTTTCCCGATATGGCGTACTTTGGCGCGCCGATTCTCGCCGCGGTCTTCGGACCCGAGGGATTTCTGGCGGTTCTCGTCGGCAATCTCATCACCAGTATTTTCATGTTGCCGCTGACGATCGTGCTGACGAGTATCGGTGGTCCGGACGAACCAGGACATGAGAAGCCGGATGTCTTGCGGATCTTCGGACAGAGCCTCGTCAAGGCGGTGATCAATCCGATCGTGTGGCTGCCAGTTTCTGGCATGGTGCTCAGCTTTGCGCACGTCAAGCTGCCCGAACCGGTGCTCACCTCGGTCGACCTGATGGCAAAGTCCGCGGGCGGTGCCTCGCTGTTCGCGCTCGGATTGATGCTTTACGGCGAGCGCTTCATGATCAACGCCAACGTGCTGACCAACCTGGCGATCAAGAACTTCCTGCAACCGGGGCTCATGGTGCTCGGTGCCGTGCTGTTCGGCGTGGTGGGGGCGCCCGCGCACCAGGCCGTGATTACCGGCGCCGTGCCGACTGCCACCGCGGCCGCGATGTTCGCGCTCAAATCGAAGACGTATACCGCCGATGCGACTGCGACGATCCTGATCAGCACGATACTGGGTATCTTCACTGAAGGACTGCTCGTCGCGTACTTCTTCTGATGACGCGGTGTAGCCCCGCGCCAGGTGCATCGCTGCTTAATTGGCGCTGGCCTGCTTGCTGCCGAACGACACCGTGATGGACGGCGCATATTGCGGCACCGTAATCATCGCGTCGTCGCTGTCATCGCCACCATCTGTCGCGAAGTGGAATTGTGGACGCGGTACCTGGGTTTTCGACGCTTTGACCGTTGTCGTGACCGCGTCATAGCCGGGGTTTTCGCATTTGATCTGCAGGTCCGAATCCGAGCGGCGCACATCAACGCTATCGGGCGCGGTAAGTGACCAGTTTCCCTTGGCATTGGTGAGCACGCATTTCGCACCGGCTACGGGGCCATTGCTGTCCACCGCGGAAATCGACACCGTCTCACGGTCCTTGTTCTCGCCACCCTTGTTTGAACTGGTTGCGCCGTTGACGGTGACGACGTTAGCGGATTGCAAGGCAGATTCATTTACGACTGCGCCGGCGAACGCGCAGATCGAGGGCAGCGAAAAGACTGCAGCTACAACGGCTCTCATGGTTGTATTAATTTTGATGCTCCTTGGGCTCAGGCGGCGGCCCGACCAGGCCGCGGATAGATAGGCCGTCATGCAGGCGGCGGACGGCACTCTACCACGCGAGATTTACGCTTGAAATACCGCGGTCGACAGCGGCACATTGTGGGAAATGGCGCTGCCGAATCAGCCTGTCTTCCGTATGCCGGACCCCGTCTGCTGCATACGCGAAAGTGATGTTCAGACGCCCGTGCGCACGCCGATACGATACTGCGTGACCTGCCGGTATTCTTCGCCGGGCCGTAGCACCACGCGCGCGCGATCGGCCATATTGATCTCGTCCGGAAAGCCGCCTGCCTCGAGACACAGTCCGGCGTATTTCGAATACTTGAGCCCGCCGCGGCCCTGCTCACCTTCGAGGTGATTGCCCGTGTAGAACTGCAGGCCCCATTGATCGGTCAGGACACTCAACTCACGTCCGCTACCAGGTTCGTAGACGCGTGCCACCTCGCGAACGGGCCGCGTGCCCGCTGCGGCATGCGCCGCTTCGGGCAGCACATAGCAATGATCGAATCCCTGCGCGAGCGCGAGTTGCGCATTCGGCCAGTCGAGCCGGGCGCCGAGCGGGGCGCTTTGCCGGAAGTCGAACGCATTGCCGGCCACCTCCGCACGGCGGCAGGGAATCATGCCCGCGTCGACTTCGAAAAACGCTTCGGCGTCGATCGACACCACGTGTCCGCGCACGTCGCTGCCCGGCAGTCCAGTCAGATTGAAATACGGATGACTCGTCAGGTTGAGCGGCGTCGGTGCGTCGGTGATGGCCTCGTAGGCGATCGTCAAGGTGCCGTCGTCGTCGAGCGTATAGCGCACCTGGACGGTGACGTGGCCAGGAAAGCCCGCGTCGCCTTCCGGCGATTCGAGCCGCATCACGAGCGTGCCGTTGTCTTCGGCGGTCTCCCAGTGAAGGCGGTTAAAGCCAACGCTGCCGCCGTGCAGCAGGTTGTTGCCTTCATTGCGATCGAGCGGATACTCGATGCCGTCCAGCGTGAAGCGCGCGCCGGCAATGCGGTTGGCCCAGCGGCCGACGAGGCCGCCCATGTAGGTGGTCGAGGCGAGGTAGTCGGCCGGCGTGTCGTGGCCGAGCAGGATGTCGCCGAGCCTGCCGGCGCGGTCCGGCGCATGCCACGACACCAGCGTGGCGCCGAGGTCGCTGATGCTGACCTTCATGCCATGCGCGTTGCGCAACGTAAAAAGCTGAACCGGGTCGCCACCGGGTGCGGCGCCCCAGGGCTCGGAGGAAAATTGCGCGTGACTGATCATATCGGCAGGAGAGTTAAGGATTCCTAAAGCGCAGCGAGCTTGCGCCAGATTGAGCCGCGCCTAGCCGGGCGTGGCCGTGGACTTCGTGCGTTCCTGATATTCGCGCGGCGTGCAGCCGAGTTCACGGCGAAACACCGCGTACATGTACTGCAAAGACGTAAAGCCGCAGCGGATCGCCACTTCCGCGCTCGCCGCATCGCGCTTCGCCAGCAGCGCTTTGGCTGCATCGAGCTTGTGGCGCAGGATTTCCTGATGCACTGTACATTGCAATTCGCGCCGAAAATATTCTTCCAGCGAAGATCGCGACACGCCCACGTAATCGGCCACCTGTTCGGTGCGAATGCCCTGGCAGGCGTACTGGCGGATAAAGTGCCGCGCGCGCATGACGTACGGGCTTGCAAGCGGCTGATGGCGGGTCGATTCGAGCACGTTGATACCGACCGGTGGAACGCGGATACGGCGCCCCGGAAAGCGCGCGCCATGCAGCATCTGATGCAGCAAATGCGCGGCGGTACGGCCCATTTCCTCAGTGCCCTGAATCACGGATGAAATGGGAATGCGGGTGAGGGTGCGCGTCAACGGATCGTTGTCGATGCCGATGATCGACACCTGCTCGGGTACGGCAATCCCGGCGATCAGACAGGCCTGCAGCAGATGTCGCGCGCGTGCGTCCGTGACCGCAATGATGCCGACGGGTTTGGGCAGCTTTTCGAGCCAGCCGGTGAGCTGTTCGGTGGCCTGATTCCAGGCGGGTGCGCTGGTGGACAGGCCGCGGTAGATTTCCGTGTCGATTTCCTCGCCGCTGCGACCCTCGGCGGCACGCAGACCGGCAAAGGCCAGTTCGCGCTGCTGGGCCCAGCGATTCTCCGGCGCCTGCGGCAGGCTATACAGCGCGAAGTGCGGTAAACCCGCACCGATCAGGTGGGTGTACGCGAGCGAGACCAGCTTGGCGTTGTCCGTGGCGATATACGGCAGATCGGGCGGGTAGTGGCTCTCGTCCTCGTACGACGAGCCCACCGCCACGACCGGCAGCGGACAACCACGCAATGCTTCGCACACCGCAGGGTCGTCGAAGTCGGCGATGATGCCGTCGCCGTCGAAGCGTTCGATGCCGGTCAGCCGGCAGCGGAAATCCTCTTCGAGAAACAGGTCCCACGCGACGCGGGTCGAGAGCAGGTAATTACCTATGCCGGTGATGATCTCGCGGTCATACACCTTGTTCGCGTTGAACAGCAGCGCGATCCGATGCGGCGTCTGCGGCGTCTGGGGTCGGGTCATACGATGGATGGCGCGCAGCCGTGCAGGCCGGCGGGCCATTGTCTCCGGTAGGGTGCAGCGTCGCACCGGTTTTAAGTGTCTGGTTATTTTAGGCTGGGATTGCGCCGCGTGCTCGCCGGATCGACGCAGGCGGTGAGAAACATTAGTTGGGCTGCGCAATTTCGCAATTGCCGGCACAGGCTGTGCGCTGGCAGCATGGCGTCACCTTGTCGAACCCGGTGCGGCGACGCTGTGCGGGTTGCACTGCAACATAACATGGAGACGCTGATGTCCTACTTCGAACACATCCCCGCGATTCGCTTTGAAGGCCCGCAATCGGATAACCCGCTGGCCTTTCATCATTACGACCGCACGAAGCGGGTGCTTGGCAAGACGCTCGAAGAGCATCTGCGCATTGCCGTGTGCTATTGGCACACCTTTGTCTGGCCGGGCGTCGACATTTTCGGTCAAGGGACGTTTCATCGCCCGTGGCAGCAGCCGGGCGACTCGATGGAGCGTGCGCATCAAAAGGCCGACGCCGCTTTCGAGTTTTTCTCGAAGCTAGGCACCCCTTACTATACGTTCCACGATACCGATGTCGCCCCTGAGGGCGACAACCTGAAGTCGTACAGCGAGAACTTCGCCCGTATCAGCGACTACCTGGCGCGCAAGCAGCAGGATAGCGGCGTCAAGCTCCTGTGGGGCACGGCGAACCTGTTCTCGCATCCGCGCTATGCAGGTGGGGCGGCAACCAGTCCGGACCCCGAAGTATTTGCGTTTGCGGCCACCCAGGTGCGTCATGCGCTCGACGCGACGCACCGCCTCGGTGGCGAAAACTACGTGCTGTGGGGCGGCCGCGAAGGCTACGACACGCTGCTCAATACCGACCTGGTACGCGAACGCGAACAGTTCGCGCGTTTTCTCAGCATGGTGGTCGAGCATGCGCACAAGATCGGCTTCAAGGGTACGCTGCTGATCGAGCCCAAGCCGCAGGAACCGACCAAGCATCAATACGATTACGACGTCTCGACCGTACACGGTTTTCTCACGCAATACGGCCTGCAAAACGACATCCGCGTCAATATCGAAGCCAATCACGCGACGCTGGCGGGGCACTCGTTCCATCACGAAATCGCCACGGCGTTTGCGCTCGGCATCTTCGGCAGCGTCGACGCGAATCGCGGCGATCCGCAAAACGGGTGGGACACCGACCAGTTTCCGAATAGCGTCGAAGAACTGACACTCGCCTTCTACGAAATCCTCAAGCACGGCGGCTTTACGACCGGCGGCATGAACTTCGACTCGAAAGTGCGGCGCCAGAGCATCGATGCCGAGGATCTGTTTTACGGCCACATCGGCGCGATCGATAACCTCGCGCTGGCGGTCGAACGCGCGGCCGTGCTGGTTGAAAACGACCGCCTCGAACAGTTCAAACGTCAGCGTTACGCGGGCTGGGAGACGGACTTCGGCCGCAAGATTCTTTCCGGCGGCTTTTCGCTCTCGACGCTCGCCAGCGACGCGCTCGACCGCGGCCTGAATCCGCAGCATGCGAGCGGTCAGCAGGAACGACTCGAAGGCGTGGTGAATCAGGCCATCTACGGCCTGCGCTGAGCCACTGCGGGCACACCTTGCTGGCGTCGATACGCGCCGGCAAGGTGCGAAAAAACATTAGTACGACTCGCCAGTTTCGCAATTGCATCCCGGCGGGCGAAGCGCACACTTGCGCAAAAACGAGGATGGAGACATGTTCATCGGTATCGACCTCGGCACCTCGGGCGTCAAGGCTGTGCTGCTCGACCGCGATGGCCGCGTGCGCTGCACGGCAACGCATGCGCTCACGGTCAGCCGGCCACACCCGCGCTGGTCCGAACAGGCGCCACATGACTGGTGGCAAGCGACCCGAGCGGCAGTGGCCAACCTGCTGGGCGAAGCCCGCACCGCGGGCATCGCCGCTACGCAGATCGAAGCACTCGGCCTGACCGGCCAGATGCATGGCGCGACGCTGCTCGACGCGCAAGGCGAGGTCTTGCGGCCGGCGATTCTCTGGAACGACGGGCGCTCGGACACCGAATGCCGCGAACTGGAAGCGGCGGTGCCGCAACTGCGCGAGCTCGCGGGCAACATGGCCATGCCGGGCTTTACCGCGCCCAAACTGCTGTGGGTGCGCAAGCACGAACCGGAGGTCTTTGCGCGCATCGCTCATGTGCTGTTGCCGAAAGATTATCTGCGCTATCTGCTGACCGGCGGTTTCGCCACGGATCCCTCGGATGCGGCCGGCACGCTCTGGCTCGACGTGGCGCAACGCGACTACAGCGGCACCTTGCTGGCGGCCTGCGGCTTGTCACGCGAGCAGATGCCGGCGGTTTTCGAAGGTAATCGCATTACGGGCACACTTAAACCAGAGCTGGCGCGTGAATGGAGCCTGCGCCAGATTCCCGTGATTGCCGGCGGCGGCGACAACGCGGCGGGCGCCGTGGGTGTGGGCATCGTCAAGCCGAAGCAGGCGATGCTCTCGCTCGGTACCTCCGGCGTGTATTTCGCGGTCTCGGATGGCTTTCTCGCGAACCCTGCGTCCGCGGTGCATAGCTTCTGCCATGCGTTGCCGCAGACGTGGCATCTGATGTCCGTGATGCTCAATGCGGCGGGCTGCATCGATTTCACCGCGCAACTCACGGGCTATGCGGATGTCGCCGCGCTACTCGCCGATGCGCAGGCAGAGGCACGGGATCGCCGGCCGTGGTTCTTGCCGTATCTTTCAGGCGAGCGCACGCCGCACAACAACGTCAATGCGAAGGGCGTGTTTTACGGCCTGACGTCGCAAACGAATCGCGCCGATATGGCCAACGCCACGCTCGAAGGCGTGGGCTTCTGCCTGCTCGACGGCATGGACGCGTTGCACGCGGCGGGCCTCGTCCCCGATGAGATTTCCGTGATCGGCGGCGGCTCGCGCAGCGCCTACTGGACCCAGATGCTGGCGGACATCGCCGGCCGGCCGCTCACTTTGCGCGCGGGCGGTGAAGTCGGACCGGCATTGGGTGCGGCCCGGCTCGCGCATCTCGCGCTGGAACCGGATGTGCCGCTCGACGCGATCTGTCCGACGCCGGAGATTCTCGCGGTGCGTGAGCCCGATATGACGCGTCACGCGTGGTACAGCAGTGAGCGACGCCCGACCTTTCAGGCGCTGTATCGGGCACTCGAACCGGCGTTTGCCGCGGATGCAGACGCGTGAAGCATGATACGTGGCGCCCGGCGCCTGGCGGAAAAGTCAGGCGCGCGCATCGCCAATGTAAGGGATGCACGGAATGCAGGGGAAAGCACTCCGCAGATGCCGTGGTGCAATAGACAGATTGCATAGGAATACAGATAAATAGCATAGCGCGGCCGTTCTGGCCGCGCCGCAACAGGGGTAGTCCATCGTTGTCGTGTATCGGCCGCGCGCTTTGCCGCGCCGGCTGCTAATCCGGTATTGCCGGCTATAACAGAAGAGGAGTGAGACATGAAATTCGCAACGCGTCGTTCCGTCCTGAGTTCGCTCGTGTGTGGAGCGGTGCTCGCCAGCCTGTCGCTCGCCGCGCCGCTTGCGCACGCGAGCAAGGATCATCCGGAAATCGGTTTCTGTATCGACGACCTGCGCGTCGAACGCTGGTCGCGCGATCGCGACTACTTCGTGGCCGCAGCGGAAAAGCTCGGCGCCAAGGTGTCCGTGCAGTCGGCCGATGCCAGCGAAGAGCGGCAGATTTCGCAGATCGAAAACCTGATTTCGCGCGGCGTCGATGTGATCGTGATCGTGCCGTTCAATTCGAAGACGCTCGGCAACGTGGTGGCCGAAGCGCACAAGGCAGGCATCAAGGTCGTGTCGTATGACCGTCTGATTCTCGATGCCGATATCGACGGCTACATTTCGTTCGACAACGAAAAGGTCGGCGAACTGCAGGCGCAAGGCGTCTATAACGCGCAACCGAAGGGCAACTACTTCCTGCTGGGCGGCGCGCCGACCGACAACAACGCGAAGATGCTGCGTGAAGGCCAGTTGAAGGTGCTGCAGCCGGCTATCGACAAGGGCGACATCAAGGTGGTCGGTCAGCAGTGGGTGCCGGAGTGGAGCGCATCGACGGCGCTGCGCATCATGGAAGACGCGTTGACCGCGAACAATAACAAGATCGACGCAGTCGTGGCGTCGAACGACGGCACCGCAGGCGGCGCGATTCAGGCGCTGGCGGCCCAGCATATGGCCGGCAAGGTACCAATCTCGGGTCAGGACGCCGATCTCGCCGCAGTCAAGCGTGTGGTGGCCGGCACGCAAACCATGACGGTCTACAAGCCGCTCAAGCTGATCGCCGGGGAAGCGGCCAAGCTCTCCGTGGCACTGGCGAAGGGCGAGAAGCCGGCCTTCAACGCGCAGTACGACAACGGCAAGAAGAAGGTCGATACGGTCCTGCTGCAACCGACGCTCCTCACCAAGAGCAACGTGGATGTTGTCGTGAAGGATGGGTTCTACACCCAGGCCCAGCTCGCGAGCCAATAAGCGGAAGTTTCACGCGGCGGCAGGCTCCTGCGCGGTGCGCAGAGCCGCGCCGCCGCGTTCCTTGCAGCGAGGCAAAAGCGAATGACGCAACCTTTACTGGCGATGCATCACATCGTCAAGGCGTTTTCCGGCGTAAAAGCACTCGACGGCATCGACCTGACGGTCTCGCCCGGCGAGTGTGTCGGCTTGTGCGGCGAGAACGGCGCCGGCAAATCGACGCTGATGAAAGTGCTGTCCGGGGTCTATCCGTACGGCACGTGGGATGGCGAAATCCTCTGGGAAGGCAAACCCCTGAAGGCGCTGAACGTGCGCGACACGGAGCACGCCGGCATCGTCATCATCCACCAGGAATTGATGCTGGTGCCGGAATTGTCGGTGGCCGAAAACATTTTTCTCGGCAACGAAATCACCCGGTCCGGCGGCCGCATGAATTACGCGGCGATGTTCCAGCGCGCGGACGAACTGCTGCGCGAACTCGGTATTGAAGGGATCAACGTCGCGCAGCCGGTGATGAACTACGGCGGCGGCCATCAGCAACTGATCGAGATTGCCAAGGCGTTGAACAAGCGCGCGAAGCTGCTGATTCTGGATGAACCGTCGTCCTCGCTCACCAGCTCGGAGACGCAGATCCTCCTCAATATCGTGCGCGATCTGAAGCGGCGCGGCGTGGCGTGCGTGTATATCTCGCACAAGCTCGACGAGGTCGAAGCGGTGTGCGACACGATCACGGTGATTCGCGACGGCCGGCATGTCGCGACCGAGCCGATGCACGCGCTGAGCACCGACCGCATCATCTCGCTGATGGTGGGCCGCGAGATCACCAATCTGTTTCCGCGCGAGCCGCGTCCACTGGGCGACGTCATCTTCGAGGTGCGTCACGTGACCTGCTTCGACGTCACCAATCCGCGCCGCAAACGTGTCGACGATGTGTCGTTCACCTTAAGACGCGGCGAAATACTCGGCGTGGCCGGACTCGTGGGAGCCGGGCGCACTGAGCTGATGCAGGCGATTTTCGGCGCCTATCCGGGCGTGTGCGAAGCGAGCGTGCTGCTCGAAGGCAAGCCGCTGAAAATCCGCGGACCGGCCGACGCGATTCGCGCCGGTATCGGCATGGTGCCGGAGGATCGCAAACGGCACGGCATCGTGCCGCATCTGAGTGTCGGCCATAACATCACGCTGTCGGTGCTGCAGCGCTTTGCCAAAGGCGCGCGCATCGATTCCGCCGCGGAACTCGATACGATTCACACCGAAATGAAGCGGCTCTCCGTGCGCGCGGCGCATCCCATGCTGTCGATTGCGAGCCTGTCAGGCGGCAATCAGCAGAAGGCGGTGCTCACGCGCATGCTGCTGACCGACCCGAAGGTGCTGATCCTCGACGAGCCGACTCGCGGCGTCGACGTCGGCGCCAAATACGAAATCTACAAACTGATCGTTCAACTGGCGCAGCGCGGCATGTCGATCGTGATGGTGTCGTCCGAAATGCCCGAAGTGCTCGGCATCAGCGATCGCGTGCTGGTGATCGGCGAAGGCGAATTGCGCGGCGACTTCATCAACGACGGCCTGACGCAGGAGGACGTCCTGACGGCCGCGATCCGCCCCGCGCAGCGATCAACGAACCTAACCGGAGCGAGCGCAGCATGACTCCCGACGTCACTTCCCAAAGCGCCAAAGATGCCGCGCCGCACGGCTCGTTTGGCGGCACGCGGCGCCTGCAGCAACTGTTCGCGCGCTACAAGATTCTCGCGCTGCTGATCGCGGTCGCGGTCATCTGGATCTTCTTCTCGTGCCTCACCAGCGGCGCGTTCATCACGCCGCGCAACCTGTCGAACCTGCTGCGGCAGATGTCGATCACCGGCATGCTCGCGTGCGGCATGGTGTTCGTCATCATCGCGGGCGAAATCGATCTGTCGGTTGGCTCGCTGCTCGGCTTGCTCGGTGGCGTGGCGGCGATTCTCGACGTCAACCGGCACTGGCCGATCGGCGTCACGGTGCCGGTGGTGATGCTGCTCGGGGTGCTGGTGGGCCTCTTCAACGGCTGGTGGTCGACGTACCGCCGGGTGCCGTCGTTCATCGTCGGGCTCGGCGGCATGCTGGCCTATCGCGGCATTCTGCTCGGCGTGACGGGCGGTTCGACCATCGCACCGGTATCCGACAATTTTGTGTTCGTCGGCCAGGGCTACTTGCCGCAGTTCGCAGGCAACACGCTCGCGGTGGTGCTGTTCGCCCTGCTGGCGGTGCTGACCGTGCGGCAGCGGCGCAACCGGCAACGCTATCAGCTGACGGTAGTGCCGGTCTGGCAGGAGGCGGCGAAGATCGTCGGCGCGGGTGTGATCCTGTTCGGCTTCGTCGCGACGCTGGACCGTTACGGCGGCATTCCGGTGCCAGTGCTGTTGCTGCTCGCCTTGCTCGGGATCTTCACGTGGATTGCGACGCAAACTGTGTTCGGCCGCCGCATTTACGCGGTCGGTTCGAACCTCGAGGCGACGCGTCTGTCCGGCGTCAATACGAACCGCGTGAAGCTGGCGATTTTCGCGCTGATGGGCTTGATGTGCGCGTTCGGCGGCATCGTCAATACGGCGCGGCTGGCGGCAGGGTCGCCCTCGGCCGGCTCGATGGGTGAGCTCGATGCGATTGCGGCGTGTTTTATCGGCGGCACCTCGATGCGCGGCGGTTCCGGTACCGTGTATGGCGCATTGATCGGTGCGCTGGTGATGGCGAGTCTCGACAACGGCATGTCGATGCTCGACGTGGATGCGTACTGGCAGATGATCGTCAAGGGCAGCATCCTCGTGCTGGCGGTGTGGATCGATGTGGTGTCGGGCTCGAACCGGCGTTGAGACTCCGATAAGTCCGCGAAGGGAGACGGCGGCAGCAGGCACGCTTTGGCGGACCTGCTGCCGCCGTTCTTCGTGGCGCAACAGTCACCTTGATTGGTGAGCGAAGTTGAAAGGTTGACTGTAAGGAGAACGTTATATTGGGCGGCGGTCCGTTGTGCGTCCCGATGGGCATGCAGGCGGCAGTTTGCGCTGTGCGTGCATTTTTCGCCTTATTTCATGCGTTCGCAGCCGTCTCGGGACAAACAGCCATTGCCAGCGCGCGCGGCCTGTTTTAACGTTGGGCGGATCATCATTTCCCTGCCGTGTCATGTTCGTCCCTACCGATGCTCCCTCGCCGTTCCAGTTGCGCAAAGCCAGCATGGACGACTTCGCTTTTGCCGAAGCGCTGACCCGCAACAACATGGAGGGCTACTACCATCGGCATCATCTCGTCTGGCGCAGCGATCTGTTTCTCGGTAGCTGGCGCGAGTCGGAAAATTACATCCTCGAATTCGACGGCCAGCCGGTCGGCGTGTTGCGCTTAACGGAAGAGGGCGATTCGCTGCATATTCGCGACGTCCAGATTGCCGACGGCTTCCGGCGCCGTGGTGCGGGCACCTATCTGCTCGACATGTCGCATCAATGGGCCCGCGAGCGTGGCCTGCGCGAACTGCAACTGCGCGTGTTCGTCGACAATCCCGCGGCACGGCTCTATCTGCGCATGGGCTACAAGCTCGCTGGGCCGCGCCTCGCGCAACTCGGCGCGATCCGGCATCTCGCGCGGCGGGTCTAGAACGCCGCGACGTGGCCGCCTTCGCCAGCGGTCTGCGCTTCCCCTTCAATCTCACGACGCTCTACACCGCGCTCGATGAAGGCCCGCGGACTCTTGCCGAACGCGCGCCGGAACATCGCTGAAAAGGCGCTCTGGCTCTGATAGCCCAACTCCCGCGCCACGTGTGCGAGCGGCCGGCCCTGGCTGAGCAGCGGAATCGCGCGGGCGAGCAGCGCCTGCTGACGCCATTGCGAAAAGCTCACCCCGAGTTCCTGACGAAACAGCCGCGCAATCGTGCGGGTACTGGCGCCGACACTCGCCGCCCACTGTTCGAGCGAATCGGCGTTGGCAGGGTCTGCAATCACGGCTTCGCATAGCGCCCGCAGGCGCTTTTCGTTCGGCATCGGCACGGATAACGGCAACGGCTGCGAACGCGTCAGTTCGTCTAGCGCGAGGGCGCCGAGCACCTGTTCGCGGCTTGCGGAGAGATCGGACATATCGAGTGCGGCGATCACCTCGCGCAACAGGTTCGAGACCTCGACGACGCGGCATGTATCGAGCCCGGGCGGCACGACGTTCTCGTCGATGTACAGCGTGCGCAGAAACGCATCTTCGACGATCACCACTTCGTGGGTGACATGCGGCGGCACCCAGATTGCGCGCGAGGGCGGCACCATCCAGTTGGTGCCCGGCGTGCCGATGCGCAGCACGCCGCGTGAGGCATACGCGACCTGGGCCCACGCGTGGGTGTGACGCGCGATGCGTACGCCGGCCGGCATGGGCCGCGAGCGCACGCGAATCGGATGCGTGCCGGTTGGCGCGGCCTCAGGCGGAAGGTCGGAGAATTCGACTTGCGTGAAGGGGGCGGCAGCGGCGGACCGGTTCATGACGTGAACACCTGGCGGAACCTTGAACGGTAAAGTGGTTCCCATTGTAGGGCGTTGCGCGGGTTGCGGTCGCGCGGCGCATAATGCGTCCGAGCGGCGTTGTCCCCTGGGCGTGACCCTGCGCTTTGTGAGGCGCGTCGCTCAAGCCGCATTCATGGGGTCGTACAAGCCCCGCTCATTCCATGGAGAGGAACCCGTCCGATGAAGGTTTTCGTGTATGGCACCCTGCGGGCCGGCGAGGTCAACGACATCAGCGGCGCCGCCGCGCGCCACGACATCGCGGAGCCGACATGGCTTGGCACGGCCAGCGTGCTTGGGCATCTATTCGACTTCGGCGCCTATCCGGGGCTGGTGCTCGACGAGGCCGGGGTGCCAGTGTGTGGCGACGTCTATGAAATCGAGCCGGAGCTGATCGCCGTGCTCGATGAGATCGAAGAGGTTTATCCGGGTGTCGAGGGACTGTTCGTGGCCCACGAGATCACGGTCGAAGTCGACGGCGTCGCGATGGTGTGCCGTTTTTATCCGGTGCCGAAAAGTGCGGTGAAGGGCTTGCCTGAAATCCGCTCGGGCGACTGGGTGGCGCATCAGCGTTCGCGGTAAGCACGCGGTCTAGAAGGTTGGCACGCCGAAGTATTGCCATGCCGCGTTTGTTCGGCTTCAAGAGCGGCTTCATGAGCGGCCAGCACAGCGCCAAAAAACGGCCCGGCAAGCGTGAGCCTGCCAGGCCGTGCGGTCGGTCAATCTTGCGGCCTGCACCGCTTCATCACAAAGCGGCGCGGGTGCCTCGTGACGCAAGGGCGTCGGTCGTGAGCCCTCGTGTCCCCGCGGCACGGCTCATGCCGCGCCTCAGATTTCCTCGTAGAGCGGCAGCGTCAGGAAGTCGGTGAACTGCTCCGAGGTGGACATTTCCTCGAAGATTTCCGCCGCGCGATCGTACGGCTGCGTGTCGCCGCCCACCGCCTGTTTCACCTTCGCCAGTTCCTGCTTCGACAGTTCGCGCACCAGCGCGGCGGTGACCTTGCGGCCGTCGTCGAGCGCGCCCTTCGGCGAGCGGATCCATTGCCACACCTGCGAGCGCGAGATTTCCGCCGTCGCCGCGTCTTCCATCAGATTGTGGATCGGCACGCAGCCATTGCCTGCCAGCCACGAACCGAGGTAGTGAATGCCGACGTTGATGTTGTTGCGCAGACCCGCTTCGGTGATCGGCGCCTCCGGACGGAAATCCATCAGGTCCTTCGCGCTCACTTCGACGTCGGCGCGTTGCTTGCCGATCTGGTTCGGACGTTCGCCCAGCACCTTGACGAACTCTTCCATTGCGATCGGCACGAGACCCGGGTGCGCGACCCAGCCGCCGTCGTAGCCGTCACCCGCATCGCGCGCCTTGTCCGAGCGCACACCGCCCATGGCGCGGTCATTGGCTGTCGGGTCGTTCTTGATCGGAATCAGCGCGCTCATGCCGCCAATGGCCGGCGCATGGCGATGGTGGCAGGTCTTGAGCAACAGCAACGCATAAGCGCGCATGAAGGGCGAGGTCATGGTGATCTGGGAGCGGTCGGCGAGGCAGAAATCCTTGTCACTCCTGAACTTCTTGATGGCCGAAAAGATGTAGTCCCAGCGGCCGGCATTCAGACCCGAGCTATGTTCACGCAGTTCGTAAAGGATCTCGTCCATTTCGAACGCGGCGAGGATCGTTTCGATCAGCACGGTAGCGCGGATCGTGCCGCGCGGCACGCCAACCGCTTCCTGTGCCGCGACGAAAATATCGTTCCACAGGCGCGCTTCCAGATGGCTCTCCATCTTCGGCAGATAGAAGTAGGGGCCCGAGCCGCGTGCGATCAGTTCCTTCGCGTTATGGAACAGGTACAGCGCGAAATCGAAAATGCCGCCGCTGACACGCTGGCCGTCCACCGTGACATGCTTTTCGTCGAGGTGCCAGCCGCGCGGACGCACGATCAGCGTGGCGACCTTGTCGTTTAGCTGGTACGACTTGCCGTTCTGTTCCAGCGAGATGGTGCGGCGTACCGCGTCCTTCAGATTGATGTGACCGGTGATCTGGTTGTCCCAGCTCGGCGCGTTCGAATCCTCGAAGTCGGTCATGTACGAATCCGCGCCCGAATTCAGCGCGTTGATGATCATCTTGCGCTCGACCGGGCCGGTGATTTCCACGCGCCGGCGTTGCAGATCCTGCGGCAGCGGCGCGATCTTCCAGTCGCCTGCGCGGATGCTCTTCGTCTCGACGAGGAAGTCGGGACGCTCACCGGCGTCGAGCCGCGCGGTGCGTTCGACGCGCGCTTTCAGCAGCGCCTGGCGGCGCGGCTCGAACGTGCGATGCAACGCCGCGACGAGTTCGAGCGCCTCGCGCGTCAGGATGGTTTCGTAGCCCGGCTTGATGTCAGCCGAGATTGCCATGCCCTGCGGCCACTGCGACGATGAAAGCGGATTTGCCATGTTTTTTCCTTGGTCGGTCGGATTGCAAAGATGCAAGTGTTCAGGTGCGGTTGAAAGGCGGTCGAATGACGCCGGGTTGCTGCGGACTGCGTTGCCTGCGTCCATGAATGAGGCGCTTGCCGTCATACGCCAGGGCTGTGGCGCGTGCGGCTCGTGCTGCGTTCGGGCGTTGCGAGGGCTTGCAGAAAAACGAGCAGGTCGTTCATGCCCCCGCCCGTGCCATGTGGCGTGACGCCCAGCTCTTCAGCGGGAACGCGTTGCCGGTTGAGCCAGAAAGTCGTGTAGCCGAACCAGTTCGCGCCGCTCGCGTCCCAGCCGTTCGACGACACGAAGACGATTTCGCGCGGCTGCGCGCCGAACGCCTGAGTGCCGAGCGCATAGGCCGCGGGCGCCGGTTTGTAGGCGCGCACCGTGTCGACCGAGAGGACATGGTCGAACAGTCCGCTCATGCCGGCGCTCTTCACGGCGATGTCGAGCATCTGCGGATTGCCGTTCGAGAGGATGGCGAGACCGAGCGGAGCCGCCTGGGTGCCTTGATCGCTGCGCCTGTCTTCGGCGGCTTTGGCTGCTTCGACTGGCTGGGTGCGTGGCTCACGTAGGCGGCGCAACGCGGGCACCGCATCCGGGAACGCCGACAGGCAGGCGTATTCGTCCATCAGACGCTTTTCCGCCGCACGATTGAGCGTCAGGCCGAGCTTGTGAGCGGTGAAGCGCAGCGCGTCGAGCGTGATGTTCCAGAACGGCTGGTAGCGGGCACCCGCCGGATCGGCCAGGGTGCGCAACTGCGTGTATTCGATCTGTTTTTGCCGCCACAACTGCGAGAGCGCGTCGCCTTGACCCGGAAACATCTGCTCCGCGGCGGCGACGACCGAGTGCACGTCGAACAACGTGCCGTAGGCATCGAAAATCACTGCTTTTGGGAAAGGTGCCGTTATGGCCGACATTGCCGTGCGCTCCTGTTCGAGGTCCAACAAATTGTATTAGTGATGTCGTACGCTAAAAAAGAGGCTAAACATCACTTGATCTTTTACTTTCATCCACCTAATCTGGCGCGCATTGCCACTCTTGGTGCGCGCTGTTTCGTGCGAGGCCCGGGCCGCCGCGCGTGCAGCGCCTCGCTTTCTCATGGACCGATTCAAGCAGATCGAAACCTTTGTCGCGGTCGCGGCCAAAGGCAGCCTGTCGGCGGCGGCTCAGGCCGAAGGCGTGGCGCCGGCTATCATCGGCCGCCGCATCGACGCGCTCGAAGAGCGGCTGGGCGTCAAGCTGCTGGTGCGCACCACCCGCAAGATCACGCTGACCTTCGAAGGTTCGGCGTTCCTCGAAGACTGCCAGCGCGTCATTCACGACATGCAGAACGCGGAAGCGAGCGTCTCGGCAGGCGGCGTGAAGGCGAGCGGCCACCTGCGCCTGTCGGCGCCGGCCGGGTTCGGGCGGCGGCACGTTGCGCCGCTGGTGCCGGCCTTCACCGTCGCGCATCCGGACGTCTCGATCACGCTCGATCTGTCCGACCGCCTCGTGGATCTGGTCAACGAAGGCTTCGACTGCGCGGTCCGGCTGGGGGAGTTGCCCGACTCGTCGCTGGTGTCGCTGCGTCTGGGCGAAAACCGTCGCGTGTGCGTGGCTTCGCCCGCCTATCTGACACGCCGCGGCGCGCCGCAAAGCCTCGCCGATCTGGCGCACCACAACTGTCTGGCGCTGGGCGCGAGCGCCAACCAGCAACGCGGCTGGATGTTCCAGCAGGGCGACAAGGTGGTCTCCATCAAGGTCTCCGGCACGATGGAATGCTCGGACGGCGCAGTGCTGCATGAGTGGTGTCTCGAGGGCTACGGCCTCGCGTGGCGCTCCTGGTGGGAAGTGGGCACGGATATCGCCGCCGGCCGCCTCGTCAGCGTGCTCGACGAGTTTGCCGCGCCGCCCATCGGCATTCACGCCGTGTTCCCGCAGCGCCGCCATCTGCCGCTGCGCGTGCGACTCTTTCTGGACTTTCTCAAGCATACCTACGGTCAGCCCGGTTATTGGGGGTGAGGGTGGCGCGTGCCGCGTGACTTTCGCGCGGGTTTCCGATATGCGGACAGACCCGCACGCGGACGCCAGGTCCTTTCAGGCGCACTACAATCGATTGGGAGGATCCGCGAGGCGTTGGCCGTGGTCGCGCCGCTCGCCTAGTCCGGGTCCAGCCGCAGCCGACGACGGAGGCACCATGTTCAAGCACATCCTCGTTCCGACCGATGGTTCAGATCTGTCCCGCAAAGCGATCGAAGGTGCAATCGATCTCGCCCAGGCCGTCGGCGCACGCGTCACGGCGTATGCCTGCTTGCCGCAATATCCCTATTCGCCGTTCTCCGAGGTGGTGATCGAGCCGCCCGGCGACTTCCTGGAACGCAGCGAGCGCGAGGCGCGCGTGCATCTGCAGGAGGTCGAGTGGGCGGGCCGACACGTGGGCGTGGTCGTCACGAGCCGCACCAGCGTGCACCCTTCGCCTTATCTCGGCATCATCGAGGCGGCGGAGAAGGGTGGCTGCGACGTGATCTTCATGGCCTCGCACGGACGCCGCGGACTGGGCAGCCTGCTGATCGGCAGCGAGACGCAGCGGGTGCTCACGCATACGAAGATTCCGGTGATCGTTTATCGCTGAGGCGGCCTTGCCGCGTCGCCGCACGGGGTTGGTGTGTGGATACGTCAAGGCGCCGCCGGTCAGGTCGAGGCCTGACCCTGCACGCCATGCCACGCCACGCCGCAAAAAAAACGCGCCGGCCTTCGTAGCTGAGGCCGGCGCGCCGTCTGGCTGACGGCACGGTCCTGTGTGCCGCTTCCCTTTCTCTCAGATCCCAGTCCACGGGGCCTGTCCGGAGGACATTTGCGTCCTGCCTGCAGGCCCTCTGCGGCTGATTGGCACCTCCCTGGTCGCGGCCCTCTGGCGGGGCCGTTTTCCGACTGTCCTGCTACCGCCACGCTGGCGCGTTTTCAGGCTGCTGCGAGATTTTTTTAAGACCCTGAAACGCGGCTTCAGCGATGTTTCAAGGCGATTCAAGCCACCTTTTTGTCGAAGAACTGCTCGTCTTCCGTCGAACCGTGCAGCGCGGTCGTCGACGCTTCGCGTTCGACCGTTTGCGTCACGGCGTCGAAGTAGCCCGTGCCGACTTCACGCTGGTGCTTCACGGCGGTGAAGCCCTTTTCGGCGGCCGCGAACTCGGCCTGCTGCATTTCGACGAACGCGCTCATCTGCGTGCGGGCGTACCCGTGCGCGAGGTTGAACATGGAGTAGTTCAGCGCGTGGAAGCCGGCCAGCGTGATGAACTGGAACTTGTAGCCCATCGCGCCGAGTTCTTTCTGGAACTTGGCGATCGTCGCGTCGTCGAGATTCTTTTTCCAGTTGAACGACGGCGAGCAGTTGTACGAGAGCAGCTTGCCCGGGAATTCCTTATGAATCGCCTCGGCGAATTTCTTCGCGAACTCGAGATCCGGCTTGCCGGTTTCGCACCAGATCATGTCGGCGTATGGCGCGTAGGCGAGGCCGCGCGAAATGGCCTGCTCGATACCCGGCTTCGTGCGATAGAAACCTTCGACGGTGCGCTCGCCGGTCAGGAACGGCTTGTCGTTGTCGTCGATGTCCGACGTGACGAGGTCAGCGGCTTCCGCATCGGTGCGGGCGAGCAGGACGGTCGGCGTGCCGGAGACGTCGGCGGCGAGACGCGCAGCGGTGAGCTTGGCGATGTTTTCGCGGGTCGGCACGAGGACCTTGCCGCCCATGTGGCCGCACTTCTTCACGGAAGCGAGCTGGTCTTCGAAGTGCACGCCTGAAGCGCCGGCTTCGATCATGGCCTTCATCAGTTCAAAGGCATTCAGCACACCGCCGAAACCGGCTTCGGCGTCCGCCACGATCGGCGCGAAGTAGTCGATATAGCCTTCGTCGCTCGGATTCTTGCCTTCCGACCACTGGATCTGGTCGGCGCGCGTCAGCGTGTTGTTGATGCGCTTGACGACGAGCGGCACCGAATTGGCCGGGTACAGCGACTGGTCCGGGTACATTTCACCGGCGACGTTGGCATCGCCCGCCACCTGCCAGCCAGACAGATAGATCGCCTTGAGGCCGGCCTTGACCTGCTGCATGGCCTGGTTGCCGGTCAACGCGCCGAGCGAGTTCACGAACGGCTCGTTGTTGACGCTTTCCCACAGCTTTTCGGCGCCGCGTTTGGCGAGCGTGTGCTCAACCGCCACTGAACCGCGCAGACGCACCACGTCTTCGGCGCTATAGGTGCGCTTGATGCCTTTCCAGCGCGGGTCGGTTTCCCATTGTTGCTGGAGTTGCTGCGCTTGTTGTTGGCGGGACGTCATGGTGTGCTCCTTGTTTGCCTGGATAGTGGATCGGTGAACCCTGTCTTCTCGAAACGGTTGGCCGGGAAGGCGTTTCGTTTCGTGAAGTCTTGTATAAGAGTCTAGGCAAATCGAGGGTCGCGCAATAGACACCTGCTACGCATTGCGTCGGATTTTTATGTGTTTTAAATCAACGGTTTATTGGCGTTGTTCCGCATTGAGAAATGCTATTTCCCCTGCTGCAACGAGGCTCGTTGTGCCACGCAACACGATTTTTTACGAGGCAAAAAAATTTTTCATATCGTGAAATATTGTGTGCGACCCGCTGCGGACGAAAAAAAACCGGTGCATGAGCACCGGTTTCTTCTGATATGCGGATGGCCGAGGCCGCCCGTGGTCGTCTTTGAGCTAGCTGCTGGCTATCCGGATCTGCTTAGGGTCCCGATAACCGCCAGGCAGGGCTTGATGCTGCCCATGGCCTGGCTGGCTGCCTATTAGCTGCCGCGACGCGGCGTACGCGGACCGTCGCTGCGGCGCGCGCCGTAGCCACCGTCACGCGAGCCGCCGTAGCCTTCACGCGAGCCGCTGTAGCCTTCACGCGAGCCGCCGCCAGCCGACTTACCGGCCCAGCCGCCGCCGTTGCCGCTACCGCTGCGCGCGCCGCCGCCGTTACCGCTTCCGGCCGGCTTGCCAGCCCCGCTGCCGCTACCGAAGCGACGGCCACCGCCGCCATTGCCACCGCCCGGACGGCCACGGCCGCCAAAGCCCGGACGGCCATTGCCCGACGGAGCCGATTTGCGCGGTTCGAAGCCTTCGACGACGTTGACCGGCAGCGGAGTACGCACGAAACGTTCGATGCGCTTCAACGCGCCTTGCTCGGCGTGATGCACGAGGCTCACGGCGATGCCCGAGCGGCCAGCACGGCCGGTACGGCCGATACGGTGCACGTAGTCTTCAGCGAACTTCGGCAGATCGTAGTTGAACACGTGCGTGATGCCGGGGATGTCGATACCGCGAGCGGCCACGTCCGTTGCCACCAGCACGCGCACACGGCGCTCGCGCAGGGCGCGGATCGTGCGGTTACGTGCGCCTTGCGGCAGGTCGCCGTGCAGGGCGGCCGATTCGAAACCAGCATCGGCCAGACGGCCGGCCAGTTGGTCCGCGTCCATCTTGGTTGCGGTGAAGACGATAGCCTGATCGAGGCCTTCGCCGCGCAGCAGATGGTCGAGCAGACGGTCCTTGTGATCGCGGTCGTCGACGTAGTGGACGGTTTGCGCGATGTTGGTGCGCTGCTCCATGCGCTGGACGATCTCGATACGTTCCGGATCCTTCAGCAGGCGGCCAGTCAGCGAGCTGATCTTGCCGTCGAGCGTAGCCGAGAACAGCATGGTTTGACGCGTGGCCGGCGTCGCGGCGACGATCGTTTCGATGTCTTCGATGAAGCCCATGTCCAGCATACGGTCAGCTTCGTCGAGCACGAGGATCTGCAGTTGCGACAGGTCGATACGGCCGCGTTCCAGATGGTCGATCAGACGGCCCGGCGTGGCCACCAGGATTTCCGGGTTCTTGGCCAGCAGCATCAGCTGTTGACCGTACGCCACGCCACCGAGAATGCTGACGGTGCGCAGGCGCTTGAGATGCTTGCCGTACGTGGCAGCGGCGGTCGTGACCTGCATCGCGAGTTCGCGGGTCGGCGTCAGGACCAGCATGGTCGGACGGGCAACCGGTTGCGGACGACGGGTGCGGGCGCCGTCAGCCGGACGCGGTTCGCGCGGTTGGCTGGCTTGCGCCTTTTGCAGTTGCGAGAAACGCTCGATGGCCGGCAGCATGAACGCGGCGGTCTTGCCCGAACCCGTGGGGCTCGAGACCATCAGATCGCGACCGGCGATGCCGGCGGGGATTGCGCGTTGCTGAACCGGAGTCGGAGTCTGGTAGCCAGCGGCGGTCAGCGCGGAAACGACATCCGGGGACAGACCGAGCGACGCGAACGACGGGCCGGCCGGTGCGGCGGCTTCAGCGGCAACGGCTGCCGGTGCTGCAGCAACTGCTGCGGCTTGTACCGGTGCGTCGGCGAGACCGAGGGCTTGGTCGGCGATGGCGTTCAACGGGCTGCTGGGGGTATTGCTCGAAGTCATGAGAATCCTTGAAACGATCCTGGGTGATGCACGGAATAAATACGTCGGCGCCAATCGGCATACCCAAGTCGTCGGATTCAGCGAGCAAAGAAGCAGCGAGCAAATCGAAAAACGGGGGCAGCTCGCGACAGTCAAGGCGAGCTTTTTGTTAGAAGCTGTATCGGTTGCGACATGCCAACACGGCGTGCCGCCAGCCTGGTACATGATCGCCCGTAGGGGGCTAGGCAGGAGGGGACAGGTTCTAAACTGGATTGGAGCAAAACGCTACGAGGCGCTGCGCCGCAAAGGCCGCTAGAAGAAAGCCGGGCAAAGCAGTGAAGCGCAGGCAGCATTGTATAGGCTTTTGCTGCACCGCGCCACAATTAAGACATTTCCGTGAAGCAAAACGTCGTTGTCAGCTAGTTTGTGCGCCAGTCTTAAGCTGAGGCGCCGCTTTTTAGCGATTCGACCAGTTCGACATATTGCTGCTTGGCGGCGTCCTGCGAGGTGCCCTTGAGCGCTGCCCAGGCGTCGTACTTGTATTTACCGACGATGTCCGTGAAGCCCGGCTTGTCGCCGTGCACGTCGCCCTTGGTGGACTGCTTGTAGAGCGCATACAGACGCAGCAGCGTCAGGTTGCCCGGGCGTTCCGGCAGTTGTTGCACCTCTTCGTGGGCTTTTGCGAATTGCGCGTCGACGTCGCTCATGTTTTCTCCGTGGCAATTTCAGGATTGGGTCGACGATCATAACAAGCGCGCTCCTTCGGTGGGTCGAAGCAGGCCCGAACGATCCTTCCAAACGACGCCGGTGAGCCGCGCGGCCGGTCATGTTGCGAGCGGCGTCCCGCGCGTCGGCAGTGCGCTGGGTGTCCGGCAAAGCGGGGCGTCGCATTACAATAGCGGGCATGACCCGAACTGTGCTGCTTGCCCTCGATACGTCGACCGAATTCTGCTCGGTGGCGCTTCTGTCCGCCGCGCCCGTCGCAGCGGGCGCTTCTGCCTCCGCCACATCTGACGATCCGCGCACCTGGGTGCGTCACGAAGCGACGGGCGCCGTCTCCAGCACGCGCCTGTTGCCGGCGATTCGCGAACTGTTCGACGAAGCCGGCCTCGCGCTGGCCGATTGCGACGCGATCGCGTTCGGTGCCGGTCCCGGCTCGTTCACCGGTCTGCGCACGGCAACCGGCGTGGCACAGGGACTCGCCTTCGGCCTGAATTGCCCGGTCGTGCCGATCGGCACGCTGCTCGCCTGCGCCGAGAGCGTGCGTCTGCGCGATCCCGCGGTCCGGCGTGTCGTGGCGGCACTCGACGCCCGTATGGACGAAGTCTATTGGGCCGACTTTGCGTGGGATGAAGCCGCCCGCGAATGGCGCACCGTCCAACCGGCCTCGCTCAGTGCGCCGGACCGGCTGAGCCTGCCGGACGTGCCGTTTACGCTGGCTGGAAATGCCGCTGCCGTGTTCGGTGCGCGGCTGGCAGCCAGCGCGGTGGCGCAGGCTGTCGACGGCGAAGCGCTGCCGCACGCGTTGCCGCTGGCTTTTGCGGCGCTGCGTGCACTGCGCGCCGGGCGTACCGTACCGGCTGAACTTGCCGCGCCCGAATACGTGCGCGACAAGGTGGCCCAAACCACGGCGGAACGCATGGCTGAGAAGGCCGTCAAGGCTGCGGCCCACGCCGGACCTCAGGGTGAGGGCGGACAATGAGCGGCGTGTTGCTGGCGGACCGCTACATGTCGCCAATGACCGAAGGGGATCTCGACGAGGTCGCGATCATCGAGAAAGCGGCCTATGAGTTTCCGTGGAGCCGCGGCAATTTCGAGGACTCGCTGCGCAACGGCTATTTCGGCATCTGCCTGCGCCACGTGAGCGGCACCTTGATCGGCTACTGCGTGCTGATGCCGGTCGTCGACGAAATGCATCTGCTGAATCTCTGCGTGGCGCCCCTCGCGCAGGGCGCGGGCGCTGGCCTGTCGCTGCTGCGCGAAGCGGTACGCGTGACGCGCAATGAGAAACTCGACGGGCTGTTGCTCGAAGTGCGGCCGTCGAATCATCGGGCCATCCGGCTTTATGAACGCTTCGGCTTTGCTTCGATAGGCCGTCGCAAGAACTACTATCCGGCGCGACATCGCAGCCGGGAGGACGCCATCGTGATGCGTTTTTCGTTTGCCAGGGAGGGCGCAGATGGCGCTGCATGAGTCTGTATGGGAAGAATTGGGCCTCGCGCCGAGGTGGGTAAGGCGCGGGATGGGGCAGGAGGCTGCCGGCGAGGCTGCGGCTTCGGCTGTGGCGCTTGAGACGGTCAGTGGCGGCGCTGGTGCGCCACATGCGTCCGCCGCGCCGGGTGATGACGAGCGCAAGCGCGCCACGCCGCCACACGCGGAAGGCGGCCGTGCGCCGGCTTCCCGCCCCACGCTGCCGACGCAGCCAACCCCCGCCGAAAACTCCCGGGCCACGGCGCCGACGCAGCCAACCTCCGCCGCGCCGGCTTCCCGGCCGACGCCGCCAACGCGCTCAACCCCCGCCGAACCCTCCAGCGCCACGCCGCCGCCCGACGACGATTTCGCCTGGTTCGACGACCTGCCGGCTCATGCGCCGGCAGACGCGCGCGCAGTCCCGGTCGAGCCCGTTGAAGCGTCGCTCCAGACCCTCGACTGGGATGCCCTCGCCGAACGCGTGGCCGCCTGCGAGCGCTGCCGCCTGTGCGAGAAGCGGACCAACACGGTGTTCGGTGTCGGCGATCGCCAGGCCGACTGGATGCTGATCGGCGAGGCGCCCGGCGAAAACGAGGATCGTCAGGGCGAGCCGTTTGTCGGCCAGGCCGGCAAGCTGCTCGACAACATGCTGCGCTCGCTGACGCTCGCGCGCGACACTAACGTCTACATCGCCAACGTCATCAAATGCCGGCCACCGGGCAACCGCAATCCTGAGCCGGATGAAGTCGCGCGCTGCGAGCCGTATTTGCAGCGTCAGGTCGCGCTCGTCAAACCGAAGCTGATCGTCGCGCTGGGCCGTTTCGCCGCGCAGAGCCTGCTGAAAACCGACGCGAGCATCTCGTCACTGCGTGGCCGCGTGCACGCTTATGAAGGCGTGCCGGTCATCGTCACCTATCACCCGGCCTATTTGCTGCGCAGTTTGCCCGACAAGGCCAAGGCGTGGACCGATCTGTGTCTCGCGCGCGATACCTGGCTGAAGGCGGACACGGACGCGGGCGCGGCGGCCGGCTAATGAGCGCGCAAGGGCCGGCAGCGTCGCCCGCCGCTGTGCCGCTCGCACACTGGGAAGCGCTGCGCGAGCCGGCGGTGCGCGATCTCGCATGGTTGCTGTTCAGTGCCGATCTGTTGCATGCGCAACCACCGGTCGGGATGCTGGCAAGCGCGTTCGAGACGGAACACGAGCGCGCCGCGACACTCGCCTGGCTGTTCGCACTGGACGCCGATCCCGCTGAACTGAACCGCGAACTCACGGCGGCGCGCATCACGCGTCTTGGCCGTTACGCGGAATGGCTGCTCGGGTGGTTTCTGCAGCATGGTCCAGCGGCGCGTCTCATCGCGGCGAATGTGCCGCTGCGGCGCGCGGGGCTGACTCTGGGTGAATGCGATTTTCTGGTGCAGACTCAGGCAGGGCGGCGTCTGCATTGGGAACTGGCCGTCAAATGCTATCTGCACGCCGGCGCGGGACGAGCGCTACTGGCCGATTACGTCGGCCCCAATCTGCAGGACCGCTTCGATCTGAAACTGACCCACGTGCTCGATCATCAGTTGCCGCTCAGCGCCCGCGAGGAATTCGCCACGCTGGGACATGCGGGGCCGTGGGAGCCGCAGATGTTCATCAAGGGCTGGCTGTTCTACCCGCACAGTGAGACGACGGGCGATCCCGCCGAAATCGATCCGGCCCATGCGCGCGGCTGGTGGGTCACACGCACGGACTGGCCGGCTTTTGCCGCTGGACATGCACAGGCATGGCGGGTGTTGCCGCGGCTCGAATGGCTCGCGCCGCGCCGGCATGTAGCGGGGGCGGCGGAAATTGCGGGTATCGAGTTCGTCGCTGCGGACATCTTGAGCGAGCGCGTCGCGCATCAAAACGGCCCGACCATGGTGGCGGCTTTTTATCTCGACGATGCCAGCCGTTGGGTCGAGCGCTCACGCGGCTTTATCGTGCCGAACGGCTGGCCGGAGAAAGCGCAGGCGTTCGCGCGGCAGTGAACGTCATGCGCTGGGACGCGCGCGTAGCGGGTCGCTGGCCGTTAGCCCAGATCACTCAAACCAGCCACCACGCGTTTCACCACCAGCGATAAAAATGATGCACCGGCCCGACGCCATGACCGACGTCGAGTTGATCGCTCGTCTGCAGCGCACCAGTCAGATAAGTTTTGGCATCGGTGACTGCGCTCGCCAGATCCGCGCGTTGCGGAATCAGCGCTGCAATCGACGACGACAGTGTGCAGCCCGTGCCATGCGTGTTCTTCACCGGCACGCGCGCTGCGTACAGACGCAACGTGCCGCTGTCCTGCACGAGCCAGTCGGGACTGTCGGCGGCGGCGAGGTGGCCGCCTTTCATCAGCACGGCACGCGCGCCGAGTGCGCGCAAGGCTTCACCTTGTTCGATCATGCCGGCCTCGTCAGTGGCGGGCGCGACGCCCAGCAGCGCGGCCGCTTCCGGCAGGTTCGGTGTCAGGAGGTCGGCGAGCGGCAGCAACTCGTCGCGCACCACGGCCACCGCGTCGGGTGCGAGCAGCGCGTGATTGCTCTTGGAGATCATCACCGTATCGAGCACGACGTGCTTCGGCCGGTAACGCCGCAGCGCGTCAGCGACGGCGCGTGCGACCTGCGCATTGGCCAGCATGCCGATCTTCACCGCATCGATACGGATATCGTCGAACACCGCGTCGAGCTGCGCGGTGATAAAGGCCGGCTCGGGCGTATGAATCGCCGTGACGCCGCGCGTGTTCTGGGCCGTCAACGCGGTAATGACGCTCGCGCCATACGCGCCGAGCGCCGAAAAGGCCTTGAGGTCGGCCTGAATGCCGGCACCGCCGCCGGAGTCGGAACCGGCGATCGTCAGGACGTTGGGAATCGGTTGTGTCATGGAGAGGCTGCAAAGAAAGAAGCGCGGGTGCGACGCGCATCCCGCATGCGGCAATCGGCTTCGTCGCAAGCGTGCGCTAGCGTAGCGCGTCGAACAGGTGCGTCAGTGTTTCACTTCGCCGATCAGGGCGACCGAATCGAACGCGCGCTGGTTGGCCTGGTGGCGCCGCATCACGAACCACATCATCACGCAAACGAAGGTGCCGAACAGCACGATTACGGCCGATACCGGCACATCGAGCCACACCAGCACCGCGTAAAGACACAGCATCACGAGCACCGAAAGGTTCTCGTTAAAGTTCTGCACGGCGATCGAGTGTCCCGCCGACAGCAGCACGTGGCCGCGATGCTGCAGCAACGCATTCATCGGGACGACGAAAAATCCGGACAAGCCGCCGACGATCATCAGGAACAGGTAAGCGAAGATCAGATAGCCCGACACTCGCACGTGGCCGATGTGCAGGCCCCAATGCGCGGGAAACAGCGATCGCGTGTAGAACGCCATCAGCATCACTGCGATGCCCATCATGATGCCGACCGGCAGCACCGAGAGCGACTTCTTGAGCGGTATGCGCGAAGCGGCGAAGATCGCCCCCGCGGCCACGCCGACGGCCACGATCGCCTGCAGGATCGCGCCTTCCGAGAGCGACATGCCGAGCGAGACTTCCGCCCATTTCAGCACGATGAACTGCAAGGTGGCGCCGGCGCCCCAGAAGAGCGTCGTGACGGCGAGCGAGATCTGGCCGAGCTTGTCGCGCCAGAGAATCAGGAAGCAGTCCGCAAAATCGGTGACGAGCTTGATCGGGCCGCGTTCCTGTTTCGGATAGCGCGCGCCGGTATCGGGAATACGCAGATTGAAAAGCGCGGCAATCACATAGATTGCCATGATGACGAGCATCGCCGCTTCGGCCGGCGTGTCGACGGTGGGAATATGGTGCCTGAGGATGTGCGACGCGATATGCGGGCTGATCAGCGCACCGCCTAATACGGTGCCGAGAATGATCGAACCGACGGTCGTGCCTTCGATCCAGCCGTTCGCCGCGACGAGCCGGTCAGGCGGCAGCAGTTCGGTAAGGATGCCGTACTTGGCAGGGGAATACGCGGCGGCGCCGAAGCCGACAATGCCGTACGCAATCAGCGGATGCGCGCCGACCAGCATCGTGAAGCAGCCGACCACCTTGATGGTGTTGGTGACGAACATCACGCGTCCTTTCGGACGGGAGTCGGCAAAGGCGCCGACAAAGGCAGCGAGAACGACGTACGACAGCACAAAGAACAGCTTGAGCAGCGGTGTCATCCAGTTCGGGGCGTGGAGGTCTTTCAGCAGTGCAATCGCAGCGATCAGAAGCGCATTGTCGGCCAGCGACGAAAAAAACTGCGCGGCCATGATGGTGTAAAAACCTTTTTTCATCTGATGCGATGCTGTCCTCGCTGCGGTCCGTCCGCCCCGGCCGTGTGCAAGGCGTCCGGGCTTATTCCGTTCGAAATGGGTTGTGCGCACGGCTTTATATCACGAAAATAGCTGGATTCGGACTAGCAGAATCCTTGATCGCACCGCCCAGTGGGCTGCTGAGCACTGAAAACGCACTGTAAGCTCCTGATTCACAAGCGTCTTTACGAAAACTTCCCATGCCGCGCCCCCTCTCAGCCACGATTCACACCGCTGCACTCGCCAACAATCTCGCTGTCGCCCGCCGTTACGCCCGTACCTCTAAAATCTGGGCCGTCGTGAAGGCCAATGCCTATGGGCATGGCCTTGCCCGTGTATTTCCCGGGCTGCGCGCAACCGACGGCTTTGGCTTGCTGGACCTCGAAGAAGCCGTGAAGTTGCGTGAATTGGGTTGGGCCGGGCCGATTTTGTTGCTGGAAGGCTTTTTCCGTCCGACGGATATCGACGTGATCGACCGCTACAGCCTGAGCACGGCGCTGCATTCGGACGAACAGTTGCGCATGCTGGAAATGGCGCGCCTGTCGAAGCCGGTCAATATCCAGCTGAAGATGAATACCGGCATGAACCGCCTCGGCTACACGCCGGAGCGCTTCCGGGCGGCGTGGGAACGCGCGCGTGCCTGTCAGGGCGTCGGCCAGATCACGCTGATGACGCATTTCTCGGACGCGGATGGCGAGCGGGGCGTCGCCTGGCAGATGGAAACCTTTGAGCGCGGCGCGCAGGGCATCGCGGGGGCGCGCAGCCTCGCCAATTCGGCGGCCACGCTGTGGCACCCGGCGTCGCATTTTGACTGGGTGCGCCCGGGCATCATCCTGTACGGCGCGTCGCCGTCGGGCGACCGGGGCGCAATCGACGGCACGGGCCTGCAGCCGGCCATGACGCTTGCCTCGGAGTTGATCGCGGTGCAGAACATCGCCGAGGGTCAGACCGTGGGATACGGCTCGACCTTCAGGGCGCGCGGCCCGATGCGAATTGGCGTGGTGGCATGTGGCTATGCGGACGGCTATCCGCGAGTCGCGCCGGAAGGCACGCCGGTGATCGTCGATGGCGTGCGTACGCGGATCGTCGGCCGGGTGTCGATGGACATGCTGACGGTCGATCTGACGCCCTGTCCGACGGCCAATATCGGCTCGCGCGTCGAATTGTGGGGCAACACACTGCCCATTGACGACGTGGCGCAGGCCTGCGGCACGATCGGCTACGAGCTGATGTGCGCGGTGGCGCCGCGCGTGCCGGTGCGCGCCGAATAGCGCTGAACCAGGGCTGATTCGGCGTCGAATGGGCGTCGAACGGACGTTGAACGGACGTCGCGGTCAGGGTTCGGCGTGCCGTACGGTCATATATCAAACCAGACGATCACACCGCATACAAATAACAGGCAAGGGCGCGTGGCTAAACAGAAGACGATGTACACCTGCACCGAATGTGGCGGGCAGGCACCCAAGTGGCAGGGGCAGTGCCCGGCATGTCAGGCGTGGAACACGTTGGTGGAGACGGTGGCCGAATCGCCGTCCGCGCACCGTTTTCAATCGCTTGCGAAGAGCGCACCGGTACAGCGCCTCGCGGATATCGAAGCGTCGGATGTGCCGCGCTTTTCCACCGGCGTCAGCGAATTCGATCGCGTGCTGGGCGGCGGGCTGGTGCCGGGCGGCGTGGTGCTGATCGGCGGCGATCCGGGGATCGGCAAATCGACGCTGCTGCTCCAGTCGCTCGGGGAAATCGCCCAGGAGCGGCGCGCGCTGTATATCAGCGGCGAGGAATCGGCGGCGCAGATTGCCTTGCGGGCGCAACGGCTGTCGCTGCTCGACACGGGTTCCAAGGCGAGCGAACTCAGGCTTCTCGCCGAAATCCAGCTTGAAAAAATCCAGGCGACGATCGAGAGCGAACGGCCCGACGTGGCGGTGATCGACTCGATCCAGACGGTCTATTCCGAGGCGCTGACCTCGGCGCCCGGTTCAGTGGCCCAGGTGCGCGAGTGCGCGGCGCAACTGACGCGCATCGCCAAGCAGTCGGGCACCGCGATCATCATGGTCGGCCACGTGACCAAGGAAGGCAATCTGGCCGGCCCGCGCGTGCTCGAGCATATCGTCGATACGGTGCTGTATTTCGAAGGCGACACGCACTCGTCGTTCCGCCTGGTGCGGGCGTTCAAGAACCGTTTCGGCGCGGTCAACGAACTGGGCGTGTTCGCGATGACCGAGCGGGGTCTGCGTGGCGTGGCCAACCCGTCGGCGCTATTTCTCTCGCAGCATGAGCAGATCGTGCCGGGCTCGTGCGTGCTGGTGACACAGGAGGGTTCGCGGCCCTTGCTGGTCGAAGTGCAGGCGCTGGTGGATGCCGCCAACGTGCCGAATCCGCGGCGTCTGGCGGTGGGACTCGAACAGAACCGCCTGGCGATGCTGCTCGCGGTGCTGCACCGGCACGCCGGCATCGCCTGCTTCGATCAGGACGTGTTTCTGAATGCCGTGGGCGGGGTCAAGATCACCGAGCCGGCCGCCGACCTCGCGGTGCTGCTCGCGATCCACTCGTCGATGCGTAACAAGGCGCTGCCGAAGGGGCTGATCGTGTTCGGCGAAGTGGGGCTGGCAGGCGAAATCCGCCCGTCGCCGCGCGGCCAGGACCGGCTCAAGGAAGCCGCCAAGCTGGGCTTCTCGATCGCGCTGATTCCCAAGGCGAATGCGCCGAAGCAGCCTATCGACGGCCTGGAGGTCATTGCTGTCGACCGGCTCGAACAGGCGATCGACCGGATCAGGACCCTCGAGTAGGCGCACTTTGCGGCCCATTTAGACAGCGCTGGCTGCGTAATGCTCCGTAAATAACGTGGCCGCGCCTGTAACCCACGCAACGCGCGTATTCCCTAAGCTGGGCGGGTCTGCCATCCCTCTCAAGCGGAAAAGGATCGCGCCTTGAAACAGTCTCATGAAACCCTCACCGAGCGTCCGATGCAGGTGCGCGGCTGCCGCGTCTCCGAGCCCATCCGCCAGCCGTGGGGCGGAGCGTGCCGGATCGTCGAGTGGATCGATACCACTGGCCAGATCTCGCGTCGCGTCGTCGCTGAAAACGTGACGGCGGATGAAGTGCGTGCCACCATCGACCGCCACGTCGAAGGTCGTAAATACATGTTGTACGACGACGAAAGCGCGCCGCGGCAGACGCTGCCACGGCGTTAGGGTCGCCTGCCTGCAGGCCGGCCATCCTGCCGCCGTCATGGGCGTGGCTTGCTGCGGCAGGCTGATCCGCTGGCCATGCGTTCTACTGCGTCAGACCGTCTGCTTCGTCCGGTGCTTCGGTCTCGCCGAGATCGGCATGCGCGTTGAAGAGCGGATGCTGCGCCGCTTCCGCGGCCGTCAATACTGGCGACACGCAGCAATCGAGCGGTTCCAGCAAGCGCACCCAGTCTTCCAGTGGCCGGCTCGCAATCAGGCCGGCAAGGTCCTGCGTCAACGCGACGGCATCGGGGCCGCCGATTGCCTGTCCGACGCTCCAGTGCCGGAAGGCCCATTCCGGGCGGTCGAGCGAATGACATAGCGTTTCCCAGAATTTGAGTTCGAGTGCCGCAACCGCGAGCCAACGTCCATCCTGCGTACGGTAGAGGTTGTAGCAGGCCACGCCGCCGTTCAGCAGACCGTCGCCGGCGGACGGCGCGGCGCCGTCGTTGGCGAGCGAGACCTGGGCTACGAAATTGTTCGCGTGGCTGGCGTGCGTCATGGAAACGTCGACGAAGCGGCCGTTGCCGCCGCGCGCGACTTGCCACAGCGCGGCGAGAATCTGCGCGACCGCGCTGGCGGCGCCGCCCAGCAGATCGGCAATCTGGAAGTTCGGCAGGATCGGCGCGCCGTCACGATTGGCGAGTTGTTCGAGCACGCCCGCGTAGGCGATGTAGTTCAGGTCGTGTCCGGCGTGTCCGGCGAACGGGCCGGTTGAACCATAGCCGCTGATTGCGCAATAGACGAGTTTCGGATTGAGCGCGCTGAGGGTTTCGTAGCCGATGCCGAGCCGGTCCATCACGCCAGGCCGGAAACTCTCGATCAGCACGTCGGTTTCCCGCGCCAGCGCACGCAGTACCGTGCGTCCCGCTTCCGATTTGAGATCGAGCCGGGTCTCGCGCTTGCCGCGGTTGACCATCCGGTAGAAGACGCCGGGGCGGCCGGCGACGCGATCGCTGGATGCCTGCAGCATGGTACGGGTCGGGTCGCCGGCGCCGGGCGCTTCGATCTTCAGGACGTCCGCGCCCATTTCCGCGAGGCGCAGAGCCGCGACGGGGCCGGGCAACAGGCGCGTCAGATCGAGTACGCGCAGACCTTGCAATGCAGCGGGAGACGTCAAAGCCAACCTCTCTCTCAGGGTGGAAAACGGCGGACCGTGTCGAAGCGCTCGAGCGGCCCGTATCCGGCACGGCTATCCGATCTGTTCCAGCTCCTCATGCGTGTCGAGCCAGTCGGCTTCGAGGGCTTCCAGCCGCGCATTCACATCTGCCTGACGGCGAATTGCCTCCGTCAGTTTGGTCTTCAGTTCCGGATCGTAACTGGCGGAATCCGCAATAAATGCATCCAGCGTCGCTTTTTCCGCATTCAGCGTGTCCATTTCCTTTTCGATCTTGTTGATGCGGCTCTGCAGCGGCTTTTTCAGATGCGCGAGTTTCTGGCGCGTCTCCGCGTCCTGACGACGCTGTTCCTTGCGGCTCGCGGCATTGTCTTCGGCGCTGCCGCTATTGCTGCCGCTCCCCGCGTTGGCCGCGCCGGCCTTCTGCGCGGCGCGCTGATCGGCGGCGTGCTGCAGAAGCCAGTCGCGGTAATCGTCGAGGTCGCCGTCGAACGGTTGCAACTGGTGTTTGGCCACCAGCATGAACTGGTCGGTGGTGGCACGCAGCAGATGGCGGTCGTGCGAGACGAGAATCAGCGTGCCTTCGAATTGGGCAAGCGCCATGGTCAGCGCGTGGCGGGTTTCGAGATCTAGGTGGTTGGTCGGCTCGTCGAGCAGGAGCAGATTCGGCTTTTGCCAGATCACCAGCGCGAGCGCGAGGCGTGCTTTTTCACCGCCCGAGAACGGTGCGATCGCAGCGGTCGCCATTTCGCCGGAGAAGTTGAAGCCGCCGAGGTAATCGCGCAGTTCCTGCTCCCGCGTGTCCGGCGCGAGCCGCGTCAGATGTTGCAACGCCGAGTCTTGCGGACGCAGCGTTTCGAGCTGATGCTGCGCGAAGTAGCCGATCCGCAGCCCCTTGCCTTCGCGGACGCTGCCGCCGAGCGGTTCGAGCGTGCCGGCGAGCGTCTTGATGAGCGTGGACTTGCCCTGGCCGTTCGCGCCCAGCAGGCCGATGCGCTGGCCGTTCTGGATCGACAGGTTGACGTGTTCGACGATCGGGATCTCGCCGCTTTCGCTGCGATAGCCGCAGCGCACGCCTTCCATCACCATCATCGGGTTGGGCGCGGAGTCCGGCGTACGGAATTCGAACGTGAAGGGCGACGACGCATGAGCGGGCGCGATCAGCTCCATCTTTTCGAGCGCCTTGACCCGGCTTTGTGCCTGGCGTGCCTTGGTGGCCTGCGCCTTGAAACGGTTGATGTAGCTTTGCAGATGTTCGACCGTGCGCTGCTGCTTTTCATACGCGCTTTGTTGCAGGGCGATCTGCTGCGCGCGAAGGATTTCGAACTGCGAATAGTTACCGCCGTAACGCTTGATCTGCTGGTGCTCCAGATGCAGCGTGACGTTGCAGACCGAATCAAGAAACTCGCGGTCGTGCGAGATCACGACCAGCGTGCCCGGATAGCGGTTCAGCCAGTCTTCGAGCCAGACAATGGCGTCGAGGTCCAGGTGGTTGGTGGGCTCGTCGAGCAGCAGCAGGTCGGAGCGGCACATCAGGGCCTGGGCGAGATTCAACCGCATGCGCCAGCCGCCGGAGAAACTCGCCACCGGCAGACGCGTCTGCTCGAGCGTAAAGCCGAGGCCGAGCAGCAGCGCTTCCGCGCGCGCCGGGGCGGTGTAGCCGTCGGCGTCGGCAAAGGCTGCGTGGGCTTCGCCTTCGGCGGCGCCGTCATGGGCGGCCGAAGCCTCGGCAATGGCCCTTTCGATGGCCCGCAACGCAGCGTCGCCGTCGAGCGTGTAGGCGAGCGCGGTCTTGTCGACCGCAGGCGTTTCCTGCGCCACATGGGCGATCTGCCACGACGGTGGCATCGAAAAATCGCCGGCGTCCGAGTGCAGTTCGCCGAGCAGCACGGCGAACAGGGTCGACTTGCCCGCGCCATTCGCTCCGACCAGCCCGGCTTTCTCGCCGGGGTTCAGGGTGAAGGTGGTTTGTTCGAAGAGCGGCTTGGTGCCGCGCGCGAGACTGAACTGGTTAAAGCGGATCACAAAGAGGCCGGCCTGGAAAAAACGCTATTTTAGACTGCTGGAGCGCTGGCCGGGATCGGCCATTCGGCCAAGTGTGCCGGGCGGCCTTTTCGCTTAGACTGGCGCCTTTCAGCAAACATGTTGCATGGGACCGGAGACAAGACCTATGACATCGATTTATTCGTTCTCGGCGCGCACGCTCGGCGGCGAGGAAGTCAGTCTGGAACAGTACCGCGGCAAGGTGCTGCTGATCGTCAACACGGCGAGCGAATGCGGTTTCACCCCGCAATATGCCGGTCTGCAGAAGCTATACGAGGCTTACAAAGGGCGTGATTTCGTGGTACTCGGTTTTCCGTGCAACCAGTTCGGCAAGCAGGAACCGGGTGACGCAACCCAGATTGGCAGCTTTTGCGAGAAGAACTTCGGCGTGAGCTTTCCGATGTTCGAGAAGATCGACGTGAACGGCGCAAATGCGCATCCCTTGTACCGCTATCTGACCGGAGAAGCGCCGGGGCTGCTCGGGCTCGAGGGCATCAAGTGGAATTTCACCAAGTTTCTGGTGGGACGCGACGGCACGGTCCTCAAACGCTATGCGCCGGTGACGAAGCCCGACGCGATTGTTGGTGATATCGAGAAGCAGTTGTAGGCGCTTGGAGTGGCGCTCTGGGCTGCCGGAGCCAAGGATGGGCGTGGGGCAGCCAAGGGCGGCTGGCGAAGGCTGCTGGCGCGGCGAGCATCAAACCCGCGCCTAAAGAATCGGCGAAAACAACCGGGCCACGTGCATGGCCACTCGCCGGAGCGCCGGCGCCTGCCGGTACTCGTTGCGGTCGATCTCGTACGCTTCTGCGAAGTCCCGCACCAGCATGGCTTCGACTTCAGCGGCAAAGCCGGCGTCCACGGTCAGCACCATGATCTCGAAGTTCAGCCGGAACGAACGGTTGTCGAGATTCGCGCTACCCACGGCGGCAGCCACGCTGTCGATCAGGATGACCTTCTGATGCAGGAAGCCCGGCCGGTAGCGGAAAATGCGGATGCCCGCGCGCACCGAGTCGTAAGCGTAAAGTTTCGACGCTTCGAACACCACGTAATGGTCGCGGCGGCTCGGAATCAGGATGCGCACGTCAACGCCGCGCAGCACCGCCAGACGCAGTGCGGAAAACACGGCTTCGTCGGGCACGAGATACGGCGTGGTGATCCAGATGCGTTCGCGCGCCGCATTGATCGCCTCGACGAAGAACAGCGAACAGGTCTCCTGCTTGTCGGCGGGGCCCGTCGGCATGACGATGCAATGCATGCCTTCGCCGTGCGGTTCATACGCCGGCATCTCGAACGGCGGTAGCGTCTGGGTGGCCCAGTACCAGTCCTCGGTGAAGACGAACTGAATGCTCGCGACGACCGGTCCGCGCACTTCAATGTGCGTGTCGCGCCACGGCGAGAGCGGCGGTTTGGCGCCGAGATACTCCACCCCGACGTTATGGCCGCCGACGAACGCCCGCTCGCCGTCCACCGAAACGATCTTGCGGTGATTGCGAAAGTTGAGCTGGAAGCGGTTGACGAAGCGCCGATGCGTGGCGAAGGGATGCACTTCGACGCCGGCCGTGCGCAGTGCCGTCACGTAACGGTGCGGCAGGTCGAAACTGCCGATGCTGTCGTAGAGAAAATAGATGCGCACGCCTTGCGCGGCTTTGGCGATCAGCGCGTCTTTGAGCATTGCGCCGAGCGCGTCATCGCGCACGATAAAGAACTGCACGATGATGTAACGGCGTGCCTGGTCGATCGCGTCGAGGATCGCGGCGAAAGTGGCTTCGCCGTTCACCAGCGTGCGCACGGTATTGCCCGGCAGGAAGGGCATGCCGCCCAGATGCGTTAGCGAGCGCACGAGCTGCTGGCCGAGTTCCTCGGTAGGGTGGCCGGCCGAGGAAGCGTGTTGGTCCCACGCTTGGGGATGCGCTTGCGTGCGCAACGATTCATTCTCGATACGGCGCGCGTCGGCGTAGCCCCGAAACTTGCTGCGGCCGAGGAACAGATACGGCACCACCGTCAGATAGGGCATGGCCACCAGCGATACCGCCCATGCGACTGCGCCCTGGGAGGTGCGCGTGTTCAGAATGGCATGGCACGCCGCAATCACGCCGAGCAGATGGGCGAGGGCGACGAGCGGGGCGATATGAAGGAAGTCGAATTGCATAGGCGCGCGAAGGATTTCCTGATGCACTTCTTCGCAGCCCGCTGGGGCGGCAAAGAAGCCAATCGCGCTCATCTTACCGAACCCGTTTGTCTTGCGGTCGGGTTCGGCAGATTCTTCGCATTTCGTTGCATTGGCAACGGGGGTGGAGATGCGCCGGCGGGCGGCGGTGAATCAAGTGTTGGCGCCGGCAAATCAACCGGCAGATCAACCCGGCAGATCCGCCGCCTGAATCAGGAACACGTTGTCGTCGCCCGCGCTGGTCGACAGCCACACGAGGTCCAGACCGCCAAACGCCGCTTCGACATTGGCGCGCTCGTTGCCGATCTCGACCACCAGCACGCCATCGTCGGTTAGCCAGTTACGGGCCTGCGAGATGATCCGGCGCACGATATCCATACCATCCGCGCCGCCCGCCAGCGCCATCTCCGGCTCATGCCGGTACTCGGCCGGCAGCGTGGTCATCGACTCCGCATTGACGTACGGCGGGTTGGTGATGATGACGTCGTAGCGGCGTTCGGGCAGCGGCGCGAACAGGTCGCCCTCGAACAGCGCAATACGCTCGTCGAGCTTGTACTCGTCGACGTTGCGGGTCGCGACTTCGAGCGCCGGCTTCGACAGATCGACCGCATCGATATCCGCGTTCGGGAACGCGTGCGCGGCGAGAATCGCGAGGCAACCGGAGCCAGTGCACAGTTCGAGCACGGCGCCGACCTGTTCGGGATCCTCAACATACGGTTGCAGGCCGTCCTGCAGCAACTCACCAATGAACGAGCGCGGCACGATCACGCGTTCGTCGACGTGAAAGCGGAAACCATGCATCCACGCTTCCTGCGTGATGTAGGCCGCCGGGACGCGTTCGGTCGCGCGGCGCTCGATCACGTTCAATACCGCGTCGATCTCGGCCGCGGTCAGCTTCGCATCGAAAAACGGTTCGAGCAGGTCCAGCGGCAGATGCAGCGTATGCAGCACCAGGTAGGCGGCTTCGTCGTAAGCGTTGGCCGAGACATGGCCGAACGAGAGCTCGGCCTGGTTAAAGCGCGTCACTGCGAAACGCAGCACGTCGCGGACGGTGGAGAAGGGGAGCGTCATCGAGAGGGGTGTCCTTGGCGGGCTTCAGTTAAGCGACCAGTTGTTCGAGCACGCGGCGGTACACGTTCTTGAGCGGCTCGATATGGGTGACGTCGATATGCTCGTCGATCTTGTGGATGCTCGCGTTCAGCGGGCCGAATTCGACCACCTGTTCGCAGATGCGCGCAATGAAGCGGCCGTCGGAGGTGCCGCCGGTGGTCGACAGTTCGGCCGTCACGCCGGTTTCGTCCTTGATCGCTTTGGCTAGCGCGTTCGACAGATCGCCACGCGGCGTGAGGAACGGCAGGCCGCTAACCGACCACTGCAGATCGTATTCGAGTTCGTGTTTGTCGAGAATCGCCCGCACGCGGCTTTGCAGACCTTCAACCGTACTCGCTGTCGAGAACCGGAAGTTGAACAGCACGTCGGCATGGCCCGGAATCACGTTGCTTGCGCCCGTGCCGCTGTGAATGTTCGACACCTGCCAGGTGGTGGGCGGGAAGTATTCGTTGCCGTCGTCCCAGCGTTCGTTGACGAGTTCGGCCAGCGCGGGCGCCAGCAGATGCACCGGATTCTTCGCCAGATGCGGATAGGCGATATGGCCTTGCACGCCCTTGACGGTGAGCTTGCCGGACATCGAACCGCGCCGGCCGTTCTTCACCATGTCGCCAAACTGCACGCTCGATGTCGGCTCGCCGACGATGCAGTAATCGAGCCGCTCGCCGCGCGCCTTCAGCGCTTCGACGACCTTCACGGTGCCGTCGGTGGCGGGGCCTTCCTCGTCGCTCGTGATGAGGAAGGCGAGCGAGCCGCGATGGGCCGGATGGGCCGCCACGAACTCTTCGCTGGCCACCACGAAGCCGGCAATCGAGGTCTTCATGTCGGCCGCGCCGCGTCCGTACAGCAGGCCGTCCCGATGGGTCGGCTCGAAGGGCGGCGAACTCCATTGTTCGAGCGGACCGGTCGGCACCACGTCGGTGTGGCCGGCGAACACGAGCAGTTTGCCGCGCGTGCCGTCGACGCCGCGTTTGACGGCCCACAGGTTGGTCACGCCGTGCGATTCGATGGTCTCGCATTCAAAGCCGAGCGCCCCGAGGCGTTCGATCAGGATGCGCTGGCAATGCTGGTCGTCAGGCGTAACGGAGGCGCGCGCGATCAGTTGTTCGGTAAGGGCAAGGGTGCCGGACATGGATTCAGTACAAGCCACTTTGAAATGAAAAAATGCCGGCTGCAGGTGAAGCACCGCAGCCGGCAACAGCTTCTAATGCACGCAGCGACGCTCAGGCGAACAGCGCTTCGTAGTCTTCAACAGAAAAACCGAGCGTCTTGACCCGCCCGTTGACCACCACCACGGGCCGCTTGATGACCGAAGGCTTGTGGATCATCAACGCAATCGCACCCGACTCCGAGTCCGCGGCCGCCTTCATGTCGTCGGACAGGCCGCGCCAGGTCGTGCCGCGCCGGTTCAGCAGGGCGTCGAGCTTGACGTCCTTGAGCCAGTCCTGCACGAGCGGCGCGGTGACGCCAGCCTTCTTGAAATCGTGAAACTCGAACTCGACGCCGTGTTCTTCCAGCCACACACGGGCCTTCTTCACGGTGTCGCAGTTCGGAATTCCGTAGACGACGGTCTTGTTGGCGCGTGCCATCAGTCGCCTCGCAGCAACTCGTTGAGACCGACCTTGGCGCGCGTTTTCGCGTCGACCTTCTTGACGATCACAGCGCAGTACAGGCTATGCGAGCCGTCCTTGGACGGCAGGTTGCCCGCCACCACCACCGAACCGGCGGGGATGCGGCCGTACGTGACCGTGCCCGTTTCGCGGTCATAGATCTTGGTGCTCTGGCCGAGGTATACGCCCATCGAGATCACCGAGTTTTCTTCGACGATCACGCCTTCGACAACTTCCGAACGCGCGCCGATGAAGCAGTTGTCTTCAATGATGACCGGATTGGCCTGCAACGGCTCCAGCACGCCGCCGATGCCCACGCCGCCCGAGAGGTGCACGTTCTTGCCGATCTGCGCGCACGAGCCGACGGTGGCCCACGTGTCGACCATCGTGCCTTCGTCGACATACGCGCCGATGTTGGTGTACGACGGCATCAGCACGACGTTCTTCGCAATGAACGAACCGCGCCGCGCGATGGCGGGCGGCACCACGCGGAAGCCGCCGGCGGCGAAGTCTTCGGCCGTGTAACTGGCGAACTTCGAGGGCACCTTGTCGTAGAACTGTGAGTAACCACCGGCCGGCATCGGCGCGTTGTCTTCGAGGCGGAACGACAGCAGCACGGCTTTCTTCAGCCATTGATTTACGACCCAGTCGCCCTCTTTCTTCTCGGCGACGCGCAGGGCCCCCTTGTCGAGCTGTTCGATGGCGTGCGCGACGGCCTCACGCACTTCGGCGGGGGCGGCCTTCGGCGACAGCTCGGCGCGGTTTTCCCAGGCGTTATCGATGATCTGCTGAAGTTGTTGCGACATATTCGTGAGTAGAGAAAGAGTGAAAAAGGGTGAGAAGCGATGACGCGCGGCGACGAGCGGTGAAAAGCGGCGCAACCGGGCGAAAGCCTGAAAAAGCGGGGCGGCGCCCGGACGCGCTCAGCGCTCGAGCGCCCGGCAAAAGTCGACGATCCGCTGGGCGCCCTCGGTGCATTCGTCGACATCGGCGACGAGCGCGAGGCGCACGAAATTGCGGCCGGGGTTCGTACCGTGCGCAGTACGCGCGAGATACGAGCCTGGCAGAACCGTCACATTATAGTCGGCGTAGAGACGCTGGGCGAACTCGGTATCCGACAGGCCGGTGCGCGACAGGTCGGCCCACAGATAAAAGGCGGCGTCCGGCAGACGCACGTCGAGCACCTCGGCGAGCATCGGCGTGACGGTGGCAAACTTCTGCACGTACTTCGCGCGGTTCTCGCGCACATGCGTCTCGTCGTTCCACGCCGCGATGCTCGCAGCCTGGTACACCGTGGACAAGGCGGCACCGTGGTACGTGCGGTAAAGCAGGAATTGCTTGAGGATGGCCGGGTCGCCCGCCACGAAGCCCGAGCGCATGCCCGGCACGTTCGACCGCTTCGACAGGCTCGAAAGCATGACGAGCCGCTCGAAGTTGCGGCCGAGTCGATGCGCGGCTTCGAGGCCGCCGAGTGGCGGCTTCGCCTCGTCGAAATAGATTTCCGAGTAGCACTCGTCGGAGGCGATCACGAAACCATAGCGGTCGGACAACGCGAACAGTTCGCGCCAGTCTTCGAGCGTCAGCACGGCGCCGGTCGGATTGCCCGGCGAGCAGACATAGAGCAGTTGGGTGCGCGCCCAGATATCGGCGGGAATCGCGGCGTAGTCACAGGCGAAATTGCGGGCCGGATCGCTATTGACGAAATACGGCTGGGCTCCTGCGAGCAGCGCGGCGCCTTCGTAGATCTGGTAGAACGGGTTCGGGCAGAGTACGATCGCGGCCTCGCCCGCAGCGTTTGGCCGTGGATCGATCACCGTTTGCGCGAGCGCAAAGAGCGCCTCGCGGGAGCCGGCGACCGGCAACACCTCGGTGGCGGGATCGACCGGCGGCAGGTTGTAGCGCTTCGTGACCCAGCTGGCAATCGACTCGCGCAGCGCCAGTGAGCCCAGCGTGGCCGGATACGAGGCCAGGCCGCCGAGCGAGGCGATCACGGCGTCGCGGATCAGCGCCGGGGTCGGATGTTTCGGCTCGCCGATGCCGAAGCTGACGTGCGGCAGGACGGCGGGTGGCGTAACGTCCTTGAAAAGCACGCGCAGCTTTTCGAAGGGATAGGTCTGGAGGGAGTCGAGTAGCGGGTTCACTTGGCGGATCGGGCCTGATCGAAGACGGGCAGAGACAGCAGACGGGCACGCACGGGGGCGGCAATCAGTGTGGTACGGTGATTGAGCGGCACCCGCGGCGGACCGGTAATTATAACGTGGCGCACGCCCTCGCGGGCCGGGCGCATGCAGCGCGCCGCAGGGTTTGGACGGCCACGCAGCCGGGCGCACGCAAATGCAATTGGAGACGTAATGCAGGTGGTAGTCGAGGTTAAAACGGACAGGGGTGGGCGCCGCGCTGACGGCCCTTGTCCGGCTGGCACGTTCGGAAGCTGGAGCGCCGGGCGATGAACAGCCCAATGAATAACTGGATCCGCTCCAGCTGGCCGACGCTTGCCATCATGCTGGGCGCGTCCGTGTGGGGCATGATCTGGTATCCGCTGCGCATGCTGGCCGCGCTCGGCGTGACCGGCACGGCAGCGAGCGCGTTGACGAGCGGCGCCGGCTGCCTGTTCGTGCTGCTGGTGCGCCACCGCGCCATCCGCACGGTGCGCTGGCACTGGCTGCTGCCCGCGTTGGCGCTGGCGGCCGGGGTCACCAATCTCGGCTTCGTGTGGGGCTCGATCCACGGCCAGGTCATGCGCGTCCTGCTGCTGTTCTATCTCACCCCGGCATGGACCGCGCTGTTCGCCCACTTCATCCTGCATGAACGCCTGACCTGGACTGGCGCAGCACTCGCGGCGCTGTCGCTGGCGGGCGCCGTGGCGATGCTCTGGTCGCCGCAAATCGGCTTGCCGGTGCCCGCCAATCTGGCCGAATGGGGCGGACTGGCGGGCGGCATGGGCTTCGCCATGAGCAATGTGCTGATTCTGAAGACGAGCCGCGTGCTGCCCGAAATGAAGGCGGAAATGCGCACCGCGACGATCTTCGGCGGAGCGGCAATCTTCGGCGCCTGCGCCTCGCTGTTCGAAACAATGCCCGCTCCGCCCACCGGCACGCATCTGGGCATGGCGGCGTTGCTGGTAGTCGGTCTCGGCTTCCTGCTGTCGTCGAACAACATGCTGGTGCAATACGGCGTGGCGCGAATCCCGGCCAATCGGGCTTCCATCATCATGCTGTTCGAGATCGTGGTGACGGCGCTCTCCGCGTGGGCTTTTGCCGGCGAGACACCCGGTCCGCGCGAATGGGCCGGCGGCGCGTGTATCGTGCTGGCGTCCGCGCTGTCGAGCTGGGTGCATCGGACGCGCAACGTCCCTGCGGCGAACGGTGAGGGCGCTTCGCGCACAGCCACCGCTGCCGCTCAGGCCGGTTCGCAGCCCGACGGCCGGCCCCGCAAGCGCCTCGGTCGCGGATCGACGCATCAATCGGGCGCCTAAGCGCCGGAATGGCGCACGGGCGATGGTATGATTGCCCCTGCTTGCCGATGCGCGCCGTGCCTGGCGTGTGCGGCGTCCGTATCGCGGGGCTTGCAAGGGGCACTTCGCCGTAGCGGCGAACGGCTCGCGCGGCCTTTGCGATCCACCTTCATTTTCCTTTTTCAATCAGCGAAATCGCCGTGCGTCTGACCTCGATCAAACTCGCTGGCTTCAAATCATTCGTCGATCCCACGCATTTCCAGGTTCCGGGCCAGCTTGTCGGCGTGGTGGGTCCCAATGGTTGCGGCAAATCCAACATCATCGACGCCGTACGCTGGGTGCTCGGCGAATCGCGCGCCTCCGAGCTGCGCGGCGAGTCGATGCAGGACGTGATCTTCAACGGCTCCACGGCGCGCAAGCCCGGTAGCCGTGCCAGCGTCGAACTCGTGTTCGACAACGCGGACGGCCGCGCCGCCGGCCAGTGGGGGCAGTATGCCGAAATCGCCGTCAAGCGCGTGCTGACGCGCGACGGCACCTCGAGCTACTACATCAACAACCTGCCGGCGCGCCGCCGCGACATTCAGGACATCTTCCTCGGCACCGGTCTCGGGCCGCGAGCGTACGCCATCATCGGGCAGGGCATGATCGCCCGCCTGATCGAGGCGAAGCCGGAAGAGCTGCGCGTGTTTCTCGAAGAAGCCGCCGGCGTGTCGAAGTACAAGGAACGCCGTCGCGAAACCGAAAGCCGCCTGCACGACACGCGTGAGAATCTGACGCGGGTGGAGGACATCGTTCGCGAACTCACGACGAACCTGGAAAAGCTCGAAGGCCAGGCGGTCGTTGCGACGAAATTCAAGGAACTGCAGGCCGACGGCGAAATGAAGCAGCGCCTGCTGTGGCTGCTGCGCAAGAACGAAGCGGGCGGCGAGCAGGAGCGCCAGAAGCGCGCCATCGAACAGGCGCAGATCGACCTCGAAGCGCACACCGCGCGGCTGCGCGAAGTCGAAGCGCAACTGGAAACGCTGCGGGTGGCGCACTACTCGGCAAGCGACGCCATGCAGGGCGCGCAAGGCGCGCTCTATGAAGCGAACGCCGAAGTCAGCCGCCTCGAAGCCGAGATCAAGTTCATCGTCGAGTCGCGCAACCGCGTGCAGGCACAGATTGCCGCGCTCACGGCGCAGCGCGAGCAGTGGTTGTCGCAGGCGCAAAAGGCTCAGGGCGATCTCGAAGACGCCGAAGAACAGCTGGCGGTGGCGGAAGAAAAGGCCGCCCTCGCCGAAGACGAGGCCGCGGCGAAGCACGACGCCATGCCGGCGCTCGAAGCACGCTGGCGCGATGCGCAGACGCAGTTGAACGAAGAGCGCGGCGGCATTGCCCAGACCGAGCAGGCGCTCAAGCTCGAAGCGGCCCATCAGCGCAACGCCGACCAGCAACTGCAGCAACTGCAGCAGCGTCATGAGCGCCTGAAGTCGGAAGCGGGCGGTCTCGACGCCCCCGACGAAGCCCAGCTCGAAGAGCTACGCATGCAGTTGGCCGAGCACGAAGAGATCTTGCATGACGCCCAGGCGCGGCTTGCCGACGCTCAGGAAACGCTGCCGCGCCTCGATGGCGAACGGCGCAGCGCGCAGGAGCGCGTGCAGTCGGAAACGGCGCAGATTCATCAGCTCGACGCGCGCCTTGCCGCCTTGAAGCAATTGCAGGAAAACATCCAGACCGAAGGCAAGATTCAGCCCTGGCTCGAAAAGCACGAGCTGAACAGCCTGCCGCGTTTGTGGAAGAAGCTGCACGTCGAAGCCGGTTGGGAAACCGCGCTCGAAGCCGTCCTGCGCGAGCGGCTCGCCGCGCTGGAAGTATCGAATCTCGACTGGGTCAAAGCCTTCGCCACCGACGCCCCGCCCGCCAAGCTCGCGTTCTACGCGCCGCCGCTGGCCGGTGCGCCGGTGGCGGGCGCGAACACGTTGCGCCCGCTGCTCTCGCTGGTGCGTATCGACGACGCCGGCTTGCGGGCGGTGCTCAACGACTGGCTCGGCCTCGCCTTCGTGGCCGACGACCTCGCCCAGGCGCTGGCAATGCGCTCGCAACTGCCTGAGGGCGGTTCGTTCGTCGTCAAGGCGGGCCATGTGGTGACGCGTGTCGGCGTGCAGTTGTACGCCGCCGATTCGGAGCAGGCCGGCATGCTGGCCCGTCAGCAGGAAATCGAGAACCTGACGCGCCAGGTGCGCGCCCAGGCCTTGCTCGCGGATGAAGCCAAATCCATGGCGATTCGCGCCGAGGCGGTACACACGCAGGCCTCGCAGACGTTGATGGACGTGCGCCAGCAGGCCGAGCGCGCAACCCAGCGGGTTCACGCGTTGCAGATGGATGTGCTGAAGCTCACCCAGGCCCACGAGCGCTATATGCAGCGCAGCACCCAGATTCGCGAGGAACTCGGGGAGATCACCGGCCAGATCGAAGAACAGCGTGCGTTGCGCGGCGAGTCGGAGGCGAATTTCGAGCGTCACGACGCGGAGCTGGCCGAGTTGCAGGCCCGTTTCGAAGACAACCAGCTGGCCTTCGAAGCGCTCGACGAAGCGCTGACCGCGGCGCGTGCGCAAGCGCGCGATCTCGACCGCGCCGCCACCGATGCACGCTTTGCCGCGCGCAACATGGCGAACCGCATCGACGAATTGAAACGTAGCATCCAGGTCGCGCATGAGCAGAGCGAGCGCGTGGCGGCCTCGCTGGAAGACGCGCGCGCTGAGCTCGAAACCATCAACGAGCAGACCGCGCATACGGGGCTGCAGGGCGCGCTCGAAATTCGTGCGGTCAAGGAAGAGGCGCTGCATGCCGCACGCCTCGAACTGGACGACCTGACCGCCAAGCTGCGCGCCGCGGACGAGACGCGTCTCACCGCCGAGCGCGCATTGCAGCCGCTGCGCGACCGCATCACGGAACTGCAACTGAAGGAACAGGCGGCGCGCCTGAACGGCGAACAGTTCATCGAACAGCTCGCCGCGGCGGGCGTCGACGAGGCCGAATTGCAGACGCGGCTCACGCCGGATATGAAGCCGGCGTATCTGCAAGGCGAAGTCACGCGTTTGAACAACGCCATCGCCGCGCTCGGGCCGGTGAACATGGCCGCGCTCGACGAGCTGAAGGCGGCCAGCGAACGCAAGAACTTCCTCGACGCGCAGTCGGCCGACCTGACGAGCGCCATCGAAACGCTCGAAGACGCGATCCACAAGATCGATCAGGAAACCCGCACGCTGCTGCAGGGGACGTTCGATCAGGTGAACCACCATTTCGGTGAACTGTTCCCGCGTCTGTTTGGCGGCGGCCAGGCCAGGCTGATCATGACCGGCGACGAAATTCTCGACGCCGGTGTGCAGGTGATGGCGCAACCGCCGGGCAAGAAGAATTCGACGATTCACCTGCTGTCGGGCGGCGAGAAGGCCCTGACTGCGACCGCGCTGGTGTTCGCGATGTTCCAGCTGAATCCTGCGCCGTTCTGTCTGCTTGACGAAGTGGACGCGCCGCTCGACGACGCCAACACGGAGCGTTTTGCCAATCTCGTGCGCGCGATGTCGGACAAGACCCAGTTCCTGTTCATTTCGCACAACAAGATCGCCATGGAAATGGCCCAGCAACTGATCGGCGTGACGATGCAGGAGCAGGGCGTGTCGCGGATCGTCGCGGTCGACATGGAAACGGCCGCGGGTTTCGCCCAGAATATCGTTTGAGTCAGGACGGCGCCGGCTTGCGCCCTCGCTGCGGCCTGCATGCCGCGCGGCGCAGGCCTTGGCGCCACACAAACAAAAGAATTGCTGATGGAGCATGCATGGATGAGTTGACACTCGGTTTGATCGGCGCGGGTGCCGTAGTGGTCGGGGGCGTGGTGGTGTACAACGCCTGGCAAGGCGCGAAAGTACGCCGCCGGATGCCGCGCCCCATGCCGGCCGACACCGCCGAGGCCTTCGCCCGGGAGGATCACGAAGAACAAAGCCCGTTCATCGAGCCGGCCCGGCCTACGCAGCGCCGCGAGCCCGTGTCGCCGGACGATGCGGCCGACACCGGTTCGCGCGTTGAACCGACGTTCGGAACGGCGGCACCGGCCGATACACCGGCCGATATCCAGGCGGAAACGACCACGCCGAATGGTTTTCCCGAGCCGGAGCACGAGGCCGCAGCAAGCGGCGCGGACGAACCGGTCGAGCCGATCCTGCCGGCTGCGACGACGATTTCGTCGGCCCCGCCGGCAATCGTGGATCGCCGCATCGACTGCATCGTACCGATCCGCCTGGCTGGCCCATTGGCGGGCGACAAGGTGATTCCGCTGGCGCAGCGTCTGCGCCGCGCGGGTAGCAAACCGGTGCACATCGAAGGCAAGCCGGAAGGCGGCGGCGCGTGGGAGTTGCTGCAGAACGGCGTGCGCTACGAAGAATTGCGCGCAGCGGCGCAACTGGCCAACCGCAGCGGCGCGCTCAACGAACTCGAGTTCTCCGAATTCGTGACCGGCGTGCAGCAGTTCGCCGATGCGATCGACGCGGCGCCTGAATTCCCCGACATGATGGAGACCGTGGCAATGGCGCGCGAGCTGGACGGCTTTGCAGCCCAGTGCGACGCGCAACTGTCGATCAACGTGCTGTCCGACGGCGCACCGTGGTCGGCGAATTATGTGCAGGCGGTTGCCTCGCAGGACGGCCTGCTGCTCTCGCGCGACGGCACCCGTTTCGTCAAGCTCGACGTGAGGCAAAGTCCGGTGTTCATGCTGCAGTTCGGCGACACCAACTTCCTGCGCGACGACCTGACCTACAAGGGCGGCCAGATGATCACGCTGGTGCTCGATGTGCCGGTGGCCGACGAAGACATTCTGCCGTTCCGTCTGATGTGCGACTACGCGAAGTCGCTGTCGGAGCGCATTGGTGGCCGTGTCGTCGACGATGGACGCCGTCCGCTCCCGGAAACCGCGTTGCTGGCGATCGAAAAGCAACTGATGACGCTGTACGCGAAACTCGAGCAGGCGGGTATTCCGGCAGGCTCGCCGGCTACACGGCGGTTGTTTAGTCAGTAAGTTGTCTTGGTTGATGTTGGGCGACGTGTGCCTTGCCGCCTGCTGCGGTGCGGCGCGCGTTGCCGAATTCCTCCGCGATGTTTTTTCCCGCGTGTACCGGTCAAACTTCCGGTGCACTCCGGAACGCAAAGCACGCATTCATCTCAGTCCGCACGCACGCCGCATACCGCCGGTACGCCTCGGACAACCCCGCTTCAATCCACCTCCTTCGGCCAGTCGGCTCCGCTGATCCACGCCTTGAGCGCGGCCACGACCGCTTGATCCTGACCATAGAAACCGTGATGTGCCATCGCCGCGCAGGGGTTGCCGCGGGCGCTTCCGCCACGCACCGCGATCAGATCGTGGCCGTCTTCCGCGAGACGTTTGGTTGCACTAAACGAGCATAGAAAGCAGCCATCGTCGACGTGATGGACGAAGAGCTGCCGCCGTGCGTGAATCTCGCCGTAGTTAAAACCCACGAGCGCCAGCGCCTGACCGCGTGATGGACTGCTCAGCGTCGACGTGTGGATTACCGCGTCCCAGGTATCGGGCAACGCGCGACCCACGAACGCCGAGGAAATCGTCCCGCGGCTCGTGCCGATGAGTACCAGCCGCGCCGTGGGGAAGCGGCTGCGCAAGTCCGCTGCGATCCGCTCGACATCCTGCGCGTGACGCGGTGATGTCCTGAACGAATCCGAATAGCCGCCGGGCTGGTCGGACGGTGCATCGACCAGCGCGGTGGCAAAGCGGTCGTCGACGAGCAGAGTGCGCGCACGCACGAGAAAATTGTCTTTCAGGCGCAGGCTGAGCGTGCCGTCGCTCGCCTGGCCGAGCTGCAGGGAGCCGTCGCCGCCGGCGAACATCACGAGCACCCAGTCGGGATGACTGCCGTCCTTTTGGGTCAGCAGGTAAGCGATCGACGCGTGATCGGCCACAGGCATGCTGAGCACCTGTTCCATCGCACGGACTGGCGCCGCGTGCAGGAAGCACAGGAGGGCACAGCACGTCAGGACGAACGAGGTCAGCCGCTGGAGAGTGTGCCGGATTACCGTCGGCTCGGGCATGTTCGTTCCTGTGGTGGTGGTGTCGCAACGGCGAACGACTCATCTGCCTACGGTCGCATCGCGCATCACACGTGTCAATGCCTGGCCTCGCACGTTAGCCATTCGGCCAGGGATGACGGCGGCCAGGCACGCAGGGGCGGGTGCGTGAGCCGGCGCACGAAACTGGCCATCCGGCCAATGTCCACGGCGGACGGTTCCTGCGATAATCTGAAGTCTGAATTTCACCGGCAGATCTTTGGATAGCATGGCTCGAACTAGCGTCCCATACCCAGCAACCAGCGCTCCGGCGGAACGCGCCGCGTGGTTGCGCGCGGAACTCGAACACGCGAATCACGCGTACTACGTACTCGACCAGCCGGACTTGCCTGACGCGGAATACGACAAGCTGTTCAAGGCGTTGCAACAGATCGAAACGGAACACCCGGATCTGGTCACGCCGGACTCGCCTACCCAGCGCGTGGGCGGCGAGGTCGCGAGCGGCTTCAATCCGGTGGTGCATGACCAGCCTATGCTGTCGCTGAACAACGGCTTCGCCGACGAAGACATCGCCGCGTTCGACAAACGCGTGGCCGATGCGCTCGGCGAGACACCCGTCAGCTACGCGTGCGAACTCAAGTTCGATGGCCTGGCGATTTCGTTGCGTTATGTCGATGGCCGCTTCGTCCAGGCATCCACGCGTGGAGATGGCGCAACGGGCGAAGACGTTTCGGAGAATGTTCGCACGATCCGTTCCATTCCGCTCATGCTCAAGGGAAAGCGCGTGCCGAAGGTGCTCGACGTGCGCGGCGAAGTGTTGATGTTCAAGCGCGATTTCGACCGCATGAACGACCGTCAACGCGCGGCAGGGCTCAAGGAGTTTGCCAACCCGCGTAACGCGGCGGCCGGCAGCTTGCGCCAGCTCGATCCGAAGATCACGGCGCAGCGGCCGTTGTCGTTCTTCGCTTACGGCATTGGCGTGCTCGATGGCGAGCCGATGCCGGCTACCCACAGCGCGTTGCTCGACTGGTATGCGGAACTGGGTCTGCCGGTCAACAGCGAACGGGCAGTCGTGCAGGGCGCGGAAGGGCTGCTTGGATTCTTCCGCAAGGTCGGCGAAAAGCGCGACGCGCTACCGTACGACATCGACGGTGTGGTGTACAAGGTCAACGCCCGCGAAGAGCAGGACGCGCTTGGCTTCGTATCGCGCGCGCCGCGTTTCGCGCTCGCGCATAAATTCCCGGCACAGGAAGCGTTGACGAAGCTGCTGGCGATCGACGTCCAGGTGGGCCGCACGGGCGCGATCACGCCGGTGGCGCGTCTCGAACCGGTGTTCGTGGGCGGCGCGACCGTGACGAATGCCACGCTGCACAACGAGGACGAGGTGCGGCGCAAGGACATCCGGATTGGCGACACCGTAATCGTGCGGCGTGCCGGCGACGTGATTCCGGAGGTGGTGAGCGCGCTCATGGAACGCCGGCCGGCGGATGCCGCCGAGTTCGTGATGCCTACGCAGTGTCCGGTGTGCGGCTCGGCCATTGAACGCCTGCCTGATGAGGCGATCGCGCGGTGTACCGGCGGCCTGTTCTGTCCCGCGCAGCGCAAGCAGGCGCTGTGGCACTTCGCACAGCGGCGCGCGCTCGATATCGACGGACTCGGCGAAAAGATCATCGACCAGCTGGTGGAGTTGAACCTCGTGCGCACGCCGGCCGACCTGTTCAACCTCGGATTTGCGACGCTGGCCGAGCTCGACCGTTTCGCCGAAAAGTCCGCGCAGAACCTGCTGGACTCGCTCGAGAAGGGCAAGCGCACGACACTCGCGCGTTTCCTGTACGCACTCGGGATTCGCCAGGTCGGCGAATCGACGGCGAAAGACCTCGCCAGGCACTTTGGTTCGCTCGATCTGATCATGAATGCCACGGTCGAAGAACTGCTGGAAGTGAATGACGTGGGGCCGGTCGTCGCCGAGTCGATCTATCGGTTTTTTGCGGAAGAGCACAACCGCACGGTGATCGAGCAACTGCGCGCACCGGGCAAAGTCACGTGGGCAGAGGGTCCGCGCGCGCCAAAGGCCCCTCAGGGCGTGCTGGCTGGTAAGACAATCGTGCTGACCGGCACCTTGCCGACACTGGCTCGCGAAGAGGCGAAGGAGATGCTGGAAACGGCGGGCGCGAAAGTGGCCGGTTCGGTGTCGAAGAAAACCGATTACGTGGTGGCGGGTGCAGACGCAGGCAGCAAACTTGCCAAGGCTGAGGAACTCGGCGTCCGCGTGCTCGACGAAGATGGAATGCGCAAGCTCCTGGAGGGGCAGATAACATGATCCGCGAAATTCTCAAGATGGGTGATCCGCGCCTTTTGCGCATCGCCGCCCCGGTCGATCATTTCGACACCCCTGAGTTGCATACCCTTGTGCAGGACATGTTCGAGACCATGCACGATGCAAACGGTGCGGGACTTGCCGCGCCGCAGATCGGTGTCGACCTGCAAGTCGTGATTTTCGGCTTCGGGCATAACGAACGCTATCCGGATGCGCCGCCGGTGCCCGAAACGGTGCTGATCAACCCGACCATCACGCCGGTGTCGCAGGACATGGAAGAGGGCTGGGAAGGGTGTCTGTCGGTGCCGGGACTGCGCGGTGCGGTCAGCCGTTTTTCGATGATCCGGTATCACGGCTTCGATCAGTACGGTAAAGCGATTGACCGCGTCGCCGAGGGCTTCCACGCGCGTGTCGTGCAGCACGAGTGCGATCACCTGATCGGCAAGCTGTATCCCATGCGCATCAACGACTTCGCGAAGTTCGGCTTTACCGAAGTGCTGTTTCCGGATCTGGATCCGAATAGCGACGACTAAGCGGTTCAGGCTTGCGCCGATCCTGACGGTCTCGACGCGCATTAAAAGAAAAAAGCCCACGCAATATTGCGTGGGCTTTTTAGCACTGGCCGAGATTTACACGGCAGTGCTCAAGGCGTGCAGTCGCGGCACGACACGATCAGAACGACTCATCGGCCGACAGGTAGCGCCATTGACCCGGCGGCAGCGCGCCGAGCGGCACACTGCCCATGCGCACGCGCTTCAGGCCCACCACTTCCAGGCCGACCAGTTCGCACATGCGGCGAATCTGCCGTTTCTTGCCCTCACGAAGCACGAAGCGCAGCTGTTCGCCGTTTTGCCAACTCACCTTGGCCGGCTTGAGCGGCTGTTCGTCGAGTTCCAGGCCATGACGCAGCAGATCGAGACTTTCAGCGGGGAAATGCTGGTCGATCTCGGCGGTCATGTCGCCGTAAGTGACGCGGACCAGATACTCCTTCTCGACTTCCGAATGACCGCCAATCAGCCGTTTCGCAATCCGGCCGTCCTGGGTCAGCACCAGCAACCCGGTGGAGTCGATATCGAGCCGGCCGGCCGGAGCAAGTTGGCGCAGATGCGATACAGAGAAGCGGATGTCCGATTGGTCGCCTTCCCAGCGGTTATCCGGCGTGACGAGCGTGACAGCAGGTTGATAGCCGTCTTCAGCCTGTCCTGAAACATAGCCGACCGGCTTGTGGATGAGGATCGTGACGAGCCGTGCCTGGATCGCCTGGGCTGCCGGGTCGATCTCGATGCGCTGGTCGGGGCGGACCTTGGAGCCGAGCGTGTCGATCGTTTGGCCGTCGACCTTCACCCAGCCGTTTTCGATCCATTCGTCGGCCTCGCGGCGCGAGCACAGGCCCAGTTCCGACATCAGCTTCGACAGACGCAGGGTGCCGGGCGCATCGTCGTGATCGCGGCGAAGTGCGGCCGGGCGCGGCGCGGAGAGTTCCGGGCGTGCGGTTCGTGCAGCCGGAGAGGTACTGCGCGGGGCCTTGTCAGCCCGTGCCGGACGCTCGCCGCGTTCGTTTGATGACGGACGTTCGGTCCGGTCGCCCTCGAACCGGCGCGGTGCGCGCTCATCACGTGTACCCTCGGCGCGGCGCGGCGCGCCAGCGTATCCTTCGCGACGCGGCGGACGTTCACTCCGTTCGCCTTCAAACCGGCGCGGCGCACGCTCATCACGCGCGCCATCCGTACGACGCGGCGCGCCAGCGAATCCTTCGCGACGCGGCGGACGTTCACTCCGTTCGCCTTCAAACCGACGCGGCGCACGCTCATCACGCGCACCCTCAGCACGCCGCGGCGCGCCAGCGTATCCTTCGCGACGCGGCGGGCGTTCACTCCGTTCGCCTTCAAACCGGCGCGGCGCACGCTCATCACGCGCGCCTTCCGTACGACGCGGCGCGCCAGCAAACCCTTCGCGACGCGGCGGACGTTCACTCCGTTCGCCTTCAAACCGACGCGGCGCACGCTCATCACGCGCACCTTCCGTACGACGCGGCGCCCCAGCAAACCCTTCGCGACGCGGCGGACGTTCACTCCGTTCGCCGTCGAACCGGCGCGGCGCACGCTCATCACGCGCACCTTCCGTACGACGCGGCGCGCCAGCAAACCCCTCACGACGCGGCGGACGTTCACTCCGCTCACCCTCGAACCGACGCGGCGCACCGGCATCGCCATCACGGCGTGGCGGCCGATCCGACGGCGCGCGCCGTCCTGGGCCACCGCTCCCGGCATCGCGTTCGCGCGAAAACGAGCCTTCGGCACGAGCGGGCCGTGCGCCGTCTGCAGCCCCCGCGGGCTTACCCGCGGGCCGCTTGCCGGCGCCGGCAGGCGCCCCTTCGCGCGGGCCAGCGGACGGTGTGGCGGGCCGAGGCCCGGCAGGGCGCGTGGGCTTACGCGCGGTGGTACTACCCGCGCGAACAGGGGCGCGTTCGGACGAAGCCGACCGCGGATGCTTGGCTGTCAATTTGACTCGCATGGATTCTCACACTGCGATCGCGCGCAGCAGTTCGGTTTCGACCTGAATTTGCAGGCGGTTGTCCGAGAGGCCGCGTCCGTCCAGCAGGAACACGTCCTCTACGCGTTCGCCGAGCGTATTGATCCGCGCCGATTGGACGCCGACCTGGTGCTCGGCCAGCACGCGCGCGATCGAATAAAGAAGGCCTGGCCGGTCGTTCGCCGACACGGACAGGATGTAGTACTGGCCACGCTCGTCGGCCCGAAGGTCGACGCGCGGCGTAACAGGAAAGGTGCGCGACAGGCGCGACAGGCGCCCTTTCGACGGATCCGGCAGCAACGTGCCGGCCGCTGTAAGGCGCGCGGTCAGTTCCTGTTCGACCAGATTGGCAATGTCGCGATAATGCACGTCCTCTTCGGTGTGCTGGACGATAAAGTTGTCCAGCGCATAACCATGTCGGGTCGTGCTGACGCGGGCATCGAGAACCGACAGCGCGTTCTTGTCGAAATACGCGCAAATACCGGCAAACAGGTCAGGGCGATCCTTGACGTAGACCAGCACCTGGAGGGCCTCGCCGACCGGCGACGGGCGGGCCCGCACGATCGGTGCAGGTGCTTCGACATGGCGGTACAGCACGCGTGTTTGCCACGCGATGTCCGCCGCGTCGTGACGCAGGAAGTAGCCGACGTCGAGCTTGTCCCACAGCGCCTGATGGGCATGCTCCGGCACCGTCTCGAGCCGCAGCAGCGTGAGCGCCTCTTCCTGGCGCGACTTCAGTTCGGAGTGGGCGTCAGGGCGGGCGCCGCCGAGCACGGCAAGCGTAGTCCTGTACAGGTCTTCGAGGAGCTTGCCTTTCCAGCCGTTCCAGACCTTCGGGCTAGTGCCGCGAATGTCGGCGACGGTCAACAGGTAGAGCGCGGTCAAGTGCCGCTCGTTGCCCACCAGTTCCGCAAAGCGTTTGACGACTTCGGGGTCGCTCGTGTCCTGCTTCTGTGCGACCTGGCTCATGGTCAGATGATGCTGGACCAGCCACACCGCCAGTTCGCCGTCACCGTTGTCCATGCCGTGTTCGCGGCAGAAACGGCGCGTGTCGGCCATGCCGAGCGTCGAATGATCGCCGCCCCGGCCCTTGGCGATATCGTGGAACAGCGCGGCAACGTACAACACCCATGGCCGTTCGAAGTTGGCGATCAGCTGGCTGCAGAACGGGTATTCGTGCGCATGCTCGGCCACCGCGAAGCGGCGCAGGTTGCGCAGCACCATCAGGATATGCTGGTCGACCGTGTAGACGTGATACAGGTCGTGCTGCATCTGTCCGACGATGCGGCGGAAATTCAGCAGGTAGCGTCCCAGCACGCTGGTCTGGTTCATCAGCCGCAGCGCGTGGGTAATGCCCGCCGGTTCCTTGAGGATGTCCATGAACAGGCGCCGGTTTTCCGGGGCGCGGCGCCAGTGCTGATCCATCAGATCGCGGGCGTTGTAGATGGCCCTCAGCGTGCGCGCCGACAGGCCCTTCACGCCGGGCGTCTGCTCGTAGAGCAGGAACGCTTCGAGGATGGCATTCGGCTCGCGCTCGAACACATCGTCGCCGGCAATTTCCAGCATTCCCTGTTTCTCGACGAAACGCTCCGACAGCACCCGCGTGATGCCGCTCGTATTCGGGAACAGTTGCGCCTCGATGTTCTGGATCAGGATCGTCGTCAACTGGGTGACCGCCTTGGCGGCCCAGTAGTAACGGCGCATCAACTGTTCGCTGGCCCGCTTGGTGGCGGTTGGCTTATAGCCGAAGCTCTCGGCGACCGCCGTCTGCAGGTCGAACACGAGGATGTCCTGACGGCGCCCTGCAATGACGTGCAGCCGTGCGCGCAGCGCCTTCAGAAATCCTTCGTTGCGATCCAGTTCACGGGCTTCGCGTTCCGTAATCAGACCGCGCGCCTCCAGTTCCTGCCAGCTGCTGCCGAAGCCGGCCGCCTGGGTCACCCATAGGATCAGTTGCAGGTCGCGCAGGCCGCCCGGGCTTTCCTTGATGTTCGGCTCGAGCGCATACGGCGTGTCCTGAAACTTGGCATGCCGCTGGCGCATTTCCAGTACTTTTGCCTGAAAAAAGGCCCGCGCATCGAGCGCCGAGCGATAGCGTTGCGCGAAATCCTCGAACAGCGGCGTACTGCCGGTAATACGGCGCGCTTCCAGCAGCGAGGTGCGCACGGTGACGTCGTTGGCGGCCTCTTCGAGGCACTGCGTGACGGAGCGCACGCTGCTGCCGAGTTCCAGCCCAAGATCCCACGCGAGGCTGATAAAACGCTCGATGCGCGCCTCGATGTGCGCCACCGGCTGATCGGGCAGCAAGACAAGGATGTCGATGTCCGAATGCGGCGCGAGCTCGCCGCGCCCATAGCCGCCGACGGCCAGCAGCGCGAGCGAGGAGGGCATGTCGCAGGTATTCCACGCGGCGCGCAACGACTCGTCAGTGGCGCGCGCGAGCGAGCCCATCAACGATTCGACGCTGGTGGCCAGCTTGAAGCGTTCCAGTAACCTGGTTTTGGCCACCTTGTAATCCGCCTTGAGCGACGAGGCATCGGAAATGGAAACAGCGGGAACACTGCTCATGGGCGCGCGCGAATGGGTACTCAGGACCGTCAGGCCGGGGTGGCCGAAGCGACAAGCGGCGGCCGTGCGGGCGTGCCGGCCGAAACCGTCAGCACCTCATGGCCGCTTTCGGTGACGAGCACCGTATGTTCCCATTGCGCGGACAGGCTGCGGTCCTTGGTCTTCACGGTCCATTGATCCGGCATGGTGCGGATATCGCGACGGCCGGCGTTGATCATCGGCTCGATCGTGAAAATCATGCCTGCCTGCAGTTCGAAGCCGGTGCCGGGGCGGCCGTAGTGCAGGATCTGCGGATCTTCATGGAATACCGTGCTGATCCCATGCCCGCAATATTCGCGCACCACGCTGTAGCCTTGCCCCTCGGCATGCCGCTGGATCGCATGGCCGATGTCGCCAAGATGCGCGCCGGGCCGGACCTGGTCGATACCGAGCCACATGCATTCAAAGGTGGTTTGGACGAGGCGTTTCGCGAGAATCGAGCCTTCCCCGACGATGAACATGCGGCTCGTGTCGCCAAAGTAGCCTTCCTTGATCACGGTGATGTCGATATTCAGCGCATCGCCGTTCTTGAGAATCTTGTCGCCCGGAATGCCATGGCAGATCACGTCGTTGACCGAAATGCAGGTGGCCTTCGGATACGGCGGGTAGCCGGGCGGCTGATAGTTCAGCGGCGCGGGTACCGTGCCCTGTTCTTTCAGCATGTATTCGTGACACAAGCGGTCCAGCTCGCCAGTTGTAATGCCGGCGGCGACGAACGGGGTGATGTAGTCGAGCACTTCGCTTGCAAGGCGGCAGGCGACGCGCATCTGCGCGATATCGTGTTCGTTTTTGAGCGTAATAGCCATGAGTCGGGCCTGAAATGCGGTTATTTATGGATTATCGCACCATATTCCCGCGTTCGCAGGGTTTTGAGAGGACGCCAGGCCGATTGGCCGACGCTTCCATGCGACCCCGGCAGGCGCAACCCGGCGGCCCGATTAGGACGTCCGGACAGGTTGAGTCTAGCGATAGTCACGTGCTATAATCTTTGGCTAAGTCGATCCACATTAGCTGATTTTTGTGGGGCAGGCTGGCTCGTGGCGATAGTTGCCTGCGCTACGAGGTGTTTCAGGTTGTGCTGGTGTGGCGTTCGCCTTCGGTGGCAGTGCACAGCGGTATCAGCCAAGGCAGCAGACTCGCAAGCCGGCAGCACCCAGGGTGTCCGTCGCGTCAGGTCCTCGCAAACGCAAAAGCGGCGAAGACGGCGCGGCCGATACGGCAGCCGGCTTAAGACCTAACCCTCGCGGAGATTTACATGGCAGTTACCATGCGTCAAATGCTGGAAGCCGGTGTCCACTTCGGTCACCAAACGCGCTTCTGGAACCCGAAGATGGCCCCCTTCATTTTCGGTCATCGCAACAAGATTCACATCATCAACCTCGAAAAGACGCTGCCGATGTACAACGACGCACTGAAGTATGTGCGTCAACTGGCAGCTAACCGCGGCACGATCCTGTTTGTTGGCACGAAGCGTCAATCGCGCGACACGATCGCCGAAGAAGCGCAACGCGCTGGCATGCCGTTCGTCAACGCACGCTGGCTCGGCGGCATGCTGACCAACTTCAAGACGCTGAAGGTTTCGATCAAGCGCCTGAAGGACATGGAGGCAGCACTGGAAGCCGGTGAAACGGAGCGCATGAGCAAGAAGGAAGCACTCCTGTTCGAACGCGAAATCGTCAAGCTGCAAAAGTCGATCGGCGGCGTGAAGGACATGGGCGGCATTCCGGACGCAATTTTCGTGGTTGACGTCGGCTATCACAAGATTGCCGTCACTGAAGCCAACAAGCTTGGCGTGCCGGTTATCGCTGTGGTCGACACGAACCATTCGCCGGAAGGCATCGACTACGTGATCCCGGGTAACGACGACGCCAGCAAGGCCGTCGCCCTGTACACGCAAGGCGTGGCTGACGCGATCCTCGAGGGCCGTGCAAACGCGGTCAACGAAGTGGTGCAGGCTGCACGCGGCGGTGACGGCGACGAGTTCGTCGAGGTCAACTCGGAAGCGTAAGGCTGCCCTGTGTCCGGCAAAAAAGGGGGCTTTCTACAGGCCCCCTTTTTTTAAGTCATGACACCTGGCTACGGTGCGAAAAAAATACGCGCTGTGCGGAAACGAATTCTTGTCGCCGGCATCGAATTGCGGGCGGCGTGTGAAAGACAGACTCAAGGAGCGAATGATGGCGGCAATTACCGCAAGCATGGTTGCAGAACTGCGCGCGAAGACCGATGCGCCGATGATGGAATGCAAGAAGGCGCTGACGGAAGCCGACGGCGACATGGAGCGTGCTGAAGAACTGCTGCGCGTGAAGCTCGGCAACAAGGCCAGCAAGGCTGCATCGCGCGTCACGGCTGAAGGCGTGATCTCCTCGTTCATCGGCGGCAACGTCGGAGCGATCGTCGAACTGAACTGCGAAACCGATTTCGTCTCGAAGAACGACGATTTCCTGGCTTTCTCCAAGCAGATCGCCGAGCTGGTCGCCCAGCAAAACCCGGCTGATGTCGCTGCGCTGGCCGCCCTGCCGCTGGAAGGCTCGACGGTCGACGCAGTGCGCCTCGCGCTCGTCGGCAAGATCGGTGAAAACCTGTCGATCCGCCGGTTCGTGCGCTTCGACACCGCCAACAAGCTGGCTGCGTACCTGCACGGCACGCGCATCGGCGTGCTGGTCGAGTATACCGGCGCGGATGAGCAGGTCGGCAAGGACGTCGCGATGCACATCGCGGCCATGAAGCCGGTTTCGCTGTCGTCGGACGACGTTCCGGCAGACCTGATCGCCAAGGAACGCAGCATCGCTGAACAGAAGGCCGCTGAATCGGGCAAGCCGGCTGAAATCGTCGCCAAGATGGTTGAAGGCAGCGTGCAGAAGTATCTGAAGGAAGTGTCGCTGCTGAACCAGACGTTCGTTAAGAACGACAAGCAGACGATCGAGCAGATGCTGAAGGCAGCCGGTTCGAGCGTGCAGAAGTTCGCGCTGTTCGTGGTCGGCGAAGGCATCGAGAAGAAGCAGGACGACTTCGCAGCCGAAGTGGCCGCGCAAGTGGCTGCTGCAAAGCAACAATAAGTATCGCCTAAGTTTCAGGCTGTACTGTTTTACCCGCGGTGGGGCAAGACCTTACCGCGGTCGGCAGCGCCGCAAGGCGGTGCGCGGGTTGACCCTCGCTGTGCCGCCGCCGCTGGTGAACCGTGAGGTTCGTCAATTTGGCGGCGCTTGCCCGAATCAGCATTTCACCCCTACAGTTAGTTCCGTGTTGTTGCCCTGTTCTGCGCGATCTGGATATCCCTATGCCCACTGCCTATAAACGCGTCCTGCTCAAACTCTCCGGCGAAGCTCTGATGGGCGATGATGCCTTCGGCATTAATCGCGCGACGATCGAACGAATGGTGGCGGACGTGGCCGAGGTCGTGCGTCTCGGAACCCAGTTGGCCGTCGTGATTGGTGGCGGCAATATTTTCCGTGGTGTGGCGGGTGGCGCGGCGGGTATGGATCGTGCGACAGCCGACTACATGGGGATGCTCGCCACCATGATGAACGCACTGGCGCTGCAGGACGCCATGCGCCACGCCGGTATCGAGGCGCGGGTGCAGTCGGCGCTGCGTATGGATCAGGTGGTCGAACCTTACATCCGCCCTCGGGCAATCCGTCAGCTGGAAGAAGGCAAGGTCGTGATTTTCGCGGCCGGCACTGGCAACCCGTTCTTCACGACGGATACCGCAGCTGCGCTGCGCGGTTCGGAAGTGGGTGCGGAAGTGGTGCTGAAGGCCACCAAGGTGGACGGCGTTTACTCGGCCGACCCCAAGAAAGATCCGACGGCAACGCGTTACACGACAATCAGCTTCGACGAGGCGATTGGCCGCAATCTGCAGGTGATGGACGCGACGGCCTTTGCGCTGTGCCGCGACCAGAAGCTGCCGATCCGCGTGTTTTCGATTGTCAAACCAGGTGCGCTAAAGCGCATTGTGCAAGGCGAGGACGAGGGTACGCTCGTCCACGTGTAAACTCTCGTTCACATAACGTGGGCTTTAACGCGGGCCCGGGCCGCCGCTACACGCGCGCAGGCCGGTCCGCACCGTTTTGAAGGTTCGGAGGTTTAAAAATGTCTGTGGCTGATATCAGGAAGGGCGTCGAGCAGAAAATGCAGCGCTCGATCGACGCATTCAAGAACGATCTGTCGAAGATCCGCACAGGCCGTGCACACACGGGCCTGCTCGATCACATCCAGGTCGACTATTATGGCTCGCCGGTGCCGATCTCGCAGGTCGCGAACCTGACGCTGATCGACGCCCGTACGATCGGCGTGCAGCCGTGGGAAAAGAAGATGGTGCCGGTCGTCGAAAAGGCGGTTCGCGATTCCGACCTGGGCCTGAACCCAGCCACGCAAGGCGACGTGATCCGCGTGCCGATGCCCGCGCTGACCGAAGAGCGCCGCCGCGAATTGACCAAAGTCGCGCGCAGCGAAGCGGAAACGGCCAAGATCGCGGTGCGCAACCTGCGCCGTGACGCTAACGAGCAATTGAAGAAGCTCGTGAAAGACAAGGAAATCTCCGAAGACGACGAGCGTCGTGCCGGCGACGACGTCCAGAAGCTGACGGACAAGTTCGTGTCGGAAATCGACAAACTCGTGACGACCAAAGAAGCTGAGATCATGACGGTCTGAGGCCGTCTGCCTCAGCATCTTCAGGTCCTTACTTCTTTATTTGTAGTCACTGTCCCGACGGCCATGACCTATACCAGCTCAACCGTTCGCGTGCCTGATGTCGCGGCGGTGCCGCGCCATATCGCGATCATCATGGACGGCAACGGCCGTTGGGCAACGCAGCGCCGCCTGCCGCGCGTGGCAGGCCATTCGCGCGGCGTCGACGCGGTGCGTGCCGCCGTCGAGGCGTGTGCGCGTTCCGGCGTCGAATATCTGACGCTGTTCGCCTTCAGCTCCGAGAACTGGCGCCGTCCGAACGACGAAGTGTCGTTCCTGATGCGCCTGTTCGTGACCGCGCTGGAGCGCGAGATCGGCAAACTGCACGCCAATGGCATCCGGCTGCGTGTGGTCGGCGATCTGGCGATGTTCGACAAGCGCATCCAGGATCTGATCCGTCGCGCCGAGACCAAAACCGCCCGCAATACCCGTCTCACCTTGACCATCGCCGCCAACTACGGCGGCCGCTGGGACGTCCTGCAGGCAACCCGCAAGCTGGCCGAGCAATCGGCGCTGGCGGGCGAGGCGGTCGAGGTCAGCGAGGAATCGTTCGCCGAACACCTCGCCATGGCCTACGCGCCGGAGCCGGATCTCTTCATCCGCACAGGCGGCGAGCAGCGCATCAGCAATTTCCTGCTGTGGCAACTGGCCTACACCGAGTTCTACTTCACCGACACCTTCTGGCCGGATTTCGACGCCGAGGCGCTGCGCCACGCGATCGATTCATACGCGGAGCGCGAACGCCGCTTCGGCCGCACCAGTGCTCAGCTCGAGCCGCAATCGCAAAACGTCGATTCGCTTCCATGCTAAAAACCCGTGTTATCACGGCGATCGTCCTCCTGGCTGTGTTTTTGCCGGTTACGCTGTTCGCGCCGGTGGGTGCCTTCGGCGCGTTGATCGCGTTCGTGGTCGTATTTGCGGCCTGGGAATGGGCACGTCTGCTGAAGGTGGGGGGTGTCGGTCCGGTCGTCTACGCGTTGGTCGCCGCGGCGGCGTTGGTGGCAAGCACGAAGCTCGGCACCGGTACGCAACTGCCGCGGCCACTCTTTCAGGCCGCCGCGGTTTTTTGGGTTCTGGCGGGCCCGTACGTGCTGCTGCGCAAGCCGACTCTGGCGCACGGCGCCTGGCGCCTGTTCCTGTTTGTGGCGGGGATCGTCGCATTCGTGGCCTGCTGGCACGCGCTGGTCGCGGCCCGGATGGCGGGGGTGTCGTTCGTTCTGTCCCTGATGCTGGTGGTCTGGTTGGCCGATATCGGCGCATACTTTGCCGGTAAGGCGTTCGGCCGGCACAAGCTCGCACCCGCCATCAGTCCCGGCAAAACGTGGGAAGGCGCCATTGGTGGGTGGCTGGCTGTGGTGATCGTCGCGGCAGCGGCTACAGTGCTGCATGCGTTCGAACCGACCCTGTATTCCGCGCTGCTGGAGCGTCTGGGCGCTGTCCGAACGGTCGGCGCACTGACGCTTCTGGTGGTTTTCAGCGTCGTCGGCGACCTGTTCGAATCGATGTTAAAACGTCAGGCCGGCGTGAAAGATTCAAGCGGCCTGCTACCGGGGCACGGTGGCGTCCTTGACCGCATCGACGCATTATTGCCGGTGCTGCCGCTCGCAATGCTGCTGCTCGGCTAGAGAAAGAGATATGCAAAAACGTCTGACACTGCTCGGTTCCACGGGCTCGATTGGAGACAGCACGCTCGACGTCGTCGCGCGTCATCCCGAGCGCTTTGCGGTCTATGCACTGACCGCGCATCGCAACGGCGACAAGCTCGTCGAACAATGCCTGCGCTTCCATCCTGAGGTCGCCGTGGTCGGCGACGCGGCCACCGCGGCGCAAGTCGCGGCGAAGCTGCGCGAAGCCGGCTGCAAGACCGAAGTGACCTACGGTCCGGAAGCACTCGTCGAGGTCTCGAAGAGCGATGGCTGCGATACGGTCGTGGCGGCCATCGTCGGCGCCGCGGGCCTCGCTCCCACGCTGGCTGCCGCGCGCGCCGGCAAGCGCATCCTGCTCGCCAACAAGGAAGCGCTGGTGATGTCCGGCGCGATCTTCATGGACGCGGTGCGCGATCACGGCGCGGTGCTGCTGCCGGTAGACAGCGAACACAATGCCATCTTCCAGTGCCTGCCACGCGAGGCGGCGCTGCACGGCGGCGTGTCGAAGATCATTCTGACTGCCTCCGGCGGCCCGTTCAGGACGCGCGAGCCGGCGAGCCTCGTCAACGTGACGCCGGACGAGGCCTGCAAGCACCCGAACTGGGTCATGGGCCGCAAGATTTCGGTCGACTCGGCGACCATGATGAACAAGGGCCTTGAAGTCATCGAGGCGCACTGGCTGTTCGCCCTGCCGGGTGAGCGCATCGAGGTGCTGATTCACCCGCAGAGCGTGATCCATTCCATGGTGTCGTACGCCGACGGTTCGGTGCTTGCGCAGCTTGGCAATCCCGACATGCGCACGCCGATCGCTCATGCGCTCGCATTTCCCGACCGGGTCGATTCCGGCGTGGCGCAGCTCGATCTCGTGCAGGTCGCGTCGCTCTCGTTTGAAAAACCCGATTACGCCCGTTTCCCGTGTCTGGCGCTGGCCGTGAAAGCGCTTGCCGAAGGCGGTATCGCGAGTGCGGCGCTGAACGCCGCCAACGAGGTGGCAGTCGATGCGTTCCTCTCGCACAAGATCGGCTTCATGGCAATTGCGCAGGTGGTCGACGCGGTGCTCAACGCGCTGCCGAACCGCAGCGCGCAGGCGCTCGAAGACGTGATCGAAGCGGACGCGGCCGCGCGCCGGGCGGCCGCAGAGTTTATCCAGCGTTTGCCGCACAACGCCCTTCGCGCGGAACGTGCCGTCCAGTGAGGCGAATATGAATCTGTTGATCGAAGTGCTCGCCTTCGCGGTCGCGATCGGCGTGCTCGTAGTGGTCCACGAGTATGGCCATTACAGTGTCGCGCGGTGGTGCGGTGTGAAAGTGCTGCGCTTTTCGATCGGATTCGGCAAACCACTGGTTCAATGGGTCAGCCCGAAGACGGGCACAGAATGGACGATCGCCGCGTTGCCGCTGGGCGGCTACGTGAAGATGCTCGACGAGCGTGATGCGAGCGCGCCCATTTCCCCCGAGGCACTGCCGCACGCCTTCAACCGCCAGCACGTCGCCAAGCGCTTTGCGATTGTCGCGGCCGGCCCGGTTGCCAATTTCATCCTCGCTATCGTGCTGTTCGCTGCCGTGTTTGCCACCGGTGTGAGCGAACCGGCCGCGATCGTCGCCGCGCCGGCGCCGAATACGGCCGCAGCGCTCGCCGGATTCGACGGCGGTGAAACGGTCGTCGCGGTGCGCAATCCGGACGCGGGTTCCAGCGAGCCGGTCCGGTCATGGTCCGACCTGCGCTGGAAGCTGCTGGGCGCCGCGTTCGATCATCGCCGTGTCGTTCTGAGCGCAAAAGACAGCCACGGGACGTTCGACTTCCCATTGGATTTGCGCGACGTGTCGGAGAAGAACGTCGACGACGATTTCATGTCGCATCTCGGCTTCGAGCCGGGTGGCGGCAAGCTGATCGTGGCCGGTGTGCAACCGGGCAGCGCCGCGCAACGCGCGGGTCTCGCGGCGGGCGACCGCCTCGTGTCGATCGACGGCAAGCCGGCCGATAACGCCACGGCTTTCATCGCCTTCGTGAAGACGCATGCGGGCAAGCCCGTCGCGCTGCAGGTCGAGCGGGGCGGCGACGCGCAGCGGGCCGGCCAGACCGAGGACATTCATGTCGTGCCGCTCGCTCAGCGTGACGACGCCACTGGCCAGCAGGTTGGCCGGATCGGCGCGGAACTGGCCACCCAGGTGCCGTCCATCATGGTTCGCTACGGCCCGCTCGAAAGCCTGCAACTGGGCGCACACCGCACATGGGATCTGGCAGCCTACTCTGTGCGCATGTTTGGCCGGATGATAACCGGCGAGGCGTCGCTAAAAAACCTGTCAGGCCCGGTGACGATAGCCGACTACGCGGGCAAGAGTGCAAGGCTGGGTCCGTCAGCATTCCTGTCATTCCTCGCCCTTGTCAGTATCAGTCTGGGCGTACTTAACCTACTCCCAATTCCGGTATTGGACGGGGGGCATCTGTTATATTATTTGGTTGAAGCTGCAACCGGTAAGGCGGTGTCCGACCGCTGGCAGCTCGTTCTCCAGAGAGCCGGGCTGGCCTGTATCGTCGCCTTGTCGGCGATCGCGCTTTTCAACGATCTGGCTCGTCTGATCCATTTTTAAAGTGTCTGGCGGCGCTCACGCAAGGCGGCCGTCTGGCCTGATTTAGCTATAAATTGGGGAAGTACGTTGTTGAAACCTCATCGCTTTGTTCCCAAGACGGTAGCAGCGGCTGCACTCGCTGCGCATGGACTAGTGGCCCACGCAACCTCGCCTTTCGTGGTGCGAGATATCCGCATCGAGGGGTTGCAACGCGTCGAACCGAGTACCATGTTCGCGTATCTGCCTATCCGGGAAGGCGATGTTTTTTCTGACGACAAGGCCTCCGAAGCGATTCGCGTGCTGTACGCCACCGGTTTCTTCAATGACGTGAAGATCGCGGTCGAAGGCGATATCGTGATCGTGCAGGTGGTGGAGCGTCCGGCCATCGGCTCGATCGATTTCGCCGGCCTGCGCGAATTCGACAAGGACAATCTGCTCAAGGCGCTGCATTCGGTCGGGCTGTCGCAAGGCCGCTATTACGACAAGGCGCTGGCCGCACGGGCCGAACAGGAACTCAAACGTCAATACCTGACACACGGCTACTACGCGGCCGAAGTAAAGACCACGATCACGCCGGTCGACCGCGATCGCGTGGCGTTGCTGTTGTCAGTGGATGAAGGTCCGAGCGCGAAGATCCGCCAGATCAACTTCATCGGCAACAAGGCGTTCAGCAGCGGCACGCTGCTCGACGAGATGCAACTGTCCACGCCGAACTGGTTCTCGTGGTACACGAAGAACGACCTGTACGCCAAAGACAAACTGAGCGGCGATCTGCAGAACGTTCGCTCGTACTACCTTAACCGCGGTTACCTCGAGTTCAACATCGACTCGACCCAGGTGTCGATTACGCCGGACCGGCGGGACATGTACCTGACGGTGACGGTGCATGAAGGCGAGCCGTACACGATTTCCGGCATCCGTCTGGCCGGTAATCTCATGGGTCGTGACGCCGAACTCGACAAGCTGGTCACGATCAAGGCCGGCGAGCGTTTCTCTGCCGAAAAACTGCAGGCCGTCACGAAGGCGCTCGTCGACAAGCTCGGCCAATATGGCTATGCTTTTGCCACCGTGAATGCCTCGCCGGAGATCGACCCGCAGCACCACAAGGTCGACCTCACGCTGCAGGTCGACCCGAGCCGCCGTGTGTACGTGCGCCGCATCAACGTAGTGGGGAATACGCGCACGCGCGACGAAGTGGTGCGCCGCGAAATGCGCCAGCTCGAGAGCTCGTGGTTCGATTCGAACCGTCTCGCGCTGTCGAAGGACCGCGTGAATCGCCTCGGTTACTTCTCGGACGTCGACGTGTCGACGGTGCCCGTGGAAGGCACGCCTGACCAGGTGGATGTGAACGTCAAGGTCACCGAAAAGCCGACCGGCTCGATCACGTTGGGTCTGGGCTATGGTTCCGGTGAAGGTCCCATTCTGTCGGCGGGGATCTCGCAAGACAACGTGTTCGGCTCCGGCACCAGCCTCGGCGTCAATATCAATACGGCGAAGACGTACCGCACGTTGACCGTTACCCAGATCGACCCGTATTTCACGGTGGACGGCATCAAGCGGATTACAGACGTCTATTATCGGACGCAGCAGCCGCTGTATTACTCTACGGATTCGAGTTTCAAGATCGTCACGGTCGGCGGCGATCTCAAATTCGGCATTCCATTCTCCGAGGTCGATACGGTATATTTCGGCGCGGGCATCGAGCAGAACCAGCTCGATGTGGGTTCGTCCACGCCGCAAAGCTATCTCGACTACGTCAACGAGTTCGGACGGGTGTCGACCAACGTGCCGATCACGGTGGGCTGGGCGCGGGACACGCGCGACAGCGCGCTGGTGCCGAGTCGCGGTTACTTCACGCAGGCGAACGCCGAATATGGCACGCCGGCTGGCGGCACGCAGTATTACAAGGCCGATATCAACGCGCAGTATTATTATTCGTTTGCGCGCGGTTTTGTGCTGGGTTTCAACTTTCAGGGAGGCTATGGCAATGGCCTCACCGGCAAACCTTACCCGATCTTCAAGAATTACTATGCGGGCGGGATCGGGTCCGTGCGTGGCTATGAGCCGAGTTCACTGGGCCCGCGCGACGTCTCGACGGGCGACCCGATCGGCGGCTCGAAGCTGCTGGCGGGCAGTGTCGAATTGACATTCCCGCTGCCGGGCACGGGTTACGATCGCACGCTGCGGGTTTTTTCGTTCCTTGATGCGGGTAATGTCTGGGGCGACGAGGGCAGCAGCATCGGCGCGAACGGTTTGCGGTACGGTTACGGCGTGGGTCTCGCATGGATCTCGCCGATCGGACCGCTCAAGCTGAGCCTGGGTTTTCCGCTGACGAAGCACAACGGCGACCAGTACCAGAAATTCCAGTTCCAGATCGGGACGGCATTCTGATTGGACGGTCCGGGCTAACCCCGGACCTCTTTACAGTATCGAGAGGATGACTTTGCGAACCGGTATGTTTTCGAAACGTGTTGCGTGTGTGCTTGCGCTGGCAATGACTTTAGGCGTTGGAGTCGCGCACGGGCAGGAAGCCAGAATTGCGGCCGTCAACTCGGATCGTATCTTGCGCGAGTCGGCTGCGGCGAAGGCTGCGCAGACCAAGCTGGAGGCTGAGTTCGCAAAGCGCGACAAGGATCTGCAGGATATGGCGCAGAAGCTGAAAGCCGTGTCCGATTCGCTGGACAAGAACGGGGCGTCGATGGCGCCAGCCGACCGCGCCGAGAAACAGCGCGACCTGTCGCAACTGGATACCGATTTTCAGCGCAAGCAGCGCGAGTTCCGTGAAGACCTGAATCAGCGCCGCAACGAAGAACTGGCCGCCGTGCTGGACCGCGCCAATAAGGTCATCAAGCAGATCGCCGAGCAGCAGCACTACGACCTGATCCTTCAGGAAGCGGTGTATGTCAGCCCGCGTATCGACATTACCGATCAGGTCCTGAAGGCGCTTGCGGCAGCGCCGGGTAACGGCAGCACGGGCACCTCGCCCACGAACAACGGCAACTGAACAGCGGGAGCAGTACGCGCATGGCTTTTACGCTCGAGGACATCGTCAGGCGGTTCGGCGGTGAAGTAGTCGGAGACCGGTCGCAGCGCGTCGGCAGCCTGGCGCCGCTCGACCAGGCTGGCCCGAACCAGCTGGCGTTCCTCGCCAACCCGAAGTATCTATCGCAGGTCGAAACCACCCGGGCAGGCGCCGTACTCATCAGCGCCGATGATCTGAGCAAGCTGGCCGAGCAGGGCGCTCGCAATTTCATCGTCACGCCCAATCCCTACGCTTACTTCGCGCGTGTCGCACAGACGTTTATCGATCTGGCTGCGCCGAAGGCTTTGCCGGGCATTCACGCCAGCGCGACGATCGATCCGTCGGCACAGATTGCACCCAGCGCGGTGATCGGGCCGCATGTGACGGTCGAAGCCGATGCGGTAATCGGTGAACATGTTCGGCTGGACGCGAATGTCGTCATTGGCCGCAGCACGAAGATCGGCGCCGGCTCGCACCTGTATCCAAACGTCAGCGTGTACTACGGCTGCAAGATCGGTGAGCGCGTCATCATTCATGCGGGTGCGGTGATCGGTTCGGACGGTTTCGGCTTCGCACCGGACTTCGTCGGTGAAGGCGAGGCCCGTACCGGTGGCTGGGTGAAGATTCCCCAGGTCGGTGCCGTGTCGATTGGCCCGGATGTGGAAATCGGCGCCAATACGACCATCGACCGGGGCGCAATGGCCGATACCGTGATCGAAGAATGCGTGAAGATCGACAACCTCGTGCAGATCGGTCATAACTGCCGGATCGGCGCCTACACGGTGATCGCCGGCTGTGCGGGCATCGCCGGCAGCACAAATATTGGCCGTCATTGCATGATTGGCGGCGCAGTTGGCATTGCCGGACACGTTACACTGGCCGATCATGTGATCGTTACGGCGAAGTCGGGCGTCTCGAAGTCGCTGTTGAAGCCAGGCATGTACACGAGCGCGTTCCCGGCCGTCAATCATGCCGACTGGAACAAGAGCGCTGCCTTGCTGCGCAACATCGACAAGCTGCGCGACCGTATCCGCGCGCTGGAAGCGGCTGCGGCGCCGAGCGAGGAGCCGGGCAGGAAAGCATGACTGGTGGTTGGACAACCGCCAGGTATCAAGCAGCAGGTTAAGCCGATCAAGTAGCAGGCGTCGGTTGTGGTGGTTGGGCAGCATGGGCTGCCGGGTCACCTCGAGCGACGGTAGCACGCGTTACCCACCCACCGAATCCGTATCCGCTGTCATCATCGCGCAGTCAATGCGTGAGCTGAAACACCATGAGCACCGAAAAAATCAATCTCGACATACATAAGATTCTCACGCTGCTGCCGCATCGCTATCCGATTCTGCTCGTTGATCGGGTGCTCGAACTCGAGCCGCACAAGAGCATCAAAGCGCTGAAGAACGTGTCGATCAACGAGCCGTACTTCATGGGTCACTTCCCGAGCCGTCCGGTGATGCCGGGCGTGCTGATCCTCGAAGCGCTGGCGCAAACGGCGGCGCTCCTGACGTTCTCGGAAGAGCCGCATGATCGGACCAACACGCTGTATCTGTTTGTCGGCATCGACAACGCGCGTTTCAAGCGCGTCGTCGAGCCGGGCGATCAGCTCATCCTGAACGCAACGTTCGAGCGGCATATGCGCGGCATCTGGAAGTTCAAGGCGCGCGCCGAGGTGGATGGCGTCGTCGCGGCGGAAGCCGACCTGATGTGCGCAGTCCGCCACACGGAAACGGACGGCCAGTAAGCCTGGCCGGGAACGCTGGGCCGCTGGCGGAGATCCATGTCATGGATCTCCGTATGGAGGGCGGCCAGCATTGGAAGGCCGGTCAGGCGGCACACGCCGGCGGGGCATCCAGATAACGCAACGGAATCAGAAGCGAGGGCGCATGAGCAGGATTCATCCCACTGCAATCGTCGAGCCGGGCGCACAGCTCCACGAAACGGTTGAAATCGGGCCGTATGCCATTGTTGGCCCGCACGTCACGATGGGCGCGGGCACGACGGTCGGTTCGCACAGCGTGATCGAAGGTCACACGACCATTGGCGAAGACAACCGCATTGGCCACTACGCATCGGTCGGTGGCAAACCGCAGGACATGAAGTACAAGGACGAGCCAACCCGGCTCGTGATTGGGAACCGCAACACCATCCGCGAGTTCACCACGATCCACACCGGCACGGTCCAGGACGCGGGCGTGACGACGCTTGGCGACGACAACTGGATCATGGCGTACGTGCATCTCGGGCACGACTGTCACGTGGGCAGTAACGTGATTCTCGCGAGCAACGCCCAGATGGCCGGCCACGTGACGATCGGCGATTACGCCATCGTCGGCGGCATGTCGGGCGTGCACCAGTTCGTGCGTATCGGCGCGCATTCGATGCTGGGCGGCGCGTCGGCGCTCGTGCAGGACATTCCGCCGTTCGTCATTGCCGCCGGCAACAAGGCGGAACCGCACGGCATCAATGTCGAGGGTCTGCGCCGGCGCGGTTTTTCGCCGGATGCGATTTCGGCGCTGCGTGCCGCGTACCGGTTGCTGTACAAAAACGGCTTGTCGCTGGAAGAAGCCAAGGTACAGTTGACCGAGCTTGCCTCGGCGGGTGGCGAGGGCGATGCGCCGGTGAAGGCGTTGGTCGACTTCGTGGTCGCGTCGCAACGCGGCATCATCCGCTAGCCGATGGCCTTGCAACCCAGTCCGCTACGGCTTGCGATGGTGGCCGGCGAGCCCTCCGGCGACCTGCTTGCCGCGTCGCTGCTCGATGGCCTCGCCAGCCGCTTGCCAGCCGGTACGCAGTACTACGGCATCGGTGGCCCGCGCATGATCGCCACGGGCTTCGACGCCCACTGGCCGATGGAAAAGCTGTCCGTGCGCGGTTATGTCGAAGCGCTACGGCACATTCCCGGGATTCTCGGCATCCGCAACGAACTGAAGCGTCAGTTGCTGGCCGAGCCGCCTGCCGCATTCGTCGGTGTCGACGCGCCTGACTTCAACTTCGGCCTCGAGCTTGCCCTGCGTGAGGCCGGCATTCCGACCATCCATTTCGTATGCCCGTCCATCTGGGCATGGCGCGGCGGCCGCATCAAGAAGATTGCCAAAGCCGTCGACCACATGCTGTGCGTGTTTCCGTTCGAGACCGCGTTGCTGGAAAAGGCCGGCGTGGCTGCGTCGTACGTGGGTCATCCGCTGGCGGACGAGATTCCGCTCGAACCGGACACGCTGGGCGCGCGCCGCACGCTGGGTCTGCCGGAAAGCGGGCCGGTGATCGCCGTGTTGCCGGGCAGCCGGCGCTCGGAAATCGATCTGATCGGTCCGACGTTCTTCGCCGCCATGGAGTTGATGCAACATCGCGAGCCGGGTGTGCGTTTCGTGATGCCGGCGGCGACGCCGGCGCTGCGGGAAATGCTGCAGCCGCTGATCGACGCCAGTCCGGGTCTCGCGCTGACGCTGACCGAAGGTCAGGCGCAGGTGGCAATGACGGCGGCCGACGCGATTCTGGTCAAGAGCGGCACAGTGACACTCGAAGCCGCGCTGTTGAAAAAGCCGATGGTGATTTCCTACAAGGTGCCCTGGCTGACCGGTCAGATCATGCGGCGGCAGGGCTATCTGCCTTACGTGGGCTTGCCGAACATTCTGGCGGGGCGCTTCGTCGTGCCGGAAATTCTGCAGCACTTCGCGACCCCCGAGGCGCTCGCCGATGCCACCTTGAAACAGTTGCGCGACGAGGCTAACCGGCGCACGCTGACGGAAATTTTCACGGAGATGCATCTCGTGCTGAAGCGTAACACCGCCCAGCGTGCCGCGGAAGTGGTAGCGGATGTCGTCGAAACCCGTAAGGGCCGTCGATGAGCGATGCGCGCACGCCTCGGCGCAAGTCCGCCGCGAAAGCGGAGCAGCCCCGGTTTAACTTCGACGCGCCGGGCGAAATCGTCTGCGGCGTCGACGAAGCCGGGCGCGGGCCACTGGCCGGTCCAGTGGTCGCCGCGGCGGTGATCTTCGATCCGGCGAAGCCGATGATTCGCGGTCTCGACGATTCGAAGGCGCTCACCGCCAAAAAGCGTGACGAACTGTATGACAAGATCGTCGATCGGGCGCTGGCGTATTGTGTTGCTTCGGCGTCGGTCGAAGAAATCGACTCGCTCAATATCCTGCATGCAACGATGCTGGCCATGAAGCGCGCGGTCGAAGGGCTCGCGGTCGTGCCGACGCTGGTGAAGGTCGACGGCAATCGTTGCCCGGTGCTGAGCATCCGCAGCGAAGCGATTATTGGCGGCGATGCGCTCGTTAAATCCATTTCGGCTGCGTCGATTCTCGCCAAGGTCACCCGCGACAGAATGCTGCTGCAATTGCATCAGACCTTTCCCGTGTACGGCTTCGATGCCCACTCGGGCTACGGCACGCCGCAGCACCTGGCGGCGTTGCGGGAGCACGGCCCGTGCGAGCATCATCGGCGTTCGTTCGCGCCGGTTCGCGAGGCGCATTTGGGTATCCGCCGCTTGAACGTGAGCGTGCCGGGGGCCGCGCCGCTGATTGCAGCCGAGATCGTGGACGCCGCGTGGGACGAGCCGTTCGGCGGCACAGCGCTGTCCTGATACGCCCGCGCGGGTGTTTCGTCCTGCGTTTTTCTCACATTCTCACTGTCTTCGCTGCCTGTGAAAGCCATCACCTCGCGGGACAATCCGCTCTACAAACGCCTCAAGGCATTGGCCGGCTCGACGCATCAACAACGTCGCAGCGGTCACGCGCTGCTCGAAGGGTTTCACCTTGCGAGCGCCTATCTGGAGGTGGCCGGCCAACCTGAAACCTGTCTCATCACCGAGGGCGCGTTACGTCACGAAGAAGCGCAGGCCATCGTCGCGCGGGTCGACGAGCACCGCGTCGTCACGCTGCCGGATGCGCTGTTCGGACAGCTGTCGAACGTAGTCAATGGCGTGGGTATCCTGCTGCTGGTCGACAAGCTGGCGCCGGCGCTGCCGAAGCGGGTCGCGCAAACCTGCGTCGTGCTCGACGGCGTGCAGGATGCGGGCAATGTGGGGTCGATCCTGCGTAGCGCGGCGGCCGCAGGCATCCAGCAGGTGTTTTGCGCGCCGGGCACGGCGTACGCGTGGTCGTCGAAGGTGTTGCGTTCGGGCATGGGCGCGCATTTCCTGCTGCAGATTCACGAAGACGTAGAGCCGCAAACGCTGCTCGAGCGCCTCGCCGTGCCGGTCGTGATTACGGACTCGCACGGCGCCGAGGCGATCTACGACTGCGATCTGTCGGGGCAACTCGCCTGGGTGATGGGCAACGAAGGCGCAGGCGTGTCGCAGATCTGGCGCGACGCGGTCACGCTGCGCGTGACGATTCCGCAGCCGGGCGGGATGGAATCGCTGAATGTGGCGGCGGCCGCCGCCGTGTGTCTGTTCGAGCAATGTCGCCAGCAGCGCGGCGCGTGAGAGTCCGTTCGGGCACTTCAGGCGGAACGTGAACGGCCGGACGCGAGCCTTTCACAATTCGCCGGTCGTCCAGCCTCACTCAATCTTCAATACGCAGGCCGATCGAGCTTGATTTCCTGCAAGATCGTCGTCGCGATCTCTTCGATCGACTTGTGCGTCGACGACAGCCACTTGATCCCCTCGCGCCGCATCATGCCTTCCGCTTCGTTGATCTCGTAACGGCAGTTCTCCGGTGCGGCGTACTTGCTGCCGGGGCGGCGTTCGTTGCGGATCTCCGAGAGCCGCTGCGGGTCGATCGACAGTCCGAACATCTTGCCACGGTGCTCGAGCAGCGGCGTCGGCAGTTTGCCGCGTTCAAAATCTTCCGGAATCAGCGGATAGTTGGCCGCTTTCACACCGTACTGCATGGCCAGGTAGAGGCTTGTCGGCGTCTTGCCGCTGCGCGACACGCCCACCAGGATCACGTCGGCGTCGGCCAGATTGCGGTTCGATTGACCGTCGTCGTGGGCGAGCGAGAAATTGATCGCCTCGATGCGGTTCTTGTATTCCTCGGTATCCGCGTTCTGGTGGCCGCGACCCATTGCGTGGCTCGACTTCAGCTCCAGTTCCTGTTCAAGCGGTTCGACGAAGGTCTGGAACATGTCCAGCACCAGCGCATTCGAACCCTTGACGATCTTGTTCGACGCACTGTCGACGAGCGTGGTGAAGACGATCGGGCGGCGGCCGTCCTGCCTGAGCGCTTCGTTGATCTTTTCGAGCGTGGCGTATGCCTTCTCGGTCGAATCGACAAAGGGGACGCGAACCAGGCGAAATTTCTGGTCGAACTGGGAGAGGATCGAATGCGCGAAAGTCTCGGCAGTGATCCCGGTACCGTCGGAGACGATGAATACGGTGGGCGGCATCGGTGGGGCAGGGAACGTGAGCGGGGTCAAGGCGCAGTTCGAGGCGCAATTCTCGTCCGACCGTCACATTTTGGGAGTCGGCACGGTAGAATAGCGGCAACCTGTTGGATAAGCAATTGCAGGCGAACCGCGCTTAACGCGCGTTTATCGCCCGCTCAACGGCCCGCTTTTTGCTGGTAACTTGCGGCGAATTTGAAGAATTTCGTCGAACCGTGGGCTTTGTCGTGCTTCTTGCGCGCAATGTTGCCGGGCTGCAAGCTCCGCGAAACGTGCGCGCGCTCAAGCGATTGCTTATCTAACAGGTTGTGCAAGACGCGAATTCAGCGTCCAAGCCCACTTGCACAGTCGTGTATTTCTTCCACACTTAGGGGCTTGTATGACTAACGCAGTTAACGTCGCAAAGGATCAGGCGTATGTAGTGCCGTTCGAGCAGTTGCGGATGACCGATGTGGAAATCGTGGGCGGCAAGAACGCGTCACTCGGCGAGATGATCAGCCAGCTCGCTCAGGCCGGCGTTCGTGTGCCGACCGGTTTCGCCACGACGGCGCTGGCATTTCGCGACTTTCTCCATCACAACAACCTCACTGAACGCATCGCCAAACGTCTCGAGACGCTCGACGTCGACGACGTGAAAGCGCTCGCCGAAGCGGGCAAGGAAATTCGTCAATGGATCGTCGACGCGCCGCTGCAGCCGAAGCTCGAAGCTGACATCCGCGCGGGTTTCGACGTGCTCCAGAACAGCTCGCCGGAAGAGCTGTCGTTCGCTGTGCGTTCGTCGGCCACGGCAGAAGATTTGCCGGACGCGTCCTTCGCGGGCCAGCAGGAAAGCTACCTGAACGTGGTCGGCGTCGAGGACGTGCTCGATCGCATGAAGCACGTGTTCGCGTCCCTGTACAACGACCGCGCGATTTCCTATCGCGTTCACAAGGGCTTCACGCACGCTGAAGTCGCGCTGTCCGCGGGTGTGCAGCGCATGGTGCGTTCGGACGTCGGCGCGGCCGGCGTGATGTTTACGCTCGACACGGAATCCGGCTTCAAGGACGCGGTGTTCATCACCTCGAGCTATGGCCTCGGTGAAACCGTCGTGCAGGGCGCCGTGAACCCAGACGAGTTCTACGTCTTCAAGACCACGCTCGCGCAAGGCAAATACCCCGTCATCCGCCGTTCGATCGGCTCGAAGCTGATCAAGATGGAATTCACGAAACCGGGCGAGCCGGGCCGCGTGAAGACCGTCGACGTGGCGCACGAGCAGCGCAACCGCTTCTCGATCACGGACGAAGACGTGATCGAACTCGCGAAGTACGCCGTGATCATCGAAAAGCACTACGAACGTCCGATGGACATCGAATGGGGCAAGGACGGTCGCGATGGCAAGATCTTCATCCTGCAGGCGCGTCCGGAAACCGTGAAGAGCCAGGCTTCCGGCAAGGCCGAGCAGCGCTTCAAGCTGAAGGGCCAGTCGCAGGTGATCGTCACGGGCCGTGCCATCGGTCAGAAGATCGGCGCGGGTCCGGTGCGGGTGATTCACGATCCGTCGGAAATGGACCGTGTGCAGCCGGGCGACGTGCTGGTGGCCGACATGACCGACCCGAACTGGGAGCCGGTGATGAAGCGTGCTTCCGCGATCGTGACGAACCGCGGCGGCCGTACCTGCCACGCGGCAATCATCGCGCGTGAGCTGGGTGTGCCGGCCGTGGTGGGCTGCGGCGACGCCACCGACCTGCTGAAGGAAGGCGCGCTCGTGACCGTGTCGTGCGCGGAAGGCGACGAAGGCAAGATCTACGACGGCCTGCTCGAAACCGAAATCACCGAAGTCCAGCGCGGCGAACTGCCGCCGATTCCGGTGAAGATCATGATGAACGTCGGCAATCCGCAACTCGCGTTCGACTTCTCGCAACTGCCGAATGCCGGCGTGGGTCTGGCGCGGCTCGAATTCATCATTAACAACAACATCGGCGTGCATCCGAAGGCGATTCTCGAGTACCCGAATATCGATCAGGACCTGAAGAAGGCCGTCGAAAGCGTGGCGCGCGGTCACGCCTCGCCGCGCGCGTTCTATGTCGACAAACTGACCGAAGGGATCGCGACGATCGCGGCGGCGTTCTATCCGAAGCCCGTCATCGTGCGTCTGTCGGACTTCAAGTCGAACGAGTACAAGAAGCTGATCGGCGGTTCGCGTTACGAGCCGGATGAAGAGAATCCGATGCTGGGTTTCCGTGGCGCCTCGCGTTACATCGCGGAAGACTTCGCCGAAGCGTTCCAGATGGAATGTATCGCGCTGAAGAAGGTGCGCGAAGAGATGGGCCTCGACAACGTCGAGATCATGGTGCCGTTCGTGCGGACGCTGAAGCAGGCGGAGAAGGTGGTCGGGCTGCTCGGCAAGTTCGGCCTGAAGCGCGGCGAGAAGGGCCTGCGTCTGATCATGATGTGCGAAGTGCCGTCCAACGCCATCCTCGCCGAAGAATTCCTGCAGTTCTTCGACGGCTTCTCGATCGGCTCGAACGATCTGACACAGCTGACGCTCGGTCTCGATCGCGACTCGGGTATGGAACTGCTCGCGGTGGATTTCGACGAACGCGATCCGGCGGTCAAGTTCATGCTCAAGCGCGCGATTGAAACGTGTCTGCGGCTGAACAAGTATGTCGGTATCTGCGGCCAGGGCCCGTCGGATCATCCGGATTTCGCGCAGTGGCTGACGGAAGAAGGCATTGCGTCGATCTCGCTGAACCCGGACACGATCATCGAAACGTGGCAGGCGTTGGCGAAGTCGTCGAAGAAGTAAGCAACGCAAAATAAGCAGGAGGCATCGTTGCGGGTTGCAGTGCGGATGCGGTTCATCAAAGTGGACCGTACCGCACGGTAATTTGTACCCGCTTCGTGCTATAAACACCCCGGTAGATCCGGGGTGTTTTGCTTTGTCGGCCAAAGTGAGTGCTTTCGCACCCACTTTCGCCTCATGCAGCGCAATGGAGGTTGACGTGGCGCCTGGTGGACTGTTCTGGTGGATCGGGGCGGGCGTGCTTATCGTGCTGGAGTTGATGAGCGGCACCTTCTATCTGTTGATGATCGCGTTGGGTTTCGTGGCGGCCGCGTTGGCACGCCTTTCGGGGGCGAATGCCGACGTGCAGTTTGCGTTGGCCGCGCTGGTGGCGCTGGCCGCCGTGCTTCTGCTGCGGCGCTCGCGCTTTGGCCGCAGACCGCGCAAGGCGGCTGCACACAATCCGGATGTCAATCTGGATATCGGCCAGACCCTCGCCGTGACGGGGTGGCGTGACCGGCGGGCGCGCGCCAGTTATCGCGGGGCGGCGTGGGACGTCGAACTCGCGCCGGGCGAGCCTGAGGATGCCAAGGTCTACGAGATCAGCGCGCTGGACGGCTGCCGTCTCATCGTGGTGGCCAGCAAGCGGGCCATCGACGCCTGAAGTGCTTGCCGCCGGTGGCGGCCTGAGACAACCGGCCAGGCGCAACATAACAAGTCAAATCAGAAACTGGGAGCAAGCATGGATTCGACCATTGTCGCGGTAGTCTTTCTTATCATCGTATTCGTGATTGCGGCGCAGACCATCAAGATCGTGCCGCAGCAGCACGCGTGGGTGATGGAGCGGCTCGGCCGGTATCACGCCACGCTCACGCCGGGATTGACCTTCGTGGTGCCGTTCGTCGACCGTATCGCCTATAAGCACGTCCTCAAGGAAATTCCTCTGGAAGTGCCGAGCCAGGTCTGCATCACGCGCGATAACACCCAGTTGCAGGTGGATGGCGTGCTGTATTTTCAGGTCACCGACCCGATGAAGGCGTCGTACGGTTCGAGCAACTTTGTGTTCGCGATCACGCAGTTGTCGCAGACCACGCTGCGTTCGGTGATCGGCAAGCTCGAACTCGACAAGACCTTCGAGGAACGCGACTTCATCAATCACAGCATCGTGTCTTCGCTCGACGAAGCCGCGTCGAACTGGGGCGTGAAGGTGTTGCGCTACGAGATCAAGGATCTGACGCCGCCGAAGGAAATTCTCCACGCAATGCAGGCGCAGATTACCGCCGAGCGCGAAAAGCGCGCGCTGATCGCCGCGTCGGAAGGGCGCAAGCAGGAGCAGATCAACATTGCTTCGGGTGGACGCGAGGCGTCGATCCAGAAGTCCGAAGGCGAACGCCAGGCGGCGATCAACCAGGCGCAGGGCCAGGCGGCGGCGATTCTGGCAGTGGCCGAAGCCAACGCGCAAGCCATCCAGAAGATCGCGGCGGCGATCCAGTCCACGGGCGGCATGGAAGCGGTGAACTTGAAAGTGGCCGAACAGTATGTGAATGCGTTCGGCAATCTGGCGAAGCAGGGCACCACGCTGATCGTGCCTGGCGATCTGTCGAACATGAGCTCGATGATTGCCTCGGCGCTGACCATCGTCAACAAGGGCAAGGGCGCGACCGAGATACGGTAGGGCTCGCGGGGTGCGGTGTCGCTGGGCGGCTGGCGGGACCCCGCCCGGCACGTGGAAAATAAAATGGCCCGCAAGGTATGCGGGCCATTTTCATTGCCGGGACCCAGGCTGGCGGTCACCGTATTGCAGCGGCGCTCCGCCTCAGGTCGGGTTGCGCATCAAACGCGCCTTTTCACGTTCCCAGTCCCGTTTCTTTTCGGTTTCGCGCTTGTCGTGCTGCTTCTTGCCCTTCGCGAGGCCGATTTCGCATTTGACGCGACCGCCCTTGTAATGAAAATTGAGCGGCACGAGCGTGTATCCGCGTTGCTCGACCTTGCCGATCAGTTTGCTGATTTCCTCGCTATGAAGAAGCAGCTTGCGGGTGCGCACGGGGTCCGGCGTGATATGGGTCGATGCTTCGGGCAACGGACTGATGTGCGTGCCGATCAGGAATAGCTCGTTGTTCTTGATCACCACGTAGCCTTCCTTGATCTGCCCGCGGCCGGCGCGCAACGCCTTGACCTCCCATCCTTCGAGCACGAGCCCTGCTTCGTAGCGTTCTTCGACCGAATAGTCGTAGAAGGCTTTTCTGTTGTCTATGATGCTCATGAATGGAAAGTGCCCAACTCGTTTAAAATCACGATTTTAGCAAAGCGGGGCAAGGAAAGCCCGCGGCGCTTGTCCACCCTTGCCACGTGCTGTCCAATTTATGGCAGATGTCCAGAAAACCGTGTTGATACGCCATTCGGCGGAACAGATGTTCGACCTCGTTACCGACGTCGCCGATTACCCCAACTTCCTTCCCTGGTGCGGCGGGATCGAGATTCGTCGCCAGGACGAGGATGGCATGGAGGCGAAGATCGATATCAACTTCAAGGGCATCAAGCAGCACTTTGCCACCCGTAACAGCATGAAGCGGCCCGAACGCATCGACATGGAGTTCGCGGACGGCCCGTTTCGCAAGTTCACCGGTTACTGGCGCTTTACCGCACTGCGCGAGGACGCCTGCAAGATCGAATTCGCGTTGCACTACGAATTCACCAACATCATCCTCGAGAAGCTCATCGGTCCGGTGTTCAGCCATATTGCCAACACCTTCGTCGAATCCTTCGTGAAGCGCGCCGACCAGCGCTACGGCAAGGCATGAGCGCGCTGCTGTCGATCGAAGTCTGCTATGCGCTGCCCGATGAGCAGGCGCTGATCGCGGTCGAGCTTGCGGAAGGGGCGACCGTGCAAGAGGCGCTCGACGCGAGCGGCATCCTGAAGCGTTATCCGCAGATCGATCTGGACAAGCAGAAGGTGGGCGTATTCGGCAAGCTCAAGCCGCTCGATACGGTGCTCGCCGACCATGACCGGGTGGAAATTTACCGGCCGCTGATCGTCGATCCGAAGGCGGCGCGCCAGCGGCGCGTCGAAAAGACCCGCAAGGCAGGCTCGATCGAAGGGCGCAAGTGGACCAATCGGGATTCACGGTAAGGGGCGCTGGTTCGCTCCAGCGCTAGATCTGGCCAGCGTCGACACCGTCGCGCGTTAGCCGCGGCCAATGCCAATTCCAGCGAGCGGCAACCCGGACCAGGGCCGATTCCGGCACGAGGCAAGGCAATGACGCAGGCAATTACTCAGGCAACCGTCCGCTCAATGCGCGGACGCCTGCGCCTTCTCCTCGATCGAGACGGTCTCGCTGCCGTCATCGCCGTGTTGCCGCACCGACCAGCTCACGCCCGCAACCAGCAGCGCGATCGCCGCCATTTCGAGCGGACGCGGCAGCCGATGGTCGTAAATGAACGCATAGAGCAGGGCAAACAGTGTTTCGAACACGATCATCTGACCTGACAGCGTCAGTGGCAGACGCTTCGAGGCGGCATTCCACAGACCGTTGCCGAGCCACGATGCGCCGATCGCCAGCCCCAGATTGAGCAGCCAGAAGCTATGCCAGCGTTCGCTGGCGAGCGCGGTTTGCAGGCTGTGCGCGGGCAGCAGCGCAATCACGATCCACAAGGCCGCGCCGAGCGCGCCGGTCACGACACCCCACAACACCGACCATTCGTTGCCGGTGAAATGGGTCTGACGCTGCAGGTAGCGGGCGTTTTCCACGGCAAACCACGTCCAGCAGGCCAGCGCCGCCACCGCACAGGCGAGCCCGGCGAGTTTGGTCAGGATGCGGGTGGAGGTGCCCGCGGCGGCGTCGGCCACGGTGAAGACATCGACGTTGATACAGGCGATTCCCGCCACCACCATGGCCAGTGGCCAGACGAGGCGGGCGAGCGGCACAGCGCCATGGTCGCGCCGTCCGAGCAGGGTGACGGTCACCGGCAGCACGCCGACGATCAGCGAGGACGGCGCAATCCCGATCAGGTGCACGGCGCTCGTCAGAAGAATGTAGTAGAGCAGGTTGCCGGCCAGCGCCAGCCTGACGAGCGCGTTCAGGTCCTCGCGGGTCAGGCGGGTCAGGAGCGAGCGCGCCATCGGCAGTGCGGCGACCAGCGACACGAGGCCGTACATCGTGTAGCGGCCCGCGCTCAGCAGCAGTGGGGAAAAATCGGGCAACATCCGCGGCACCAGAAACACCATGCCCCACAACGCTCCGGCCATGACGCCGTACGCTACTCCACGCTGCATTGACTACTCCGCATAAAACTGAACAGGTGCGCAGCTTACCGGTCCGCTAGCGAGGTGTCTTGTTCGATCCTGCACTCGTCTGGAGAAACGAAACCGGTTCGAACGCGGGCCGAACAGCGAAGCGAAATTCCTCCGCCGAAAGACCCTGGGAAATCACCGGAAATTCGCTAACCTGCTGTTCGTGCAGTGAAAAAAAGGAAGGTATCGCGTATAATTCGCTTTTGCGCCTATAGGATTTGCCATGCGTCTGATCCAAACAGCACTCACGTTCGATGACGTGCTCCTCGTCCCGGCTTTCTCCGATGTTCTGCCGCGCGACACCAGCCTCAAGACCAGGCTGACCCGCAACATTTCCCTGAATATGCCGCTCGTGTCCGCTGCCATGGATACGGTCACCGAAGCTCGCCTCGCCATTGCCATGGCGCAAATGGGCGGCGTCGGCATCATCCACAAGAACCTCACACCGGCTGAGCAGGCGCGTGAAGTGGCCAAGGTGAAGCGTTTCGAGTCGGGCGTGGTGCGCGATCCGATCACCGTGCCGCCGCAAATGAAGGTGCGCGACGTCATCGCGTTGTCGCGTCAGCATGGCATTTCGGGCTTCCCGGTGGTCGAAGGGGCGCAACTCATCGGCATCGTCACCAATCGCGACCTGCGCTTCGAAGAGCGGCTGGACGAACCGGTGCGCAACATCATGACGCCGCGCGAGCGGCTCGTCACGGTCAAGGAAGGCACGCCGCTGGCACAGGCCAAGGCACTGATGCACAGCCATCGCCTCGAGCGCGTGCTGGTCATCAACGACGCGTTCGAACTGCGCGGCCTGATGACGGTGAAAGACATTACCAAGCAGACCGAACACCCGGACGCCTGTAAGGACGAACACGGCAAGCTGCGCGCAGGCGCGGCAGTCGGCGTGGGCGAGGACAACGAAGAGCGCGTGGAATTGCTGGTGCAGGCGGGCGTCGACGTGATCGTCGTGGATACCGCGCACGGGCATAGCAAGGGCGTGCTCGAGCGCGTGCGGTGGGTCAAGAAGAACTTCCCGCACGTGGAAGTGATCGGCGGCAACATCGCAACCGCCGCGGCAGCCAAGGCACTCGTCGAATACGGCGCAGACGGCGTCAAGGTCGGTATCGGCCCGGGCTCGATCTGTACCACGCGTATCGTCGCGGGCGTCGGCGTACCGCAGGTCACGGCGATCTCCAACGTGTCGGAAGCGCTGAAGGGCACGGGCGTGCCGGTCATCGGCGACGGCGGCGTGCGTTTCTCGGGCGACGTCAGCAAGGCGCTGGCCGCCGGCGCGAGCGCCGTGATGATGGGCAGCATGTTTGCCGGCACCGAAGAAGCGCCGGGCGATGTGTTCCTGTATCAGGGCCGCCAGTACAAGTCGTACCGTGGCATGGGTTCGGTCGGCGCGATGAAGGACGGCGCAGCGGACCGCTACTTCCAGGACAACTCGGCGAACATCGACAAGCTGGTGCCGGAAGGCATCGAAGGCCGCGTCGCCTACAAGGGTTCGGTCACGGCGATTCTGTTCCAGCTGATCGGCGGCGTGCGGGCCAGCATGGGCTATTGCGGTTGCCGCACTATCGCCGAGATGAACGACAAGGCGGAATTCGTGCAGATCACCGGCGCAGGGTTGCGCGAGTCGCACGTGCATGACGTGCAGATCACCAAGGAAGCGCCCAACTACCACGTGGATTAATCGCCCATGAAGCCATTGCTGCGCGCTGTACTGATTATCGATGCGTTGCTGTTACTGGCGTTCGGCCTGCTGTTCCTGCTGACGCCCTGGACCTCGCTGTACAACGCGCTGCAACTGGTGCAGACGCAACCCACGCTGGTTGGCCAAGGGCTTGGCATTGCGCTGATCGGGCTCGCGTGGCTGGCTTTTCATGCCTCGATCGACGGGGCGCTGACCTCGACGGTCGCCAAAGTCATTGGGCATGTGAACTGGCTGACGGGCCTGCTAATGCTGGTCTGGCTCATTGGCATGCATCGCCCCGAGTTGACCGGCTTCGGTCAGCTTGTGGCAGTGCTGGCCGCTGTGGTGCTGGTCGTGATTGGCCTTGGCGGCGTGCGCCTTGCAGGCGCGGTACGGCGTCGCGAAAGGCTGCGTCTCGTCGAGCTTGCCGCTGCGGAACGCGCTGAAAGGCAGGCCGCGAAAGATGCGGCAAGAGGGCGCGACACGGTGGGCTACCGGGCCGAACCGGTGGTGGCACCGGTGCTGGTGCCGGCGGGCGGCCCTGTTACGGAGCCCATGGTGCCACCGCTCACGCGTCCTGCCAGCCCCATCAGTCCCGCAACCGGTCATCCGGTCGAGCCGGACTTCGCTGCTGCCAACCGGCCGGGAACGCTTTCGGCGAGCGAGGTCGAAGCGCGTAGCTCCGCTGCGGATGCGCCGGGTGCGCCAAGGCCGCCGTTCCATGGCTGACTGGCTGAGGCGGGCGCCCCGCCAGGCCAACTGCCGAAGCTTCCGGAATCCGTCTGCGCACGTGCTTCGTTGTGCGTTCATGCAACGTCGGATGCCGCGCTGCCCAACCTGGCCTCATGGCCTGGACCGTTTTGAATTCAACGCCGCGCCTTGTGCGCGGCTTTCCTTATTCGTTCACTTTTAATGCCGTCCGCTGCCATGCACGACAAGATCCTGATTCTCGACTTCGGTTCGCAAGTCACCCAACTGATTGCACGTCGCGTCCGCGAGGCGAACGTGTACTCGGAAATCCATCCGTACGACGTCGATGCGTCGTTCATTCGCGATTTCGCGCCGAAGGGCGTGATTCTCTCGGGCGGCCCGAGTTCGGTCACCGAGACCGATACGCCGCGCGTGCCGCAAGTGGTGTTCGAACTTGGCGTGCCGGTGCTCGGCATCTGCTACGGCATGCAGGCGATGGCCGAGCAGCTGGGCGGCAAGGTCGAGAACGGTCACCTGCGCGAGTTCGGTTATGCCGAAGTGCGCGCGCGCAACCATACGAGCCTGCTCGAAGGCATCAGCGACTTCACGACGCCGGAAGGTCACGGCATGCTGAAGGTGTGGATGAGCCACGGCGACAAGGTGCTGGACATGCCGGCTGGCTTCCAGTTGATGGCCTCCACCGAATCGTGCCCGATCGCGGCGATGGCCGATGAGACGCGTCACTTCTACGGTTTGCAGTGGCATCCGGAAGTCACGCATACGGTGCAAGGGCGCGCCATGCTCGAGCGCTTCGTGCTGAAGATTTGCGGCGCGCAGCCTGATTGGGAAATGGGCCACTACGTCGATGAAGCGGTCGCGAAGATTCGCGAGCAGGTCGGCACTGAGCATGTCATCCTGGGTCTGTCGGGCGGCGTGGATTCGTCGGTGGCTGCGGCGCTGTTGCATCGTGCGATTGGCGATCAACTGACCTGCGTGTTCGTCGATCACGGTTTGCTGCGTCTGAATGAAGCCGAGCAGGTGATGGCGACGTTTGCGGACCACCTGGGGGTGAAGGTGATTCACGTCGATGCAAGCGAAGTGTTTCTGTCGAAGCTTGCTGGCGTGACCGATCCGGAAGCGAAGCGCAAGATCATCGGCGCGGAATTTGTCGAAGTGTTCCAGGCCGAAGCCGGCAAGCTGACCGACGCAAAGTGGCTCGCGCAAGGGACGATCTATCCGGACGTGATTGAATCGGCGGGCAAGGGCAAGAAGGCTACGCAGACCATCAAGAGCCACCACAACGTGGGCGGCCTGCCGGAGACGCTGAATCTGAAGCTGCTGGAGCCGCTGCGCGAACTGTTCAAGGATGAAGTGCGTGAGCTGGGCGTCAAGCTCGGTCTGCCGCCGGCCATGGTGTACCGCCATCCGTTCCCCGGCCCTGGTCTGGGGGTGCGAATCCTCGGCGAAGTGAAGCGCGACTTTGCGGATCTGCTGCGCCGTGCGGACGCCATTTTCATCGAGACGCTGCGTACGACCATCGACAAGGAATCCGGCAAGTCATGGTACGACCTGACGAGCCAGGCGTTCGCCGTGTTTCTGCCAGTGAAGAGCGTGGGCGTGATGGGCGATGGGCGCACGTATGAGTACGTGGTGGCGCTGCGTGCGGTGCAGACGCAGGATTTCATGACCGCGCATTGGGCCCATCTGCCGCATGAGTTGCTTGGCCATGTGTCGAACCGGATCATCAACGAAGTGCGGGGGATTAACCGGGTTGTGTATGACATCTCGGGGAAGCCGCCGGCGACGATTGAGTGGGAATGATTTAGACTGCTCCCAGGTCGTTCCGGGAGGTCCGGTTTTCCTTGTTTTTCCTTAAAAAACATGCGGTTATTGCCCGGGATGTTCTGCTGTGTTCCGGGCAATGCCTGGTGGAAATGTCGGTATCGTTGACGGTACCGACGTTTCCTCCTCGAACGGCCTTGTCCGATACCGTCGAGTAGCGTGACGGTATCGGTTGACGGTATACGTTCGAGGCGTTCTTCTGCTCACGACATGCAGTTGCGAGCGCTGAAGCCGGCTGAGAAGATCTACAAGGTTGCCGATCAGCGGGGGCTATATGCGGCAGTCACGCCGTCAGGCGCGGTGAGCTTCCGGTACGACTACCGGGTGAACAGTCGCCGGGAGACCTTGGTTATCGGCCGCTACGATCCATCACTTTCTGCACGCAAGCCGCGCAAGCCAGACGAGCTCGGATTCGGAATGGCGATTAGCCTCCCCGAAGCCCGGCTTCTACGCGATCAAGCCTACGGAGCAATCCAGCGCGGAGAAAGTCCTTCACGTGCGAAAGTCGAGAAACGGGTTGAGGCGACCGAGGCGCTGACGTTTGGTAAGTGGGCGGAGAAATACTTTGTGCAGCCTGCTTTTGCCGACTCCACACGATCGATGCGCAAATCATATTCATGCTACTCACGCTGGTGCGCAAGTCCGAGTTCATTCTGGCAAGGTGGGGTGAGATAGATTTCAACGCCGAAGTCTGGACAATTCTCGCTCCTCTCATGAAGTGCAGGTGGTCGGAGTTCAAATCCTCTCCCTCGGTACCAGTTCATATAGATCGCGCACGAGCGGGTTCCTGGCGCTGCGGCATTGAGCCAGGTCAGACACCGCGATAATGGTTGAATGGTTTGCCGGTACTAGTCTACTCTTGCCTATGCGGGACGATGGGGAACAAACGTGATCAATCCCGAAGGCGCAGGCTTGTATCAATTGGAGAGCCGTGTCGGGCGGGTGAATGTTCGAGGTGCCATGAGACGGTCCATTGCGCAGTGCGATATCCCCAGACCGATATCTCAGACGGCGCGAAGTTCAGGCGTCTGTCAGGCGGAAAACGACGCGCTGGCAACTGTTGAGGCGGACAAACGCAGTTGTCATAAGAGGGCGGACACCGCGCATCCAGGCGCTGCGAAGACCGTCAAGTTTTCGGCCGGCAAGGCGTTCAAGGATGTCGTGAACGGCTGACCGCACGTGGCCGCGGACGTGCCGGCAAATAACCGTTGGCGATGGGCCCGAGACCTGCGGGGCGGGGATATCAGACGGGCTCACCCAATGAATCAGTCGTTCGAAGCACGATAGCAAGTGGCCGCGACCACCGTAATGCAAAAGCTTCAAACTGCATGGGTATCAACACTATCTTTTGCGTTGAAAGGCGAGCCAATGTCAGTCGTTTGAAACGGAGTGTTCAAATGCCGGATGAGAAGAAGAACGTTCCTGGCGCATTTCATGCCGAAAGACGACGCACGCTCGGAAAGCTGGCCGCCTTGTCGATACTTCCGTGTTTGCCGGGCATGGCCGCCTTCGCGGACAATAACAAGGGAGCACGCGTCGCACTCGTAATCGGCAATGGCCAATATTCGGGCGCGCCGTTGCGCAACCCGCCGAACGACGCGAATGCGATCGCATCGACGCTGAAAAACCTGAATTTCGACGTCGACCTTAAAGTCGACTGCACGCGCGACGCGATGAACGACTCGATCCGTACTTTCTGCGATCAGGTCGAGCGGCATGGCGCCGTCGCACTGTTCTACTTCGCCGGGCACGGCGTGCAGCTCAACTGGCGCAATTACCTGCTACCCATCGACATCCACCTCGAAGCCGCCAGCGACGTACCGCGGCAGACCGTCGACATCGCGTCGGTGATGACCAGTCTCGGCAAGATGCGCAATCCGATGAATATCGTGATCCTCGACGCGTGCCGGAATGACCCGTTCGGTATCGCCGGCACGACCGGTGCAGGGCTCAGCCAGATGGACGCACCCACGCGCACGATCCTCGCCTACGCGACTGCGCCTGGCAACGTCGCGTCGGACGGTGTTGGGAAAAACGGTTTGTACACGGAGAATCTGTTACGCGAGATGGTGCGTCCCGAAGCGAAGATCGAGGACGTATTCAAACGCGTGCGGCTCGCGGTCCGGCTGCAATCAAACGGCAGGCAGATTCCATGGGAAAGCACGTCGCTCGAGGACGATTTCTATTTCATCCCGCCGCCCACCGCCAACAAGCCGACGGACGAGCAACTCGACCAGCTCGCGCAGATCGACGAGGACGACTGGAGTGCCGCGCAGAAGGCCGGAACGGCGGATGCGATCGCCGCCTATCTGAAGGCGCATCCGAACGGTAACTTCTGCGAACTTGCGCAAGCGACGCTGGACAAGTTGCTCGCCGCGGGTGGCGAGCAGAAGGTCGTCGTCAAGTCCGCTCCCACGAATCCGTTCACGCAGGGCAGCACGGACGCAACAGCGATGAAGCTGGGCGATAGCTATGTCTACCGCCAGATCGATCTGTATTCGAAGCAGGAAACGCAGTTCAGCCTGCGGGTCACGAAGATCAACGACACGTCGGTCGAGTTCAACGACGGCCATTTCATCACCGACCTGCTCGGCAACGTGCGCATCGATTCGAACGGCAACCGCTACGGGGAGCGGCAATTCTTCGCGAACGACTATGCAGTCGGAAAAGAATGGAAGACACGCTACGGCCGCACGTCGCCGTCCGGCGAGACGGATACCTTCGAGTTAGCGTTCCGGGTCGTAGCGCGCGAGAACATTACGATCGCCGCCGGAACGTTCGACGCGTTCCGCGTGCAGGGCGAGGGCTGGAAGATCGATAACGGCGGACGCCGCACGGTGACTTACTGGATCGCGCCCGACAAGGTGCCACGCTATCTCGCGATGGAATTCGCCCGCTACGGGAAAAAGCGCAGAGCTGCGACCGAATATTGGAGGCAAGAGTTAGTCACATTCGATGCGGGCTAGCGATCTGACAAAAGGCAATACTCGAGCGTTGCCAGTTGACAACGCTTGCGCTGGAGGACTGAGGATTGGGTAGAGCATCAGGCTCGCGAACCACATGGAGGCTCAATGAACTCGCTGACATCAACACGCACATCGTGGAGCGACGATGGGTTTTCTGCGCCACCTGTGGAGAAATCTGCGAATGGTGGCGAGATAGTCTATCGCGCCTACGGTGGCGAATCCGGAGTCCTCGGAAACTGCTTTTTCGTGCCATCCGTCAACCTTGCGCCGATCGGATATTGGACTGCGGAATTGCTGGAGATTGAATTGAACGCAGCTCTGTGGGGGAACGACTTCAAGGGAATAACGAAGTTCGAGATGGTTAGGGGTGCTCCATATCAGATCGGCCCAATAGCCCATGACGACTATGCTGGGATCGATCGAGGACGCGTTTTTTATCAACGGGCATTCTTCACGCCGGGCGGCATTTTCAAGCAGGTCAAGTTTGTGTTACCAGAGAGGGGAAACTTGATTGATTGCGTAAAGCAAGTTGGAAGCTTCACCATTGCCGCAGGCAAGTATGCTCGCGAGGCGTCAGTACGAGCGAAGAAGTATCAGCAATAGGTCTGGTGTGACACTCGCAAGATTCCCCAAACCGGCTTGTCGCGGCGTAGATCAAACTAATTTTGTCACCTCGGATTCCCCGCCGTACGGGGGATCGGACGATTGAATTGACAATGTCTCTTCCAGTCGTGTGAACGTCATGTGTTCATTGTCGTAGAGAAGGTATGGGTTACTCGCGCAGGACGCACGTCAAGCGGCAACTGAACCCTTCACTCGAATGGCGAGGACTGAAATGGCGCAGGGGAGGGAGGTCAGCACAAAGCACGCAATGAGCGGCCGCCATTGTCGAAGTCAGTGCTCCTTGGGCGGCAGTTCGTTGTTTGATCAGCGTACTTCGTTCAGGCGGCTGCCGGGATCGCGAAGTTCGCTTTGGCCCATGCGCCAGAACGCCCCGTCACAGCGTTCAGCCGGTTTCTGCTTCAAGGTCACCGTGACCGCGGCTTCGCGCCGGACACCGTCATTCAAGCGACGGCGTGCATCGGCAATCAGGCGCTTTTGTGCGCGCACGCTCCAGCGCAACGACCCGTTGCAATGCCACGAAGCCGAGCAGTGTGAGCGCGCAGCCAAACGTGAAGTCCGCGCGGCCTCCAGCCATATCGACGATCCCCCCGCCAACGGACGAGCCCACCGCGATCGCTACCTGGATCACGCCGACGAAGAGCGCAGAGCCAGCCTCAGGCGCGTCGGCGATACCTTGCTGGATCCAGACACTGCAGCACAGGGGCAACGCGCCAAACGCAGCGCCCCAGATGAGCATCGCGAACACCTCGCCGGCGCGTGAATGATCGAGTAGCAACATTGACGCAATCGAGCTCAGCATCAGCAGCATCATGACTGCGAGCGACGCCTTCAGACGCTCGGCGATCACCGTCGACAGCAGCATATTCGTGAGAAAACCGGTCACGCCGAATGCGAGAAGCAGCATCGTCATCTCGCGGGTCGAAAAGGCTTGCTGAAGCCAGGGCGCGACATACGTGTACGTCGAAAAGTGCGCGCCAAACACGAGCGCGATCATCAACATGCTCAGGCTAACAAATGGACGTCGCAGCACTTCGACCAGTTCGCCGAAACGCAACGCAGTCGCGGACGGCAACGACGGCGTGAGCCACGCCTGCAATACGAGCGCAACGGCGGCGAGCGCACCGGTCGAGAAGAACGACGCGCGCCACGACTCAAGACTTGCGATGAAGGTGCCCAAAGGCACGCCGACGACGGTGGCCAACATGACGCCGGTAAGAATCGTCGCAGTCGCTTTTGCGGCGTCGGCGGGCTGCACGAGGCGCCCTGCTGCAGCGGTTGCCAGCGTCCAGAAGCCGCCCAGCGCGGCGCCGAGCAGCGCGCGTCCGATCAGCATGGTGAGCAAATGTGCAGATGTCGCACAAACCAGATTCGCTGCGAGCAGCACGGCAGTTAACAGCAGGAAAACGTGACGGCGGTCTGCGCGGCCTGCGAGAATCATCAGCGCGGGCGCTGAAAACGCCGCCAGCACACCCGGCGTCGTCACCATCAGACCCGCGATGCCGGGTGACACGCCGAGGTCGCGCGCGATCTGAGGCAATAGACCGACGGGCAGAAATTCCGACGTGACGAAGGCAAATGCGCTGATCGTGACGGCGATTACTGCAAGCCACTGACGCCGCGTGGTGGTCGAGGCTGTGTCAGTCGCGGGCGGGGTGACGTCGGAAAGTGAGGCATTCATCATGAGCTCAATATTGAAGAGGGCGGGGACTTTGGCATTTTGGCGCGGGGAAGCTGCGGTAGCACTGAGGCGTCGATCGTCCCATTGCTCCCCCGTTCACGGAAAGCTTGCGACGTGCGGCTGGGGACCCGGATTATATGCACCGCTACTGTGAAAGAGTATGCGGTCCGAGAATTAGATTTGAATGAGTAACCGGTTTTTGCCATATTTCCTATGGTGGAACGTGACGGGAACCGCGAAGCGCTTTCGGTATCTGTGGTCGTGCTCTGTTTCGCTCGCGGTACGTTGCAGCGGCTGGTCGGCGACCGGCGACCCGTTGCGGCCGGTCGCGTCCTCCGGCTTACAACGGCAGGGTTAACGCCGGCGGTTGAATCCGCACTTGGAGACTGCCGTTTAGGGGACGTCGAATCGACCGGCAGAAGTGGGGTCGACAAAACTCATTCGTCTTTCGGGTGGGTGGCCCTTTCCCCTCCGCCCATAGCGCAAGCAGTGTTCGCTGTGTAAAAGCGGCCAACGAAGCATCGGCGGGCCCGCCTGTGGTCAAGCTGTTCTGCCAATTCAGGTGAACTGGATATAAATGCTATCTTCGTGATACATTAACGCCATTAGAGACTTATGAAGGTAGCGAAATGCCGACGCCTCACGCTCCTTCAGCCGGTGTCCGGCGGGCGCTGCGAAAACTGGGCACCGATATTCACGACGCACGCCGCCGCCGCCGGCTGACCATGGCTGTGATTGCCGAACGTGCTTTCACGTCGAGAGCGACTTTGCAGCGCGTCGAAGCCGGCGATCCGAGTGTGAGCATCGGCATCTACGCGGCCGTGCTGCAGGCGCTCGGGCTTCTCGATGGATTGCTTGAGGTTGCCGACGCCGCCCGGGATACAGTGGGGCAGGCGCTAGCAATCGCCGCACTGCCTCAGCGTGTCCGGATGCCCCGTGGCGGCGGAGGGAAGGGCGATCATGGCTGATGTCGAGGTATATATCGATCTCGACGGCACGCCGCGTCCAGTTGGGTTGCTCAGGCGCCATGCGTCGCGTCGGGAAGAAACGGTCACGTTCGAATATGACGAGACATGGCTGGCAGACGACGAGCGCTTTTCGATTGAGCCGGCGCTGGCGTTGACGCGCGGCGTTTTCCCACCGCTGCCAGATCAATCCATCTTCGGTTCGATCGGTGATTCGGCGCCCGATACCTGGGGGCGCCGCCTCATGCAGCGCGCGGAGCGTCGACAGGCCGAGCGGGAAGGGCGGCGCGTCCGGACACTTGGTGAACTGGATTATCTGTTGGGCGTAGCGGACGAAACGCGTCTTGGCGCGCTGCGATTCCGCTGGAGCGGAGAAGATGAATTTCAGGCGTCCGTACCCGCTGGCGTCCCCGCGCTGATCGAATTGGGGCGGCTGCTTCAAATCACAGAGCGTATCCTGCGGGACGAGGAAACCGATGAGGATCTGCAACTGATTTTCGCGCCGGGGTCCTCACTCGGTGGCGCGCGTCCCAAAGCATCGGTCATCGACCAGTACGGCCATTTGTCGATTGCCAAATTCCCGAAAGAAACCGACGAATACAGCATTGAGGCCTGGGAGGAAGTCGCCCTCCGATTGGCTGAACGTGCCGGCATTTCCACGCCGGATCACGAACTGCTTCAGGTAGCGAACAAGCCTGTGTTGTTGTCGCGTCGCTTCGATCGCGCTGGGAGTATTCGCATTCCCTTTCTCTCGGCGATGTCGATGACAGGATCGCGGGACGGCCAACGTGGCAGCTATCCTGAACTGGTTGACGCGCTGACGCAGCACGGAGCGAGGGCGCGGGTCGATGCTGCCCAGTTGTATCGTCGCGTGACCTTCAACGTACTGGTCTCAAATGTCGATGACCACTTGCGCAACCATGGCTTCCTCTGGGCTGGCCACGATGGATGGGTATTGTCACCGGCCTACGACCTCAATCCCACGCCAACCGACGTCAAGGCGCGCATCCTCACGACCAACATCGATCTCGACGAGGGTACGTGTTCGGTCCGCCTCCTTGAAAACGCGGCGGAGTTTTTCGGCTTGTCTTTGAAACAGGCTCGGGCCACGATCCGCGAGGTCGCCGACGTGACCCGTATTTGGCAAGAGGTTGCTCAAGAAGTCGGTTGCAGGCGCGCAGAGATTGCCCGCATGGCGAGTGCCTTCGAGCATGATGATCTTGACGCAGCATTGCGGTTGTGACGTATCAGGGACCCTATCTACGACGCAACCTGAACTCCATGTCAGAGCGCGCCTGGGGAGACAGACATGGGAGGTGAGCGGGGCACCTCCCGTCATTGACACGCGTCGTCGCTCAGACGTTCAGGAGTCGGCTTTGCGTCGAAGCTTGCCATGCGATTGCCAGGGACGAATGCTCCTTTGTCGGTCATTGCTGACGTTCAGGTGCCGATATGGGTGAGGTGGCAGTCTCTTGCCGTTCGCGCATCGCGTCGCTTCAACGCGCGGGGCGCCAGGCCTCGAACGTGACCGGCTTCGTGGGGTTTGCGTGCGTCACGTCGGTCTTGTCCGGCGCGCCGTTGATCGGATCGGAAGACGTGAAGATCTCGCTATTGAAGAGCCATGCGCGGCGCCCGGCGTCGTAGCGGAACGTGATGAAGTCTGTCCAGTGCGCGCCGCACGCGACGCTGTTCTGCACCGTAAAGTAGCGGTCCTTGACTGCGAGCCCGTCGTCGCCGTCCTCGAACGGATCACATTGGCCGCCTTCGTTGGCACGCAGCACAACCGTATCGTTGCGCGCGGAGAGCCCGTACTGACCGCTTGCCTGTTCCTCGAAGATCAGCAGCGGACGCGGCGACGGGCTGTTAGCAGAGTCGTCGCGCCGGTGAGCGACGACGAGCAAGCTTCGCCGACCGCCGTCGATGCGCGGCCCTGCTCGGAACATCATCGGCTCGTAACCCGCTGGCAGCTGCGCAGCGATGGCCGCCGGCAGGCCGGCGGCGTGCAGCGTGGCAGACGCGGCGAAGAGAGCGGCCGGCAGTAGAAAGCGTTTCATCGGGATGAGGGCGAGCGTCCCCGCCACCTAAGTGTCGATAGCGCGCATTTTACTTGCCACGGGCCAGGCATGAGCAGCTCGTGGCGACGCGATCCATTCATGTTGATTAGGCGTGACGACGGCCTGACGCGAATAATCGGCATTTATCGACGTGACGGCCTACGCTCGATCGTCGCGAGCCCGCGCAATACGCCGGGACTCAGCTTCGCGTAGTCACCGACTCGTCTCAGTAAGGCCGTGCAGTAGTTGTTCCAGTCTTGCATCATGGCAATATCTCCCGGAGAAAAGAGTCTGGCGTTGGCCGGCGGCAAACGTCGTACATCAGTTACGCCCGGCCATCACACCGCCATCGACATCCCAGATCGCGCCCGTGACCCAGCTCGCCTTGTCCGACAGCAGGAACATGACGACTTCGGCGACATCTTGCGGCGTGCCGACACGGCCAATGGGATGGAAGCTATTGAAGCCCTGCAATGCGCCGTGTACTTCGGCCTTAGGAATGAAACCCTCATATTCGGCAAGAACACGCCGGCCGCATTGACCAGAAGATCGATATCCGCATGATGCGCGTCGATCGTGGCGAGCAACGCTGCGAGCGCGTCGTCGTTCGAAGATCGGCAGTCAGCGCGGAGACCTCGCCGAACGAAGCCAGTTCCTTGCGCGCTTCTTCCGTCTTCTCCGGGCGACGACCCACAATCACGACGCTTCCGCCTTCAGCGAGAACCCTCTTCGCCGACTGCAAGCCGATGCCACTGGTACCGCTCACGACCATCAGTTTCCTGCCCTTGAATTGATTGCTCATTGTGAATATCTCCATGCATTGGGTGCCGGCCCCAGCCTTTTGTCGAGACCCGCTACATTTAAAGAAAAACTATTCAACGATTCAGGCAAATTGACGCGCTGACTGGCTGCGCGAACATCCGGGCTTGCGAAACCCGGCCGACCTCCGCCACCTGACCCTGATCCACGATCTGTCGCTGGACAGTCATGCCGGCTTTCCGACCTGGGATACGTGGCTCCGAAAGGCGGGAGTCATTGACGCATCGACCAGGCGAGGTTTGAAAATCAATAGCTCCGCGGCCGTGTTGCAGGCAGCGATCGAAGGACAGGGTGTTGCGCTTGCTCGTAGCGTAATGGCACACGACGACCTGGCGGCTGGGCGGCTAGTTCGGCTATTTCCGGATGTCGCGTTCACTTCGCCATTGGCCTATTACGTCGTCTTTCGCGGCGAGTGTTCCGGGTTACCCAAGTTGACGGCTTTCCGTGATTGGCTGCTGGAAGAGGCAGGGTCGTAGAGCTGTCAGCCAAACACTCCGCTAACGGCTGCGGATTCAAGCCGCCAATCAGCGAGCGGGGAAACATGCCGTTCGAGCGGCTGCATTACCGTAACCGGCCATCCGTTCGTGAAGGACGAACACTCGTTAATCGACCGTATCGCTTCAACGGACCCGAGTCTGGTTTGAGGCGGTCATAGTACGAAGACGGTTTCATCCGTCCTTCTGCATCAAACTCCTGTCATGCCTTGGCGACTGACGACTGATTCGGGATGGTCACCATCCGCGTCCATCTGCCAAGCACGCGCAGGGCGTTTACCGCGTTGAACGATTGTGAGCCGCCACATACCTGCATGACTGCCAGTGTGCGCCCTTGGGTTGGACGAACTCCGCCGCTTCACTGACATTTGGCAGGCCATCGATCACTTTCCAGCCCTCCGGCCTTCGCTATCGATCACCACTTCGCCGTCTTCCTTTGTGAATTGCTTACCTGATGCCTCAGGCAGGATTTCGAGCAGGACTTCGGAGGGACGACACAGTCGTACGCCGTGCGGCGTGACCACGAACGGGCGGTTGATAAGGATGGGATGTGCCACCATTGCGTCAAGTAGCTGCTCGTCGGAGAGGGACAAGTCGTCCAGTCCAAGGTCAGCGTACGGCGTGCCCTTTTCACGAAGCGCGGCCCGTACCGTGAGTCCCGCAGTGCTGATTAGCTGCCTGAGCGTGTCACGATCGGGCGGAGACTGTAGATACTCGATAATCTCTGGCTCTACACCCGCGTTGCGAATCATGGCCAGCGTGTTGCGCGACGTGCCGCAAGCCGGGTTGTGATAGATCGTGATGCTCATGATTTCTGTTCCTTGCGACTGTCGCCCGCTTCGTACCAGTGTTGCGAGCGGTTGACTACGCTGACGACCAGCAGCATCACGGGCACTTCGATCAGCACGCCAACAACTGTGGCGAGCGCCGCGCCCGACCGAAAGCCGAACAGACTGATGGCGGTCGCTACCGCGAGTTCAAAGAAGTTGCTCGCGCCGATCAGACTCGATGGTCCCGCAACGCAGTGCGCAACGCCGAGCTTTCGATTCAGCATATAAGCAAGCCCGGAATTGAAAAACACCTGTATCAGGATCGGGACCGCCAGCATCGCGATAACCAGTGGCTCCCTGACGATCGCCTGTCCCTGAAATGCGAACAGCAACACCAGTGTCGCCAGAAGCGCGCAGATCGAATACGGACCGAGTTGTGCGACAGCCCGCTGGAAGTAGGCCTCGCCTTTTGCAAGCAGTCGCTTGCGCACCAGTTGGGCCATGATGACGGGAACGACGATGTACAGGCCGACAGAGGCAATCAGCGTGTCCCACGGCACCGTGATGACAGACAGGCCCAGCAGTAATGCGACGAGCGGTGCAAACGCTACGATCATGATCGAATCGTTAAGCGCGACCTGAGACAGCGTGAAGTACGGATCGCCTTTGCACAGTTGAGACCAGACAAACACCATCGCGGTACACGGCGCGGCAGCAAGCAAAATCAAGCCCGCAATGTAGCTGTCAAGCTGATCGGCAGGCAGCCACGGCGCAAACACATGACGGATGAAGATCCAGCCGAGCAACGCCATTGAACACGGTTTGACGAACCAGTTCACGAAAAGCGTCACGCCGATGCCGCGCCACTGGCTTTTCACCTGCGCACAGGCCAATAGGAACTCGTTGCCGATCCCGCGTGCGCGACCGCGAACCTTGGCAATGCTCACGACCGGTGTGGACGAGAGGCGCAGCACGACATCGCGCCAAAGGCCCAACACCTCAGGCTGTTCAGCTGCCCTGGCTACGTCGAGATGGGCGATGAAAAAATCGGGATTCGCCGACTGGAATACCACGACCTTTACGGACAGGTCTGCCTCGAGGTCGGCCATCAACGAACCCATTTCGACGATCGTCGCGGGCACAAACATGTTGATTGGCGGGTTGCTAAAGGTGACCGTCCAGCGGCCCGTATAGGTGCGGTCGATTTCGAACTGCGATGGGTCGGACATGATGCTTCTCCTGAGGCATTGGGTAGACCAGCGCTGCATTAAAAGTGACCCCGGGTCGCGGCAGATTACACGTCGGGGCCATCGACTACGTTGGTAAGTCAATTCAGGAAATGGCGTCCATCTCTCCAAGCATAGTCGGGATGAGTCGAGATACGGTAGGGCGTATCTGGAGTGTCTGTTGGAGCGGCGAGCAAGGCTTGGCTGCCCATGATCTCTCATACGAGAATCGTCAACAAATCCAAACTGCGCTTGACGATATGAATTTCATAGTTGTATCCTTCGATCAACGTATGCGATGCATGAGAAGTCACAGATCGTCCGACAAAAGCGATCCAGTGCCGCTTGCATTTCACGCTCGCATTTCATTCATCGTCGGAAAGGAAGGGTTATGAAGATCGAAGGTGCTGTCGTTTTTGTGACGGGTGCGAATCGCGGGCTTGGCCTCGAGTTCGCCAAACAGGCGCTCGAACAAGGGGCTCGGAAGGTTTATGCGGGCGCGCGCGACCCAGCCAGCGTGACGCTGCCGGGAGTCGTGCCTGTGAAGCTCGACGTGACCGATCTGGCGACTGTGGCCGCAGCCGCGGAGGCGGCACGCGACGTCACGCTGCTGATCAATAACGCGGGCATCGCCAGGTTCGGCAGCCTGATGGACGACGATGCGCTCGACGCCTTGCGCGATCATTTCGAAACCAATGTGGTTGGGCCGCTGGCGTTGTCGCGGGCATTCGCGGGGAACCTCGCCAGCAACGGCGGCGGCGCGATCCTGAACGTACTGTCGGTGGCGAGCTGGGTAAACCGTCCGATCCTGTCGGCCTACGGCGTGTCGAAATCAGCCGCATGGGCGCTCACGAACGGCCTGCGCCAGTCGCTGCGCGAGCAGCGCACGCAGGTCGTCGCGCTGCATGCCGGCTTCATCGATACGGATCTGGTGCGCGGGCTGGAAGTACCCAAGACGACGCCGGCCGAAGTGGTGCGCCAGGCGTTCGACGCGATCGAGGCCGGCGCAGAGGAGGTGTCCGCCGACGAGATCTCGCGGCGGGTGAAGGCCGGGCTGTCGGCGGGCGTCTATCTGGACGACGCCAAGCCGCTTTGACCGCGCCAGCCAAGCTGCCCGTTGTGCGATTTTGCGCACGATGGGCAGGCCCGTTGGGGCGGGGCGTGGCGTCAATCACGAACTCGGCAAGCGCAAGGTCGCGTTTATCGCCGCCCGTGAATCGCTCGGTGACAAGCGTCTCGGTCCGCAACTGAAAGCCGCGTTCGGCGGTCCGTACATCGTGAACGAGAAGTTCACTCGCGAATCGGCTCAGCAAGTCCTCGCTTCACGTGAGGCGGATGCGGTTGCATGGGGGCAGTTGTTCATCGCGAATTCACTCTCGCGCCGACGTCGGCACGAGAGTAAAACAGGATCCTTGATCGTGGCGTGGCTATTGCCTGTGGCGAGGACTTTCCCGATCTTTTCCATGATGCGATTTCTCCGATGCGTGGACAGCAAAGCAACCCTTCAACTATGTTTGTCATAGCGTAGCGTGCAGTGTAGAGCAAGATGCGCAAAGATGGCCTTGGCATCTGGCAGATTAGATGTCATGGCATGTGAATTTCATCAGGCGCGAATGAGAACCTTGCTGTGTCGGCCACGGCCCGAAAACAGGCGATTTTGTGATATTGATAACGTGCTAGGAGAGCGCCTTGACAGTAAAGTGAAAGGCGTCCGCGATCCACTCGTGTCATAGGCTTTCAACTGAACACATGACAGGAGCACCAGCGAACCTCACAGCGATATGATATGGTTATCATATTTTGATAACTAATGCGATTTCGAAGGAGTTCGAATGGCTGGATTGCCTGCAATGAACGACACGCTGTGCCCTGTCGCGCGGTCTCAGGCCGTCATCGGGGACAAGTGGGCTGTGCTGATCGTGCGAGAACTGTTCATGGGTAATCGAAGGTTCGATAGCCTGCTGGCGCAGTCGCAGGCAACACCGCAGATGCTCTCCGCGCGTCTCAAACGGCTCGAAGCGGACGGCATGATTCAGCGCAAGCGTTACATGGATAAGCCGCCCCGTTACGAATACGAACTCACGGAGATGAGCCGGGCGTTCTATCCAGTCATCCTGGCGCTGCGCGAATGGGGCGAAACGTGGTGTAAGTCACGGGGCGAAGACATTGCGGTGCGCTATACGCATATTAGCTGTGGCCACGACGCCGGCGTGGGTACCGTCTGCGAGGCGTGTGGCAAACCATTGAAACGCAGCGATCTGAAGGCCGAATTGAGCCCCTCGTACGCGCAGGAGCGCGCTGAAAGAGCCCTGAAGGCTGCGTAAGCGAATTGAATTCTGTCTTGCGATGCAGGTTGCTGACTTCGTCGGCCTGTGGGGCGTGAACGGTTCGCAGCTGCACGATGCGTCGCAACGGTGATTCGGCAGGCGAGCGCTTCACCCGAGACACGGGCGCACCACTGTGATTCCGCGCTCATTCACTCGCGCGATCGCGCTCATTAACTGCGTCTGCCGCGTCTGCCGCGTCGTCTGGCAAATGTGCGGCCGCGTCCTTAAGAGCGTGCTGCCGCCAGTCCCCCGGCGTCATTCCCATCCACTGAGCAAACACGCGTCGAAACGCAGAGACCGACTGATACCCGACCAGATCGGCAACCGCCTCGGTGGACGATGTGGATTGTCGCAGCGCGTTTGCGGCGGCGCTCATCCGGATATCGGTCAAGAGATCCATCGGAGAGCGGCCGAGACTGGCCTGGAAATGCCGCATGAATGTGGCGCGCGACATGCTGCATAGTCCGGCCAGTTCCGGAAGCGTCCACGCTCGGGCGGGGTCGTTGAATATTGCTGCGGCTGCAGGGGCGAGCCTTGGGTGGGAGGCAAGCGCCAGCACTCCGGTGCGTGCCTGACCGGCCTCGTCGGCCGCCCGCAGCGTCACTGCAAACAACGCCGACGAAAGCGCGCTCAGGATCGCACCGCTGCCCAATTCGCCGTCCAGCGCTTCAGCCCGCATCAGCTCGACGAGCCGGCTTAGACGTTCCGTCTGCGGCAGGCTCTGTGCAGCGATGCCAACCTCTTCGGTGCGTACCACGAGTTCCGACGGCAGATAGGTCCGGATAAAACGGTCATGGGGCGGCGCCACGACAAACCGTCCGCACAACATGTCCAGCACCTCGTCGCTACCGCTATTCTCGCGAACAAGGAAACTGCCCGCAGCGCGAATCCTGTCCGGAACCGGCACCGCGCCGCTGCCATCGTGCAACAGATGCGCCGAACCGTGCGGCAGAAGCACGATGTCACCCGGCCTTAATTCAACAGTTGTCCCATTCTCCGAATTTTCGAGTAAGGCTCTGCCCGTCAACACGACGTGGTACGGTATCTCCTGAGCTTGGGCATGGGTATATTCGATTGCCCAGGGCGTTCCCAAGGCGCACCGAATTTCCAGTGTCCCCGTGACGGTCACGAGTTCCATGAAACGGGTAAGCCAGTCGGTCTGGTATTGCGTTCTGGTTTTCTTGACGACACCGTGTGCATACTTGATCGCCATATTGGCCCCCATTCATATCGACAATACGACTGTTTAGCGATCATTTGCTGTTTCGGACTGACTGGAGAAGATCATTCCGCGGCGCCATAGATCGCTTTCGATACTTTAGCGAATTTGTCTGGCGCAAGACCAGTCACCCCAGAGAGATGATGGTCGGGAAGTTTTTGCGTGGCTGAGAAAAACTTTTCATGGTGGCGGCTGACTGGCACACTTTCCGCGCCCCAGTTAGTACACCCGATTATTTCATTCGTATTCCAAACAATGCGGCTGGAAGTGCGGCAACCAACTGTGCGTTTGCCGGCATGAATGGGCGCCCGCCGGGCCGTTCTGACGCTACTCGCTGTGCACAGGACCCGGGCACTTGGGTACTCCATTCAGAAAGAGCGTGCAATCCGGTTGGCGTCGCGCAGTCCGCGCGGACGCCTTTTATATGGCGATTTACGACGTCTTACTTTCCGGGGAATTGCAGCTCGCGATACCGCCTTTCACCGGACCGGACCGGAATGCGGTGCAGGGTCGGCGGCGCACCCGATGGTGGCGAGGCCACGGCAGCGTCTGCGCTTTGACAGAAGTCGTCAGGTGAGGGGACTTTTCGCTGCTTGATCCTTTCGAGCAGGGCTTTGAGTCATTCGCGACTCGGCGAGCGGAATGCCTCGATTTAAAGTGGCGACTCCTCACCACGCATCAAAGGAATTCATCATGGAAAAGATCGAAAAAGTTCTCGCCTCGGGCAACACCCATGTCGCCATTAATCGTGACCCGAATGCCAAACCCGATGCCCTCGACCTGAAGCTCTCGGCGCACGGCGTTGAAACCCTCGAGTTCGTAGCCACCGACCTGCACCCACGAGCCGAGCAGCTGTTTTCTGGCGCCTGGGCCGGCTGTTACTTCACCGTGTTCGGGATGGTGGCCGCGGCGAAGAAGGTCGCGCTGCCGGCCGACTTTTCCGTGGACATCCAGACCAGCATTGGGTCGGTCGGAGCCAGGTATTGCCTCGCCGCGCAAGTCACCGTCCGCGTGCCGGGTCTGGCAACAGAAGTCGCCGAGGAGCTCGCAGCGCTGGCCCATCAGAACTGCCCGTACTCGAAGGCTGTGCACGGCAACATCGAGGTCGTCACGAATATCGTCACGGCGTGACCGGAGAGGGCATGCGCGTCTCACCAGGCGTCTAGTCACGTCGATGATTGTGCATCCCTGAGTAGCTTGGGCCGTTGCGCAGCGTGGTTTTTCATGCGCACCGGCCACTGCATCGGACGGGCGGTGGTTTATTTGTCAAACAGGATGGAAGCAATGTTCAGTCACGTAGTGGTCGGCACCAACGACCTGGAAAAAGCAAAGCGTTTCTACGATGCCGTGCTGGGCGCGCTCGGCTATGGCGAAGGTCTCAGCGATGACAACGACAAGCGGCGGCGCTATGTTTATCGCGGCGACACGGCGCGTTTCATGGTTACGCAGCCGATCAACGGTCAGCCGGCTAGTCCTTCCAATGGTGGAACGATTGGTTTTGCCTGCCAGTCGGCCGAGCAGGTCGACCGGTGGCATGCCGCCGGGATTGCCAACGGCGGCACATCGATTGAAACGCCGCCCGGTGTACGTCACACGCCGACTGGCAGCCTCTATCTTGCCTATCTACGCGATCCGGATGGCAACAAGATCGGTGCGCTTTGTCGCGTGCCGGGCTGACACGGACGACGGTCTTCACCGCGCTCATGATCAGCGGCGGTTTTGGCGGCACGCATGTGTCGTCGCCGCCGCAAGTTTTCAGTAATGCGAAATATCCTGCGCCAGTGAAATCGACAACCGGTTGCAGTCATTAACGCAACTGCCCGACGTTTACTACATTGCCATATATCGCGCTTCGCATGTCTTGTGAGACATCAAGTCGTCAGCGGGAAAGTGGAAATTCGGTGCGCGTGGGGAGCGTCGCGGGCGAAAAGAATACTCCCAGGCCGGAGCTCAGGAAATACCGTACTACCTCATTCTGACCGGCAGGGTCTTACTCGAGAATTCGGATCATGGTGCGGCTTATGAATTACGTGCGGGCAACATTGCGTGACTGCCGCACGGTTCAGCGCATCTGTTGCACGACGGCAGCAGCACCGCACCGGTTCCGTCCACGCTTCGTGCTTCGGGCCGTCTCCAAATGGGCAACGGAATGGGAAGCCGAGCGATCGCGGCGGCGAATGAACAATAGATCGTCTTCTGCCCGGGTGGCATAAGGTCGGCTTACGACAGGAACCGGCATGCCTTAAACCGGTATTATTCGATAGGAAACTCGCTCCTATCATGGAGGTGCGCGCATCGCACTTCATCTTGGCACAGGCAATCCCCATGACTGACATTCACGCATTGAGCGTCCGCGAGATCGCGCGGCAGGTAGCACAACGGACATTGAGCGCGGAAGCTGTCACGCGCGCCTATATCGAGCGTATCGACGCGCTGGAAGCGGCGGTGCACGCGTGGCAATATTTCGACGCGGAGCTCGCGCTCGGCCAGGCGCGCCGCCTCGATAAGGCGGGCAGCGCAAGCGGGCCGCTCGCCGGCGTGCCGGTGGGTATCAAGGACGTGATGGACACCGTTGATATGCCCAGCGGCTATGGCTCTCCAATCTATGCGACGCATCGTCCGGTAACGGATGCGGCAGCGGTGGCCGCGGTTCGCGCGGCGAGCGGGATCGTGATGGGCAAGACGGTGACAACCGAATTTGCCACGTTTAAACCGGGGCCGACCGTCAATCCGCATTCTTTGAGCCGGGGCGAGCCGCACACGCCGGGCGGCTCCTCGAGCGGCTCGGCTGCGGCCGTGGCGGCTGGCATGGTGCCTGTCGCGTTCGGCACGCAGACTGCGGCTTCGATCGTGCGTCCGGCCTCGTTCTGCGGAATCATCGGCTACAAGCCTACCTTCGGCACGCTGCCAACGGCCGGCATCAAGCCGCTGTCGCCCAGCCTCGACACGCTCGGCGTGCTGACCCGCCGCGTCGATGATGCGGCATTCTTCGTAGGTGTCCTTGCCAATCGTGAGTTTCTCCTGGAAGTGGCGGGTGGGCTGCGTGTCGGCGTGTGCGCAACACCGCACTGGGATGCCGCATCGCCGGCAAGCCGCCAGGCACTGGCCGACGCGGCGCGTTCGCTCGAGGCAAGCGGCGCCATGGTAGCCGACGTGGTGCTGCCGCACGCTTGCGACAATCTCGCCGACTTGCAGACCGCGATCATGAGCTACGAAGCGTCGCTCGCGTACGTGCCCGAATATCAGACTCGCCTGAACGACCTGAGCGAGCCATTTCTCGCGGTGCTTGCCGCTGGCGCAGCGCTGGGCGGTGAGCGCTACGCGGTTTTGCAGCAGGAGGCCGAGCAGGGACGTGGGGTGATGGCCGCCGTCTTCGATCGATTCGATGTGCTGCTCGCGCCTGGCGCCCCCGGTGAGGCGCCTGCCGGTCTGGTCTCGACCGGTGATCCGATCTTCAGCCGTATGTGGACGCTGCTTGGCAATCCTTGTGTGAACGTGCCGGTGTGCACCGGGCCATCTGGGCTACCGATCGGCGTTACGGTGGTCGGCCCCCGGTGGCGCGACCACGTCGCGTTGTCGGCCGCGGCGAGACTGGAAAAAGCGCTGGGTGTGCAGTAACGCGGACATCTACGCCCTACGCCACTCGCATTCAGAGGGCTCTGGAATGACGGCCAGAGCTTAGTCGCTGAAGATTCAGGAAGTTACAGCGGCGCTCCGCGGTGCGGGCTGTGCAGGGGTCAGGAGGCCCGCTTATGCAGCGGGCGCAGCCCTGGGTTACTGGCAGCTGGACGAGCCAGGCGGGCAGGTCAGATAGTCGTTCTCGTAACCGACCTGCTCTCGGTCACGTCCAAAAAGTGAGAGCCGCTTGTAGCCGGTAGTGGCGATGCTCATGCCTGAGAGGTTCAGGGCGGCGCTGGTCTGACTGCTCGATCCAGATAGTTCGGTATGAGCCTGCGAATTACACGCGCTATCGACGCACAGCGTCAGGTCGTGTGGAATGACCACGGTGTTGGGTGCCCAACTCACATTGAGGGTATTGCTGGTCGTGGTGCTGCTGTCGAACGCAGCCAGTGCCGACTGGCTCGGGGCGTCAAGATTGAGCCACGCGAGGCCAGGCAATTCCGCCGATTCGGGCGGCACGCCGTTGATGCGGACGTACACGGAGGTGATGAAGGCTGTGGCGGCTGTATCCGAGTACAGGTCGATCCGGAGATCGCGGCCCCGAAGATACAAGGCATTGATCAGTGCATCGCCACTGCTCAGATCGGAGTTGTTGAAGCTGTCGAGCGACAACCACTCGCCGCCGCAGTTCGAACCGACAACGGTGAGATTGGGTTGACCTGTGCATCCACTGTCGTTCAGGGTGACGATTGGGGCCGAGAGGTCCCAGCTGCCTGTTCCCGACGCGTCATGCTCGTAGACCTTGGCGGCATGAGGCGCCATGGCGGTTCCGCTGACAGCTGTGGGAATATCGAATGAAATGGCGCGGGCATAGCCAGGTTGCGGGTTGCTGATATCGACGCGTAGCGTGCGTTGCACCGCTGCATCAACGGTGATGCCGTAGGGGTTCTCCTGACCGAGCAGCTTCCATGTCGCGCTGCCCTGGCGCAGAACAACCGCCATTTGGGGGCCCTGGAGATTGAGCGTGCCGTTGGTCAGGTCGAAGCCAACGGTACAAATCTTGTCCGCGCCGCTAAAGTCGCACGAGATCAACACCGGATTCTCGACCTTGCCACCCAGAAAGCCATTGTTGCCAGCCAAAGCGCAGAGGCTCGGTGCGGCGTTCAAGGCGGTCACAGCGGTTTGCTGGCCTGCATTGTTGATGTTCAGTGTGAATGCAGGATCAATCGGCACCTGTGCACTGACGGTCGAGGTGCATGCAGCGACGCTGCTGCTGCCGACGGCGCTATTCAGTGCGTTGAAGATGGTCGAAATGCTGGTCAGATCGACTCCCATGCCACTAATCAGAGAACTACCGCTGAGACTGCCGGATTGGTTGCCTTGGCTGTCCACGTAAGCGTTGCCGTATCCCACCACGCCTTGGAGTTGCACAAAAGTCGCGCCGTTGTTCTGTCCAGTGCTGACCTTGATGGCGTCGAGCACCTTGTCCATGCCGGTGTGGTTGGCCGTGAAAGGCGCCGTGGTGAAGTCGCTGCCTGCGCTCAGGCCCGCGGCCGTCAGGACGGGTCCAAGAAGGTTTTGCAGGGCCGTCTCGCTTTTCGCCATCGCTGCCGCGGTTGGTGTTGAGCCGCTAAACAGGGTGGATGCGTTGGCGGCGAGCGCAAGTGCGACCGTGGCATCAGTCAGCGGTGTGACATTGGCCACGCCGCCAGACTGGGCGAAGGAGTAGAAGCACGCGGATTGGCCGTCGGCGACCCCGCAAGCCTGAAGTCGATACGGCGCTGTGAGTGCGGAGATATTCAGATTCGCGTAGCTGCCGGTGTCGGCCACCGGAGTACTGACCGTTCGACCGTTTGCGCCCATCACTGTCAAGGTTGCATTCAGCATCGGTGCCCCAACCGCTACTGTGCCCGAGAGTGCGCTATTTGCGCTGGTGGCGGCGCCACCTGGAGTGCTTCCGGACCCGCCCCCGCAGGCACTTAGTATGGCGATGCAGCAGCTTGCAACGAACCGTTTTATGTACATTCTGTTTTGCATGACGTTCGAATGAATGGCGCAAGAAATGGTAAAAGCCCTCAGCTAACTGGATGAGCGTGCTCACGTTCAAACAATGGGCAGATTCGAGGGCCAGCGATCGGGTTGCGACGGCGTTTGAGGCCTGCGACCCGTCGTGTTAACGACAGAAACTGAGGTCCCTGAAGGTGCTGGGCTCAAGGCCGCTGGAGCCGCCGCTATTTCTGCTTTATTCGGTGGGTCGCGGCGCGAGTGCCGCACCGGCTGTGCCGGCTGCGCCTGGTGCAGTCGACGCCGCAGCGGCAGGCTGCGCAGTCACGGCACGCGGCGGCGCATTTTTCACGTAGCGGTCGAACCAGCGCTGCATCTCGTACACGAGTTGCTCATTCGATTCCAGCGCCGAATACAGGTGCGGTTCGTGCGGCAGCATCACCAGCCTTGTCACACCGCCGTTGCCGCGCAGCGCCTCGTATAGCAGCGTCGCCTGAAGCGGCATGGTGCCCGGATTCGCATCGTCCATGCCGTGCACGATCAGCAGCGGCGTCTTCAACTGGTCAGCGTAGAGGAACGGGGACACCTTCAGATAAACATCCTCGGCCTGCCAGATCGAGCGGTGCTCGTTCTGGAAGCCGAACGGCGTGAGCGTCTTGTTATACGCGCCGCTGGTTGCCACACCGGCACGGAACAGGTCGGAATGCGCCAGCAGATTGGCGGTCATCAGCGCGCCGTGGCTATGACCCGTGACGCCGATGCGGTCCGGATCGACCACCCCAAGCCGCACCGCCTCGTCGACCGCCGCCTTGGCATCGGCGACGAGCTGCTCGTTGTAGGTGTCGTAGGCACGCTTCGGATTGCCGACGATCGGGAACGAGACGTCATCGATAATCGCGTAGCCGGCCAATAGCATCAGCTGGTAGTTCTTCAGACGCGTGAAAGTCTGCTCGGAGCCGCTCACCTCGCCGGCCGTCGCCGCATCGGCATAGTCGAGCGGATAGGCGTACAGGATCGCGGGAACACGCGTGCCTTCCTGATAGCCCGGCGGGGTGTACAGCGTGAACGATAGATCGAGCCCGTCGGCGCGCTTGTACCTGACCAGACGCTTCCTGATCTGACGCACCACCGGCGTCGGATCGACGAGATGTGTGATGGCGGTCGTGCTCGAGGCGTAGCGCGCTTCGCCCGCTGGCGCGCCGAGCGGGGCGCCGAGCGTGCGCTCGAACAGGTTCGGCGGATCGACCGGCGTCTGGCGCCAGGTCAGGAAAGAGCGTGTTCCGTCGCCGGTGAACGCAACAAAGTACTCGAGGGCGGCCTTGTCGCTGCGGAACAGGCGCTCTGTCTGAAGCGTCGCGAGGTCGAGCCGGTCGAGGAACGGTCGCCTGCCGGCCGGCGAAGCGCCTTGTCCTGCTACAAAGATCGCTCCGTCGTCGACGCGGATCACGCGGAAGCCGTCCGGCCGAACCTCGGTGACCGGCACGCCGGGGTCCGCGTAGCGCTCGTCGCTCGACAGATCCCACAGCACGCGCTGCGTGAGCGCCGGGGCGTCGACATCGACCACGAAAGTGCGCCGCCAGTGACGATTGTTGTCGTACTCGGAAAGCAGCGCGAGATCCGGCCGCGACGTCCATGCGAAGCCCGCATAGCGCTGGCGAAGGCGCGTCAGTTCACGCGGTGCGGTGTCGAATGGAGCCTTCAGCATCATGACCTTGTCGCGCTCGGATACGTCGACGTTCCAGTCGCCGCCGTCGAGCGCTTCGGCCCACACCAGCGTGGCTGGTTCGGTTGGCCGCCACGAGAAGTTGCGCGGCCCGAGCGGCACGCCGTTGATCGGCACCCGGTCGGCCAGGGGGCGCGACACGATCAGATGTGTCGCGATGTGCGTGCTGTTCGCAATGTCCCATACCGTGTAATCGTGCGGGAAACGTCCGGCAGTCGTGACGTATGAATACGGCCGCTGGATCGTCGACACCAGCACGTGCCAGCCATCCGGCGCCGGTGCGATCTCGTCGAACAACGCCGGCGCTCCGAGCGCGGTGACAGCGGCCGTGCGTGCATCGACGCGCGCGAGCTGCGAGGCGCCGTAATAGCCAAACAGCGCTTCGTCCTGCACGTTCCTGAGCGTGTCGCGCGCCTCGTACGTGCTGCTCTGGCCGCTTTGGCCGTCGGATTCCTGGATGCCTGGGCCGACCGACTCCTCGGCGGCAACAGGTGGCGGCCCGCTATGCGCGGGAATCGTCTTCACGAGCAGCGAGGTTTGATCAGGCATCCACATCAGTTCGTTGCCGAACATCGGGTTCAACTGCACGCCCGGAATACGGCGGACTACGCCCGTCTCGCCGTTGCCGACCCACAGTTCGACCGAATGTGCAGTCACGTTTTCGAATGCGAAGCGCTTGCCGTCGGCGCTCCAGCGCGGGCGCATCGCGCAGACGCCAGCCGGCAGCGTGACCGGCCGCGTGACGCCAGTGGCGAACGGCACCATGTCGAAGTGCGTCGCGCAGGCTGGAATCTCATACCCGCCAGGCGTGTCGTGTCGGCTGCGGTTGGCGGGTTCGACGCGCACGCCTGCAAGCCGCAGGAACGGCGTTGCAACCCGTGCGATGGACGGATATTCCTGATAGGCGACAAGGAGTGCCCGGTCGGCGTGCGGGCTGATGACCGGGGTCGGTAACGGCGCCGCGAGCATCACATCGAGAATTGCCTGGGACGGCTGGTTGTAACCCGTGGCGGCGGACTGCGTTGAGGGCGCCGTCGTCGTAGGTGTTGTCTCGTCGGCTTGCTGCGCGAATGCGGTTCCGGCGGTGACCGACACGACGAACGCTGCAACGGCGAGATGGGATGTGACGAAGTCAGAGGTCATCGTACGCGCGGCGGGTTTTGCGGTAATCAGGTCTTCAGATGAAACGACAGCGCCCAGTATCGCACGCCCCGGGCGCGGTGCCTTGTGCACGACTGGCAGATAGGTCGACGCCGGTGCAAGCATCTTCGGGGCGATCGCATGAAAACGAAAATGTATCGACTCTGCAAGCGAAACGAACAGGATGGTCGATCAATATGTGGGTAATCCTGAGAGCAGGCGGGTGGGCTGAACTTCACGGATGCGAAAAATGGTACGCGACAACAGGCGGCACAATGGCCGACGAATATCCTGGGGGCTAAAAACATCCTGTCCGCTTCACACCGGTCTTCAGCCTGGCTCAAAATTAGTCAGTGCGAATACCTATATGAAATCGGCCAAACTCGATCTCACCGTATAGCCCTGCAATCAGCTCGCCGATTTCAGCGCAGCGGGTGTATCGGACATGCTGCAACAGGCGATACCGAAAGTGATATCAATGCCAGGGTTTTTTTATATTGGACGCATGGTGACGCCGGACGTAGACTTGCTCCCAACTCACCTGAGGGCAAAAATCAAAACGAACGAGACCGGAGCGGGAGACATGAATGACATCAATGGGCACGGGGTCTGCGGCCACAAGGAGCTGTCGCAATCATCCCCGCGACGCGCGTGAAGTGGTCGCCTCATAGGCGCGCGGTGACCGGGCGCAGGCCTGCAAGGGCGGCCGCGAAAGCGTTTTCCCAATGGCGTGTGGGTCTTCCGTGCATGATGAATTTGTACCCGGGACGGGTGCACGCTTGAGTGCGCGCGAGCTGGGCCTCGATGGGGCCGAATTCCGCACCATCATGGGTATATCCAATATGTGGGCCTGAAACGGAAGGGTCGAAATCAAACTGCGGGACTTTAACAATACGCCCGCCTGGACCGCGGCCAGAACGGCACTTATTAATACACCGAAGGAGACAAAACGATGAAACGGCTGTTCTTGAAAACCCTGATTGCGGTCATGGCGCTGCCAATGATCGGTATTGCGCACGCCGACAACAAGGGGCTGGTTGCTGTGTCCATGCCGACCAAATCGTCGGCGCGCTGGATTGCCGACGGCAATAACATGGTCAAGGATCTGCAGGCGGATGGTTACACCACCGATCTCCAGTATGGCGACGATGATATTCCGAATCAGCTCGCGCAAATCGAGAACATGGTCACCAAGAAGCCGAAGGTGCTGGTGATCGCTGCAATCGATGGGACAACGCTGACCGATGTGCTGAAAAAGGCGCACGATGCCGGCATCAAGGTCATTGCATACGATCGCCTGATCAAGGGCACGGCCGATGTCGATTACTACGCGACGTTCGATAACTACAAGGTCGGCGTGCTGCAGGCGCAGTCCATCGTTGACAAGCTCGGTCTGAAACAGGGTAAAGGCCCGTTCAATATCGAACTGTTCGGTGGCTCGCCCGACGACAACAATGCCTTCTTCTTCTATAACGGCGCGATGAGCGTGCTGGATCCATACATCAAGAGCGGCAAGCTGGTGGTGCGCAGCAAGCAGTTTGGTATGGACAAGGTCGGCACGCTGCGCTGGGATGGCGCCGTCGCTCAGGCCCGTATGGACAATCTGCTATCGGCTTACTACGGCAATGCCAAGCTCGATGCCGTGCTGAGCCCGTATGACGGTCTGAGCATCGGCATTCTGTCGTCGGTCAAGGGTGTGGGTTACTGCACGGCGCAGCAGCCTTGCCCGATCGTCAGCGGGCAGGACGCTGAGATTCCTTCGGTCAAGTCCATCCTGCATAACGAGCAGTACTCGACCGTGTTCAAGGACACGCGTCAGCTCGCCAAGGTGACGGTTGCGATGATCGACGCAATGGCGCAAGGCAAGCAGCCGCAGGTGAACGACACCAAGACCTACAACAACGGCGTGAAGGTGGTGCCGTCGTATCTGCTCAACCCGGTACTGGTGGATGGCACCAACTGGAAGCCGATCCTGATTGACAGCGGCTACTACACGGAAGCGCAGGTCAAGTAAGGCCATATCGAAGTCAAGTCCGCTCGCCCGGAGACGCCACCCGCGCTCCGGCGAGCGGACCCTGCAAAACATGACAAATTCGGGAGACGGCGTGGCGGACGAGACCATCCTGTCCATGCGCAGCATCACCAAGACGTTTCCGGGTGTCAAAGCACTCGATAATGTCAATCTGACGGTCAAGGCTGGAGAAATCCATGCGGTCGTCGGTGAGAATGGCGCAGGCAAGTCCACGCTCATGAAGGTGCTGAGCGGTGTGTATCCGCACGGGTCCTACGAGGGGGAAATCCATTTCGAAGGGCAGGTGCAACGCTTCAGGGACATCCGCGAAAGCGAAGAGCGCGGCATCATCATCATTCATCAGGAATTGGCCCTGGTGCCGATGCTCTCGATCACCGAGAACATTTTCCTTGGCAATGAACTGGCGCAACGCGGCGTGATCGATTGGCACGCGGCGCATAAGCGCACGCGCGAATTGCTGCGGCACGTCGGTCTGAACGAGTCGCCTGACGCGACGGTCGGGAAGCTCGGCGTCGGCAAACAGCAGCTGGTGGAAATTGCCAAGGCGCTATCAAAGCGCGTGAAGCTGCTGATCCTCGACGAACCTACTGCGAGTCTGAACGAGACCGATAGCGCCGCGTTGCTGAAACTGCTCCTCGAACTTCAGGCGCAAGGGATATCCTGCATCCTGATTTCGCACAAGCTCAACGAGATTACCCAGGTCGCGGATCAGATTACCGTCATCCGCGATGGACGCACGATCGAGACGCTGGACTGCGCCTCAGGCGAGGTCAACGAGGATCGTGTCATTCGCGGCATGGTCGGGCGTGACATGGAACACCGTTACCCGCAGCGCCAGCCCCAGATTGGCGAGGTGATCTTCGAAGTCCGTGACTGGCACGTCTACCACGAGCAGTACACGGAGCGCGAAGTCATCAAGGGCATCGACCTGAACGTGCGCAAGGGCGAAGTGGTTGGCATCGCGGGGCTGATGGGATCGGGTCGCACCGAACTGGCCATGAGTCTCTTCGGGCGCTCGTATGGCCGGCGGATCAGCGGACAGGTGCTGATCGACGGTGAGGCCGTGGATGTCTCGACCATCGGCAAGGCCATCAGGCATGGCATTGCCTATGTGACTGAGGATCGCAAGGGCTATGGCCTGATCCTCGAGCAGGAAATCCGCAAAAACGTGACGCTGGCCAACCTCGCCGAAGTGTCCGATCGCGGCGTGATCGATGAAAACGCCGAGGCAAAGATTGCACAGCAGTATCGCGAATCGTTGCGCATTCGTAGTTCGGGCATCCAGCAACGGGTGGTCAATCTGTCGGGCGGCAATCAGCAGAAGGTCGTGCTGAGCAAGTGGCTGTTTACGAAGCCGCGTCTGCTGATTCTCGATGAGCCCACACGGGGCATCGATGTCGGGGCCAAATATGAGATCTACACCATCATCGACGAATTGGCGCGCAGGGGAGAGGGGATTCTGATGATTTCTTCCGAAATGCCGGAGCTGCTTGGCATGTGCGACCGCATCTACGTGATGAACGAAGGCCGTCTCGTGGTCGAGTTAGACCGAAACGAAGCAAGCCAGGAGCGCATCATGCGCGCCATCGTGAACGCCGGTCATGCGTGACCTATCTACATCGAATCAAGGCCATTTCATGAAACTCGGCTTTCTCAAGAACAATCTGCGCGACTACGGCCTGCTGCTGTCGTTGGTCGCCATCATGGGGTTCTTTCAATTCCAGACCGACGGCGTGCTGCTGCAGCCGTTGAACATCACCAATCTGGTTTTGCAGAACAGCTACATCATTGTGATGGCGCTGGGCATGCTGCTCGTGATCGTGGCCGGCTATATCGATCTGTCCGTTGGATCGGTCAGCGGCTTTATCGGCGGGCTGGCCGCGGTGCTGATCGTGCAGTACTCATGGCCGGTGGTGCCGACGATCATCGTGGCACTTCTGGTGGGGGCGCTGATTGGCGCGGCGCAGGGCTGGTTCGTGGCGTACGCGCGCATTCCGTCGTTTATCGTGACGCTGGCAGGGATGCTGATCTTCAAGGGACTCGCACTGGCGCTGTTGCAGGGCCAGTCGGTCGGGCCGTTCCCGCTGCGATTTCAGCGCATTAGTACGGGCTTTCTGCCCGATCCTTTTGGCGGCTCAGAGGTACGTGTATTGTCCCTGATCGTGGGCGTCATCCTGGCGCTGGGCCTCGTCGCGGCGGAGTTGCGCAAGCGCCGCAAGGCACAGGCTCACGATATGGACGTCGAACCGATCGCGTTCTTCGCGATCAAAAACGTTCTGTTCGCGGGAGCCGTCACATATCTGGTCTGGCTGCTTTCGACGTACAAGGGCTTGCCTGACGTGTTGATCCTGATGGCCGTCCTGATCCTGGTCTACCAGTTCGTGACCAATCGCACGACGATCGGTCGGCGTATCTATGCGCTGGGCGGCAACGAGAAGGCGGCACGTTTGTCGGGCGTGAACACGGCGCGCCTGTCTTTCCTGACTTTCGTGAACATGGGCGTACTGGCGGCGGTGGCGGGGCTGATTTTCGCGGCACGCCTGAACACAGCCACGCCGAAGGCTGGCCTCGGCTTCGAGCTCGATGTGATCGCGGCCTGTTTCATCGGCGGAGCATCGGCCTCAGGGGGCGTGGGCAAGGTGGTGGGAGCGGTGATCGGCGCTTTCATCATGGGCGTGATGAACAACGGCATGTCGATCATGGGCATTGGCATTGACTACCAGCAAGTGATCAAGGGGATGGTTTTGTTGTCGGCGGTGTTTCTTGATGTCTACAACCGTAACCGCGCCTGACGGGGCGGGACAACGCCTCATCGATCTCTTCGAGAGCCTGTCAAGAGCAACGCCGGGCGTATCCGACTTGCTATGTGAGACCGGCGGGTAGTCAAGCTTGGCTTCAGGCGGTTCAGGAGCGCCACAACCACGATATAACGCATCGAGCCTGATGCATCGCATTCTCAGGAAGCAGTTTGTTGTCGCGACGCTCGATCTCAAATGCACGCTGCATCGGGTGTTTGGCATGCGATTGTCGCGGCTAAATAGGCGACCCTGTTAAGTTTGACTTGAGACCTCGATGAGATGTCTTCCTGAGACTTGCATGCGCGTGTTTTCGGCCAGCTCCGGCCGTTCGCGTACGCGCTACGATGGACACTCGAACGTCGGCTTTGCACTGCGGATTCAACCGGTCGATGCAACGGCGTGCTGAAATCGTTCAGATGTTCCGTCTTGTCAATTAGGTACCTTGATAGCGATGCGTACATTCATCGCATCAATCGTATCAATTGTTCGTGTGGTGAGCGACGTCGTCAATTCAATCAAAACAAACTTTGTCACGCAGACAACAGGCTGGCATTCGCCAGTCGCGTGCGTGGATGCCGGCGAGCAGACCCACCATTAGCGCAATCGTCGAGACGACCTCGAAGTACACGATCGAGCGCCAGCCGACCCGGCCCGCGCTTTTCACATCGCCCGCCGACGCAATGCCGTGGACGATCGTGAGAAAGACCAGTGGGGCGACGCCCGCCTTGATTAGCGCAAGAAAGAGGTCGCCGAGTACCTTGAGCTGGGCGCCAAACTTCGGAAACAGCAGCCCGAGTGCAATACCGAGTACCAGCGCGAGCAATACCTGCATGCCCAGCTTGCGATACCACGGCAGTTTTTTCGACGGCACGACGAGCGTGCCGCCTGTTTCATGCACCGTGCGGCAGGCGTCATAGACGATGTCGTGGGCCTGCTGGCGGCCAGTGAACGGCGCCAACGCCATCATCACCGCTTCGGCCACGATCAGCCCTTTGCTGATACCGAGGTTGTGCTTCATCCGATCCGTGTCGACGATCAGACCGCCGAGCGCGAACTTCGCCTGATGGAGCGCCCCGGCCGAGAGAATGAAACTCTCGGGAATTGCGATCCATTCGGCGTGTCAGGGACCCGTTGCGCGTTCGAAATCCTGGATCATCGCGTCGACCATCAGGCCGGCATGCTGGCGCACCGCCTTCGCTGCGGCGAGCATCAGTTCGCTGGAAATCGGATTGCGTTTTTGCGGCATCGTGCTGCTCGCGCCGCGCCCTTTGACGAAGGGTTCGTACACTTCGGCGAATTCGGTCGATGCCATGATCATGATGTCGAGTGCGATCTTGCCGAGCGAGCCGGTGACGAGGGCCAGCAGGTTGACTGCTTCGGCGAATCCGTCGCGCGCCACGTGCCAGGTCGTGGCGGGAACGCCGAGCCGGAGTTCTTCGGCCAACGCTTTCTGGACTTCGAAACCCTTGTCGCCGAGCGACGCGAGTGTCCCCGCCGCGCCGGCGGATTCGACCACGGATACCCGCGAACGAAGTTGCGCGAGACGCTCCTGATGCCGGTCGAACATGGCCAGCCAGATCGCGACCTTGTAGCCGAAGGTGACCGGCAGCGCCTGTTGCAGATGCGTACAGCCGGCCATGGGCGTGTCGCGGTGCTTTTAGCCAGATCGACCAGAATTGCGCGCAACTTGCGGATGTCGCCGTCGATCACGTCGAGCGCATCGCGCACCTGAAGCGATACGGCGGTGTCCATGATGTCCTGGGTCGTGGCGCCCCAATGAATGTCACGGCCCGCGTCGCCGCACATGTCCACCAGTTGATGGACGAGCGCGTGATCGGATAGCCGACGATGTCGGTCTCCTCGCGCATGTGGTCGAAGTCGATCCGCTCGGAACGCGGGCACACGGGTTGAGTCCGCGCAGCCGAGAAACGACTTCAGACCATCGCTTGCATCGGTGGACGACGTCGTGCAGTTCGGTTCGGAACACTTGCGCCTGGTGCAGTCGACGGAGGAAATCGTCGCAATCGGCAAGCTCGCGAAGACGCTCAAGTGCGAGAGCGGGACTCGCTGGTTACGCGTGTCGAGTCTGCGAATCGACGGCGATAGGGAGAGTCCGCCAATCGGCTGGACCGATGTGTACATCGACCCGGATTACACCGAAGTCGCGCAGGCCGCGCGGACGCAACCGGATACGTTGATCAGCGCGCTGATCGAAGCGCACTACGGGCGGTGCATTGCGGAGATTCAGCAGGACGTGCACGGCGCGCTGATTTCGCAGGAGATGGCGCAGCGCTTGCGGGTCGAGCAAGGCACGGCGGCGCTGGAGATCGTGCGACGCTATCTCGACTCAGCGGGCGAGACCTTCGAGGTGTCGATCAGCGTGCACCCAGCGGAGCGTTTTTCGATTTCGATGCGACTGAAGCGCTCCGACGGTTAGGTCGGGGCGCGCAATCCCACCTTATACGAGAGGGCGGTCTTGGGAATTTCGGGGCCGGCCTACTCAACGGACTTCGACGTACCCAGCCATTGGCCAATATACGTGAGGACCGCCTGCTTGACCTCGTTCTCGGCGTCTGAGGCTGCGCGGGTCTTGAGCATCTTGTGGATGAGGGCCTCGCTCCCGGAACGCAGGACTTCTTTCGCATGTTTCGCTTTGCCGATCTGGGTCGCGATCGACCCGGTGCCCATGCAGCTGGTCAGGCCCTTGTCCACCTGAACTTTGTGGATTCCGCTTGCGGTGCCTGTCGCAACGACGCCTGTGCCTTCGGTATCGTCGGTATCGTCGGATTGGATCTCGCCGGGAAGCGTTTCCTTGCTCCGCCCAACAGGGGTCTTGGTATTCTCACTCAATTGAGTCGAGATCTGCTTGCCCTTCCTGCCGTCTTTGCCGGTGTCTTCCTGGCCGAAATAAATCACGCAGTTGCTGGATTTCGTCACCTTTAGAAAACCGGTGCACCCCTTGCACGGTGTGAGCGTCGAGAAGATGACGCTGTTTTCGGGCACCTTGGTCGCGGTGAGATTGTTGCGGAAGTAGGACAGCAGCATGCTGACCTCGGCGTGGCGGAACGACCCGGTGTTGATGCCCGCGGCGAGGATCTGCCCCTGGTCGCTGACGAGCAGGGCGCCCACGTAGTTCTTCAACCCTTCGTAGCCCTCGGCCGAGCTGATGTCCACTAGCGAGTAGGTGGCCAGCATGTAGTACCGAAGCGCGCGGGCCAGGCCCTTCTTGCGGCTGCCGGGCGGGAGATCGAGGTCCTTGCTAAGGCCTGCCGCCGCTGCGTAAAGGCCGCCGTCCGGGAGGGGGGCTTTCAGCGCGAGTGCCGCAACCTGACGGGGCCACTTCTTGACGCTTTGGAAGGCCGTTGTCACGCGGACCGCCCCGTCACCCTCGTTGGGCTTCAGTTGGTCCATCAACTTCACCTTCATCCTGGGATAGTCCTTGATCCAAAGCGCATCCGCGCGGTTGGTGTAGACCGTTGCGTTGCTGGACTTCGCCTTGCCCAATATTGCGTTGACCACTGCGGGCCGCCCCAGGCTCTTCGACTTATAGAACTTGAACTCGGTGCCATCAATGTAGCCCGCCACATTGTCGCCGCCCGTCGGGGTCTTGATGCTGGGGTCCTGGCACAACTCGTAGAGCGTGTCCAGCAGGTCTTCTATTCCGGTGTAGGTGAGCCCATTGTGCCCCGGCGTACTGCATGCCACACCTGGTGGCCGGTTGACGCCGAGCAAAAGGGTGTCAATCGCGAGCGTTCTCAGTTTGCCGGGTTGAACCTTCGGGCCCTTGATCGGCGTTTTGCAAGTGCTGCACTTGAACATATAAAACTGTGGCATGGAGAACCCTCCTGTGAGGCTTGATGCCTGCTTGCAAGAAGTCAGCGTCAGCCAACGAGCGACAGAGCGCGCAGCGCCACTGCGTGCGCCGAGGAGGACAACAGATCGAGGCACCCGCGCAAGAGCGCTGCTGTGATCGACACGCCCGCCTGCGCCGTGCGCCCAGGAAGGCGAAAGATAGCGTCGATCAGCGTCGTCAGCTGAGTGTTGATGGTCTCACATATGGCGGCGGCGCGGCTGAGCAGACAGGCAATCTGGTCAATGACGGTCGCACCCACGGCCAGAGCGGTGCCGATGCCGCCCACCAGCATATGCCTGGCCGGGCATAGCCAGGCGATCGGCATTGGCATGCGCCGCATGCGCAGGTGATGGGTCACCGGTCCCGGCGGCGTGGGCGGCGCCACCGAATGAACCCGTCGCCAGCATCCACTTGCACGCTACACCGGTCGAATGTTCTGGTTCACGCGGAACAGGTTGTCAGGGTCGAACTCTCGTTTGACTGCCGAGAGTCGCGAGTAGTTGTCCCGGAAGCTGGCCTTCACCCGCTCCTCGCCTTCTTCCATCATGAAGTTCACGTAGGCCCCGCCTGCCGAATAGGGGTGCAATGCGGTCTGATAATCGCGAGCCCACGCGCTGATCCGATCTGCATTCGCGGCATCGGGATCGACGCCGGCAAACACCGCCGCCCAACGGGCATCGCGATAACTGAACGCGGTCTCGTTGCGGCCCACTCGATGCGCGGCGCCGTCGATTGGGTAAAGGTGCATGGTCGAGTGCATCGTCGGCAGTTGTTCGGCATAACGCACGTGCTGAGCGATCGCTGCGTCGGACAAATCGTTGAAAAAGTCGGCGCGCCAATACCACTGCAATCCGGGCGGATAGAGGCCGTCGAACGCACCTTGCAACGATGGGAATGGCAGAGCTTGAACCCCGTGCAGCACAGGTCCGGTTGCCAGCACAGGGGCGAACGCCGCATCCGCTTTCGCGGGGTCGCCGGTCCAGCACCAGACCACCGCACACATTTTCCGCAGGTGCAGCGGTTCGGGAAAGGGTGCCGCCGGCGGCACGGTTATGAAGGCGAAAAAGCCATTGAGTTCGTCCGGTGCATCGGCGATGAACGCGCGATACCACTGCATGATTTCCGCCGCGCGCTCGAGCGGCCACAGCGTGGGCCCGGCGACGACATCTGACACCGGGTGCACGCGAAACTCGAATGAAGTGACGACCCCGAAATTGCCGCCGCCGCCGCGCAGCGCCCAGAAGAGATCGCCGTTGTTGTGCTCGCTTGCGGTGACGAGCCGTCCATCCGCCAGTACCACGTCGGCGGAAAGCAGATTGTCGACCGTCAGCCCGTAGCGGCGCGTCAGGTGGCCGATGCCACCTCCGAGTGTCAAACCGCCGACGCCGGTCGAACTGATAATCCCGCTCGGCGTGGCGAGCCCGAACGCATGCGTCGCGTGATCCACGTCGCGCCACTGGCAGCCGCCCTCCACGCGGACTGTGCGCGCGCCTGGGTCGACGCGGATACCCCGCATTCCCGAAAGATCGATCACCAGCCCGTCGTCGCAGGTGCCGAGGCCGCCGCCGTTGTGTCCGCCGCCTCGCACAGCCAGCAGCAGGGCATGCTCGCGCGCGAAGTTCACGGATGCGATCACGTCCGCGACATCCGCGCAGCGCGCGACTAGTCTGGGATGCTTCGAAATCATCGCGTTGTAGACCTTGCAGGAATCGACGTAAGCGGGGTCCGACGGCTCGATGAGCGTTCCTCGAAGGTTCGTGCGATAGGCCGTCAAGTCGTTTTCGCTGAACATTTCAATCTCCTCAATGTGTTTCTGAGGTTCACTGTAGGCCGGTGTCCAGCGGCCGGCCATCCACAGGATTGATCAAATTGCATGGCGATGTTTCGGCGCCGGGTAGTTAATTCTGACTACCGCAGCGCATGAGCGCGCTTGACAGCTCGACGGGGCGTCACTACAACGGAAATGCGGGACAACTGAATATTCGGTCAGCCGGGAGAGGGCGATGGCACTATTTCTCATAGAACGCCAGTTTGCCGAAGAATTGAAGCTTGACGCCGCCGGCGCGGTGGCGCTGAAAGAAATCAACGATGCGAGCGGCGTCAACTGGCTGTTTTCATTCCTTTCGGCAGACAGGAAGAAGACCTATTGCCTATATGAGGCGCCGAGTGCCGAAGCGATTCGCGAAGCGGCCCGACTCGTCGGCCTGCCGGCCGACGTAGTGGTGGAAGTGACCGAAATGCGGCCCGAGAAGTTCAGCTAGGCATTCGAGGCTATTCCAGATGGAGTGCTCTTTCTGTCGTCGGGACAATCGGGAAGACGCGCGGTTTTGCGATGCCTGCGGCACTCGTCTTGCAGCGACTGTTGAGGATCGGGAGGCCGAGACGTCGATCGTCGGTCGCGAAAGCGAACTCGCCGCGCTCGCCGGCTTGCTCGGACGAATGGCGGGGGGCCGCGGCGCGATCGCCATGCTGGCTGGCGAGCCTGGAATCGGCAAATCGCACACTGCACAGATGCTGGCCCGTCGCGCCGCAGGTGTGCGCGTGCTATGGGGGCGTTGCAATGAAGAGCCGGGCGCGCCGCCGTATTGGCCGTGGCTGCAGATCATGCGGGTCTGGCTCGAAGCGCATGACGACGAGGCCTTGCGCGCCATGCTCGCAGCGGCCGCGCCCATCGCGGACGTTCTTCCGGAGATCTGGCGGCGGCTTGGCGATCAGGCGCCGTTGCTACCGACCTCCGATCCGTTGCAGCAGCGTTTCAGGCTATTCGACGCCATTGCCAGCTTCTGGAGGCTCGCGGCGGCACGCGAGCCGCTGTTGCTGATCATCGACAATCTCCATTGGGCGGACGCGTCGTCGCTCCGGTTGCTCGAGTTTCTCGCGCCGGAGATTGGCGATAACCGTATTCTGCTGCTCGCCACATATCGCGACATCGAGTTGAATCGCCAGCATCCCCTGTCGGTCACCCTCGGTGACCTTGCCCGCTACAGCTATTTCCATCGGTTGCGTCTTGGCGGGCTCAGCCGCCGGGAAACCGAGGTGTTGATCGCCCGGTCGGGTGGCAACGGCTTTACGCCTGCGCTCCTCGATGCAATCTACGAGCAGACCGAAGGAAACCCCTTGTTCGTCGCCGAGACGACTCGTCTGCTGATTCAGGAAGGCGTGCTCGGGCGCCGCACCCACCCTTCGCTGGCCGAGTCGTGCGCGGTGCGGGGGATTCACATTCCAGAAGGCGTGAAGGAAGTGATCGGGCGACGCCTGAACCGTCTGTCGCCGATGACGAATCTCGTGCTGGAACGCGCAGCGTTGATCGGTAGGACGTTCGATCTCCGACTGCTGCAGCGCGTGCTGGACGAACCGGCCGCGAACGGTATCCAGAGCACGATCGAGGAAGCCCTGCGGTCGCGCATCGTCGAACCGGAGGGGCGGCCGGGCTGGTTCCAGTTCTCGCACGCGGTGATCCGCGAAACGCTATATGACGAAATTGCGATACCTGCCCGCAGTGGGCTCCATCTGGACGTAGCGCAGGCCATTGAAGGCCTGTACGCCGATGAGGTGGACCAGCATCTGCCGGCGCTCGCACACCATTACACCTGCGCATTGCCCGGCGCAGACGCTACGCGAGCGGCCGATATCGCACGCCGCGCCGCAGAACGCGCCACCGGGCTGTTGGCGCACGAGGAGGCCGCTCGCTACTATCGCCTTGCGCTTCAGGCCGCGGGAATGACAGGTGCCAGCGATCCGGCTTTAAAGTGTCGGCTTCTCAATGCGCTTGGCGACTCGCTTACGTTCGCGGGAGAGTATCTGCAGGCGCGCGAAGCGTTCGAACAGGCGATGTTGCTGGCGCGCAATGCGAAAGCGATCGACGAGATGACGCGCGCCGCGCTCGGTTTCGAGAGGGCTACCTGGGCGCCGGGGCTGCCGGGACAGGCGGCGACGCGGCTGCTGCGCGAGGCGCTCGCCGCCCTGGACAACGGCGACGGCATCATGAAAGCGCAGTTGCTCAGCTCGCTTGCGCGTGCGCTGATCTTCAGCGGCGAAGACGCTCAGGCCGAAATCGTGCACGAACAGGCGGTGGCAATGGCCCGGCGCTGCGGCGACACCGGCACGCTGGTCTCGACCCTGGTCTCGACGCTCTCCACACGCTGGCAGCCGGAGCGCAGTGCGCAGCGCCTCCACGATATCGAGGAGGCGCTTCGTTTAGCCGAGAACTCGAATGACGTATTGCGCGCGCTCGATGCGCAGGCCTGGCAACTGTTCGAGCTGATGGAGTTGGGCGACCTGTCGACGTGGCGCGTGCGGCTCGAGCAATTCGAGCGCCGGGCGGCGGATTTGCGGCAGCCGTTTGAAAGCTATGTTGCTGCAACGTCGCGCGCTACTTTCGCGCTCATGGAGGGGCGGTTCGACGTCGCCGAGCGCCTGATCGAGCAGGCCCTGCAGATTGGCCGCCGCATGCCGGGCCTGGACGCGCCTGGCGTCTACGGTATGCAGATGTTCACGTTGCGCAGCGAGCAGGGGCGCTTGCGCGAACTCGCGCCGCTGGTGCGGGTCTTCGTGAACGCGACGCCCAAGGCGGGCACGTGGCGTCCCGGCCTGGCGTTGCTTTACTCGGAGATCGGCCTGCTCGCCGAGGCGCGCAACGAGTTCGAGGAGCTCGCAGCGGACGGCTTCGCGATTGTCCGCCACGACGCCTTGCGAGCGGCGAGTCTCGCGTATCTGGCCCAGGTGTGCGCGCGGCTCGACGACAAGGATCGCGCGGAGGCCCTCTATTCGATGCTGTTCCCGTATGACGGCCGTAATGTGCTGATCGGGACAACGGTCGGTTGCCTGGGCGCGGCCTCGTCGCTGCTCGGTCTGCTCGCGACGACACGGCGCAATTGGCACGACGCTCAGCGTCACTTCGAATCTGCACTGGCGATGAACCTGCGGCAGGGAGCCGCGCCGGCCGTCGCGCGGACGCGCCTGCACTATGCGTCGATGCGGCTTGCCCGCAACGACGACGGCGATATCGACGCGGCGCGCGTGTTGCTTCAGGATGCACGGGCGGCGGCGGAGTGCATGGATATGCGTGCACTTCTTACGCAGATTGACGACATGCTGGGCTCGACGACGCACGGGTCATCTCCGGCGTGTTCGGCTGGGTTAAGCACACGTGAAACCGAGGTGCTGGTACTGGTTTCGAGCGGCCTCGGAAATCGTGAGATCGCGGACCGGCTCTTCTTGAGTCCGAACACGGTTGCCAACCACATTCGTGCCGTTCTGGCCAAGACCCACTCGGCCAATCGTACCGAGGCGGCTGCATTCGCAATCCGGAACGGCCTGACCGAAAGGTGAGGGATACGAAATATCTGGAACCTGGGAGTCAGCCAGGAGGACTTGCAGCCAGTATGAGACACTGCCTGAGTCTGGAGCCGGCGAAAATGCCCCACCCAATATCGGCACGCCGCTGGTCTTACAAAAGTATTTCCACGCTCGCAGAATTTGGGGAACCCGTTCCCCACGCTTTGCAAGAACGGGCGTTTGCTCCTGACAACAGGCGAGCTCTCAATGGCAGAGGATTCCAGATACATAAGATGCCCCGTTTTTCGTACCCAATACTGAAGGTGCTCAACTTTATCCGCAGACTGCGAATCTGCCCGGCGAGCGTGTGATCGTCAAACACCACATGAATCCCTTCCGCGAAACCGACTTGCAGCCGATTCTTGAGGATCAAGGTATCGAGAGAGTCGTTGTCGTCGGAAATATGAGTCACATGTGCATTGACGCGGTTACGCGCGCTTCGGTGGACTTCGGTTACTGAACGACGGTGATTCACGATGCCTGCGCCACACACGACCTTGAATTCAATGGGGTACGTGTACCCGCGGCGCAAGTGCATGCAGCATTTATAGCTGCGTTGAGTTTCGGCTATGCGGAGATTGTTTCTGCAGCGGCTTTTTTGGCGGCTAACAGGCAACGTCTCCCCGAATAGGTAGATCCTGACATGATCACTTTTTCTACGATGTTCAAGCATTCTCGGGCGCGGCCGCCTACCCGTTGAAAGCCAGCACATCGGTACAACCCAACCACCACCAATGCCTCATTCCATTGCCGCAATCGCTTCGAACAAGGCGAGATTCAGCAGCTTCACTTCGTCGTTAGTCGGCAGGGGTTGCGACGAAAATTTGGCGATTACGGTCTCGCGCAGTGGATCGACATAGAGCCACTGGCCATGAATGCCAATCGCAAAACACGCGCCGCTGGCATTGCCCACCTGATACCACTTGTTGTGGTATTTGCCGTTCGGCAGCCAGCTCGAGAAATTGCCTTGTCGCCATGCCTCTGCACTGCCGCCTGTGAGCGTATCGGCTATCCAGTCCGCGGGTATTAGCCGGCGCCCGTTGATCTTGCCGCCCAGACGCACCAGTTCTCCGATCCTCGCCAGGTCGCGCACGGTCATGCACAAACCGCCGCCGGAGCGCGCAGTGCCGGCAATGTCCACTGTGATGCATCCGTCGTGTCGCAGTTCTAACGGTTGCCACAGACGGGTCGCTGCGAAGTCGGCATAGCGCTGCCCAGAGGCGCGCTCGATCACGAGACCGAGCACATCGGAATTGGGCGAGCAGTAATGGAACGGGCCGCCATGCTCGCCCGTGCCTTTGGACAGGGAGGCGAGCAGATCGATCACCGTCTCCGCGGGTTCGCCTTCGCGGCGCGGGTCCAGCAGGCCGGCCCGCCGGTAGCGCGCATAGAGGCCATTCGGATCGAGATAGTCCTCATTGAATGCGAGGCTGGTGCGCATATCCAGCACGTGTCGGACGCGCGCATCGCCGAAGGCCGAGCGTGCGAGTTCGGGAACGTATTGGGCCACGGGCGCTTCGGGGTCCAGACGACCGTCTCCGACCAGCATGCCGGCGAGCAGGCCCGCAACGGACTTGCTCGCCGAGAACAGGATATGGCGGCTTTGCAGCGTGAAATGCGGTGCATGAAAATCGGCGACGAACCGTCCGGCTCGCATCACGGTGACGGCGTCAGTGGACGTCTGCCGCAAGACCTGCGCAACCGTCCGGCGTTCGCCGTGGGCCACGAACTGAAGTGCCGTCAACTCGTCGGCACTGACCACGGGTTCTTCGGCAAGGCCCGACGTAGCAGGAATCCGTGCTGTCGGAATAATTTCGTGGACATGGCGAAAGGCCCAGATATTCCATGGCGCTTCACGCCAGTTGTCGTGTCGGACATGGTCGCGACGAAAGCCGTAGTCGCTCTCAAAACGTGACGGATTCATCTTGACTGCAGACTCTTCTGGCGTACGGGCGTGCATTGCGTGGACGTCAATGAACATGTTGAAGAAACTCGCGAAAACGCTCGCCAGGCGGTGCGGACAAAATCTCGACGGGCTTGCCGTCGTGCACGACACGGCCCGCTTCCATGAAGAGCAGGCGCGAGCCCACGCGCTGTGCGAAACCCATTTCGTGCGTCACGACGACCATCGTCATGCCCTCGCACGCGAGTGTCTGCATGACTTTGAGCACCTCCTGGCGCAACTCGGGATCGAGCGCCGAAGTGGGTTCATCGAAGAGCATCAGCTTGGGCTGCACCGCAAGCGCTCGCGCGATGGCCACACGTTGCTGCTGGCCGCCGGAAAGCTGCGACGGATAGTGGTGCATCCGCTGGGCGAGGCCGACTTTGTCCAGAAGCGCGCTCGCGATGTCGCGTGCCTCGGCCTTGGTTTGGTGACGTGCACGGATGGGCCCGAACATGACGTTCTGCATCGCGGTCAGATTCGGGAACAGATTGAACTGCTGAAACACCATGCCCGCTTCGAGCCTGATACGCCGCACATCGCGGGCGGAACCCAGCACACTGATGTTGTCGACCCGCACATCACCGGAGCTGATCCTCTCGAGTCCGTTGATACAGCGAAGCAGCGTCGATTTTCCGGAACCGGACGGTCCGACGATGACGGCGACTTCACCGCGTTTTATGCTGAGATCCAGCGGCTGCAGAACGACATGCTGGCCGAAACGCTTCGAGGCTTGCTGGAATTCGATCATGCTCATGGCAAACGTACGCTCCGTTCGAGCACTCGCAGGCCGAGTGCAAGGAAACTGATGACCAGCAGATAGATGAGCGCCACCGCAGTCCAGATCTCCACTGCCCGAAAATTCTCGGCCATGATTTCCTGTCCTCTGCGAGTCAGTTCACCCACGCCGATGACGAGAAAGATCGACGTGTCCTTGACCAGATTGACGAACTGGTTGCCCATGGCCGGCAGCGCGCGTCTAAAGGCGATGGGTGCAATGACGTGCGCCAGCGTGGTATGAAACGGCAGCCCCATCGCCATGCCAGCCTCGGACAGTCCGCCCGGCACGCCCTGTAGCGCGCCGCGGATGATCTCCGCGTTGTAGGCGCCGGAATTGATGATCAACGTGATGATGGCCGCGCTGGTGGCGCTGATGCGAATGTCCATCATGATCGGCAGCGCGAAGTAGACGAACATGACCTGGACCACGATTGGCGTGCCGCGAATCAGGGCAACATACATCTGCGCCGGAAACGCTGCGGCCCGAGTCCCGTAGGTCAGCGCGACGCCTGCGATGACCCCCAGCACGACGCCGCCCGCGAGTCCCGTCAGCGCGATCAGGAGGGTCAGCCGAAGTCCTTGCAGGAGGTCCGGCAATGCCGCAATGAGCGCCGCCCAGTCGAAGTTCATGACGACGCCTCGCCGAACCATTTACTGTTGAGCGCGGCGAGCCGTCCATCGGCTTTCATCGCAGCGATCTGGACGTTGGCCGCGGCAACGAGCGGGCTGCCTTTCTGGAAACCCATGCCCACGTCGAGACCCTCCAGAGCAGGCAGGATCACGCGGACCTTGTCTTTGCCGGCGGTGTTGGCATAGTAGAGCAGTTGCGGCTTGTCATAGACGACGACATCGGTGCGACCCGCCTCCAGCGCAAGCAGCGCGTTATTGATGCTCGGCAGTTGCTCCAGCGTGGCGTCCTTGATGTGATCCTTGATGTAGCTGACGGCGACCGTGCCCGTTTCGGTGCCGATGTGTTTGCCGGCGAGATCGGCCGGGGTGCGGATACGGGTGTTGTCGATGCGCGTCAACGCAATCAGACCGCTTTTGTAGTATGGCGTCGAAAAATCGATCACCTGCTGCCGTTCCGGCTTGATGAACAGTTGCGAGACGATCACGTCGATATTGTGGGTCTGAAGCGCCGGGATCAACGCGCCGAATTCCATCGGTTGCAGGCGCCATTTCCGGTTCAGGCCCTTCGCGACTTCGCGCCAGACCTCGACGTCGAATCCGGAATAGGTCTCGCCCTGTTTGAAGGCGAACGGCGGGGCGCCCACGTTGGAGCCTACCACCAGTTCGGTATCGTCTGCCCATACGGAACGGGACATCAGGATGGCGGGCCCGGCTGCCAGGCCGAGTTGCAGCAATTGACGGCGATTCATGGTTTTCTCCACGTTGAGTGATCGTGCTGGGCTATCTGGCGCCGGGTGGGGGTGCGCAATCGGACTGCTCCGGCCTGGCGTCGTGCGCCTGCCGGGGTAGAGCGGCTTCGTGCGTCAGCGAAACAGTGAGTTCGATTTCGAGCAGCCCACCGCCTGGGAGGCTGGCGACGCCGATTGCCGATCGCGCGTGTCGGCCCATTTCGCCGAAGATTTCGAGCAGCAGGGACGAGGCTTCGTCCATCACCTGGCTGTGGTTCACGAATTCGGGCACGGCGTTGATGAAGCCGCGCAGAAAGAGAATGCGTTCGACCCTCGTCGCGGGTGGCAGCGCTGCGGCGAGCGCGCTCAGCGCGCGCAGCACGCTCGTCTGGGCGGCATGCCGGATGACCTCGGGCGGCGTGGCGTGATCGACGGACCCGGCGATCACCTGGTCACCGACGCGACTGACCTGGCCGCTGACGTAAGCGATGTCGTGATGGATCACCACACCCGTATAGGCGCCTCGCGGCGATGGCGCAGGCGGCAGTCGCATGCCGAGTTGCGCAACCCGGTCCGCGATATCGATCGTCATGACGGAGCTCCAATGTGCGTTTCAAAGCAGACCGGTCCGCCCAGCCAGCAGCCGTCCACGTGACCCGCCCCGACGCTGAATCGCACCGAGATCTGCGACGGGCGTTGCATCGCGCGTCCCTGGCGGATCGTGATGGTCCGCGTGGATGCTTCCACCATGCCATTGGCGAGCAGCCCGAACGACAGCGCGGAGGCTGCGATCCCGGTGGCCGCGTCTTCCGGATAGCCTGACGCGCGCGGGAACTGGCGGGCGTCGAAGATCTGCCGGCCGGCATCGGAGATCGCGTAAGGATAGAGGCCGGTGGAGCCGATCTGCTCGCACACGGTCTCGATTCTGTCGAAGCGCGGCTGGAGGGCGTCGAGCACGGCGGGGCTGCTGAGCGGGATCAGTGTCTTGACGCGGCTGGTGCAGGCGTTCTGGATCGGCAGGGGCGCGAGTTGCGCGTCGCCGATGCCGAGCGCGTCGAGGATCTTCTCCTTGCTGTGCTGCGTCAGCGGCTCGACGCGGCCCATGGGCTGGGAAATCTCGACGGTCGCGCCCTGATCCGTGTATCCGGTGATGCGGACACCGACCTGGCCGCTGCGCGTCTGAATGGTCAGCCGGTCGCGCTGCAGGCGTCCGGCTTGATGGAGCAGCCAGACCGCGCCGACGGTAGCGTGGCCGCACATCGACATCTCGTGATTCGGCACCCAGAAGCGGAATTCGTAGTCGCAGCCGGAGCCGGGCGCGACGGGCAGGACGAAGCCACTTTCGTGGCCGTAGCGCCGCGCGACGGCCTGCATTTCTTCGTCAGACATGCCGGCGGCGTCGATCACGATGGGCGCCGGGTTGCCGCCGCCGGGACCGGCGGCAAACACGCTGACGAGTTCGACTTGAGAGCGCAAAGACATGGCGGCGTGAGCCCCGCTGACCGGGGAGTGTGTTGCTATCCGCCCAGATTAAGCGGAGCGGCGCCGCGCCGCGCGTTCGAACGGGCCCTACGTTTTGACCGAACGGGCCATGCCTGCTCGCAGACCGGAAGGTGACTGGCCGCCGACGCGGCGCATCGCGCGCGCAAGGGCGGCGCCGCTTTCGAAGCCGACGCGAAACGCTACCTCGCCGATCGGCAGATCCGTTTCAGCGAGGAGGCGGCAAGCATTGTCGTAACGCGTGCGCTGCTGGAACTCGCCGATCGAAACGCCGGTGCGTTCGCGAAACAGCCGCGTGATGTGACGCCGGGACACGCCAAAACGCTCTTCCAGCATATCGAGGGGAATCTCCTGGTCAGCGTGGTGAGCGATGAAGGTTTCGATGTCGGCTACCAGCGCCATGCCGTGTTCACGCGGCGATGTCGCCAGTTGCGTCTTGCCGGTGATGACCTCGCCTATACACTGCATCAGGAGGGCCGTCGACAAGGCCTGGCGGGTAGCCGCGCTGCCATAACCACTCATGTCGTTACACTGCGAGAGCTCCTGCAGCGCGCGGATCGCGGCCGTCCTGCGTACGAGGATGGGCGTGCGGGTGCGCCGGCGGAATTCGCTGAGCGAGCCGACGCCGGTGTCGAGCTTGTGCAGCGCGTCGCCCGTCACATAGACGGCCACGTGAGTGTGAGTGGCGCATCCGGCGCGGGTCTGATGGGCGCGTCCCGACGGTACGACCGCGAAGCGATCCTGAGACAGCCAGGTGCCCGCGCGCTGGTCTTCGTGGCGAAGCTCGACGGCACCCTGGCCCGGCAGGATGAACATCAGGCAGTCGTGCCAGTGCCACGGCATCGCGTAGGTGCCGCTGCCGGTCAGCGTGGCGTGGCCCTCATCGGCAGCGACGAGCAGCGCCTTGTTGGCTGGCTCACAGAGCTGTGTGAACGTTCGTAGCATGGCGGTACTCCATGCAATCCATGCGATTCAGAAGAGGGTCGTGCTGTGACCGGATTGCGATTGAAGCGCCTGGCGCAGCGTGGAGTCGCGAGGAACGGGCACAGCGTTGACTGGAGCGGGGAGGATACCCGTGCAAAATTCGGCTGTGTTTGCCATGCCGCTGCGATCCGGGGAAATCGGGAACTCAGTACAGCCCAGGCCGCTGCTGACGCCGGGCGCCGCCCTGGCCCTGGGCCAGCTTGCGCGCCTGCGCGATCTTGCGTGCGGTCTGGGTGAGCGTCGTGCTCGCCGTCGTATTCAATTCAAAGATGAACTTGCCCTTGTCGATGTCGGCGAAATCGACCATGACGATATTGGGCATGAAGACCTTCAGCGCGATACCGTTCGTGTAGTCGGTCGACGAGATGTAGGTCGGCAGGCGCGATTCGATCGCCTCGCCGAAGCCGGCCATCCACAGCTCGGTGAGGGCGGTCGGGCGGTTGTCCGCCCCCCACATGGTCGAGTTGCGCTCCTGGATGCTCCGCTTCAGGCCGGTGGTCGTCCAGTACATCATCCCCATCACCTCGGGGTCGGAGTTGAGGGCGCCGAGCTTCATCAGCCCACCTTGCTTCTCGATGTTGGACGCGATCTTGCCCATGTCGCTGTCGCCGTTGAGGGCGTTCGTGCCGCCCTTGCCGACGAATTGCAGGCCGTTGTAGGCGTTGCTGTAGCCAGTGCCGTCCCCGAGGCGCTTGCAACCCCAGATCCCGGTCGTCGAAAGGTAGCCCTGGTTGGCCACTTCGTCGATGCCCTTCGGGGTGAAAAGCACGACGACGTGCTTCTTCAGCTGGTCGAGCGTCTTCTCGTTGAGGCTACCCGTTCCCGTGAAGAGAAAGGTGCCGAGCTCCCGCACGCAAACCTCTGCGATGATGGTCCAGTTCGTGCACTTGTCGAACTTCAGGAGCAGGAATTCGCTGGTGTTGTATTTGACGAAATCCTTTGCCTCTTTCAGCATGTCCACGAGCGGCATGCCGAACGCGCCGTCCACCGGCAGCTTGGTGGTGGTGACGTTAGCCGGCCTGCCGCCCAGGTCGAAGACGGCTTTATTCTTCTTGTCCTTCAGTTGCGTCAGCTTCGGGTCGGCGTGGAAGGCCTTCAGCGTCACCGGCGCGGAGGATTTGGTCGAAGCCTTGGTTCCTGCGATCCGCAGGTCGAACAGGCGCACGCCGGCCTTGGCCTGTTCGAAGATATTGCGATCCTGGGTCTGGACGTTGGCGCCGCCGCTCGTGATGCCCGCGTCGTGACTGCCGGCGAAGACGATGTCGCAGAGCCGCTTGCCGCCGCCCAACGTGTGGTAATTGATCATGGCCGTCCTACCTCCGATAGAGAGAGTGCGTATTTCACACAAACCGAACGCTGATTCCAGCGTAATAAGGGAATGTGCAATCCATGGTTATCCGAACGCGTATTCCACGCGTCAGCGAACGCTGCGGGCGTGGCGATCTGGTCTGACCGTTTTTACTCCGACATTTCCATGCCGGTCAAATCATTTCGTCGTTTGCGCGGCGACTCGCCGGCGAACTTCGCATAAAGCGGATAAACGCATGACAGGTTTCATTCACTTGAATAAAGGGCGTGAAATCTGGAAAAACTGACACGCACGGTCAAGTCGGTTGAAAACAGTCGCGTAAGCTCGCAACTACCCAGCATGGATAAACCGTGGAAAGGGTCAATCACCGCGAAGTACAGATCGTATGCCTGAAAACGTTTTTACCGTAGAGCAGCGTGACGCCTTGCAGGAGATCGCCAACATGGCAATGGGCGAGGCCGCTACGCGTCTCGCCGGCCTGATCAACTCCTTCATCCAGCTATCCGTTCCTCACGTGTCCGTCGTCAGGGTGGACGAGGCCACGCAGATCCTGCGCGAGATGACCGGGATAGACGAAAGTGTGACGGCCGTGCGCCAGGGCTTTCGCTCGGACATCAACGGCGAGGCAATCGTGATCTGCCGCAGCAGCGGGGTAGGACACCTGTGCGCGCTCGTCAACGAGCCATCCATTCACTCAGCTCCCGAGACGGTCAGCGAGACGGAGCTGATTTTCGACGTCGCAAACGTTCTGACGGGAGCATGCGTTTCGCGCATTCTCGACAAGCTCGACCGCACGCCAGTCTTTTCTCCACCGAGTCTGCTCGGAAAAGAAATCGCGCTTGACGATGTCTTTCAGGCACACGGCGTCGCGTGGCAGATCGCGCTTCTGCTCGAGGTCAATTTCACGCTCGAAGATCAGACGTTCCGCGCACACCTGGTCATCCTGATGGACGAGAAATCGATTTGCCGCCTGTGCGACGCGCTCAATGCGCTGCTGTGCAGTCTATGAACGGCGCAATACGACAATCTTGAATGGATTTCCTGATCGAGCGGCCGACCTGACGTGCGTGAAGGAACACGCGACGTCGCGTTCGTGCGTTGAACGTGTGCCTTCAGGCTGTCGCGGACTGAACCCGATTGCGTCCTGCGTGTTTCGCCTGGTAAAGCGCGGCGTCTGCAGCCTGAACGAGTTCGCTGGACCTGCTGAGCGTGTTGAATTCGCTGGTTGCGCAGCCGGCACTGACGGTCACCCGACCGCCGGGTAATGGAGCCGTCAGGTGCAAATTCATTACCGCAAGCCGGGCATGCTCCGCAATAACCGCGGCTTCAGCCGGACCGGTATCCGGTAACACCAGCGCGAACTCTTCACCTCCGTAGCGGGCAACAAAATCGCCGGGCCGCTGCGCGATTCCCGCCAGTGCGCTCGCAACCGCGCCAAGGCAAGTATCGCCTCGAAGGTGGCCAAAGGCATCGTTGTAATCCTTGAAGTGGTCAACGTCGACCATGACGAGCGAAAGGGGTTTGCCGTTGCGCACAGCACGGTCGAATTCCATACCCAACTGGTCGTCGAAGTAGCTGCGATTGAAAACGCGTGTGAGTGCGTCGCGGGTGGACGTGTGTAACAAGGATGCGTGGGCCTTGCTCAATTCGCGGTAGAGCACGGTCACTTCCCAAACCAGCACGCACACCAGAATGCTCGGCGAGAGCATGCTAAAGACTCGCGCGACGTACCACCCCAGCGTAAATTGGACCACGCTCAGCAGATTCAGGCAGGTATCCGCCAAAGACGTCAGGAGAGCGATCGTTATCCACAAATCGAGAACGGTACGCAGACGCCCTTTGAACAAAGTAATGGCGATCGCAAGGACGTCGAGTGAGCAGATGACCGCCATGGCCCAACCACCGCTGAAGACGTTCGCCTCGGGCATCGCATGGAATGGGGCAGACAGGTCTACGCGAACAGCAAGAAGGCCCAGCGCGGCGGCAAGCATGGTTGGCGCGCCGATCAGTGCCCAGATCCAGCGGGCGGGAGAAGGCGTCCTGATTGGCGTGCTCAGGGGGCGGTCGCGTGCGAGTTGCGACAGGCTGACCAGCAGCGGAAATCCTGCATGCCAGAAAACCCACATCCACGCCGCGCTATGAGGGCCCGCGCCGAACAGTCCAGCTTGCGCAAAAACGCCCGGGAACATCAGCAGTTGCAATGCGACGGTGATGGCCGTGTAGCCATACGCGCCGAGTACACCCAGCATCGGTTGTCGCGTCACGGAAAAGCGGGCGCCGAAAAGGAATGCGACGATTCCCGAGGTCGTGAACACCGTGAGGGCGCACATTGGCATGAAGGGAGTAACGGACGGCAACGGCTGATGAGCGCGCGGCCCCGCTATCACGAGCGTCAGCAGAATGAGCAACGCGCATGCTCCCGCAAACACAACCTGTTTGCGTGGCGCGGGACCTATAAGCAGGCTGTCCATTCTGATTTATACGGTTGGTGTTCGTTGGTCTCGGTTCATCGGCTTCACCGACTGCCTGGTGCATCTGGCATGCCGGATCGCACGTTGCAGAGCTTGGCCCAAAGCCCGGGTGGTGCCCCGAAAGCGCGTGGCGAGGTGTGGCTCGGCCACGCTATTGTCCTACAAAGCGGTTTCGATGGTTAGCCATGCAGGCATGGCCCACTCACATCGCGCAGGACGAAATCAATCAGGTGTGCAGGCCGGGGAGGAGCACATCATCCCCCGATCTCCGACAGGACTGCAGCAAACGGGTCGCCAAAAGCACTGGCCTGGCTGATTGCCGCATCGAGATTGCCGCGTTCGTAGAGCTCGGCGATCGTCAGCAATTGCCCCAGGTCATCAGCGTGTTCGACGACGGCCCGCTGGATGGGCTCGCTGAGCGGCAACGCGCCGATGAAGCTTTCCACATCGACGCCATACGGCACGTGGGCAAGCGATATCAGCCCGGATAAGTAGGCCTGCTCGGCCATCTGATCATCGGTGGGTGCCAGTTTTCTGGCTGCCTGTTCCATGAAGGCCGCGCGCGACTGGGCCAGCTCGATCAGCGGATCGCTGTCGGTCGAAAGACTCGACGGTGTTCCGTAGAAAAGCAAGCCGCACCACCTCGTCAGTTGTCGGGTGCCAGCCTGCATCACGGCATCGCCCAATGACGTGACAGGCGTGCGCTGCGTGCGCATATTGCCGGCTGCATTCACCATCCGTAGCAATTGCACTACAAGCGTCGGCGTGTCCCGGAGCGCAGCCACGATTTCGGCGCAATGCGCGTTGGCCATCACCAGTTCGAGCACCCGGATCACGCCGAGAAGCTGGTGGGGCACCCGTTTGGCGGTGAGCGTCTGAGGCGTCGCGAAGAAATAGCCCTGGAAGAGATCGCAGCCCACCTGCATGGCCGCGTCGCGGGCGCTGCGGGTTTCGAGCTTCTCGGCGAGGATTCGGGCTGGCGAATGCCTTATTCTTGCGACCATCTCCGGTATCAGCCGCGGCTCGATATAAGGCCAGTCCAGCTTGACGATATCGACGTGCGGCAGGAATGCCAGGACCTCGGGTGTGAGCGCGCGCACGTCATCGAGCGCGATGCGGAATCCCGCTCGCCGTAGCTCGTCGCATCGGGCCGACAGGTCGGCGCTGAGTTCGGTATCCTCAAGAACTTCGAGTACGAACTGTTCCGGCGGCAGGATGTGCACGAGGTCGGAAAACAGGAACGTGTCTGGGCAGTTCAGGAAGACGTCGCGGGAGTCCACCATCGACGCAAAACCCGGCGTTCCGATCACGCGCTCAACCACCGCCGAGGTGCGGGCCAACCCGTCCGGGCTGCCGGCCGACCCCGGCGGATCACGGAAGAAAAGTTCATGACCGACTATCGCGCCATGCCGATCGAGGATCGACTGGCGCGCCACGTGCGCGAGAGCATTCTGGTTCATTGCATTCGCCTTTTTATGGCGTGAGCGGTTCGCGAGCCAGCAGTGGCGACGCGCGACACGTTTCGCCCGACGCAGGAGTGTCCGTTAAGAAGCAGCCGGCGAGGCTGGGGCAAACGCCGACGAACGCGCGGCGCGTGAGGCGCGGGCAGGGGGACTCACTGGGAAAAGGCGGGCGATGCGAGACCGGTCTGCATCGGTAAAAGGAACTTCAATCATGCGGCCCCTCCCTCTAGTTTCAAGGGTTATCTATATTTAAGCGATCACGTGAATTACGTTTCGCTATCACTCGGTAAAGTTCAGGACGAGGCAGTCCGGTGCGGTTTAACATCGCACGGATAACCAAGCTTTTACACTTGCGTCTGCCACGAGCCGGTATACCGGCGCTCTCAGGTTCTAGGTTCAATGGAACGCGCGTCTCGCCGCTTCACCCTTCGTGCAAGGCATTGATCGTTCCGCAAGACGGAATCCGGTCAAACCAGCCAAAGGCATATCCATTAGCGCACGCCCGCACTTATGTGCGGTACGTGCGGCAAAGTTGATTCTAAACATTTTTATTACGCGGCGTTACCCAATAATTGGACGAAAACCGTTCGCACGAGGATGTTTCGTCAAAAAAGCAACACCGTCAAAACCGGCGCAACAAGATTCTTTTGAAGCAAATAAAAAATATTAATAAGGTGAGAGAGATAGATGCGCTGATATGAACCTGGCGCACGCGCAGTCGTACCGTGCCATACGGTAGGTCAGTCGACCCCGGATATTGCCGGCGATGCATACGCAAGGAGCCCAACATGATTCGACTGGTACTTCGCGTGGGTATGGCCGTTGTCATCCTCACCGCACTCCCTTGTGCGCTGAGCGCAGCGACAGTCGACAAGGATCCCGCGAGCACCATCAGCGCCGCCCTGGCTCAGTGGCGGGCGGACTTCAATGCGCGACGTGCAGCCCATATCTGCGATCTCTTCGCCTCCGACCTTCGCTACGATTTCTATGGCGCGCCTGAGCGGACCTACCCATTACTCTGTGCGCGGCTCCAACATGCGCTGGCCGATACGACGCAATCGCTTCATTACGACCTCAAGATCAAGGAGATCATTGTCTCCGGTGATATCGCGGTCGTGCGCTTGACATGGACATCGACCGTCACCAGGGGCGGCAAACACCAGTCTAACGATGAGACCGGGCTCGATGTATTCGGTCGCCAGCGTGACGGTAGCTGGAAGATCATCCGTTACATTGCGTATCCTGAGAAGGACTGAGGGGGCGTCATTGCGCGCGCCGTCGCGCGTGAGGCACGCTCGTCACCCAGTCCAGACTTCAGATGGATCTGAACAGTGGACTCTTCGCTATCGCTTCGGATCCGTCGGCGCTCGTCAGAAACTTCTCCGTATAAATATCGCGTTCGAATAATTGTCCTTGCATGAGTGCCCTGATGGACGCTTCTATCATGACCGGGGGCCCACACAGATACGCTTTATGGCCGCGAAAATCGTTGCCGAAGTGCGCTTTCGCGGCCTCATGCACGAAGCCACGAAAGCCGCCCCACGCCGATTCCGTCGCTTCGCCGGAAAGCGCCGGGACATATACGAAATTCGGATGTTGCTCCGCCAGTTCGAGGAATCGTTCGTGATAGTAGAGTTCTCCACGATCGCGAGCACCGTACACGAGCGTGATAGGCCGACTGTCCCCCTGCTCGAGCAAATCCAGCAGCATCGATCTGGGACTTGAAAGCCCCGATCCCCCTGCGATCAGGATGACGGGTTGCGGGTCCGAAGCACGCACATAAAACCTGCCGAACGGACCGGTCAGGCGAATCTCGTCGCCGGGCGTCATCAGGTCATGTAAATATCCCGTGCCCTTTCCGCCTGGCACACGCCTTACGTTCAATTCGATCAAGCGCGATGAAGCAGGCTTGCTGGCGATCGAAAACGCGCGCGGCATCGCTTCACCCGGAATATGAACGTTCACGTACTGGCCTGCCTGAAACTCGATGGCATCTTCCAGTTCGATGAAAATGCCTTTGATCGTCGGCGTTATGTCGATCATCTCCTTCACTCGGCCGGTGTAGTCTTTTATCGGAAAGTGACGCGCGTCAACGTCCTCGTCGATATCGGCCTCGATCGTGATATCGGATTGCGCTGTCGCGCAGCAGGCCAGGCACTTGCGTTCGTCGCGCTCGAAATCCATCAGTGCGAACGGCGACGCGTTGCCATGCTCGACCTCGCCGTCGGTGACCTGAACCTTGCAGGTTGCGCACAGGCCGTGACAGCACGCGTGCGGAAGCCAGACACCCGCCCGCAGGCATGCGTCGAGAATGGTCTGGTCGTCGCCGATTTCAATGGTGTGACCGATCGGCTCGATCGTTAACTGAAAACTCATGTCGGCCTCTCCTTTCTTCGTGATGGCATCAGCCGCTGGCCTAGCTGCATGAACCATGGATGCCGGTCAGGCCGGGTGTACGAAAGCGGATCACGGCCTTATGCAGGATTCCGTTTTCTGCGAGCGTCCGCTCGAACGCGGGTGTAAAGCGCTCGTTCGACCGGAACCATTCGATTTCGCCAATCGCGACCTGGCTCCAGTCGGGATGCGACGAATAGATTCCCGGAATGACTTCGTTGGCGAGCGTGGCGAAGGTCATGGTCGGCGCGACGGGGATGCAATGCGGCGCGCAGAACATCAGATGATCTTCCCAGCCGATAAAGAGCAGGCGATTGCCGTGAAAGTTTTCTTCACGGTCTTTCACTTCGCCGCGATAGCCTTCGTTGAGTGCGATAACTGACATAACGTGTCTCCTTCTGAATGCGGGCGAGGTGCGGCTTCAGGCGGCTTTATCCGCGGGTGGGGTTTCGCGGGTTTCCTCTCCGCCGTGACTGGGCTTGCCGGTCCAGCGCAGCCAATTTTTCCGGTCTGGCGAATCCTCGAATTCGTGGCCGTCTTCGCCGACGTTGATGTGGTAATACCGCAGCACTTCGGCCAGCGGGTCAAAGTCGGCCGCGCCCGGATCGGCGTCTTTCTCGAAGCAATGTCCCTGGTAGATCTGATGGACCGGCAACCATGCCTGCACGTACTTCTCCGGCTCATTGTCGAAGATGTCCTTGCAGCCGTCGGAGCAGAAGTGATACTTGTTGCCGAGATAGTCGCTTTCGCGATAGCAGATCTTTGTCGGATCGTCGGGCTCGGTGAAGGCCATCGGAATCTGGCAGAGTTGACAGAGCATCGGCAAGGTATTGTTGTAGAAGCGTTTGCCCTCTTGCTGCTGCTGGCGCCAATACTCGAAACGGGGCCGATATAACTTGTCGAAAGTCGCCGGATACTTTTCCGCCAGCCAGGTCATTTCGTCGTCCGATGGAATCCATGTGTGCATGGCGGCCGCGTGCGTGTAGTTGTAAAAGATGCCCCACGCTTCATGCGAGATCCGATCTTTCTCTTTCGAGGCCACTTCGTGATATTTCGGCAAGCGAATGCCATATCGTTCGAGGTCGTGAAATAGCGCGCCACCGTTCTTTTCGAAGTAGGTTTCCCACGCTTCCTGCCAGGACATGATCCGCTTGGGGAGCATGTAGTCCATCATCATCGCGACCAGCGTCAACAGGCGGTAGCCGCGCCAGAACCATTTGTCGACCCATTTCTGGATGATCGGCACATTGCCGGGGTCCTGTTCCAGCAGAAACTTCACGACTTCCAGGCCAAGCGTCATATGCCGCGATTCATCGGATTGCGCGGAAAAGCCGAATGTCACCGTCGCCATGTCGCCGTTGAAGGCAGCGCCCGACATGAATGGCATGAAGAGCAGATTGGTCAGCACATATTCGAACGAGAAGGAGATCGCGGTCACGAATTCAAACGGCCCGGCGCTCATCGCGTCTTCGAAATACGACTTCGGCACGGACAGGTACCAGACCCGGTCATGCATGTGCTTGAAGTCATGAAAACCATTGAAGAATTTGTTGTAGTGACTGATCGTATGCACCTGGGTCTGCGCATGACGCAGTTCGTCGATTGCCTGCATCTGGCAGGCAATCCGCGCACCGGCTCCGCGAAAGTTGCGTCCGGCCAATGCGAAGCCGCGATGCGCGGCGTATTCGAGTGGACTCACCCCGGTCAGGAACAGCTTCAGCGCGTTGATGTAGCGTGGGTCGGTGACGTTGAACTGACCGTTGTTCTGCTGGAATGCGTCGATGATCGCGTACAGCTTGCGTTCTTTTTCGCCCTGATACTTCCAGTAGGCGTCCATAGTAAGACGAAACGGGTCTTCCCATTTGTCCCAGTCGTGGACCTTGATGCCTTCGAACTGGTCGTACGGAAAAACCTTGTCCATCGGCTGATAGGTGGTGTCCCATCCTAGTCCACGCGTTAGCATCGCGTAGTTTTCCTTAATGCTAAGTTTCTTCGGCGCTACGGCTGCAGTGCTCATGGTGTGTCTCCGGTTTGCCGTTCAGGCTTTCCATTCAAGAATGAATTCGTCGTCCGTCTCGTCGATGTTGCCGCCCAGCGAGATCAGGTTGAGTTGCAGTTCGCGTAGATCGAAGTCACGGCCAATTCGCGCTTCGATCGATTCGCGTCGGATCACCAGGCGTCCGACCGCATCGATCTTCACCATGGCAGGAAACGCGTTGACGACCGCGTGTGGGTTGTCCGCTTCGATGGCCTCGATGATCGGCCTGGAATCGTCGTTGGTCTGAAATGCGATGAACACGGAATCAGTCATGATTTGCCTCCGGGGCAGAGGCGATCGACATGCCCAGTTTCGACAAGCGGAGGTCGAATGCCTCTTCGATCTCACGCATGGCGGACTCGGCGTCTGCCGTGCCCAGCGCTTCGTTCGCGAGGGGGCGCAACGCATCGAGTACCTGAGGACGCCACCTGGCGATCCACTGGCCGAGCAATGCGGCGTTGTCTGTCGACTCTGCCGCCGCTGTCTTGAGCGTCGCGTCGATCCATCGATTCGACTCGTCGAACCATGTGCTGGCGAACTCGTTCAACATGCCAATGCCGGGCCCGTACAGTTGCGACAGACGCTGATCCATATGGCGGTAGACGAGGGGATAGAGCAGCCCGTCCAGCACGACGTTCTGGGCCACATAGGTCTCGAACCAGTCCTTCACCACCATGGTGTTCTCGACGATGCGGCGCAAACCTTGCCACATGGGATCGTGGAGCCAGCGCTCCTTGCCATCCAGCAGCGACGTGCCCTGATTGCCGTCGAGAATCAGGCCGAGGCGTGACAGATACTGCGCAATGCCCAGGCGGTCCATGCTATGGAACATCGTGGCCTGGGTGATTGCGGTGCCCCATCCATAGCCGGTCACGTAGCAGTTATTCGTATTGGCGGCCCACTCGACATGCCTGAGCGGCACCATCAAGGCGGCGATGCGTGCTTTGACGTCATCCGGCAGGTCATTCAGCAGGCGCCGCCTGGTGACGAACTCGAGGTTCTTCTCCATGGTGTCCTGCTGCCTCGCACGCGTGATCGTGTAGGTGCCGTAGTAATACTGGCGAGGATCCTTGAACGCATACCAGTCGTTCATCCGGATGGCCGTACGGCCTTTGTCATACAACGCGAATTCGGGCTCCCACAGCGGGCGGTAGTGGAAATTGTCTTCGGGCTGTAGTTCCAGCGTCGCTTCCTGATAGCGCGAGGCGGGCTTGTCTGCGCCCAGCCTTCTCGCAACATGCGAGAACGTTTGACGGATCTGCTGGACTGCAGACGTTTTAATATCGATTTGCATGGAATGTCTCCTTCGTTTTCTACACGGATCATTCAGACAGCCCAGGCCGTCCGTAGCGCCATTTAAGCTGGTCTAGATCGAGCGCTTCGGCCTCGTCGTGGGTCAGATGGACCACGCGGTTTGCCGTGCAAAATGACTCGTAGTCTGGCAACGTCATGACGAGTTCGACACTCAGTCCCGGGTCGCCGATGGAAAAGTCGAACTCGACAAAGCCGTCATTGCGCTGTTGCCTGACACGAACAAAGCGTCGGGTTACGTCGAAAGCGCGCGAGGGCGGCTCGACATTCGGCGTATGCGATCGCATCGCTGTCTCCTTTATTCCTGATATCCACATCAGATTCGATTCACCTGATTCATGTACTGCATGACTGCACGCTTTAATCAAAAGCCGCGGTTGCGTGCCTATTAATGCAACCCCTGTGCCAACGACGATCGAGGGGGCTGCGGATGCGGCATACAAACGGTGCAATCCTTTGCGAATCAAGGGGCACCAGCCAGTACTCGAAGTCCGGCGACCCATGCTCCGGGTGAGATACGATGGGCAGTGCTTGATCAAATGATCGAAACCGGTTGCTTCAGCCGGATCCGGGTCCAATCAAATGGATATCCGGGAACACCCCATGTCTGGAGGCATGCCTCGCGCTGCACGGGCGTGCGAAGCGTTGCATACTGATGGGCAACGCCGGTGAGCGGATCTTGACCAGATAATGATGGGAGACGAGTCCTGATGACGACTCAAGATAAAGCGCAGCGCGCGGCCAGCGAACGCATGTCACTGCTCACGCCGAACGGCGGTTGCGTGGACAGTCTGCGATACCCGGACATGGCAGACCTCATGTCGAGACTGCATTTCTCCCCGGGTGACGGGCGAATCTGGCTGGACGACCAACGTATGCTGCTGGTCCACACCGGCTCGGTGGGCGTGATGCGGCGCGAACTGATCGAGAGCCTTGGGATCGGCGCCGCACGCGGACTGCTCACGCGCATGGGTTACAACTCCGGAGCGCGCGATGCGGAACTGGCGCGCAAAGTGCGGCCGGACAGCACGATTACGGAGATGTTTGCGGTCGGCCCGCAACTGCACATGCTGGAAGGGATGACCTTCGTTGAACCGGTGCGCCTTGAACTGGATGTCGAGAAGGGCAAATACTACGGCGAATTCATCTGGAAAAATTGTGCCGAGGACGAGGAGCACATCCGCATTTATGGCATCGGCGCCGAGCCTGTCTGCTGGACCCAGATTGGTTACGCGTCCGGCTACACGAGTGTTTTCATGGGCCGTCCGATCCTTTATCGGGAAGTCGAGTGTCGCGCGATGGGGCAGGCTCAGTGCAGAATCGTCGGTAAGCCGGTCGAAGAATGGGGCGAAGAAGCGGCCGACGATTTGCACTTCATGCAGGCACAGTCGTTTACGCAAGGTTTGTCCGCGGGTGCGGTCAAACGCGAGCAAACGGTGTTTGGTGTCGGCGATACGCGGGCGCCAACCGCGTTTGGCGATGACAACATGGTCGGCGCATCGCCGGGTTTCAATGCAGTCTGCCATATGATCCGGCGCGTCGCGAGTACGCGTGCCACGGTTCTTTTTTTGGGCGAGAGCGGTGTCGGCAAAGAGGTATGCGCGCGAACCGTACACCGGATCAGCGCGTGCAGTGACGGCCCGTTCGTTGCAGTCAATTGCGCTGCCATTCCCGAAGCGCTGGTCGAATCGGAACTGTTTGGGGTCGAGCGCGGCGGTTTTACGGATGCCACGCAAAGCCGCCCCGGCCGCTTCGAACGTGCGCATGGCGGCACGCTTTTCCTCGATGAAATCGGCACGCTCAGCTTGACGGCGCAGGGTAAGCTCTTGCGTGCGTTGCAGGAAGGGGAGATCGAGCGAGTGGGCGATACCCAGACACGTCGCGTCAACGTGCGCGTTGTCGCTGCAACGAACCTGAATCTCAAGGATGAAATTCGCGCGGGTCGCTTCAGAGAAGACCTGTACTTTCGCCTCAACGTTTTTCCGATCCGGGTGCCTTCATTGCGTGAACGGCGTGAGGATCTGCCGGTGCTGCTGAATCACATGCTACGAAAATATCGCGCGGTCCATCAACGTGACATAACGGGCTTTACTGGCCGAGCGATTGACGCCATGTTGAACTATGGCTGGCCCGGCAATATTCGCGAGATGGAAAACCTGGTGGAGCGGGGCGTGATTCTCGCGCCGGATGGAGGCGCTATCGACATCAGCCATCTCTTCACGAGTGGGGAAACAATCGATGCGGAGATGTTTGGGTTGGGGGCCAATGGGGCGTTGACGTCTGCTGGATCCTTGCTCGACCAGACAGCGAGTTCTTCCGATGGAGAGATTGAACGGGTCACACGAAAGGTGAATAGCCTGCTGATGGGGATCAGCGGCGATATCGAGCCGACATCGCTCGACGATATAGAAACTGCGCTGCTGAAGAGTGCCGTGCAACGTGCGCAAGGCAATTTGTCGGCGGCTGCACGTACGCTGGGGATTACGCGGCCTCAACTCGTCTATCGGCTCAAGAGTCGAGGTCTTCGGGTATGAGTGCCCGTGTTTTTTTGCACCTGCCTTGTCCACGTGTTGGTGAATTTTTAAAGGCATCGTGTGATGGCTGTCCAGAACTGCTACGGACGACGAATCACCCAGGTGCCGTCTTCCGTGACCACGATCGAACGGCCGGCGAAGCATCGGGGACATGCCCCTCGGCTTCGTGAAGGCGGGCGCGCGCGGGAGCACGTATAAGCGCGGGTTGCAAGATCAGCCTGGTACGCGACGGCCTTCGACCGGATAGTTCGGATCCGTATAGCCGGGTGTCGATGCATGCCCTGGAGGAACCAGACTGTCCACGAACTTTTCGTCGTCCGGTCCCAGTTGCAGCGTCAGGGCATCCATGTAGGTGTCCCAATGAGCTTCCGTGCGTGGACCGGCGATGGCGGCACTCACGAGCTTGTTCCTGAGCACCCACGCGATGGCGAACGCAATCGAAGTGGTACCGCGCTCAGCGGCGTACGCCGCGACCTTCTGTGCAATGGCGAGAGATTCGGCGCGCCACTCGGTCTGCTGGATGCGCTTGTCACCGCGCGCCACGCGTGAGTCGGCCGGCGGCGCATCGTCGGGCGCATATTTGCCGGTCAGCACGCCGCGTGCAAGCGGGCTGTAGGGCACCACGCCAATGCCGTAGTGTCCGGCAGCAGGCATCAGTTCGACTTCGGCGGTGCGGTCGACCATGTTGTAGACCGGTTCGATTGCAACGGGGCGATCGATGCCGAGCTGATCGGCGAGCCGCACAATCTCCGCAACACGCCAGGCGCGGAAGTTGGACAAGCCGAAGTAACGCACTTTCCCTTGGCGAATCAGATCGCCGATGGCACGAACTCCTTCCTCGAGCGGCGCGTCGACGAGCGACCGGTGGAAGTAGAGAACGTCGATATAGTCGGTGCCGAGGCGCTTCAGGCTGGCGTCGACGGTCTGGCAGATCCATTTGCGCGACTGCCCCTGTTCGTTCGGGCGAGCGGTCGCCGAAGCCGGATAGCCGAACTTGGTCGCCACGACCCAATCGTCCCTGCGTTCCGCGAGCGCCCGGCCGACGATTTCTTCGGATCGACCCGCGTGGTAGACGTCCGCGGTATCCAGGAAGTTGATACCTTGATCAAAGGCCTTGTCGATAATCCGGCGCGAGGTCGCTTCATCCGTCTCGCCGCCAAACATCATCGTGCCCAGACAGATTGGTGACACCTTGAGGGCGCTACGACCCAGATACCGATAGTCCATTCTCGTTTTCTCCATGCAGGCTGCGCCTGTGGTTACCAGAGCGTGCACGCCGGAAACGGCGCGCCTGCCGGCGCTTTGATCGCCGTCTGAATGGAGGATGATAGGTCGATACGATCTAGTGATAAAGCCTGTAAAACGGCAAACCCTCATGAACTGGAATCATGAATGTCGTTGTCAATGTTTGGGCGCTTCCGTGCGATAACGGCTCGTGTCGATCAGCATAGGCGTCGCTCGCGAGACTCGACCGTCGGACAACTCCGCACGGCAACCCCAGAACCCTGTTGCCAGAATCCCCAGACCGGCGACGGCAGCAGCGGTGGTCCCTTCGTTCAGGGAGACAGTCAGACGTCCCTCTCCACGGGCCATGACCCGCCTTCCACCCTTCTCGAAGGTCCAGCCCCGCACGTCAGCGCCTGACGGCCCCATGATGAAGGTATGGCCGGCCAGATCGCCTGGCTCGAGCGGCGTTCCCATCGTGGCCAGATAATCCGGTGAGGCGACCAGCATCTGAGGGCAACGCCCGGGCAGCGTTGAGGTGGCACTCGAGTCCTTCAGTTGTCCGAAGCGGAACGCCACATCGACGCCGTCGACAATCCGGTCCTGCCGGTCGTCGACCATGCGCAGGTCAACGTGCAAAGCGGGATGCGCGCTCATGAACCGGCCTATCCTCGGGATCACCTCGCGGACCCCGAAACTGGTCGACAGAGCGACGCGTAAATGGCCTCGCAGTTCCGGGGTGCCTCGCGCAGCGTGGTCTGCCTCATTTAACGCGGAGAGAATCGTTTCAACGCAGCTGAGGTACTCGCTAGCCGCTTCCGTCAGCGTGACGGCGCGTGTGCTTCGCACGAACAGGGCCGCGCCGACTTCCTCCCCGAGTTCCGAAATGCGCCGCGAAGCCGACGGTTGGCTTAGGCCCCATTCCCGGCCGGCTTTAGTGAAACTCGATGTGTGAGCGACCCGCACGAACAGTTGAAGGGTCGATAGCTTGTCATTCATTCGCAGGGAGAATAACTGAAAGCAATCCTGGCATTCTACCGGCAGCGGGGCAAACGAATCATGATTCGATTCGCGCGACGATGAGGCGATAAGACTGACTGGATTTCGACGTCGCGTTCGATCAAGCCATCGGAAGATCCGAATATCCTGACGATCGCCGGCGATATCGGTGATCCCGAAACGGCGCAACGTGTCATCTCGGAAGGCGTCGCGAAGTTCGGCCGGATCAACACGCTGGTGAACAATGCCGGCATTTATATCGGCAAGCCTTTTACGGAAAACACCCGCGAAGACTACGCCGCGGTGATGAACGTGAACATGGCGGGCTTCTACTACATCACGCAACTCGCTATCGCCGAAATGGAAAAGCATTCGAGCGGCCACGTGGTCAGTGTGACCGCGAGCGTCGTGGACCAGGCGATCAGCGGCGTGTATTCCGTATTGGCAGCGCTGACGAAGGGCGGGCTGAACGCCGCCACCAAATCGCTGGCAATTGAGTACGCAAAGAAAGGAATCCGTGTGAATGCCGTTGCACCTGGGGTCATTGCGACGCCGATGCACGCGCCTGAAACCCACGAAATGCTGGGTACCTTCCATCCGCTGGGCCGCATTGGCGAAATGAGCGATATCACCAACGCCATCCTGTTCCTGGATTCGGCACCGTTCATTACCGGCGAAATCCTGCACGTCGATGGCGGCCAGAGTGCCGGTCGTTAAGGAAGCCGGACAAGGCTAGGCTGGACTTCTTCGGCCTGCCAGAGATCTCGGATCACGGGACGTTACTCGATATGCTCCCCTGCCTGGCGCTGGTTTCGGTGGGCATGCGTCACGTGGGGCTCAATCAGTCGAGCCGAACAACAGGCGCGACACGAGCGCGTTGTCGATCGTCTCGTCGTTGAGCGTGCGCGCGAGCAACTCGCCGGCCAACTGCTGCGGCGAAAACACCATATCCGGCTTCAGGAGCCGCAGCCGCTGCAGGTTGCGGCTGTCGTTGACGAGCGCGACCGTGCGCACCTTCGGTGCCAGTTCGCGGATCGCGAGCACAGTAAAGGCGTTTTCGGAATCGTCCGCGCGCAGGGCCAACACCGCGCGCGCGACGCTAGCGCCGGCCCGTTCGAGCGTGGCCGTATCGCTGGGGTCGCCAACGACGAGGTCGGCATCGTCCGGGTAATTGTTCTGCATGCCAGACGGAATTAATACGGTGACCGAATAGCCACGTTTACGCAACCCGTCATACACGCTATGCGCAATCGGCGACACGCCGACGATCAGGAAATGGTTCTTGCGGATCACGTTGGACAGACCTCCCTTGACGATGCGCTTCAGATTGCTGCCGATGACGGGCCCGATGACCGCGCTGATCGATGTCGCGAACACGGTGATGCCGAGCACGATGATCGATGCGGTAAACAGACGGGCGGAGCCGGTATCCGGCACGATGTCGCCATAGCCGACCGTCGACATGGAGACGATCGAAAAGTAGATCGCCGTCGTGAGATCGTGGATCGGCGGCGAGAACTCGGCTCCGAGGTAGAGCACGCCGAATACCGAATAAATCAGTAACGAGCCGATGCTGAGGAACGCGAACAGACTGCTCGCTGCAATGCTCGCACGATCGAAGCGCCGCCAGTAGTAGAGGAGTGCGATGGCAAGCGCAATCGCGTAACCAAACCGGGAGAGGCTGGGGTAGGGACCCAGCAGACTCATAACCGCGGCCGCGGCGAGCAGCACGATCGACAGCGTCCAGGCGAGACGCGCGCGCAACAGGATCCCGATCGCCATCGTTGCAAGGCCCACGGCGATGACCATTTGTGGCAGCACCAGCAGGCTCGACCTGTCGAGAAGCTGCAGCATATAGTCGGCCCCATTGCCGTGGCTGCCGGTCCGCACGCGCAGCACGACCGGCCGCAGCACCAGCAAGCCGCCGATCGCGACTAGCACGGCGAGATACCACTGCGGACCGATCGGCGCGAAGACCCGTCGCGCAAAGCTCGCGATTCTTTTCATTGGCGGGGGCATGAAGTGTCGTCACGATGAGCAATACATTACACCATCGAGATGGACAAAAATTGCCGGGAACGCGCAGCTGGACGACAAAGACGCGTAAGGACTTTCCTCAAGCAATCATTGACAGGGCGGGAGGCCGGAATGGACCCGGATAACGCTTTGCGATTACCATGATCCGCGCTCTCTCTGGAGTTTGGAGGGAGAGGCAATCGCCTTTAGTCACGGTCGAAACGTGACGCGTGCCGAAGCCTGCGTCGTGGCGTCGTGGATGAGTGTAAATGAGCCGGGCAAATGAACACTAGCGATCTCTCCGATGAACCCAAACCGATGATTTTATGGCGGCGTCTGCTGTGGGTGTGGGCCGCGTTCTGGCTGCTGATGCTGGCGCTGGGAATTCAGGAATCCTTGTGGACAGGCAGACTGCAGGTTTGGCGGCCGCTTGTCGACAGCGGCTCCTCAGCGCTTGCGGCCACGGTGCTGATCGCAGTGCACGTCAGGCGCGCGGATTGGCGCGATAGTCATCTCAACCAGCCACTGCGATGGTTTCTGCGCTCCTGGGCGTCGATGCCGCTGCAAATGGTTGCTTACATCAGCGCAATGTATGGGTTGCGATTGGGTATCTACGCATTGGCAGGAGCCAGATACCATCATGGACCGTGGGTACAGGTAATGGCCTATGAAGCGACCAGTTTCGTCATGTTTTATGCGTTGTTCAGCGGTATTTTTTTGGCGCCCGGTCCTACAGGGCATGGATCGAAGAGCGCTTGACGGCCGAAAAGCAGACGAACCTGGCGCGACAGGCGCAACTCGCGCAACTGACCCAGCAACTGCAGCCGCACTTTCTGTTTAACGCGTTGAACACCGTTTCATCGCTGATCCACACTGATCCCGACGCGGCCGATATCCTGCTCACTCGTCTGGCAACCCTGTTACGCGCCGGGACCGATGCGAGCCAGCGTCCAGAACAATCGCTGGCCGAGGAACTGGCATTGCTGCGCGCCTATGCAGACATCATGGTCCAGCGTTTCGCCGATCGCGTCGAGATTTCATGGGAAGTCGACGCCACCGCACAGGATTGCCGCGTCCCCACGCTCGGACTTCAACCGCTGCTGGAAAACTGTTTTCGTCATGTTGTCGAGCGACGCAGCGCGTTGACGCACATCGCGATACGCATCAGGCGTGGCGTGAGCCGGGTGCAGATCGAACTCGAGGATGATGGCGATCTGCAGCGTCTTCCTGAACGGCGCGGTGTGGGGCTTGGCAACCTCGAACGCCGCCTGTAATCGTTGTACGGCGCGCAGGCGAGCCTTGAAATGCGACTGCGACCGGGAAACGGCCTGATAGTTGGAGTAACCCTGCCATGCGCGCGCTGATCGTCGACGATGAAGCACTGGCTCGCAGCAAGCTGCTGCGTATGCTTCAGGTATTTCCCGATGTCGAGGTGACGGCCGAAGCCTCCGACGGTGCTGCGGCGCTGCTGCTGGTCGCGCAACTGCGGCCGGACGCGATTTTCCTCGACGTGCAGATGCCCGGGATCGACGGCTTCGATGTGGCGGCGTCGTTGCCCGACGACGCGCCCGCGCTGGTTTTTGTTACCGCTTTCGACCAGTACGACATGGCTGGCGCGGCTATGACTGGAAGGCAGCCAGTGTGTCGCTGGTCGACTTTCTCGTTCGTGAGTATCCGTTGCGCTGGATGCTGCCGCTGGTGTTCTGGAGTGATGCAATGAACTGGTTCTGGCGCCACAGGTTCTGGACGTTGCCGATGAACCATTGGAGTGGGTGGTTCGCCTGCTTCATTGTTCAGGAGTTCTGCTATTACTGGTACCACCGTGCGGCGCATCGGACGCGTTGGTTCTGGTGCACCCATGCGGTCCACCATTCCCCCAATCAACTTTATTTGTCCGCGGCGTACCGTATCGGCTGGACGGGCCGGCTTACGGGTTCGATGCTGTTTTTCGTGGTCGCGCCGTTATTCGGCATGTCACCGCAGATCGTGCTGATGCTGCTTTCGCTCAACCTGCTTTACCAGTTCTGGCTGCACATCACCTGGATTCCACGCCTCGGGCCACTTGAATGGATTTTCAACACACCCTCCGCACACCGCGTGCATCACGCGTCCAACCTCGAGTACCTTGATGGAAACTATGGTGGCGTGCTAATCGTGTTCGATCGACTATTCGATACCTATATCGCGGAGAGGCGCAATGTGCCGTGTCGGTTCGGTCTGGTCCGTCCGACGACGACCTATAACCTCCTCACTATCGAGTTCCAGCACTGGCACGCGTTGTGGTGCGACCTGCAGGCCGCGCGTTGTCTGCGCGAGGTATGGGGCTACGTAGCCAAATCACCCGGCTGGCAGCCAGATAACCAGGGGGAAACGACAGAGGAACTGAGGCGGCGTGCGGATCCACGCTCCTGCTGCGCGGGACAGCAATAGGGACACCTATCGACCTTGGAACGGACGGACGCGGACTCAAGCCGTCTGGTACGACCGAGCCGCAACCTATCCTGACGATGCGACAGCGTTGGCGCGAATTTGGGGCAAAGCGATCCCAAGATTTAAGCGGGGAAGAAGGGTGGCCGTGGGCATCAGTCGCGAGGTTGTGGACGATGTGCCATCCAGTCGAGCCAGCCTCGACTATCATTGACTATCCATGCGCGAGCCTCGGAATCGTCGGTAAAGCCGGTGATCTGCTGTTCGTGACCGTCGGGCCACGTGGCGCGCACCACATATTCCGACCGGTTATCAAGCTGCACCGCCTCGAAGGTTATGCTCTTTGAATCAGTCATATTGGGCCTCGGATTTTGTTCTGCCCCGATGATACGGTGCTGGACGTATGTCCTGTTTGAATCAGCACTCTAATTCGGCGAACAAGCCAGAACAGACGTTCCCGAAGCGGGATTGCTAACTCCGCCGCTGCCGTTTCATCGCAAGTGTAAGGAAGCAGGTTTCAGTGGCGTAAAGCAACACGACGACATGGACAAAGGCAATGGACCTTCTCGTAAACGTGGATGTTGACGATATCGAGGCCGCAATTCGCTTTTACGGAGGGGCGTTTGGATTAACGGTGGGCCGGCGTTTCGGCGTGGACGGCGTAGAGATGGTGGGCAGCTCGGCGCCGATTTACCTCCTGGTCAAAGCGGAAGGAACGCCTGCTACGGGCACGATAGCTCAACGCCGTACTTACGAACGCCATTGGACGCCGGTTCACCTTGATTTCGTGGTCCAGGAAATCGAATCTGCTGTTGAGAAGTCCGTCTCACTCGGAGCTCGCCTTGAGGAACCTATTGCCACGCACAGGTGGGGGCGACTCGCGCTGATGGCCGATCCCTTCGGCAATGGCTATTGCTTCGTGCAATTTCTCGGCCGCGGTTATGACGAGATTGAGAAGTAATCAGGATGCCGAAATGACTAACAAAAACGGTGCGTCCGACCCGAAGTACGGGGACACGCACACGGGCGTTTTCGGTTGACTGGCATGCAGCACCTGCCTGACCCGTCTGCTCAGGATTTGGCCTTATAGGCAGGTAGGAATTGCGCCAGCCGCGCGCCCATCTCCGCGCCCAACACCTGTAGCGCATTGAGCGGCCGGATCATCACTTCGAATTCGACGATGAGGCCGTCGTCATCGAAGCGGATCATGTCGATCCCCTGCAGCTGTTTGTCCTGCACCTTGGCGCTGAACTCAAGCACGACATTCAGCCCATCCGCGCTGCTGAACTGGCGGTGATAGGTGAAGTCCTGAAAAATCGTTACGACCGTCTGTAGTGCCATCAGCAGCGCGGGCGCGGGGGCGTATGGCTTGAACGCCATGGGGGAGCGGAAAGTCGCATCCGGATGCACGATAGCACTCAGTGTGCTGAGATCTCCGCTTGCCACCATCTTGTGCCACTTCTCGAGCGAGGCGGCGACCGCGGGCTGAAGGTTAAGGGTTGACTGCTTCATGGGAACTCCGTTTTCAGCACAAAAGGATGTCTAAAGCGCCGCGGCGAGCGTGGTGCCCTGGTGAATGGCTCGCTTGGCGTCCAGTTCAGCGGCCTCGGCAGCACCGCCAATCAGGTGCACGTTGCGACCAGCGGCCTGTAATTGATCCGCCAGCTCGCGTAGCGGCTCCTGGCCGGCGCAGATGACTACGTTGTCCACAGCAAGGGTTCGAGGTTCCCCGTCGACGATCACGTGCAGTCCATCATCGTCGACGCGTTGATAGTCCACCGAGGACATCATGTTCACGCGCCGTGTCTTCAGGCTCGTACGATGAATCCAGCCGGTGGTCTTTCCCAGACCGTCGCCCACCTTCGACGTCTTGCGTTGCAGCAGATAAACATTACGTGCAGACGGCTCTGGATGCGGTTGGCGCAAGCCACCGCGTGTCGCATAAGCCGTATCCACGCCCCATTCAGCGAAGAATATTTCGGGGTCCAAACTGGCGCGTTGGCCGTTGTGCACCAGATATTCGGCAACGTCGAAGCCAATCCCGCCAGCACCGACAATGGCGACATCGTGTCCTACCGGCGCGCCGTCGCGTAGGACATCAAGGTAACCCAGAACCTTGTGATGGCTGAGGCCTTCGATCCGCAATTCGCGCGGTACGACGCCGGTCGCAATGACCACTTCATCGAAATTTCCCTGCATCAGCAGGTCGGCAGTGGCACGTGTGTCGAGGCGAAGTTCGACACCTTGCAGTTCGATCTGGCGACGAAAGTAGCGCAACGTTTCGTAGAACTCCTCCTTGCCCGGCACCTTCTTGGCAATGTTGAACTGGCCGCCGATTTCGGCACCGGCTTCGAACAGCGTTACAGCGTGTCCGCGCTCCGCAGCCGTCACGGCGCAGGCAAGTCCGGCCGGTCCCGCGCCCACGACGGCGATTCGCTTTCGCTGTTCGGCCGGTCGGATGACGATCTCAGTTTCGTGGCAGGCCCGGGGATTGACGAGGCAGGACGTCACCTTGCCGGCGAAAGTGTGATCGAGGCAAGCTTGATTACAGCCAATGCAGGTGTTGATCTCGTCGCTGCGGCCCTCGCGTGCCTTGCGCACGATTGCGGCATCGGCGAGGAAGGGGCGCGCCATCGACACCATGTCGCAGGCGCCGTCGGCTAGCAGTTGTTCGGCCAGTTCCGGTGTGTTGATACGGTTCGTGGCGACGAGCGACACGGAGACCTTGCCCATCAGCTGCCGTGTGACCCAGGTGTACGCCCCGCGCGGCACCTTGGTGGCAATCGTGGGAATCCGCGCCTCGTGCCAGCCTATTCCCGTATTGATGATGGTGGCTCCAGCCTGCTCGATAGCCTGGGCCAACTGGATCACTTCCTCCAGCGTGGAGCCGCCCTCGACCAGATCGAGCATCGAGAGACGGTAGATGATGATGAAATCGCGGCCGACTCTTTCGCGCACCCGACGCACGATTTCCAGCGGAAAACGTATGCGGTTCTCGTAACTGCCGCCCCAGCGATCGGAACGGTGGTTGGTCCGCGAAGCGATGAACTCGTTGATGAGGTAACCCTCCGAGCCCATGATTTCAACGCCATCGTAACCTGCAAACTGCGCCAGTGACGCGCAGTGAACGAAGTCCCCGATTGTCTGCTCCACCTCGTCATCATCCAGTTCGTGCGGTCTGAACGGATTGATGGGCGCCTGCAACGCGCTGGGGGCCACCAACCGTGGCTGATAGGAGTAGCGGCCGAAGTGCAGTATCTGCATGGCGATCTTGCCGCCCTCTGCGTGCACTGCGCCGGTGATCAGCCGGTGTTTTTCGGCTTCATCCTCCGTGGTCAGCATCGCGCCCCCGTGCATGGGACGACCCTGCTCATTCGGCGCAATGCCGCCCGTCACGATCAGGCCGACTTCGCCGCGCGCCCGTTCGGCATAGAAGGCCGCCATGCGTGCGAAGCCGTTCGGGGCCTCTTCCAGGCCAACGTGCATGGAGCCCATCAGAACGCGGTTTCGCAGGGTAGTGAATCCCAGGTCAGGCGGGCGCAACAGATTAGGGTAGTGTTCCATGATGTTTGTGAAACTAGTTGCATAGACGATGCCCGATAATGCAACTAGTTTCATAAACGATCAAGGGAATGTATAGTTTTAGAGGAAATCCTTTATCCTCGGTCCAATCGTCCCGGCTCTCATCCAATGTCTTTGCCCCACGCGCTTCTTACCGCTCTCGCCGAACGGTCCTGCTCCGGGTCCGAGTTGGCGACACGCTTCGACAAGTCGATTGCTTACTTCTGGAGTGCTTCGCATCAACAGATCTACCGGGAACTGGCGCAGCTGGAACAGGCAGGCTTGATCGAGTCGCTGCCGGAAGAAGCCACGCGAGGGCGCAAGCGCGCGTACCGGATCTTGTCCGCAGGACGTGCCGAACTTAGGCGATGGATCATGCTGGAAGAAGAACCTGCACCTTTGCGCCATGAATTCATGGTCCGATTGCGCGCGGAAGCGGTGGTCGGACCCACCAGGCTGGAGGCTGAGATACGACGCCGGATCGCGGTGCACACCAGCAAGCTTGCGCAGTATCGAGAGATCGCAAAACGCGATTTTCCCGACGCGCCGGAGGACCGGGAAACGGCGCTGCATCTCGTGGTGCTGGAGGCGGGGATTGGCTACGAAAGTGGCTGGCTCGAGATTCTGGACGCGGCGTTGGCCGCACTTCAGAAACCGCAGCGTGCGTCCAGATCAACTTCACCTCGTCGACCACGCAAATTATAAGTTTGCGGTGTGATCGCCGGCGGTAGGGCGGGCCGGATTGACGACCTTTCTCCCCGCTTCGCCCATGCGCGTCCAGCACTGTCGCCGCGGCTCATCGCGTTCAATACCCGTGTAGCGCCGGCATGTCCCCAGGGAGGCAGTACCCAGACACCTGCCCGTCCCCAGCGTGCGATTCGCACAACAGATAAGGGTAATCACGTATAAATCCAGCGGATTGATTTAACAATTACTGGTTAGAATGACCACTCTAAATTCGTTTTTATGTAACTACTGCACTGAAATTCCGTAGCTGAAAGCTCCGTCAGCGACGGGGCGCTGACGTATGGGGTATCAAGTCAACCCGGTGGCCGCGACGCGGTCGTCAGAATCGCGCAATGTTTATCGTCTGCCGGAAGGTCGGGCAGGACGTTTCAATCGGAGTTTGAATTGCGCGTCAATTAATTCGTATTACTAATTATAGTTCACAAATCAAAAATCCGGCCCGACCCGCAGCTGGAGAATTGACGGCGAGCGCTAGCGGCGGAATGCGGTGTTTCAAACATTAATCCAAGTGAGACCATGAACGAATTTTCGTCTGAGGACCTGATGCAATTTTACGGGTCGAATGTTTCGACCTTCTTTACGCTAGCCAACGAGGCGTTCACGGGTGTGCAGAAGCTGGCCGAACTGAACTTGCAGGCGGGACGCTCCGTTCTGGCAGAAGGCGCTGCACGTCTGCAGGAAGTGCGCCCAGAGACGGCGAGCGCAGACTGGTGGGCTTCGCCGTTGCGCGCTGCTGAGGCGGCTGCCGCGATGACGTTGTTGTACCAGCAGCATGTCCGCGACATTGCGGTCGCGGTCCAGTCCGCCTCGGCGCAGGTCGTCGAGGCGCAGTTCGACCAGTTCAACCGCGACGTAATGGCCCGCATCGACAGCTGGGCAAAGCATGCGCCGGCGGGTTCAGAGACGGCTGTGGTTGCCGTGAAGGCGGCATTTTCGGCGGCCGGCAATTCAGCGCAAGCGGTGCAAGCGGCGCGCAAGCTGGTCCATAGCGTCGTGGCGGCTGCCCAGGCCAACGTCTCCACAATGGCCGCCGCAACCGGCCCGAACCCGGTGTCGCGCTCGGGCGCGTGGACCTGATCAATCGGGACATCTGAATTCTTTAGAGCGGTCCGCCGGCGCGGCATGTCGTAGCTCGCTGGCGCACCAGACTCCATTCCCGCCATACCACAAGCCTACAAAAACCCGCGCAGTTCGATCATTGCATTGTCGCCTTCCGCAAGGCTGGAGGCGGCCATGCATCGTGGCAAAGCAATGGCGGGTTGTGCGAGGCGGTCATTGGGTATTCATGATCCTCGCAGATATTACGATCACGGATGGAAAGGATGACGAAACGAATCGCTGTAGTGACGGGCGGGATGGGCGGCCTCGGAGAGGCGATCAGTACGAAACTGCACGATGCGGGCTACACGGTTGTGGTCTCGCACTCGCCGAACAACACCGCATCAGCCGAATGGCTGGCGAGCATGGAAACACAAGGCCGGAAGTTTCGCGCCTACCCGGTCGACGTAGCCGACTACGACTCATGCCAGCACTGTGTCGCGAGGATTCAGGTTGAAGTCGGCCCTGTCGATATTCTGGTGAACAACGCCGGAATCACGCAGGACATGACGCTCAGGAAGATGGACAAGGTCAATTGGGACGCGGTTCCTCGCACGAATCTGGATTCGGTATGCAACATGACCAAGCCCTTGTGTGAAGACATGGCCGCACGCGGCTGGGGGCGCATCGTCAACATTTCGTCCGTGAACGGTTCGAATGGTTCGGTCGGCCAGACCAATTACGCCGCGGCCAAGGCCGGCATGGACGGCTTCAGCAAGTCGCTGGCGCTGGAAGTGGCCCGCAAAGGAGTCACCGTCAACACCATTTCGCCGGGCTACCTGGCGACGAAGATGGTCACGGCAATTCCTCAGGAGATCCTCGATACGAAGGTCTTGCCACACATCCCGATGGGCCGTCTTGGCAAGCCCGAGGAAGTGGCGGCGCTGGTGCTTTATCTGTGCTCGGACGATGCCGGTTTCGTAACGGGCTCCAATATTGCGATCAACGGTGGCCAGCACATGCAGTGACGCGACGCGCGCACGGCGTGAACCATTGACGCAACGACCCTGTGCTTCCAGTAGAGGAATGTGTCATGAGTGAGACATGGATTGCCCTGATCATCGGAGGTTCTGCCCTCAGTATCGCGATGCTCATGATGATGGGCCACTATCGCCGTGAGCGGAGACGGGCAAGACTGCTACGCCACCTGAATCATCATGAATGGTGGTATGTAACGCGTCGGCGCATGTGATTGCGTCGTGCGTGCGATTCACCAGACAAACACATCAAAAAGGGGCTGGAGGATGACACCAGAAATTGCCGGGCTATTAAAGGCCACAGGCCTTCAGGTCACGGTGCGAACCATGAGCGGCTGCATGCGGGTCGCCGCGGTCTGGCAGGTGCTGATGCCGGTCGCCCGTGACGTCGAGCGGGTCCAGATTGTGACAGACCGCGAGCGTGGTTTTGAGGACATCACGATCCGGTTTGCTGAAACGTTCTCCGGATCGTTGAACGCCATTCTCAAGCAGTTCGAAACGATGACATGGGTGGCCGCCGCGGAGCTTTGCTAAACATACCCGGCACCGTGCGCGTGCGATGGGTTGCGTCGAGGCGTTGAAGCGTCGTAGCGTCGACCCAGGACGCATCACGGTTCCGCGGTCCGCATGGTCGCTGATCAGCGAGGACGCCCGCATTTGTCGATTGACGGGGCTTGGACCAACTTATGCCGCACGCACGGACCGAACCTGGTCGCTAACCGCAGCACACGAGAAAAATGGATGAAAACAGTAATCAAAAAAGCGCCCGGAGACGTGGAGAGTCCTTACACGCCCCGAACGGCCGAGGATGCGATTTCTCATCTCGAACGGGTCCTGTCAGCCGACGGCGCCGATGCATTGTTTAGTCGTACCTATTGGCGCGCACGTGTTCAGCAGGTGAGTGCGACGCGAGGGCTGAGTCCGCAGCAGCGAGCGAGGCTTGCGAGTCTGCTTGCGTCTCTCCCATGTCCGGTTCGAGGCGACAAGTCATCCTAGACACGTCAGTGGCCGAACTGGCAGGCATTCATCTTCCGCCAGTTCACCTATCGGCCAGCACCTGATGCACCATGTGGACGACGATCGAACCCTCCCCAACCGCCGCTGCAACCCGTTTGACGTTTCCGGCCCGCGCATCGCCGACGGCGAATACGCCCGGCAGGCTGGTTTCGAGCATGTAGGGTCGCCGCGCAAGTGGCCAGGGCCGGGGCGGCGAAACGTCGTCGAGATCCGGTCCTGTCAATATGAAGCCGCGCGCATCGAGCGACAGGCAACCGGCCAGCCAGTCGGTCTTCGGTGACGCTCCCGTCATGACGAAGACATGCCGCACGGGTTGCGTTGTCACCTCGTCCGTGGTCTTGTTGCGCCACGAGACCTCTTCAAGATGGTCGTCGCCGCTCAAGCTCACGAGCTCGCTGTTGAAATGAACCTGAATAAGCGGGTTTTCTTCGATGCGCCGCACCAGGTAGCGCGACATCGTGGCCGCGAGCCCCGCGGATCGCACCAGCATCCGTACGCCCTTCGTATTCTGCGCGAGAAACACGGCTGCCTGTCCGGCGGAGTTTCCGCCGCCGATCACGATCACCGGCTCGCCGCTGCACAGTTGTCCTTCCATGAACGTGGCGTTGTAATAGATGCCGCGGCCGGTAAAACGCTCGATGTTGGGGAGAGCCGGCTGGCTATAGGCGGCGCCTGTCGCCAGTACGACTGAACGGGCCGCGATCTGTTGGCCGTCGTCGAGCGCAATCCGGTAAGGACGGTCGTCGCAGTTGAGTCCCGCGACCGAACGCGCCACCATGATCTTTGCGCCAAACTTTTCCGACTGCGCGATCGCGCTGTTCGCGAGTTCCTGACCTGAGAGGCCAGTGGGGAAGCCGAGGTAGTTTTCGATGCGTGAACTGGAGCCTGCTTGTCCGCCCGGTGCGGCGCGTTCGATGACCAGCACGTCGAGGCCTTCGGATGCCGCATACACTGCCGCGGCCAGTCCGGCGGGACCCGCGCCCACCACGACGATGTCGCGCACCTGCGATTCGTCGATATTCGAGTTGAAGCCGAGCGCTTGTGCCAGTTCCCGTATCGATGGGCTCTTGAGTATCTGGTCTCCGTTGCAAATGACGATAGGGACGTCGTCGCTGCATACGCCGAAACGCTCGAGGAGTTCTTCTGCACTACGATCGGTATCGAGATCCACGTAGGCGAACGGGTGTCCGTCGCGCGTCAGAAACTCTCGTAGCGCAAGCGTCTGCGCTGAATAACGCGAGCCGAGCATGAGTACGTTGGTACGGCCGTGGCTCACCATGGACAGCCGCCGGGCAAGGAACGTCCTCATGAAGATTTCGCTCAACTCCGCGTCCTTGCTGATCAGCGTTCGCAGATTTTGCGCGCTCAACTCCAGCAGGTGCGACGCTTCGACGGCCTGACACCGGTAAATGGAACGCCTGCCTGCAATCATCAGCAATTCGCCGGAAAACTGGCCCGGGTCATACGTCGTCACCGTATCTTCGACGCCGCCAGCCAGCGAGACGATCCTGATCTTGCCCTCGATCACCACATAGACTGGCGGCGTGTCGTCGTTGGGGTTGTAAAGCACAACGCCTGCCGCTACCTGTCGCGGTTTCGTGAAGACGCGCACGCGTTCGAGCTGGGATTCGGTGAGGATGGGAGCGTAAGCCATGACGGTCTCGGCTGCGCTAGGCAAAGACCGCTTCGGCAATGGCGTGGTTGTCGGCTTCGGTCATGTTCTCCTCCATCAGCAACGGTGCTGGGTCAGCCAGATCACTTTGCAATGGTAGGTCGCAGCCGAAGAATGCGCTAATAAAACGCTATCAATTGCTGATGGCGCGGGTTGTTTGCCGGCAACCTGTCCCATCACCCAATCAGGCTTTGGAAAACTCACCATCGATGAGACGCCAGAGGCCGCGCGGATTGTCATGTTGCAACGCTTCCGGCAGCAGATCGTCCGGGAAGCCCTGGTAGCACACCGGGCGCAAGAAACGCTCGATCGCGCTCATGCCGACCAAAGTGAAGCGGCTGTCGGACGTCGCGGGAAACGGACCGCCGTGAATCGATGCATAGGACACCTCTTACGGGGCAGCCCGCTGCCAGCGCGGATGCGGTATCGCCGCCCGCGACCGAATACGAAATCGGAAAATTGCTGGCACCGGAGATCGCGATCGGACCGAGTGCGACTTTCTGCATCCGATGATCCATGCGCGCGCGGTTGGCGCAAACGGCGGCTCGATCTCGAGATTCGTCGCAGGATTGAGCGCCTTCATGGTGCCGGCGGTCGCGGATAGCTCCTGTGCGCCAATCAGCAAATTCCCATGCAGTTTCATTCGTTATCCTTTTAATTCACGCAGCAAGTGCGGCCACCAGTTCGGCCGTCGTCAGGATTTCATTGGCGAAAGTCGGGCCGTTCAGATCGTGGGCGGCGCGCATCATTTCCCGGGTGAACGCGGCCGTAGCGTCTCGCACGAGCGTCACGTGATAGCCCAGTTCCATGGCGAAGCGGCTGGTGGATTCGATACAGGTATTCGCCAGCAGGCCGACGACGATCACGTGCGTGATGCGTTGCTGTTTCAGCTGGAAGTCGAGATCGGTGTTGGCGAACCCGCTTTGGCCCCAGTGCTCGTGAACGACGATGTCGCCTTCCTGCGGCACGAAGTCCGGATGCCATTCACCTCCCCATGTCCCCTTTGCGAAAGTGTGACGTTGCTGTACGAGGCGTTGAGTGGGATTGGGGTGATCCCAGTTGTCGTAATCACCCGGTTGCCAGCGGCGATGCGGTACGTAGAAGACCTGAATGTCGGCTTTGCGCGCGGTGTCGACCGTAGCGCACAGATTGTCGAGCAGCCGGACGTCTGCGGCGACGTCGCGGAGCATGGGAAATAGCTTGCCGCCGTCGGAAAGAAAGTCGTTGTACGGATCGACCAGCAGCAGTGCAGTGCGCTCGGTGTCATATACAGGGTTGGGCATTTCAGTACTCCAGTCGGAAAACAGGGACGGGCATGACCACGCTGCGCAGTCGGTGCCGGATCGTTCTTGTCGGACAATTTGCAAGGTCTCACGCATCGCAGCGGGTAAGCGAAGAATATAACTATGATATTCATATCGGAAAGCCTGATGTAGAGATTTCGACGCTTTCCGGGAGCGTTGACCGTTATGAAGAGCCGGCGCATCGTTGCGCTCTTCGGCACAGTTCCAGATGGGGTGTCGTTTATCTGGCAATGAGGAAGGGAGCAATCTTCAGTGATGTAGTGGTCAGCAACCGATATCCACGTAAAAATATCTTCAAATGGAGAAAAATATTGATGGTTTGCTACAAATTTAGTATCTTCGTATGGAGATAAATGGCAGAATGACTGCCGCATTTGTCGGGATTCGCGGGGGTCCCGGGTTGCATCGTCTTTTATAACGACGCTGCAACCGCACCGCGCTGCAGGAGGCTCCTCCGCGAATCCACTCATTGCTCGAACATGAACTGCTAACCGGTTGCGAGGCGGAGGAAGTACACGGAATGATGTGTTTGCTGATCAATTTGCCAGGTCCGATGGAACTGTCATTGGCGCGCTATGGCATCGTCGTATCGAGGGACGCATGATGTCGCGGACCACGGCGGTTGCGGCGCTGGCTTCGCTGTTGCTAGGCGCATGCGTGGCGGTTCCTGAAACCCCTCCGCACGTTGTGCAGTCCCGCGCGAGTCAACTCGGTCTGGCCACGCAGGGCGCGGCGATCGATGCGCGTTGGTGGGAGTCGTTTGGCGATCCTCAACTCGGTCGACTGATCGACGAAGGGATGAAGAGCAATCCTAACCTTGAGGCCGCGCTGGCGAGGGTGCGTGCGGCTGATGCAGCCGTCGACGTTCAGCGGGCTGGGGAACTGCCCCAGATATCGGCGGACGGACAGGTCTTCGATCAGCGCTTTAGCGGCAGGTACCTGATCCCGCCACCCTACGCGGGCACCACGCAATGGACGCCGACGCTTCAGTCCAGCCTCGACTGGGATCTCGATCTGTTCGGCCGGCAGCGGGCGATCGTGGCGATGGCCCGTTCAGATGCCGAAGCGGTGGGTCTGGATGAAACCGAAGCACGCCTGATCATTTCTACGAGCATCGCGCAAACCTATATCGGGCTGGCGAAAGCGCAGCAACTGATTCAGGTGACCCATGGGTTCGTGCACACCCGCGAGGAAGCCCTGGCATTGACGCGCAGCAAGGCCAGATATGCGTTGGCGAGCGAATTCGACGAGCGCACAGCCGAAACGTTGCTCGCGGAGGCGCAGCAGGCGGAACTGCGCGCGACCGAGCAGCGCGATCTGTCGATTCACGCGCTCGCCGCATTAGTCGGGCGGGGCGCCGATTTCTATCCCACGATCAGCGCGCCGACCCTCGTGCTGGATCAAAGCCCGCAGGTTCCTGATACCTTGCCCGCCGATCTGCTGGGCCGCAGACCGGATCTGTTGGCCGGCCAGGCGCGCATCGATGCGGCGGTATCCGGCGAGAAGGTGGCGCGGACCGATTTCTTGCCGAATGTCGATCTGCGGGCACTCGCAGGACTGGCGTCAATCGGTTTCGGCAACTTCCTGAGTGCGGGAGCCGGCACCTATGGCGGTGGTGTCGCCATTCACGTGCCGATTTTCGAGGGAGGCCGGCTGCGCGCGCAATATCGTCATGTCAGCGCGGATCTCGACCTCGCCGTGGCGAACTACAACGACGCGGTTTATCGGGCCATCCACGAATCGGCCGATGCCTTGACCCGTGTCCGCTCGAACGATTCCGACCTGGCCCAGCAGGAGCGCATCGTGGCGGGGCTGCGCGACACCGTGCGGCTGGATGCCGTGCGCACGTCGACGGGGCTCGGCTCGAAACTGGACGCCATCGACAGTGGTTTTCGCCTGCTCGAAGCCGAGCAGGAGCGGGTCAATCTGCAGGCGGAAGGCTTGACCCGGCGCGTACAACTGATCGCCGCGCTGGGCGGCGGATTCATCTCTAACCCTACGACTGCGACGAGTTCTTCGTCGGGCAAATCACTGTGACTGAAAAAACGCTGACGGTCGGCACGGCCGGACCGAACCTCGTACCCGAGCTCAAACACCCCGGTGAGCGCACCGCGCCGCAGACCCGCCGGCGCCTCTTCATGGCGCTGGGACTCTTTGCGGTCCTCGCAGCGCTGGCCTATCTCGTCACGCGCTGGCTGGCGCCGCCGTCCGAGGAGACCGACGATGCCTACGTGGGCGGCAATATCGTGGCCGTCACCGCGCGCGAAGCCGGTACGGTCCTCGCGCTCCACGCCGATAACACCCAGCGCGTGCTGCGCGGACAGCCCTTGATCGAGCTCGACCCGGCGATCGCCAACGTGCAGCTCGATGCAGCCGAGGCGGCACTTGGACGGGAGGTGCGTGCGGTGCGCGTCAATGCCGCCCAGGTCGACGCATCGGGCGCGGAAATCGCCCAGGCCGCGGCAGACCTGTCCAAGGCGCAAAACGATTACACCCGCCGCAAGGCCGCTGCGGCGGCAGGCGCGATATCGGGTGAAGACCTGAGCCATGCGGCCGACGCGGTGACGACGAGCCGCGCCGCGCTGGATCTGGCGCGGGCGCGTCAGGCACAGGCCACCAGCACGATAGCCGGGACGACGATCGAAACCAACCCGCAGGTGCTGGGCGCGATCGCGGAAGTCCGGCGCGCCGCGATTGACGCGAGCTATATGCAGATCGTGGCGCCGTTGTCCGGCGTGGTTGCGCAACGAACCGTGCAGCTCGGTCAAAAGGTCGCGGCGGGGACGCCCTTGATGGCGGTGGTGCCGCTCGACAGCGTCTGGGTCGACGCAAATTTTCGTGAAACCCAGCTCGCCGATCTTCGGGTAGGGCAGCCTGCCACGATCACGTCCGATGTATATGGCGGAAAGGTCGTGTTCCATGGTCATGTGGCAGGTCTCGGCGCCGGCAGCGGCAATGCGTTCTCTCTGTTGCCGCCGCAGAATGCAACGGGAAACTGGATCAAGATCGTTCAACGGGTGCCGGTGAGAATTGCACTGGATCCCGCCGAGCTGGAAAAGACGCCGCTGAGAGTCGGTGTTTCGGTGGACGTCGAGGTCGAAACCGCAGATCGCTCGGGCCCGTTTGTGGCGAACAGTGCGCCGCCGGCCGGTGGCGAAGTGGCGAGTCTCGACGGCGGCCCGCAACTGGAGGATCGCATCCGCAAGATCATCGCTGAGAACGCGGGGCGTAACCCATGAGTGCGGGCGCGCGTACCGGCGGCCTTGCACCGCTAGCGGGCATCGTCCTGAGCCTGACGGCCGTCGCGCTTGCGCTCGGCAGTTTCATGCAGGTTCTCGACTCGACCATCGCGAATGTGTCGTTGGCGACGATCGCCGGGAATCTCGGCGTGAGCACCGATAGCGGTACCTGGGTGATCACTTCGTTCGCTGTCGCCAATGGCGTCACGGTGCCGCTGACCGGCTGGCTGATGGGGCGCTTCGGCGTGGTGCGGACGTTTACCGCAGCGGTACTCGCGTTCACGGTTGCATCGTTCCTGTGCGGAATCGCCTGGAGTCTGCCGTCGCTGATCGTGTTCCGCATCTTGCAGGGAGCCGTATCGGGCCCGATGGTGCCAGGCAGCCAGGCGTTGCTGATTGCGATTTTTCCGCCAAACAAACGCTCCACGGCGCTTGGCATCTGGTCGATGACGGCCATGTCCGCGCCGGTTCTCGGTCCGGTGGTAGGCGGCTACATCTCCGACAATTTTCACTGGGGATGGATCTTTCTGATCAACGTGCCGGTGGGCTTGCTGTCCGGTCTCGTGACATGGAAATTCCTGGCGAAGCGCGAGACGCCGACGCGCAAGCTGCCCATCGACAAAGTGGGGTTAGGGTTGCTCGCATTCTGGGTGTTCAGTCTGCAGACGCTCTTCGATCTGGGCAAGGACCGTGACTGGTTCAACAGCACACTAATTGTCGTCCTCGCCATCTGTGCTTTCTTTGGTTTTGTGGCCTGGGTGATCTGGGAACTCACTGAAAGCAAACCTGCCGTGGACCTGACGTTGTTCAGGCGGCGTAATTTCTGTTTCGGTGTCCTTGCGACTTGCCTCGGCTACGCATTGATGTTTTCCAACAACGTCCTGCTGCCACTGTGGCTGCAACAGCAGATGGGCTACACCGCGACGTGGGCCGGGTGCGTTGCGGCGCCGAGCGGCCTGGTGGCGGTGTTGATGACCACGCCGGTCGGGCGGCTGAAGGTGGATCCGCGCTGGATGGCAACCGGCTCCTTCGTCGCGTACGCGGTGGGCTTTTTCCTGCGTTCCCGCTACACGCCGGATGCCAGTTTCTGGACGCTCGCCGCGCCTCTGTTTCTGCAAGGCTTCGCCTTGAGCATGTTCTTTGTGCCGCTTCTGAATATCCTGCTCGACGGTATACCGCCTGAGCGCGTGCCGTCGGCGACCGGGATTTCCAACTTTGCCCGCATTACATCAGGGGGCTTTGCTGCATCGCTCATCACGACGTTCTGGGACCGGCGCGAGGCGTTGCATCAGAGCAGACTGGTCGAATCGAGCAGCAGCTTCTCGCCGATCTATCGTCAGGCCACCGAACAGTTGCAGGCGCAGGGCCTGAATCCTTTGCAGGCCGCGGGCGCCGTCATGCGACAGACTGTCAATCAGGCTTACATGCTGTCGTCGCTGGATATTTTCTACGCCTCCGGCTGGCTGGCGATGGCGATGGTGCTGGTGGTCTGGTTCACCCGCAAGCCTGCGCCGGCGAAGCATATCGCGGCCGCGGATTGATCAAGAGAACGAACCGTGCGCGCGCTGATGGACGCACGGTTCAATCGCTGTCTTCGCGCCTGCCTGTCTCGACCACCCGTTCCATGGAGTCATGGAGCTTGGTCAAAAGACGGATCAACTGCTCTGCCTCCTGCTTTTTGAAGTCGGCCAGAATCTCGTTCCAGCTGTCGACCATGATGGGCACGCGTTCAGCATGCTTGGCCTCGCCGGATTTCGTGATCACGAGACGGACCACGCGCCGGTCAGGCGAACTCAGGTCACGCTTGACGTAACCGATCTGCTCGAGACTATCGATCAGCCGGGTCGTGGCGCCCGTCGCGATGCCCATCGAGCGGGCCAGTTCTCCGGCGGTCGTGCCGGTGCCGTCGCGGATGAGCTTTAAAGCGGTCCACTGGACCACCGTCAACTGGTCGTCATCGAAAAGCGAGTCGACGCGCGTGACCAGCAATCTGTGAATGCGGCGCAAAAGCCGGCTGGGGGAGTGTTCGCCGGTCAGATCTTCAGTTGTCAGTATTGCCATATCGGGATTCCAGATTGCCTGCTATTGAAGATACTTTAACAGAAGGAATCCCGCATAAATTGTCTTCAGACGATGAGATGGCGGACTTTGCGGCGTCAGGCGTTGCGGCTAGGGCGTGAGTGAAGACGTGCGCTTCTTGCGGCAAGAATCGCGGGCATGGCGGCAAGCGAATCGATCAGTCCATTGCATTCGAGCGCCGCAGGTCCATCCGGCCCGGCATAGCCATAGCTCACGATGAATACCGGCAGACCGGCTGCCCGTGCGGCAGCCACGTCGACTGGCGAGTCACCGACCAATACGCTGTTTTCATGCGCCACGTCGAGCAACTGGCACGCGTGCCACAGCGGCTCGGGAGCGGGCTTCATGCTGGCGATGGAGTCGCCGGCCACCAGCACATCGAGGTAGCGGGCGAGCCCGGTGGTGAACAGGAGCCGCGCGGCCAGTTCGTGCGGTTTGTTGGTAACGCAGGCGAGCCGATATCCGAGCCGCTGCAGCTCGCCAAGACCGGCGCTCACATCGGGGAAGACGCAGCCGAGGCGCCCATTGGTCTGTGCATAGTGACGATGGAACACGTTCTGCGCATGGTCAGCGTCGATGCGTCGATCCAGCCCGGACGCTTCCAGCGAGCGTCGAACGAGGTTGGGGACGCCCTTGCCGATAAAGCCGCAGACGGTCGCGAACGGTAGCCGCGCCGTGCCGAACTCGTCGAAGGTCCGGCCGACCGCTTCGACGATGTCCGGTGCGGTGTCGACCATCGTGCCGTCCAGATCGACCAGCACGGCACGGGGACGACTGCGCGTCACGGGGGAATGCCGCTGCATGCTTACGCCACCCCGGTCACAGCGTGGCGATGCCACCGCTGCAAGGTGGCCAGATCGACCCAGCCCACCGGTTCATGCATCGCAGTGCCAGGCAACGGCACATCTGGCTCGCCCAGATGTGGCAGGACGGCCAACGCCCCGTCGAAATCATCTTGCGAGGTATACGCGGTCGGCGTCACGAGCGTCGGAACACCGGCTGCGCGGGCGGCGCGCAGTCCATTCGCCGAGTCTTCGAAGGCAATGCAGTCCCGGCCTTGCAGCCCGAGTTGTCGCAGCACGTCGAGATACACGTCGGGCGACGGTTTCTTCAGGCGGCTGGTGCTGGCATCGCCAATGGCGGCAAAGTGGCTACGCCAGGCGGCTCCGAGCGGCGCATGCAACAACGCGTCGAGGTTCGCGGGCGTGGTGGTCGTGGCAATCGCCACGGGAAGGGCGGCGGCCTCGGCTTGCGCGAGCAGACGTGCAATACCTGGCCGCAGGGGCAGGCCACTGCCGCGCAGATGCGCAGCATAGTGACGGGTCTTGATTGCGTGTACAGTGTCGATCATTTCGCTTACGCGCTTACCGTCTGCTTCTTCCGGATCGGCGATATGCCAGTAATACAGCAGACGCTCCTTACCGCCCGCTATCTTGAGAAGCCGCGTGTAGAGCGCCTCGTCCCAGAACCAGTCGAGGCCGGCTTCGGCGAAGGCGGCGTTGAAGGCCTGCAGATGGACGTTCTCGGTATCGGCGAGCGTGCCGTCGACATCGAAAATCAAGGCTTGCATGGTCGAGTCGTCTCCAGGAGGCATGCAGCCACGATAGCGGAGCGGGTGACCGGTTTGAATTCAGAAATTCTTTGGACTCCGATAAGAGGTCCTTTGGTGTGTTGCGATGCGTACGCACCGCACGGGTTCGGCAACGCAGACGAGACACGCTAACGGTTGGCCAGAGGGTCGGTCACGAAGCCGATCTTCGTCAGACCGCCGGCCTGCGCCGCCGACATCACGTCGGCGACACGCTCATAGGGCACCTTTCGGTCCGCCCGTAAATGCAGTTCGGGTTGCGGTTGCGCGTGAGCGGCCTCGGCAATCCTCGCGCGCAAGACGTCATCGGCAATGGGGTGGCCGTCCCACAGGATCGAACCGTCCGCCTGCACGGCGACGTCCAGATGCGCGGGTTCGACGCGGTCGGGCAGGCTGCTCGCTCGCGGCAGATCGATCTTCACCGCATGCTGCATGGCCGGAATGGTGACGAGAAAGATGATTAGCAGAACTAGCATGACGTCGACGAGCGGCGTCATGTTGATTTCGTTCATCAGGCCGCTTTCGTCGTCGTCGGAGAACGGGGTCATTGCCATTTGAGCGCTCCATCGTGTGTGCTGTCATTGGCTTCGGCATTAGGGCTTCCATGGGGGCCGCCATGAATGCCGGTGACGCCGCGCGGCCCGAGGCGCGCGCCAGAGCCGGTACTCGACGGCAATTGCGACCCGGTCACGAAATATGCGTGCAATGCATGCGCGAAACGCTTGAGCCGGGTCACGGTCGACTTGTTGGCGCGCGTCAAGCCGTTGTATCCCAGCACCGCTGGTATCGCCACAAAGAGCCCGAAGGCCGTCATGATGAGCGACTCGCCGACGGGTCCGGCAACATGATCGATCGAGGTCTGCCCGGTCTCGCCGATCAGGATCAGCGCGTGATAAATGCCCCAGACGGTCCCGAACAGCCCCACGAACGGCGCCGTGCTGCCGATCGACGCCAGCAGCGCAAGGCCGCTTTGCATACTGGCGATGGCGTCGTCCATCGTGTCCTGCAGGCGGCGCGTGATCCAGTCGGAGACGTCGATGCGGTCGTGCAGATGCGGCTGGGTTTGCTGATGATGAGCTGCGGCTTCGGCGCCGGCGAGCGCGAGCGCCAGAAACGGATTGTCGCGGCGTGCCGGGCCCGCGGTGTGCGCGCCGAGGCTCACCAGGCCATCCTCGAGACAGTCCGCGCGCCAGAATTGGGCTTCGGCCTCGCGGGTCACGCGCCTGATACGCAGGATGGTCCATAGCTTGAAGAGGATCACCGTCCACGACAGGACCGACATGGTCAGTAGCACACTCAGAATGCAGTGCGTGACGATATCGCCGTTTTGCCAGACGTTCGCGAGGCCGTAATGTTGCATGGTCGTTTCCTTTGACGCGGTACAACGAGGTGACCGGTTATTCGGTCAAGCCGAAGACGAACGATTGCGAATACGCGGCCCGTACCGCTTCGCCGTTTTCCCGGTACGGTTGACAGACTCCGGCGTGAATGGCGGCAAGCGCGGCCTCGTCGAGCCGGGCATAGCCGCTGCTCTTTTGCAGTTGCGCGGTTTCGATCTGGCCGCCCAGACCGACGACGAAGCGGACGATCGCGGTGCCGCTTTCATTGCGGCGCTTCGACATGTCGGGATAGTCCGGCCTGGGGATGTCGCAGTCGACGTGCGATACGGTTTTGGGGGCGCCCGTTGCGGACGGCGCGTGCGCGGTGGCGCTCACGGCAGGAGGGCGCGCCGGCGCTGCGGGCGCTGGCGCTACGGCACTGGGTGCAGCGGCAGGCTCAGGCACGGGCGCAGTGTCTCTGGGCGACGCTAGCGCCGGCACACCCGGCACCGGCACCGGCACCGGCACCGGCACGGGCACGGGCACGGGCACGGGCACGGGCACCGGCACCGGCACGGGCACGGGCACCGGCACCGGCACCGGCACCGGCACTACAGCGCTGCGCGGCGGCCTGGAACGGGGCTGAGACTGCGGTTTGCTCCGCACCGGTGGCGGCAAGGTTTGCGGCGTTGCCGCTGCGGCGGGCGCAGCGCTCACCGCGGGCACGACCGGCGCGATGGCTGGCACAGGTGCTGGCACAACCACTGGCGGCTCGTTTTGCAACAACCGCGCGACGATGGTCCGCGCTTCGACAGGCCGCTCCAGCGTCCTGTCGCGGGTCGCTAATGCCCACACGAGCAAACCCGCATGCGCGGCGATCACGACGCCCAGCACCACGACGATCCGCCGGCGCCGTGCTGCGTCGATCGTGGAATCTCCAGCCGTCGCCATGGCAAGCTCCAGCATGACGGTCCAGGCCTCGCATTGGCCACCTCCGCGGTTATTTTCCGCCCGTGGCGCGCGTTTTAGAACCGCTGTCGACTCCGCCGCGTCAATTCGGGAAAATCTCCCGCCCGATGTCCGTTGTCAAACCGTCCCCCAATGGACTACTTTGCTTGGATGACGCGAGTTTTCGCGGCACAGCGATTTCACTATGGAGTTCAACCATGCTGGAGACACGGTTTCGTTTCACGACACCCATGCGGTCCCGCGCTTTCGCTGTCATCCCCACAGTGACTACCTCAGTTGCCAGCTCAGTTAGCACGTCAGTCGCCACCACCGTCACCACGCTCGCCGCCACCGCGCTCGCGCTCGCTGCGAGCCCGGTCTGGGCCGCCGCGCCAACGGCCTACGTGACGAGCGAGAAGGCCGGCGTCGGCGTGATCGATCTGGACCAGATGTCCCTGACGAAGACGTTCGCGGACGGCGCGGACGGCCCGCGTGGCCTGAGTCTGAACAAGGACGGCAGCCGCCTGCTGGTGGCCAACAAGAATACCGGCGATATGTCCGTGATCGACACGGCTTCGGGTGAAGTCGTGCAGCGTGTGAAGATTGGCAAGAACCCCGAGTTCGTGCGCGTCCACAACGGCTACGCATACGTGACTTACGAGCCGGGCGAGGACGGCGGGCCGCCCGCGGCGAGCGGGGCCAACGCAGGCAATGGCAAACCGGGCGCTGACGACGATGACGCCAACAAGCCGCCCGCCGAAATCGCGATTGTCGATATGAAGACGTGGCAGGTGATCCGTTCGGTCACGAGCGGCCATGAAACCGAAGGCATCGAATTTTCGCACGACGGCAAGCTGATGCTCGTCACCAACGAGGGCGACGATACGATCTCGGTCTATCAGGCCCGCACGGGCACGCCGGTCAGAACCGTGAAGCTCGCGGCGGGCGGGCGGCCGCGCGGCATCCGCCTGTCGCCGGACGGCAAGGTGTATATCGTCACGCTCGAATCGCTCAGCAAGTTCGTGGCGGTCGATGCGCACACGTTCGAAATCCTCAAGACCGTCGACACGAAGCTCGGTCCGTACGGCGTCGCGTTCGGGCCGGGTGGCAAGCGGCTTTTCGTCGCCGCGGCGCGCGACAAGACGGTGCAGGTGTTCGACGGGCACAGCTACGAGCATATCGCCGACGTGCCGGTCGGACAGCGTTGCTGGCACTTCAGCTTCACGCCGGACGGCACGAAGCTGCTGGTGGCATGCGGGCGCTCGGATGCGGTCTTCGTGCTCGACGCGCAGAGCTATCAGCCGCTCAAGCAGATCGGTGAACTGCCGCTCGCGTGGGGCATCGTCACCTATCCACCGAGCGACGGCTCGATCGAATCGCCCTAGTCCCAGGCGTAGCGCAGGCCCACGTAGAAACCTCGCGGCGCACCCGGTCCGACGAACTGTTCGTTGGTCGGGTTCGTGCCGTCGAAGGTATGGTTCGGTCCATTGAAGAAGTTCTCGCCGAGTACACCGAAGCTTTCGTACTGCTTGTTGAGTAGATTCGAAATGGTCGCGAAGACCTGCAACTGCTTCGTCACCTGGAATGAGCTGTCCAGATCGATCAGGAAATAGCCGGAAATCTTGCCGTTGACATCCTGGTTGTTCTCGTCGCCCTGTGCATAGATGCCGCCGCGCCAGGTCAGGTTGGTGCCGATGTTCCACTTCGAAAACGGCGTGTAGTCGAGCCGCAGTTTGACGGTGGTCGCGGGGATGCCGGGGATATGGTCGCCCGGTTTGACGGTGATGTTGCCGTTGGCGTCGGCGCTCGAATTGCTAGAACTGCTCTCGGTCCAGGTCGAGCGGTAAGTGGCGTCGACGTAGCTGTAGCTCGCGGTCACCCCCACCGGGCCGAGCTGGCTATGCCCGGCCAGTTCGACACCCTGACGGCGGGTCTGGCCGACGTTCTGGAAATAGCCCTGGGTGCTCGTCGCACTGCTGATGAACTCGATATCGTTGTCGAGGTTCGTGCTGTAGGCCGCGGCGCTCCACGTGGTGGCGTTGCCGAGGTGCCCGCGTGCACCGATTTCGAAGGTCTTCGAGATCACCGGTTGCAGCGCCGGGTCCGCGACGAAATCGTTCGGCAGCGAGCAGGGCGCGGCCGGATCGGCGCAGGTCAGCTCGATCGCGGTCGGGGTGCGCATGCCTTCGTTATACGTCGCGTAGGCCGTAAAGTTTTTGGTCGGATTCCAGTTGATGCCCACAGCCGGATTGAAGCGCGAAAAGGTATCGTGACCGTCGAGTTCCGGTTGCTGGCCGCTTTCGTCGCCGATATCCGCCACGGCCCAGTTGTAGCGGCCCGACACCGTCAACGACCACTGTTTGGTGATCGCCAGGGTGTCGGTGAAATACACGCCATAGTTGCCGTCGTGGGTACGGGCATTGGTCTGCTGCGAGAATCCGCCTTCGCCGATCGTCGCCCGTGTGGGCGTGAAAAGCGCGTCCTGCTCGGATTCCGTGTAGTGCGAGTTGGCGAGGTCGGCGGCCACGCCCGCGACGAACTGGTTTTGCATGCCGCCAAACTGGCCGAGTAACGTCAGTTGCAGGCTGGCGCCGTAGCTGTCGGTCGAAACGGTCGATTTCGCGTTGGTGGCCTGGAGCGTATCGACGCTGCCATCCGGATTCAGCGACCCAAAATCCGTATTGTTGTTGCTGCTGATGTTGGTGTTGAGGAACTGCCGGTAGTAGACGTTGCCGCTCAGTTCGACATGGTCGTTGAAGAAGTGATCGCCGGACAGCGTCGCGTAACCGACGCTGTTTTCGTTCTGGTCGGGGAAGGTATAGGGTTGCTTCGGATTGCTGAGGAACGAGCGTGGAATGGTTTGTGTGCCTTGCAGGTCGTTGTCCGCGCCGCCTGCGGAGAAGGACACCGTGGTATCGGCGTCGGTGTAGCGTAGCTTGCCGAACGCCTGGCGGATCCGGCTCGGATTGCGCTCGGCCCAGCCGTCGTCGTTCTGGGCGTCGGCGGTGAAGTAGTAGTCCAGATTCTGGCCAACCGTGCCGCCCTGTTCGATCTGGGCCGTCTTGCGCCCCCATGAGCCGGCCGTCACCTCGGCTTCGCCGCCGGGATCGGTCTTGCCGTTCTTCGTCGTAATCGCAATCGCGCCGCCGAGCGTGTTGAGGCCATAGGTCGGATTGGAACCCGGAATCAGCTGGATCGTGTCGATCGCCTGCTGCGGAAACAGATCCCAGTTGACGACGTCGCCGAACGGTTCGTTCACGCGCACACCGTCGACGAACACGGACAGGCCCTGCGGCGTGCCGAGCAGCGGCGAAGCAGTAAAGCCGCGATAGTTGATGTTGATCTGATAGGGGTTGCCCTGGGCATCGGAGATATCGACGCTCGGCAGATTCTTTGCGAAGTAATCGACCAGCGTGCTGCGGTGTTGCTGTTCGATGTCTTGCGCGCGCACCGTCTGTACGTTGGCCGGCACCTGCGACAACGGCGTGCCGATGCCGAGCAGCGGCGTGGTGCCGACTATGACGATCGGCGCGAGCTGCACGGCGGGGGCGTCCGGGCTCGTGCTGGCCGCCGCGGGGGACGATGCTGCCACGGTAGGCGCAGCGGTTTCGGCCTGCGCCCATGCCGTGACGGAAAGGCTCGCGAGCGCGCCGCTAAAGCAGAGCGTGAGGCCGGCACGCCGACGGAAACGGGGTAAATCCGGCAAGCGGGGGGTACGACCTGTGCGGCGGGTGCAGGAAAGCACGTTCATGGTTTTGTCTCCGGCCGGATTGACGCTATCTTCGATCACGCAGCCGCGGTTCGGCGTGCGTAGCGTTTTCTTTCTGTGTGTAAAGCTTCGCATACGCGGCCGCGCGAAGCACGGGAGCTTTTCCCGATCTCGCGGGGAATCGTTCCCAAACGCGCCGCAATAAATCGCCGTGTGCGAACGGCCTGAGTAGAATGCAAACGTGATGGATGCAAAGGCAATGGCAAGCGTCATGGCAAGCGACCTCTCGAACCCTTCTTCAGCGCGACCCGTTGCACCACATTCGACGGTGCGGCGCGACCTCGCGTGGGTGCTCGCGCTGACGGTGCTCGCCGCCGTGCTGAGCGTGCGCTTCGATTTCAGCGAGCATGCCTATCACTGGACGCGCGGCCTCGAGCGCTTCCAGCTCGACGAATTGCCGGGCACGCTATGCGTGCTCTCCATCTGCCTCACTTGGTTCGCATGGCGCCGCTATCGCGAGACACGCCGCGAGCTGAGCCGCCGCTGCGTGCTGGAGGAACAGGCCGAACGCCTGCTCGCCGACAACCGGCGCCTCGCGAATCAGGCGTTGCAGGCGCAGGAAATCGAGCGTCGCCACCTGGCGCGCGAACTGCACGATGAACTAGGCCAATACCTGAACGCCATCTCGCTCGACGCCGCGCGCATCCGCGATCTGTCCAGCGAACGCGAACCGGAGGTGCATCGCGTCTCGCTCGGTCTGATGCAGAGTGCGAGCCACGTCTATCGGCAGATCGGCGGCATGATCCGGCGCCTGCGTCCCATCGGGCTCGATGAATTCGGACTGCCGAGCGCGCTCGAGCATTGCGTCGACAGCTGGCGCGAGCGGCTGCCGGAGGCATCGTTTTCACTGACCATCGACGGGGATTTCGCGAATCTGAGCGACGCGCTGACCATCACGCTTTACCGGCTCGTGCAGGAAGGGCTGACCAATGTCTCGAAGTTCGCCCGCGCCTCGCGGGTCGAGGTCTTCATGGTGCGTGCCCCGCGCGAGGCGCAAGAGCGCCAGGATCGCCAGGACGGCCGGCTCATCGACGAAATCGTCGTCACCATGGCCGACGACGGCCCCGGCGCCGATCTGGAAAAGCCGCGCGGCGGACTGGGCCTGATCGGCATGCGCGAGCGCGTCGAGGCGCTCGGCGGCGAGTTTCACGTGGCGAGCAAACCAGAAGGCGGTTTTCTGTTTTGCGCGCGGGTGCCGGCTCACGCAGGACTGGCTGAACCCGTGAACTGAAGCCCGAGGCGGTTCGCCATCTGGGCGAGTTGCACGCCGTTGTCGGCGCCGAATTTCTGCCGGATCACGGACTGATGATTGGCCACGGTCTTCTGGCTGAGTCCCAGTTTCTCGGCGATGCTCGGCAGCGTATAACCCTGCACCAGCAGACGCAGCACCTCGAATTCGCGCGCCGACAGTTGCCGTCCGGGCGGTCCATCGCTGAACGTGTTGCGTAGCGCCAGCGCCTGCGAAATATCGGGACTCAGATAACCCGCACGCCGCGCGATGGTGCGCACCGCTTCCACCAGCACGTCGGGTGCGCTGGCTTTCGTGACATAGCCGAGCGCGCCGGCATCGAGAGCGCGGCGCACGAAAATCGCATCTTCGTGCACGCTGAAGATCAGCACGCGCGCATCGGGCTCACGCGCGAGCATACGCCGCATCGCTTCGATGCCGCTCGCACCCGGCAACGAGACGTCCATCACCACCACGTCCGGCCGCAGCGTGCAAAAACGTTGATAGGCCTGCGCGGCATCGGCCGCCTCGCCGCAGACATGCACGTCGGCGTTCAGTTCAAGCAGGCGCCGGTAGCCTTCCCGCACCACCGCATGGTCGTCGACGAGCAGTACGCAGATGTCTCCCGCTGCCATGGTCAGCCTCCTGTGCGGCCGTGATGGTGGCCGCTCGATGCATCGCTTGTTTCGTCATCCGTCATACCTGCTGGCTTGCCGCGCGCCGCTGCAGACGCAAGCCGCTTCGAGTTGGCGTCGTTGCGAAACAGGATCGGCTGCTCATGCGGCAGCTCGGTAGCGGCCGCGTGCCGTGCCAGATTCACCACGCTCACGACGGTCTCGTGCGATGGCGATTTGTCGCAGACCGGGTCGGCATTGGCTGGGTCGCCCGTCAGCATATAAGCCTGGCAGCGACAGCCGCCGAGGTCATGTTCCTTTTCGTCGCAACTGCGGCAAGGCTCCTTCATCCAGGCGAGGCCGCGAAAGCGGTTGAACGCGTCGCTCTCGTACCAGATCTCGCGCAAGGAGGTGTCTTTCACGTTCGGCAGCACCAGACCCGGCAGGCTGCGCGCGGCATGACAGGGCAGGGCCGCGCCGTCCGGGGCGACGCCGAGAAACACCGCGCCCCAGCCGTTCATGCAGCGCTTCGGGCGCCGTTCAAAGTAGTCCGGCACGACGAAGAAAATCTTGCAACGAGCGCCATGCGTGCGGCGGTATCGTTCGACCACCGCTTCAGCTTCTTCGAGTTGTTCGCGCGTGGGCATCAGTTGCGCTTCGTTCTGATGCGCCCAGCCGTAGTACTGCGTGTTGGCGAGTTCCAGGTACTCGGCGCCCATTGCCAGCGCCATTTCGATGATCTTGTCGACGTGCGGTAGGTTGTAGCGATGCAGCACGCAGTTCAACACCATCGGGAAGCCGTGCTGTTTGATCGAAGCGGCCACGCGTCGTTTCAGATCGAAGGTGCGGGTGCTGCTGAGAAAGTCGTTCAACTGTTGGGTCGAATCCTGAAACGACAACTGGATATGGTCGAGGCCGGCAGCTTTCAGGTCGGCGAGACGCTTGTCGGTGAGGCCTACGCCCGAGGTGATCAGATTCGTATAGAAACCGAGCTTGCGAGCCTCGCCGACCAGCACTTCCAGATCGTCGCGCACGAGCGGTTCGCCGCCTGAAAACCCGAGTTGCGCGGCGCCGAGTGCGCGGGCCTCACGCAGCACGTTGAGCCACTGGTCCGTCGTGAGTTCACGGCTGTGGTCGGTGTAGTCGATCGGGTTGTAGCAGAACGCGCAGTGCAGCGGACAGCGGTAAGTCAGTTCTGCCAGGAACCAGAGCGGCAGCGCGATCCCGTCCGGTGCCGCTTGAGCTTGCGCTTGTACTTGCGCCGCCGCGGCAGGTTGCGAAAGATCCGTCATGGCGCTACTCCAGCCAGCCGCGCGACTGCGCGTCGGCAACGAACGCCCGCACTTCGGGACCGAGCCCGATGGTGTTGAAGGCCTGCTCCAGGTCGGCAATCAGTGCGTTCATGTCGCGTGTGCCGTCGCAACGCTTGAGAATTTCCCCGGCACTCTGATTGAGCTTCACCATCCCTTCGGGATAGAGCAGCACGTGAGCATTCTGGGCGGGCTCCCACTGCAGGCGAAACAGCTTGCTGATCGTCGGACAATCGGCGGTGGGCGTGGCGCCGCCGGCGCGTGGCAGATCGTTCATTGCGGGAAGGCCTTTTCGATCGAATCGAGCATGGTCCACAGGATGTCGAGCTTGAATTGCAGAATCTCCAGCGCGCGTTCCTGCTGTTCGCGCCGCGTGAAATGGTTGAGCGTGACTTCGAGGCCGTGCTGCACGTCGCGCTGCGCAAGCGTAATGCGCGAGCGGAAATAGGCAAGGCCGGCAGATTCGATCCACGGATAGTGCTCGGGCCAGCTCGCGAGCCGGTCGCGATGCACCTGCGGTGCGAACATTTCGGTGAGCGAAGAGCAGACCGATTCCTGCCACGGCGCGCGGCGCGCGAAATTCACGTAGGCGTCGACCGCGAAACGCACGCCGGGCGTCACCTGCTTCAACGACCACAAGTCGTCACGCGACAAACCGACGGCGTCGCCAAGGCGCGCCCATGTTTCGATGCCGCCGTCCTCGTCGCCATAGCCGTCATGGTCGAGAATGCGCAGCACCCAGCGGCGGCGCGTTTCGCGATCCGGGCAGTTCGACAGCACGGCTGCATCCTTCAACGGAATATTGATCTGGTAGTAGAAGCGATTGGCGACCCAGCCGCGAATCTGCTCGCGCGAGCAGCCGCCGCTATTCATCTTCACGTTGAAGGGATGATGAATGTGGTACGCCGTGCCCCTCGCGCGCAGGCGTGCTTCGAACTCCTCACGGGTCCAGGCGGACCGGCCGTCACCGCCGCCCGTCTGTGCATCTTGCAGCGACGCCGTGCCCGAGATGTCTTTTGCGTTCATGCCCTCTCCGTTTTACGCTTTATCAGTGCGCTTCAGACTGCAGCCTTACGCTACAGCTCAAACGTCATGCCGTCGTACGCCACCTCGATCCCGTGCTCGGTCAGGATGCGGCGCTCCGGACCATCCTCGACGAGAATCGGATTGGTGTTGTTGATGTGAATCAGCACCTTGCGGACGTGGCGTGCCTCGATGGAGTCCAGCACGGCGATCATGCCGCCCGGGCCGGATTGTTCAAGATGACCCATATCGGCAGCGGTTTTCTTCGAAAGTCCGAGACGGATCATTTCGTCGCCGGTCCACACCGTGCCGTCGACCAGCAGCAGATCCGCCGCGTGCATCGCGGCAAGCACGTGCGGCTCGATCTCGCCGAGTCCCGGCGCGTAGAACACGCGCTTGCCGGTCTGCAGGTTCGTGAAGACCAGTCCGATGTTGTCGCCACGCTCGGGCGCATGCCGATGTGGCGAGTAGGGGGGCGCCTTGCTGGACAGCGGCAGCGCCTCGATCTGCACGCCGTTAAGCGCGGCCACGACGAGCGGCGCGCCGTCGAGCGCGATCCGGCGATGCTCCACGCCGCAGTAGTGCGAGAGGATCGGCGCGACCGGAAAACCGCTGCACAGGTCCTGCCAAACCGCATCGGTTGCATAGAGCGGCAACGGCGTGTCGCGTTCGCGCAGCATCAAGAGACCGGTGACGTGGTCGATCTGCGCGTCCATCACCAGCACCGCGGCAATCCCGCTATCGCGCACGCGGCGGGCCGGCTGCAGTTCGGGGTGGGCGGCGATCTGCGCCAGCAGATCGGGTGACGCATTGACGAGCAGCCAGTCCTCGCCGTTCGCACTCACCGCGATCGACGACTGCGTGCGACGCGTCGCCTTCAACGTACCGCGCCGCACGCCGTCGCAATTGCGGCAATTGCAATTCCATTGCGGGAAGCCGCCGCCCGCCGAGGAGCCGAGTACCTTGATCTTCATGTGGCGCGCCCCGTCATGGCAACATCCTCGCGAGCAGATTGTCGCGATCGATCCATTGATGCTTGAGCGCGCCCGCGACGTGCAGTGCGATCAGGACGATCAGCGCATAGGCGATTGCCGTGTGCAGGCCGAAGAAGAGTTTGCGCAAGCCTGCATCGTCCCATCCCCATTGCGGCAGCGGCAATCCCCAGAAGCGTGTTCCAAAGCGGTTGAACGACGAACCGAGATACCCGCACAGCGGCATCGCGACCATTGCGACATATAAAAGGCCCTGCGTAGTGCGCGCGGCGGCGCGTTGCCACGCTCGCATCGGCGGCAAGGGTGGCCGGTGGAGGGCCACACGCGCCATGATGCGCAGAAGCACCAGCAGGAAAACCGTCAGTCCGACTGACTTGTGAAGGTTGAGCAGCGTCGCCTTGAGCGGCAAACCCTTTGGCAGCCCGACCATATACAGTCCGAGTGCGAGCAGGCCGATGATGCCAAGCGCAATCAGCCAATGCAGCGCGATCATCGAGCCGGGATAGCGCGAAACGGCTGCGCCGGCGCCCGGCTGGGCGGGGGGAGAATGCGCCATCGTCATCCCTGTCTCCTTCGTTATCCGATGTTTCTGTTGAACACGGTTTGACTTCATATGCTGCGGGTTGCCCTTGCGTCGACTAGTTAACGAGCAGTATTTCGCCTCGCCCGTCGACTGCGAGATCGCCCGCATAGCGCGCCGGCAGACTCGCCGTGCGCCATTGCGAAAAGGGGGCGATCTCGCCGGCCAGACTGCGCACGAGGAGCGCCCAGAACACATCGAAACCGCGACCGCCTTCGGTGAATGTCGGCGGCAACTGCATGGGCCGGCGGGTCAGCAGGAGGGTGCCGCGCCGCATACCGTATGCATAATGCGCGCCCAGTTGTCCGGCGATGCCAATGGTGCCGGCCACGAGCCGCGACGCGGCAAAATCGCCCGCGTTGCCGCCGACCAGCACGAGGCCGCGGCGCATGCGATCGGCGAGCCGTGCGCCCGTATTGCCGTGAATCGTCAGCGTGCCGCCACTCATGCCTTCCATGTTGCCGGCCTGCGCGCCGGCGGCGAAATCGCCGCTGTGACCGTGCACCGTGAGGCGGCCGCCGCGCATTTCGCAGGCGGTGCCGTGCCCCGCGTTGCCGTCGATGTCCAGCACGCCGCCGGCCATCTGGAAGCCGCTGTAATCGCCGGTCGAGCCATGCACCACGAGGTGGCCTTGCGTCATGCGCGCGCCGACGCGGTCGAGCCAGGGGGCGGCGTGTTCGATCACCAGCGTGGCGTCGTCGTGCGGCGCTGCAGACCCAGCGGCGTCTTCACGGCGTGAGACGTCGAACAGATCGCCCACCCTGCACGTGTCATTGCCGGCAGGCAGGACGATGCGCTCGATTTCCGCGTGGCTCATCGCCGCCAGCGACGCGGGCAACAAGGCCGAGGCGTCGACGCGAAAACCGGGGGGCGTGGTGGCGCTCAGCGTGATGCGAAGACTCATGCGCGGCTCCCGTCGAGGCCCGCAGCGGCGGCCGCCGCGAGGCTATGCAGATGGAAGTGGTAAGGCCCCAGCTTGCCGCCGTAATTGCCCGCGGAAATCCGCAGCAGGCCCGCGGGCCGTCCGAGGCCGGTGGCTGCGGCCATTCCCGCGCTCATCGCCGCGCCGACATCGGCGTCGGTCAGCCCGTCGATCACGATTTCGAGCACACATCCCACCTCCGGGCTCAGTTCGCTGTGCGCGGAGAGACCCGTGAGGGTCGGGCAAAACGCATCGTTGGTGGACGCGCTCAGCCCCTTGTATTTCGAGCCGACCTTCGATCCCGAGCGCACGATGCCGCCCGGAAACGGCATGACCACGTTCGGCAGCTTGCGCATCGCCGCGACCGCGGCTTCGGCGGCGGCGAGCGCGGCGTCGATATCGCGCGCCAGCAGGATCAGGTTGCCGCCGCCCACCGCTTTGACGGTCAGCGCGGTCTCTGCGCTGACGAACTCGCCGTCCATCACCGGGATGCGCCAGTAACGCGTGTCGCCGAGCATCTTCGAGATCTGCCAGCCGTCGCCGAAGAAACGCAGTCCGCTGCCAAGCGGCGCCCAATCGGAAAGCGGGGCGCGGCTCGTGGCCGGATCGATGCCGCCGTACACGGCGCTCGTCGGGCACGTGAGCACGCATTGGCCGACGCGCCGTTCGATCTGTTTGGCCAATTCCTTCGATGACACTGCAAACAGTAGCACCGCGACGCCAGGCCGGCCATCCGGCGTTTCCCCGCCCGTCAGCGTGCGTTCGACGCCGGCCTCGCAGCCGCAGCCGATCACCGACGTGGCGAAGCCTGTCAGCGAGACGGCGGCATGCATGGCCCACACCGGCGTGTGGGCGGTGATGACGAGCCGGGTCGCCTTCATCGGAAACGCTTCCGCGAAGGTGGCGTCGATCGTCGTGCCGTTGATCTGCAGGGTCGCCGGGTCGCTCATCGTGGGTGGGTGCTGTCGTTAGCCGTTGGCAAGACATTCGACGGGTAGCAGCCGCCCGCCGCGACAGCAGTGGCACACCTCGTCGTCGCTGATGGCGGCATGCGCGAAGTTGCTCGCGAGGCTGGCGTCGCTGTGGGCGCGCAGGGTCTTCTCGATGCCACGGTCGAAGTCCGGCGAGACGAAATGGATACCGCCCGTGGGCGTGGCGACGAGGGTGCCGTCGCGGGCGACCAGTTCGCCGTCCTTGAAGACGTAGGCGGGCGACGTGAACATCCGTTCGCGGTCTGGATCGTCCCGGTAGACGGCAATATCCGCCGCCGCGCCGGCCGCGAGATGGCCGCGGTCGCGCAGGCCCAGCAGACGGGCCGGTCCGGCCCGCGTGACGATGGCGATCTCGTACAGCGAGAATTCGCGCGTCAGTTGCGCTAGCGTGCTCGCCACCTGGGCGTCGGCGTTGAGCTTCGCGAGCTGCTCGTCGCGAAACGCCTTGTCCATCAGCAGACGGATCAGATGCGGATAGCTGGTGAACGGGCCGCCATTCGGATGATCGGTTGTCAGCGCGACGCGCCACGGGTCGTCCACCAGCAGGAAGATCTCGAGACCAATGATCCACTGCAGCGCATTCACATAGCTCTGCTCACGATAGCGGAACGGCACCACGCCGCAGCCCGCATCGCATTCAATATCGCCTGCGACCCATTTGTGCGGCCGCCCGAGCGGTGCGTTGCGGAACTGCATCATGGTGTCGCCCGAGGCCGTCACGGTCTGTCCGAAGATGATCTGGCCGACGTCGATCGAGACGTTCGGCCGCGCGTTCACCGCAGCCGCGATCTGACGTGCGCCTGACGAAAACTTCTGCGGACCCTCGGTGCCGTAGCTATGAAACTGGATATGCGTGAGATGGATCGGCAAGCCGTCGGCGGCATCCATGGTGGCGATGGTCGAAGCGATGTTGCCGGGTACGCCGAGATTGCTGGCATGAACGTGCAGTGGATGCGGGACGCGCAGTTCGGTCAACGCGCGCGACAGCGTGTGCAGGACTTCGCGCGGCGTGATGCCGTAATGCACATGCGGCTCGTCGACGTTCAGCGAGCGTTGGTTGAACTTGAACGCGGAGATGCCGCCCGGGTTCACCACCTTCACGCCGAGTGCCTTGCTGGCGTGGATCGTCCAGCCGATGTAGTCGCGCAGACGCTCGAAATCGTCGCGGGCCGCGAGCATCTGCAGGAACAGTTCGTCGTTGCCGAGCATGACGTACGCACCGTGATCGATGATCGGCGTGTCGCCCATTTCGAGGTGCGTGTGGCGCGCGTTGGACGGCATCATGGCCGGTTCGAAGGCGGCTGTGTAGCCCATTTCGGCGTAGCGATAACCGGTCGCCAGCGTGCCGGGCGTGCAGACGCCACACGACGGCAGCCTCAGGTAACGGCCGTTGGCGTCCCGCACCGCTTCGTAGGCGGGGTCGCGCACGGGATCGTCACGATGGTCCTCGGGAAGCAGCAGGCGCGCAAGATTGCTCTTGCCGCCGCCAATATGCGAGTGCATGTCGATGCCGCCCGCCATCACGATCATGCCGGTGGCGTCGTATTCGCGCTCGGCTGGCGTGGTGGCGGGCTCGTCGACGATGCGGCCGTCACGGATCGCCAGATCGCGGCGTTCGCCGTCGAAGCCGTTGGCCGGGTCGAAGATCGTGCCGCCCTTGAGCCGGATGAGACTCATGGCTGCCCCTGCGCGGCGGGCTGGCCAGCCCGCTGCGCGGCCAAGTGCTCCGAGAGGCGCGCGGCGATCGTCGCCACGGAGGGCAGCCCGGCGCTGCGTGCGGCGGCGAGCGGCAGCACGACCGGGCCGTCGACGCGAAACAGATGACCCGTCCCATCGATTCCAGGCGTCGCCACAGGAATGAAGACGGTGCCGGCGCCGCGCGCTTTCGCGGCTTCGGCGAGCGCTGGATGACCTAGCACGATCATCGGCACGGTTGCGCCGGGCGTTTGCGGCCAGACCGGCGGCGCGAAGCTGGCAACCCACAGCAGCGCATCGATCTCACCCTCGGCGAGCAGGCGACTGGTGCGATAGCGGGACGGGTCGTAGTCGAGCGGCGCGCTGCCGGCGCTTCGCGAGGGCATCGAGACACGCGTGCGCAGCGGCAGGCCCGAGAGCCAGGTCACGGTCTGGTTGACGCTCAGGGCGCCGTCATCGCCGCCCAGCGCGAGGCAGCCTGCGCGGACGGTGCGGTTGGCGGCCTTGACGATCCGGTTCAAGGCTTCAATCAGGAGTGCTGCGTGTGGCGCGGGCAACGCGGCCGGCTCGTACACCACGACGGTGTAGCGCGCGGCGGCGATACGGGCCTGCAGGCGGGCGAGTGCGGCGGGAGCGCCGCTGCCGTTGTCGGGTAATGCGCCAGCCTCGCGTCCTTCGCAAAGCGCGGACCAGAGCGCGAGCGTGTCGAATGGATCGGTGTCCGGAAGAATCGCTTCAATCTGCGCATTCGGGACGCCGCTCGCAGCAGGGTCGGGCGTGCAGCCGACGAACACCAGCTCGCGTTGCAGGTCCGTGCCGGCCAGCGCGCGCGTGAAGAAGCGCGGATAACACTGCGACGGCCGGCAGCCGAAAAACACCAGCAGGTCCGCGCGCGCGCGGACTTCGGAAAGAGTGGTGAAGAACGATCCGCGATCCTGCAAGGCGAGCGTGGCCGCGCTCAGCGCGTCGCCGTGCCAGTGATCGAGGATGGCGCCGCAGCCTGCGGCCAATGTATACAGCGCGCGGGCACCGCCCACATCGGTGGCGAGCGCGCCGAACAACGGACGGCGTGCCGACGACAGGATGCGCACCGCGCCAGCGAGGGCGGTATCGAGATCCGAGTCCTGACCGTCGACGCTACAGCGGCTCTGTGCATCCGCGCTGCCATAGCAGGCGAGCGCTTGCGCGAGCCGCGGACAGTCGGTATCCGGCACTGCGAGCGTGCCGTCGTCATGCGACTCGATCACGAGGTCGTCGCACAACAGCGGGCAGAACGGGCAGGTCCAGTCGCGCGTGATCGACGAGGCAGGAAGGTGGCCCGGGGGCGGTGAGGTCGTGAACGATGGATCGATGGACGAGAGGTGCATGGCCGCATCTTCAGCAAGCTCCATGCCGATTGGAACCCGGACGCGGTAATCAGGCGTGCGATGTATCGCGCGCGGCTTATGTGGCCCTGCGCTTAAAAGGCTGGATGCAGGCGTGACCCGCGCGCTGCATTGCATGCAATGTACCGGCGGCGTAGCGCGCATGCCGCGCTGCGCCGCACAGGTTGTGTGTCAATCTGGAGCAGAGTGTCACGAACGACCACATTAGCTTGCCGCTTGCTTGCAGCTACGGCTTCGCCGGCGATTGGCATGAAAGTTGTATGGCACGCCTAGGCCGAGGGGACGAATGGCGTGACGAATGGCTGGCCGATGCGGCGATCATGTAGCGCGGACGCCACGAGCCATGCTGACGCGCCGGTGTGCGCCGCCGCCTCCATGTCCTCGCGATGGCGAATGCCGCCCGCGCCGATCACGGCGGTATGTGCAGGCGCATGGGCGCGGATGCGTTCGAAGGTGAGGAGGTCGGGGCCGTCGTAGCTGCCTACCTGATCGAGCGTCATCGCGATCACTCTGGCTGGCCACCCGGCGTTGGTGTGCGCGGCAAGGGCGATTGATGATGTCAACGCAGACGTCAACGCAGACGTCACCGCGTCAGCCACCGCGGATGTCGCGGCGATCAGCTGGCCGGCGCGGTGGTCGAGCGAAAGGATGGGCGAATACCCAGCGGCTTCGGCGGCGCGCAGTGCGTCGATGTCGTGCAGCGATTCGGTGCCGAACACCGGCACGAGGGTCCCAGGCTCATGAGAAGCGAGACGCTTGCGGCGGGTGGCAGCGTCGATAGATTCGAACAGCGCCTGCATCGACGCGTAGTCCGTATAGCCCGCGTCGAGCCAGATGTCAGTGCCGGGCAGGGCGGCACGCAATACGGCGAGCGTCTCGACATGAGCGTCTTGCTGGAGGATCGCGCCGAGGTCGGCGATATAGAGCGTGCGTGCGCCGCTTGCAGCAAGCAGCGCACGGGCGATGTGAAGCGGCTCGCTGGTGGCGGCAAGCGGCGAGCGGATCGGCTGATAAGCCTTCCGTTCGCCGCGCACTGCGCGTACCACGTGGCCGTCGAGCAGATCGAGAACCGGTATCACCTGCATGGGGGCGCGTTCCTTTGACCAAGATCTTTGTCTTCGAGTATCTCACTGGCGGCGGCATCGACCCGGCCCATGCCGGCGCGGGCAGTCTCGCCGATCTGAGCGCGCTGATCGTCGAAGGCCGGGTGATGCGCGACGCGCTGGTGAGCGACCTGCGTGAAATCGACGGCGTGGCCGTGAGCTTCGCGAGTTCGCGTTTTGAAACCGTCGCTGCGTCGCAGGTGCATTGTAGGGCCGCCCAAGGCGAGTCGATGACCGCCTTTGTCGCGCGCGCGGCTCGCGAGCACGATTACGCATGGATCATCGCGCCGGAATGCGACGGTTTGCTGCTGCATCTTTACGACGCGGTGGGCGCGGCGCGCTGGCTCGGCTGCTCGAAAGAAGCGATCCGTGTGACGTCGAGCAAGAGCGCGAGCGCGGCGTGCCTGATGGCGCACGGCATTGCCACCACGCCGGCGGTCGAACCGGGCCAGCTGTCCGCGCAAGCGCACGGTCGATGGGTCGTGAAACCGGACGACGGCGCGGGCGGTCTCGATACCTTCGTATTCGACCATTTCGCCGACGCCTGTGCCGAATACGAGGCGCGCGCGGCCGCCGCGCGCAATCCGGTGCTGCAGGCGTGGGTCGAAGGCGAGCCGCTCAGCCTTTCGCTGATCTGCCGCGAAGAAGGCGTGGAACTCATCAGTATCAACCGGCAGCAAATCAGCCTGAGCGAAGGCGACGCGTCGGCGCGGCAGCCGCACATCGTCGAATTCGATGGCGTGACGGTCAACCAGATCGCACTGGCTAGCGAGCAGGGGCGCCTGCTCGGCGCGCTCGCGCAGCGCGTCGCGCAGGCGCTGCCGGGCCTGCGCGGCTTTGTCGGCATCGACGTGGTCTGGCATCCGTCACGCGGCCCGATCGTGATCGAGGTCAATCCGCGGCTGACGGTGGCGTATGCGGGGCTGTCGGGGGCGCCCGGCGGCAATCTCGCGCGCACGCTGCTCGCGGCTCACGGGGTACGTCTGGGCGGATCCGGCTCGCCAGCACGTCGCTCTGGCGCGGCGTCGGCATGCGGAGCGCAGTCATGAGCGCCAGGCACGTGACCCGTGCGAGCGCCACCGTGGCGGATCGCGCCACGATATTCGGCTGGGACGTGGGCGGCGCGCATGTAAAGGTGTCGATGGCCGATACCGCCGGCACGGTGCTCGATGTCGCGCAGTGGGCGTGTCCGCTGTGGCAGGGCCTCGATCATCTCGAGCAAACTATCGACCTCGTCTTCGCGCGCTGGCCGGAGGCGAAGACGGACGCCGCGCTGCATGCGGTGACGATGACCGGCGAGATGGTCGACCTGTTCGAAGACCGCGCGCAGGGCGTGCGGGCCATCGCTACGGCGCTGGCGCAACGGCTCGGTCCGCGGCTGCGTTTCTATGCGGGCGACGCCGGCTGGTTCACGCCGCAGGCCTGCGCGGACGGCTGGCGCAGCGTCGCCTCGGCGAACTGGCTGGCGACCGCGTGCTGGATCGCATCACGCGTTCCCAATGCACTCCTGATCGATATCGGCAGTACCACTACCGACATCATTCCGATCGCCGGCGGTCGGGTCGTCGCGTGTGCCGCAACGGATGCCGGGCGGCTCGCCACCGGCGAACTCGTGTACCAGGGTGTGGTGCGCACGCCGCTGTGCGCGCTCGCGCAGCGCATCGAATTCGCGGGGACGGCCGTCAACGTGATGAACGAATGGTTTGCGACCACAGCGGACATCTACCGCCTGACGGGCGAGCTGGCGCCGCACTACGACCTGCATCCGAGCGCCGATCAGGGACCGAAGACCGAAGCCGCTAGTCGCACGCGGCTCGCGCGGATGATCGGCCGCGATGCGTATGAGGCGGATTCAAGCGAATGGCGCGGGTTCGCGCTACGCTGGCGCGAACTGCAGTTGCATGAGATTGGCGTCAATCTGGCGCGCGTGATGGCGGGTCACCCGGAGCTTGCCGCCGCGCCGGCGGTGGGCGCCGGTTGTGGGCGCTTTCTCGCGGCGGCGCTGGTGCGTATGGAGGCGGGTGAGGTGGGTGAGGCGGCACGCGGCTACATCGATTTCGGCACGCTCACAGGCGTGCCGGCGAACTGTTCTGACTGGGCCGCCACGTGCGCGCCAAGTGTCGCGGTGGCGTTGCTGGCAGCGACTCAAGTTGGCGCAGCCGGCGATGGTTTCCACAGCACAGTGGCGCAGGCGGCATGCGCGGCTTCAGTGGCTTGAGTGGCGCAGGCGGCGTGCGCGGCTTCACTGGCTTGAGTGGCACGCGTGGCTTGAGTGGCTTGAGTGGCTCCACCGGCCTGAGTATGTAGAGGAAAACGGGGAAACGAGCGGAAACGCGCGGAAACGAGGACGACGATCATGTGGGTGGTCAAGATCGGGGGCAGCCTGAGTCACGATCCGATGCTGCGCCAGTGGCTCACCGAGCTATGCGAAGTGGGGGGCGGGCGCGTCGTCATCGTGCCGGGTGGCGGCGATTTCGCGGACAAGGTACGGCAATACCAGAGCGAGTGGCGTTTCGACGATCTCGCCGCGCACAACATGTGTCTGCTTGCCATGACGCAATACGCGATTCTCATGCAGGGGATCCTGCCGGAACTCGTGCTCGCATCGAGCGAGGCGAAGATCCGCCGCGCGCTGCGCGACGGCCGCGTGGCGGTGTGGGTGCCGACATCGTTGATGCGCGACACACCGGACGCGATGAGCAACTGGGACACCACCTCCGACAGCCTCGCCGCCTGGCTTTCGACCATGCTCAACGCCGAGCGCCTGATCGTGGTGAAATCGTGCGTAATCGCAGAGAACGAGCGGCTCGAAACGCTGGCCGCAACCGGTGTGGTCGACCGCCGATTCGTCGACTATGTGAACGAAGCCAATTACGTGGTGGAGATGTTCACCAAGGACCATGTGGCGTTGATGCGCGACCGGCTCCTGAACATGCCGGTGGCGTAGCCGTCCTGAGCATGACGGTGATGGGGGGATGGGGTGTTGCAGTGTTGCATTTCGCCACAGGCGTGTCGAAATGCAACAGCGTGCGTGAGCGCTTTACAGACGTGTCGTGTCCGCAGCGCCGAACTCCGCCGCAGTCAATGTGCCGCCAAGGTCGCCCGCCGGACGGTGCAGTGCGGTGGCCCATTGCGCGACGCGTTGCGGATCGAGTCGCGAGCGCCGTCCGTCGACGCACAAGGCGGTGCGAAATCCGGCGACGTCCGGCGCGAGCGCACGGATCTGCTGGAACTGCGCCCAGCCGAGCGACCCGGCGATGCCGCTCATGGCGCCACGCTCCTGTGTGAGCCGCAGCCATTGCGCGAGCGAAGCGCTATCCACGTGATCGAAAAGCGTGCTGCCGTCTTTGCCGGCGGTGTCGAACATCACGCCCACGAAGCCGAGCGTGGCCGCGGAAGCAACCAGTTCGCCGTCCATGCCGCCGTCGCACAACAGCACCGGCACGACCGCCGCGGGCAGATTGGCCAGTAGTTCCAGGCAGCGCCGCGCGGACGGACCGGGCGCCACCCCCACCTTGACGTAATCGATGCCCGCGTCGCTGACCTCGATGACACGCGTGGCGATTTCGTCGAGCGCGTCCGCCGGCACGTCGCCGATCGTCGCGCTAATCGGCTTGACCGGATAACGGGCTCGCAACTGGCGGACGATATGCCGGATGTCGCCGATCGACAAGCCGCCGAGCGCGCCCGCGTTCGGCTCCTTGAGATCGATCAGTTCGGCGCCGGCATGGGCGGCGTCCAATGCTTCGGCGTCCGAGCGGACGCTCGCGAGCAATGCGGTCATCGATATTCTCCGAAAGAACAGGACGAACTAGTGGGCGACGAGTTGGGCGGCCGAACCGCCCGACGCTTCAAGGCTCGCGCGGTGTCGCGCGATTGCGGCGGTGAGCCACTCCCAGGCGGTGCGTTCGGCCTCGCCGGCGGTTTTGTCGATCGCGATCTGCAGGTAGGCCATTTCGCGGTCCACCTTATCGGCCGGCAGCATGAAGAGCCGGCTGACGAGAATCGCGCCTTCCACCACCGCAGCCTGGGCGCGGTTGAAACCGGTGAACGGCGCATGGTTTTCCCGATGCACGCATTTCATGCGGAGTACTGGACGTTCGCGGTCGTCGCACAGTTCGTCGAGTTCGAGCTCGGTGTGCGCGAGCGATTCGGCAAGCCTGATGCCCGCCACACGGCTGGCGGCGAGCGTGGGCCAGGAGGTCGCGCAATGCGTGACACAGCCGGCGTAGATCCGCACATCCGTGGTGAAGTTCAGCACCGCCACACGTGACGCGACGATATTGTCGAGCGTGACCGAGGGGCGAAAAGGCGAGAGGATGACGAAGTCACCCTCGTAACGGGCGCCCATTGGCGCGATATGAGGACGGCCATCGCCCGCTGCCGTGGTGACGATCGTTTCGTGGATCATGGATGGGACCGCGTGTTCTGGCAGCGCCGAAAAGCCGGCCGGTTAGCTAGGAATTCATATCGATCCGCAGGCGGGCCGCGTGGCGCGGCCCGAGCGGGCTTAACGCGTAGCGATATACATCGTGACTTCGTAGCCTAGACGGATATCGGTGTAGCTCGGAGTTGTCCATTGCATAGGTGTTTCCTCCATGAGTGGGTACAGCATTGCGCCGTCGGCCCGGCGTGATGCCGGACTTCATTGGCATTCGATACTACGCAAGCTCCATGCCGGGTGATCGGCGACGCGGCATGCCATGGTTTGCCGCCCAGCAATACAGCGTTTGCCGAATTGCACCCGCGCGGGCACCTTGCGCGGCACACGGCGCTCGTGCTGCGCAGTGTTCCGGGAATGCAGCAAAGTGTTCCATCACCGGAAGATGATTGCTGTCCTCCTGTCACGGTGCCTGCCATGCCCGTGCAGATCATTCTGCGCCGATCGATCGCGCATGGGTTGAAAAATCGCTTCGCAGTCCGCCATCGATAACGGATCGGTTAAGTCTGCCAAATTAAATCGTGAATTCTCAGTGACTGCGTTCCTGCCTACAGTGCAAACAGGCAGCGCAAACAAGCGCTTCGTGGTTCCGGCAGCGCACCTGTTCACCTTCGAGGATATGTCATGAACGATTTCAGTCAACCGGTGATTGATTCCCTGCACACGCCGCGCGACGCGCAGAAACCTCGCGAACGGTACGCCGCGGGCGTCATGAAGTATCGCGAGATGGGCTACTGGCAGCCGGATTACACGCCGAAAGACACGGACATCATTGCGCTCTTTCGCATCACGCCGCAACCCGGCGTCGATCCGGAGGAAGCGGCGGCAGCCGTGGCCGGCGAATCGTCGACCGCCACCTGGACCGTGGTATGGACCGACCGGCTCACCGCGTGCGACATGTACCGGGCCAAGGCCTACCGCGTCGATCCGGTGCCTTCCGCGAGCGCCGGCGAGCCGCAGTATTTCGCGTATATCGCCTATGAACTCGATCTGTTCGAAGAGGGGTCGATCGCCAATCTGACCGCCTCGATCATCGGCAATGTGTTCGGCTTTAAACCGCTCAAGGCGCTGCGTCTTGAAGACATGCGTATACCGGTTGCCTATCTGAAGACCTTCCAGGGACCGCCGACCGGCATCGTCGTCGAACGCGAACGGCTCGACAAATACGGACGGCCGCTGCTCGGCGCGACGGTCAAGCCGAAACTGGGTTTGTCGGGCAAGAACTACGGCCGCGTCGTTTATGAAGGGCTGCGCGGCGGTCTCGACTTTCTGAAGGACGACGAAAACATCAACTCGCAGGCCTTCATGCACTGGCGCGACCGTTTCCTGTTTGCGATGGAAGCGGTGCACCGTTCGCAGGCGGAGACGGGTGAAGTCAAAGGCCATTACCTGAATGTGACGGCCGGCACCATGGAAGAGATGTACGAGCGCGCCGAATTCGCCAAACAGTTGGGTTCATGCATCGTGATGATCGATCTGGTGATCGGCTGGACCGCGATTCAGTCGATGGCGCGCTGGGCCCGCAGAAACGACATGATCCTGCATCTGCACCGCGCCGGGCACAGCACGTACACGCGGCAGCGCAATCACGGCATTTCGTTTCGCGTCATCGCGAAGTGGCTGCGTATGGCGGGCGTCGATCATGCGCATGCGGGCACCGCGGTCGGCAAGCTCGAAGGCGATCCGCTGGCGGTGCAGGGCTATTACAACGTGTGCCGCGAAGCGCACAACGCGGTCGATCTGTCACGCGGGATTTTCTTCGACCAGCCGTGGGCGGGTTTGCGCAAGGTGATGCCGGTGGCCTCGGGCGGCATTCACGCGGGGCAGATGCACCAACTGCTCGATCTGTTCGGCGACGACGCGATCCTGCAGTTCGGCGGCGGCACCATTGGCCATCCCGCCGGCATTCAGGCGGGTGCCGTGGCCAATCGCGTCGCGCTCGAAGCGATGGTGAAAGCGCGCAACGAGGGCCGCGACATCGTGCATGAGGGGCCGGACATTCTCGAAGCCGCGGCGCGCTGGTGCACGCCGCTCAAGCAGGCGCTCGATACGTGGCGGGATGTGACGTTCAACTACGCATCGACCGACACGCCGGATTTCGCCGCCACGCCGACTGCGGCCTGAAGCGCGGCGGTTGTCGGCAACACGCATTCAGGGAGGCTCAAGGCAGGACCGCTGGCAGTGCAGCCGCACTGCACGATAAACCGTTGGCGCCGTTTCCGCACACGGCATTCATCGACGAGGTTAGTCATGCGAATTACACAGGGCACATTTTCCTTCTTGCCGGAACTGAGCGACGAGGAGATCGGCTTGCAGATCGACTACGCGTTGCGCCAGGGCTGGGCCTGTTCGGTCGAATTCACCGACGACCCGCATCCGCGTAACACCTATTGGGACATGTGGGGACTGCCGATGTTCGATCTGCACGATGCAGCCGGCGTATTGCAGGAAGTGAAGGCATGCCGCGCGGCGCGCCCGCAGCACTACATCAAGATCAACGCATTCGACTCGGTGCGCGGCTTCGAGACGATGCGGCTGTCGTTCATCGTCAATCGTCCGGACGGCGAACCGGGTTTCCGTCTCACGCGCGCGGATGGGCCCGGACGGGTGCAACGTTACGGCTTGTCGGGCTACGCGGGTGACCGGCCGGCGGGCGAGCGATACACACCGGCGCGCCAGACATGAACTGCGCGCAGACACCCCACGTCGATCTCGCCGCGCTCTATCGCGACTCGGGCATCGGCGACGTCCTCGCCGAACTCGACCGCGATCTGGTCGGGCTCGCCCCGGTGAAGACCCGCATTCGCGAGGTGGCGGCGCATCTTCTGGTGGAGCGGGCACGCGCTTCGCTTGGTCTCGCCGGCGGTGCGCCGACCCTGCATATGTGTTTTTCCGGCAATCCCGGCACTGGCAAGACCACGGTCGCGCTACGCATGGCCGAAGTGCTGCACCGGCTTGGCTACATTCGCCGCAATCATCTGGTTTCGGTGACGCGTGACGATCTGGTCGGCCAGTACATCGGCCATACCGCGCCAAAAACGCGCGAGGTGTTGAAGCGCGCCATGGGTGGCGTGCTGTTCATCGACGAAGCGTATTACCTGTATCGCCCTGAAAACGAACGCGATTACGGTCAGGAGGCCATCGAAATCCTGCTGCAGACAATGGAAAACCAGCGCGACGATCTGGTCGTGATTCTGGCCGGCTACGCGGCGCGCATGGAAGTGTTCTTCGAGAGCAATCCGGGTTTTCGTTCGCGCATTGCGCACCACATCACGTTCCCCGACTACGAGGACACGGAACTGCTCGACATCGCCGAACGCATGCTCACGATGCTGCACTACCGCTTCGACGCCGACTCGCGGCGCGCTTTCGCCGACTATCTCGCGCTGCGCACCCGGAGACCGAATTTCGCCAACGCACGCTCGGTGCGCAATGCGCTCGACCGCTCGCGGCTGCGCCAGGCCAATCGCCTGTTCGCCACGGCGATGCAGGGCGGCGCGCCGATCGACGCCGGCGCGCTCACGCTGATCGACGCCGCCGACATTCGGGCGAGCCGCGTGTTTGCCGAAGCGCTGGCGGCCGGCGACGGAACAATTGCATGCGCACCGGCACCGTGCGCCGCGCCGGCGCCACCAGGCTAGACGACAAGCATTCCTCAGGAGATCGCCATGCAAGACGGACGTACGACCCTCTCGAAGTTCCTGATCGACACGCTCGACCGCCAGCCTGGCGCGCAAAACGCCGGCCTGTCGGCGCTGCTGATCAATGTAGCCGCGGCGATCAAGTCGATCTCCGCGATGCTCACCAAGGGCGCGCTAGGCGGCCACTACGGCAGCGCGCAGAGCGTCAACACGCACGGCGAGGAACAGAAAAAGCTCGATGTCGCGACCAACGAGATTTTCGTGCAGCAGTGCGAATGGGACGGACTGCTCGCGGCGATGGTGTCCGAGGAAATGGAGGCGGTCTACCCGATTCCGCCAGGCTATCCACGTGGCGATTTTCTGCTCGCCTTCGATCCGCTCGACGGTTCGTCGAATATCGACATCAACGGCGTGGTGGGGTCGATCTTTTCGGTGCTGCGCAATCCTGACCAGGCGGATTCAGCGGCGCCAGACAGCGAGTCCGCGTTTCTGCGGCCGGGGCACGAACAGGTCGCAGCGGGCTACGCGGTCTACGGCCCGTCCACCATGCTCGTGCTTTCGGTCGGCAACGGCACGCATGGCTTTACGCTGGAACGCGACATCGGCAACTTCGTGCTTACGCATTCGAACATTCGCATTCCCGTTGACACGGTCGAGTTCGCCATCAACGCATCGAACGAACGTTTCTGGGAACCGCCGGTGCGCCGCTACGTACAGGAGTGCAAGGACGGACGCAGCGGTTGCCGGTCCAGCGACTTCAATATGCGCTGGATCGCTTCGATGGTCGCCGAGGTGCATCGCATCCTGATGCGCGGTGGCGTCTTCATGTACCCGCGCGATTCGAAAATACCGGCTATGGAAGGGCGCTTGCGGCTGTTATACGAAGCCAGTCCAATGAGCTTTCTGATCGAACAGGCGGGCGGCCTGTCGAGCACCGGACGCGAGCGCCTTCTCGACGTCGTGCCGCGCACGCTGCATGGCCGCGTGCCGGTGATTCTCGGCTCGAAGAACGAGGTGGAGCGCATTGCGCGCTACCACGGCGAATACGACCGCGGCGAGGATCGACCCTTCAGCTCACCGCTCTTTAGCCGGCGCTCGCTGTTCCTGCCGGGTTTCACGGCCTAGACCCACCGGAGACAAGCGCATGTCAGTCAAATATCCGATCATCGCGGTGACCGGTTCGAGCGGCGCCGGCACCACGACTGTGATGAAAAGTTTTACCCATATTTTCCGGCGCGAAAAGATCCACGCGCAGATCGTCGAAGGCGACGCTTTTCACCGCTATGACCGCAACGGCATGCGCGAAGCCATGAAACAGCATGAGCGGGACGGCAGCGCGAACTTCAGCCATTTCGGGCCACAGGCGAATCTGCTCGAAGAACTCGAGGCACTGTTCGCATGTTATGCGGAAAGCGGCACGGGGCGGCTGCGCCACTATGTGCACGACGAGGCCGAAACGCGGCTCTATCAACAGGACGCCGGAACTTTCACGCCATGGGAAGAGGTGACGCCCAGCACCGATCTGATGTTCTATGAAGGCCTGCACGGCGCGGCGGTGACCGATACCATCGACATCGCGCGACATGCGGATCTGCTGATCGGCGTCGTGCCGATCATCAATCTCGAATGGATCCAGAAGCTGCATCGCGACCAGAACCTGCGCGGTTACTCGCACGAGGCCGTGGTGGATACGATCCTGCGGCGCATGCCTGACTATGTCAACTATATCTGCCCGCAGTTCTCGCGCACACACGTGAACTTCCAGCGCGTACCGACCGTGGACACGTCGAATCCGTTTACCGCCCGCGAGATTCCGCAGCCGGACGAGAGCTTCGTCGTGATCCGTTTCGCGCGACCGAAGGGGATCGACTTCCAGTATCTGCTGACGATGCTGCACGACTCGTTCATGTCGCGGCCGAACGTGATCGTCGTGCCCGGCGGCAAGATGGGCCTCGCGATGCAGCTGATTTTCACGCCGATGATCCTGCAACTGATCGACCGGCGCTCGCGCGCGTGACGCGGCGCGTCTCACGGCAAGCTGATTTCACACCAGGGAGATTGCGATGGCCTTCATAGCACTGCGGCAACTATTGGATCACGCGGCCGAATATGGCTACGGCGTGCCGGCATTCAACGTCAACAATATGGAGCAGATCCAGGCGATCATGCAGGCCGCCGAGGCCACCGCGAGCCCGGTGATCCTGCAGGCGTCGGCGGGCGCCCGCAAATATGCGGGAGAGCCTTATCTGCGCCATCTCGTGCTGGCCGCGCTGGAGGCGCATCCGGACATCCCCCTCGTGCTGCACCAGGATCACGGCGCGAGCCCGGCCGTGTGTCAGCAGGCGATCCGTTCGGGCTTCACGTCGGTGATGATGGATGGCTCCTTGCTGCCGGACCAGAAGACGCCCGCCGCCTACGAGTACAACGTCGAGGTGAGCCGCCGGGTGGTCGAGGCCGCGCACGCGGTGGGCGTGTCGGTCGAAGGCGAGCTGGGTTGTCTTGGCTCGCTCGAAACCGGCACGGCGGGCGAGGAGGACGGCGTCGGCGCTCAGGGCCAGCTTTCGCGCGAGCATCTGCTGACTGATCCGCGCGAGGCGCAGATTTTCGTGGAAGCAACCGGCGTCGATGCGCTAGCGATTGCGATCGGCACATCGCATGGCGCGTATAAATTCAGCCGCGAGCCGACGGGCGAGACGCTCGCCATCGACCGCATCGTCGAGATTCACGAGCGGATTCCGAACACGCACCTCGTCATGCACGGCTCGTCGTCGGTGCCGCAGGACTGGCTCGCGGTGATCCGCGCCTATGGCGGCGAGATTCCCACCACCTATGGCGTCCCCGTCGAAGAGATTCAGCGCGGCATTGCGCACGGCGTGCGCAAGATCAATATCGACACCGACATCCGGCTCGCCATGAGCGGCGCGATGCGCAAATCACTGGCGACGGCGCGCACTGAGTTCGATCCGCGCGCCGCGTTGAAGGCCGCGACGGCGGCTGCAAGCGCGCTGTGCGCCGAACGTTTCGAAGCATTCGGATGTGCGGGGCAGGCGCCGCGCATCAAACCGCTGCGGCTCGATGCGATGGCGCGGCGTTATCACTAGTTTTGCAACGGACCCCTGACGTGTTAGCAGGGAGACGGCCGGGGGCGTTGGGGCTTGCGCAGGAGAACGAAGGTGATGAAGGCGCTAGCACCCTGTTCATAGCGCGATGAATGCACGTTGGAGTCTCACGCCCTCAGCGTTTCTTGACGGTTGCCCCCGGAGCCTGCCATGCCATCAGATCCTGCTCGGGCCGCTCGAGCGCGCAGCCCCAGTCGAGCGGCTGGTCCTGATCGAAGCGCTTGCCGAGCCGCCACGCGATTTCCGCGCGGGCGAGCTGCACGCCCATATAGAACGCGTGCCCGCCATCGGCTTCGAGATGCAGGTCCGGATAGAGCGCGAAAGGGTCCTCGCCGCGGCGATGTCCGTCACGGTTGTACACATGAATGCCATCAGCGCTGACCTGGACGCGAAAGTTCGGGTCGCGCACCTCGTGGGCAACCTCGGCGATTTCAGCGGCGCTGTACGGGAACGGCCGTTTGGCATGCACGGTCGCGAGATCGTCGTCGATGCCCTTGGGCAGCACCTGCGCTTCGCGGGCGGCGTACATCACGCGGCGCGCAACGTCCGCCTCGCGCACCGCGCGCCGCGCATGCAGACTGACCGACGTGGTGAGCACCGCACTCACACGAAGCTCCGCTGCCATGCCCAGCAGCACCGCGTTGATGCCGCTGGTATCGGCCTCGGTCAGCTCGGTCACATTGCCGATGCCCATCATGATGGCGATCTCGGGGTAGCGTTCGCGCAACCGGACATAACGCGCAATCGACGCGGCGAGACCGAACGGAATCGGATCGAGAATCGGATCGGCGAGAAACGCGCGGCCGCGGCCGGCGAGCAGGTCGATCGCGGCATCGAGCGAGGCCGGGTCGTTCGGTTCGCGGGCGACGAGGATCGGCGTGGCCGGCACTTCGTCAGCAATCCATAGCGTATCGAGGTTGAGGCTCATCAGATAATCCGCGCCCGCGCGGCCGCCGCGCAGCAACTCGTCACTGCGCATCGAATCGACGCTCACGCGGTATCCCTGCGCTTTCAGCAGGCGCACCGCGTCTTCGAGATGCGGAAACGGCGTTTCGGGCAGGCACCCAATGTCGATCACATCGGCGCCCTGCGCGGCGTACTCGCGCGCACGTGCGGCGATGCCGTCCAGATCGAGGCGTGGCGCGTCGACGATCTCGGCAAAAATCTGCGTGTCGTAGCGCGTCAGATCGAACCGCTGCGCCTCGCGGCCGAAGAATTGCGGCAGATCCTTGACCTCTTCGGGACCGCGCTCGAAGCGCACGCCGTAGTGCTCGGTCAGCGCGGCGAGATCGCCGCGGCAACGTCCAGGCACGATGACCCGCTGCGCCACGAGCGGAGCGGGCACGCGGCGGCGAATCAGGTCGGCGGTCATGAGTGCGGCGACCTGTAGGCCGATTTCGCGGATTTCCCAGCTGAACGGCGTCGGCGCCATGCTTTCGAGCGCACGGATCAGGCTCCTTTCGGCAAGCCGGCCAGTCAGGAAGACGATGTGGTCCATGTCAGTACGCGGGCCGCGGCCACAGGGAGCGAGGGGACCGGCTCATGCCGGGTTCAGCGTCGCAAGGCGTTCGGCGAGCGCCGCTTTCAGTTCGTCCAGCGAGCGCACGAGGGTCGTGTATTCGAAGCGCGACAGGCGCTCCACGTTGTCGAGTTCGATCTTCCGTGGACGCAGTTCGACCCATTCGTTCGGGCTTTGCGTGACCACAGTCGGCTCCGTGTCGCACGCAAAGACAATGCCTGGGATGCATTGTTTGCCCGCCTGCGCGTACATATTGGTGGGCAGCGTATCGGAGATGCCGAACGCGCATTTGGCCACGGTGTTGCTGGTGGCCGGTGCGATCACCACCGTGTGGTACATGCCGTGATAGAGCATGCCAACCGGCACGCCGCTCGCACTGTTGTCGCGCAACACGCGGAAATGCTGGCGCAGCTTCGGCAGGGGCCAGCCATAGAGCGGCAAGACTTCTTCCGCGGCGGCGGACAGGAACAGATCGACGCGCGGCAACTCGAGCGCAAGCGCGATCGACTCCTCGAGCAGATGGCCGGAGCCGGTTACGCACCACGCGAAGCGCGCATCGGGCTTGAAATCAGCGAGATGACGAGCGGGCGCCTGGGTCATGCGTCGGCAGTGGGCGGCGCTTCTTCGTGGAGCATTGCATCGGAGAGCGAATCATCGGGCGGTTCGCCGTCGAGCGACGAGCCGTCGTGCGACAGGCGGATATGCAGCCGACGCATCTTCCGGTACAGCGTATTGCGGCTGATGCCGAGTGCCTTGGCGACGTTGCTGACGTTCCAGCGGTGCTCGTCGAGCAGGGTCAGGACGGTGCCGCGTTCGTTCAACTGAATCGCGTTGAGCGCGGAGAGATCCGCTTCGTCGGCGGGATGCGAGCCGAGGGCGGCCAGCGGGGCCTGCGCAGGCGCTGTCAGCGCGCTTTCCGGCATCCGTTGGGTGATTTCGACGGGCAGATCCTCGCAGCGAATCGGTTGGCCGTCGCACAGCGCGACGGCCATCTGCAGGACGTGACGGAGCTGGCGGATATTGCCGGGCCACGCATAGGTGAGCAGCGCGTGCTCGGCTTCGGCGGTCAACTCGGGCGGATCGTTGTTGGTTTCGTTTTCGAGCAGGTGATGAATCAGCGCGAGCTTGTCGACCCGCTCGCTCAGCGGCGGCAGATTCAGCTCGACGCCCTTGAGCCGGTAATACAGGTCCTCGCGGAACTGCCCGCTGTGCACCAGTTCGATCAGATTGCGGTGACTGGCGCTAATGAGCTGGAAATCGACCTTGATGGTCGTTTCAGCGCCGAGCGGCGTCACCTCGTGTTCCTCGATCACGCGCAGCAAGCGCGCCTGCAGCGCGAGCGGCATGTCGCCGATTTCGTCGAGAAACAGCGTGCCGCCGCTGGCCTGCACGATCTTGCCGCGCCGTCCTTCGCGCTGCGCGCCGGTAAACGCGCCCGCGCGATAGCCGAACAGTTCGCTTTCGATCAGATTTTCCGGCAGCGACGCGCAGTTCACCGGCACGAACGGACCGGCTGCGTGCGGGCTGATGCTATGCAGCGCCTGCGCGAAGACCTCCTTGCCGGTACCCGTTTGCCCCCGGAGGATGATCGGAATCTTGCGCTGGACCACACGCGCCGCAAGCTGGATCTGCGAGGCCATGCGCGGGTCGCCGAATTCCAGGTGCGCGATCTGGTCGAGCCGGGCGGGCGCCGACCGCTTTTCCGGGGCGCTGGCGCGCGGCGCGGGTGCGCTGACTGCCACGCGCACGCCACGTTCCGCGCTGTTTTGCGGCGTCTGCGCAACCAGAAAGAAGCGGTTGGTCGCGTTCGCGCTGTACACGGTGACCGGATGGAACGAGCCGCGGATGCTGCGCGCGATCATGTCTTCGAGCGAGGCGTTGAAGGCTTCTTCGATACGGCGACCGCGCAACTCGCCGAGCGTGCGGAAACCGAGCTGGAACAGGGCGCTGCGATTCGCGGCGAGCACGGTGCTGTCGTCCGCCACCGCCAGCTTGCCGCCATGCAGCGTGCCGACGAATTCCGGGCGGCTGTGGAAATGGATCATGTTCGCATGGCGGTAACGCGCATCCAGCAGCCGGTTTTCGATCATCTGCCGCGACATGCCGACCAGCACCAGCGAATGCTGCTGCAGCAGCTTCGAGCGGCTCGTGACATCCAGCACGCCAGCAATCTCGCCGCTGTCGTCGAAAATGGGCGCGGCGGAGCAGGTGAGCGACGTATAGCGCGGATAGAAATGCTCGTGCTGGCAAACGGCGATGCAGTCGCGTTCGGCGAGGCACGTGCCCATGCCGTTGGTGCCGGCTTCGCGCTCGCTCCACAAGGCGCCCACGCGAAAACCGTCCGCCGCGACCGCTTCGGCGAACGGCACCGACGACACCTGATGGACGATCATGCCACCTGCATCGACCAGCACCACCGCGAGTTCGGGATCGGCCAGTTGCTGATACAGCGTGGTCATTTCGAGCTTGGAGCAGGCGATCAGATCGCCCATTGCCTCGCGGCGCGAACTTAGTTCGTAGTCCGTCAGGACCGGGGGCACGACGAAGCGGGACGGATCGAGCTGGAATTCGTTCATGCAGCGCGCCCAGGACTGAGCGACGGGCGCGCTCGTCGGACGCGTCGCCAATTGATGATTGACGACGTTCAGGACTTCACGGACGTGCATAGAGCTGTCAGTGAGCAACGACATGGGGTTTGTCTCCGTTGCGTCAATTCGTCCGCGCCGGCTCACAGTGCGTTGCGTGTGCTCTGCTTCGCCATGCGCGTCATGAGTGTCGCTTTATCTTTTCAAAGCCGTCTTTCCCCTGGCGCTACAGTTTCTGGGGGCCGTATGCGCACCAAATGACCTGCTCGGAATCAGGCATTGGCACAAAACTGTACGCCCTATGTCGTTCCTGTTCAATAGAAAGTCGTGCTACCTCTACATAGCGCGCCCGCTTTTTGCTTTTATTGAAACCGTCTGTGGCTGGGGTTATCCCATGCGACAGCGGCGCGGCGTGTGTTGCAGGTTCGGCGCAGCGTGCTGCGGATCCTGGCCTGGTTGTGCAGATTTGCGTTTACCCGAAGTGCCGCTTTTGCCCGGATTTCAGGGCCGTTTTTACGCCGCTTGCTAATTTTCCCGCTCATGCGCTTGCTGCTTGTCTGCTGATTATTTGCCGCGCTGCGGCGGAGTACACCATGGACCGTCTCGATGCTGTTCGCCTCGCCCGTTTCTCCGCTGCCGGCGCTGCCGGCACTGCGGCGCCGTTCGACTCGCTCGCTGCGGCGAGGCAAAGCGGGCGCATGGATATCGTCTTCATCGAAGACTTCGTGGGGCAGACCATCATCGGCATCGACAGCAGCGAGCAACATGTGCCGCAGCCGGTACGGATGAATCTCGCCATCGGGGTCCCCTCGATCCGTGCATGCAGCACCGATCGAATCGAGGACACGATTAATTATGCGGCGGTACGCAGTGCGTTGCATGCGTTACTGGCCACCCATGGCGTGCGCTTGCTCGAAGCGCTTGCGGAAGCGGTGGCGCGCCTGCTGATCACCGAATTCGGCGCGCACTGGGTGCGCGTCGCGCTCGCTAAACCCGCGAAGTTCGACGACGTGTCGGCGGTCGGCGTGCAGATCGAGCGGCAGCGCAGCGATATGCCGCACACGGCCGTCGGGGTGACAGGTTATGCGTTGCTTGGCGCAGGGCTGATTCCCGACTAGCGAAAGAGGGTGCGGGGCCGTTACCGGCGCCGCGTAGTGAATGCAATCACCCGGCAATCCGCCGGTGATCTCTCAAACCCGGCGGGCTATTTCGCTGAGGCCGACTTGTCCGGGCCTAATCCACAACTGCGGTAGGCCTCGGCTTGCAGGGCGCGAAATTTCTTCGTCTGCGCTTTCGCCTGGTCGACCCGAAACTCCGAGCCGCCTTCGCCGCCCAAGGTGGCGTACCTGGAGAACGTCGACTGATCGACGAATTCCTCGTAGGGCAGCGCGGTGGCCATCTTGTCGATTACGCACGAACATTTATAGACGTTCGCGAAATCGTGGCCGTTGTCGTCCATGCAAGTGAGGACATATTCGACGCGTCCTTGCGTCGGATAGTTATAACCTCCCGCCAGGGCCGGCGCCGTCGGCGCATCGCCGTCCGCCCAGGCGAGCGGCGCCGCTAGCGCAATGAAGGCACAGACCGCCAGTGCACGAGATCGTTTGGTCATCGGTTGCCTCTCTCTATGAGAGGGTCGCGTCACGGCAAGGGCCTGCGCAACCGCGGACCCTTGCCGCCCCCACGCCAATCCGCGCATCGTCAGTTCGATGCAAACGGATGCGCGACGCTGCCCTTTTTCGCCACGACTTCCGCCGCGCTCGGTTCACCGGCAACGGCACGCTTGATGGCCTCGCGCGTCGCCTGGTAGTTGAATTCCTGAATCTTCTTGTCGTCCTCGGCCTGCCAGTGGATGAAGACCCCCACGCACAGGAACAGATCGTCTGCCTCGTCTGCCGGGATCGTACCGTCTTCGACGCTGTCCGCAACGGCGAGTGCAACCGCGTGCTGCGCGGGGCCGAACATCTGTACCGCCTGCTTGGCACCCTTGATCGTCACCTTGTTGAACAGAATCGTGTTCGGCTTGGTGAGCAGGTTCGGTGCGACGACCGCGAGCAGCGACGTGAAGCCGTCCTTATTATTGGTGAGCGCATTACAGAATGCGACTTCCGCCGCCGAACCTCGCGGTCCCATCAGCAAGTCGATGTGTGCAACCTCGTTGCCGTCGCCGATGAGCGACTCTCCTATCAGGACGCGATTGATCTTGGCCATTCTGTTCCTCCAATGAGTGGAATAGTGACTCGACGACTGACTGACATGCGCCGGTGGCGATCCGCTTACCCGATCGCCGGCCGGCGTGTTGATGCGCAGTGGCACTAACTAACAGGATCCGTGCCAATGTGAGCTTCGTTTTGCTGCGACGAGCCGGGAGCGCCGCTGCGGGCCCAGGCGAGGCAGCCGGCGACGAACAGGGTCGCCACGGTCAGGTCCGCGCTGGTGCCGGGGTTGATGGCGCCGGCCTTCAGTTCGGTGTCCCATGCATCGAGCGATGCAAGTGCCGCATCCGGGCCCGTTTGCGCGAGCACGGCGTGCCATTGCGCGTGCCGTTCGCGTGCCGCAAGCGTGACACTCTGCGCCACGGTCATGCCCTGCTTACGCACAATGTGAGAGTCGGGCCAGTTGCCGAGGAACGTGAGAAAGACATTGAGCGTGGCGATTCGCGCGTCGCCGGCGGATAGTTCGCGCCACGCGGCGAGGCCGCCTCCAAAGATGTCGCGAAAGCCTTCCGCGTACTGGCGGGCAATGCTGTCGCGGCCGGCGGCGAGCGTCATCGCTGCGCGCAGGTCGAGCGTCGGCGGCGCGTGGACCGATTGTTCGGACACTTCGCCAAGACCGCCGGGATTGGCGAGCGCGATCGCGCGGTAGGCGAGACGTGCGTCGTCGAGATCGAGCCGTGCCAGCACTCTTTCGGTCGCAGCGTGCCAGCGGTCCGCCGTCAACGGGTACTCCGCATCCTCCCGCGCGGCGGCGAGCGGCGCGACGAGCAGCAGGATGCCGAGATTCGTATTGCAGCCGACCGCATCGCGCGTGCGGGTGACGGCCTCCAGCACGCGCAGGCCGACCGGTGCGCCGCGTGCCAGCAGCGCGGCAGCGGCCGCTTGCGCGCTGAGGATGAACTGCTCGGCATGCATGCCGTGTCCGGCGCTTTTCAGGCTGACGTTGCCGGGTTTGGGGGTCTCCACGTCGAGCCGGCAGGCCGCGAGGAACGCGGCGTGAACGGCCTCGAGCGGGATGGAACGGGGTATGTCAGCCATGGCGGCCGGGTAAGGCCACAACGGCGGCGGCGTCGGTTTGCGCGTGCCCTGCGGCTGCGGCGCCCTGGCGCTGTGCGGGCAGCTTGCGCAGCAGCAGGTCGTCGGCGAGCGCCGCCGCGAGGTCGACCGAGGTGACCGATTGCAGGCCGCGCCACGCCGCCACGCCGTTGACTTCCAGCACGAGCGGCCGGGCGGAATCGTGCGGATCGGGAATCAGGTCGACACCCGCGTAGTCGAGGCCGAGTGCCTCGGTGGCCCGCACGGCCGTCTGCGCGAGCGGCAGATCGAGTTCGGCGGCTTCGCACGTGGCGCCCTGGGCGAAGTTGTGAATCCAGCCTTTGCCGCCGACGCGCCGCATCGCCGCTACGGCACGGCCGCCAATCACCAGCACGCGCCAGTCGAAGCCGGGACGCCCGCCCTCGATATAGCGCTGCAGATAGGCAACCTGCTGGAACGCCTTGAGTGAAGGCAGCGGCGTCAGCGCGCCCGCGTGCGCACCACCCGCGCCGAGCGCACCATGGGCGCCGAGCCGTTTCAGTCCTTGACCTTGCGAACCGAACAGCGGCTTGAGCACGACCTGACGTCCGGCGGCTGCCTCTCGCATCAGGACGCGTTGCGCAAAGGCGGCCGATTCCCCGGCCCATGTCGCAGGCGTCGGTACGCCGTGGCGATGCAGCAGAAAACTCGTCATCGATTTATCGACGCTGCGCTCGATCGCGCGCGCATCGTTGTAGACGGGGACGCCGGATTCGCGCAATGCATGCAGGATGCCGAGCCGTAACGTGACCTGCTCGAAGGTGCCCCCGGCAATGCCGCGCACAAAGACCGCATCGGGCAGCGTGTGGCCGAAGCCTGGCAGTACCAGGCCATGCGGTGCCCAGGTCGTGTCGATCCGGCAGTCCGCCAGATCGATGCAACGCGCCTCCGCGCCGCGCGCACGGAAGGCCTTTTTCAGGCGCCCCGTATGCCAGCCGGTTTCGTCGGTCATGATGGCGATCCGCACCCCCGCGCGTGGCGAGGCGGGCTCTACGTCAGATAAAGCGCCGGGTGCCGCGACGTTCATGGCTTGCCGTTCCATTGCTCGTGCAGCAGCGCGGCCTCGACGCGGCCGCCGTGCCAGGTCGCACCGCTTTCGAGGCTGCTCACCCACACTTCCGCTGGCGCGAACAGGGCGGGATCGATCTGGTAGAAGTCGTAGTTGAACGAAGTAAAGATGTCGGCGAACGGGCGGCCGTAATCGCGCGAGGTGGACGCGGGCAATTCGGCGGCAAGCTGTCGGGCCACCGCGTCGTGCTTCACCGTAAGATGCACGCGCCCGCCATAGAGGATCGCGTCGTTGGTGCGGCCCATCGCCTGAATGCCGTCCGGCGCGGGCGGCGGCAAGGGAGCGGAGCCGCCGCCTTCCACGACTTCGGCGAGCGGCACGCCGAGCACATGGGTTTTGTGCAATGCAACTTCGACGACGCGCGCCACCACCTGTACCGTTCCCGCGACAGAGTGTGTCGGCGTGGTGACAAGCGTCAACTGCTCAGGCGCAAGGCCGCAATCGTGCAGCACCTTGTCGATCACGACCTGCGGCGGCAGACGGTCTACTTCGAGGACCAGCACCCCGCGCTCGTGGCGGTCGCGGTAGCCGAGTTCGGCGAATAGCGGTTCCTTGACGGCCAGCGCGCGAGCCGGCCCCGAGCCGAGCGAGAAGAATTTCTTGCCGCCGGTCTGTTCTTTGGTGGCGGCGAGGCTCCATCCGGCGTACTGGCTGCCGAGGCAGGCGAGCACCGGCCACGAGGTGCGCACTTCGATCATGCTGGGCCACAGGGGCTGCGCTTCGACGCTTTCGCCGAGGCTTTCGCGCACCGTGACGTGGCCGAGACCGCCCATGCAGATGCGCGCAATCAGCACGCCTGCCGCGACGCTGCCCGGCGCGACCACGCCCGCGTCCACCAGCACGGTGCCGTTTTCGGTGTGGCTGACAACCGCGCCGAAGCGCGCGGCGTCGTCGACCAGACGCTTGACGAGACGCTCGCTGAGCGCGTTGACGCTCGGCACGCCGGCACCGGCGAGCGGCGGCTCGGGCGCATCAGGAGTGGCATTGGATGAAGGCATAGTCGGGCTCATGGCGGGTTTCGATGCGTTGCAGAACCAGCGCGCGCTGCGCTTCGAGCGCGTGCCGTACGGCCGGGAGCGAAGCGGCGCGCACGAGCAGTGTGCAGATCGGCTGTCCGGCTTCGATCCACGTGCCGGGCATCGGCACGTCGCGGCAGCACGGGTCGCGCAGACAGGCATCGCTGAAGCTTTGGGAGACGAGAAACGGACGCGGCGCGAACAGCACCTGTTGACCGGCGCGCCACGCAGCGAGCGGGTGCGCCTTTGGCATGACTGGAGCAACGGGTGCGACAGATACCTCAGATGCCGCAGGCACTGCAAACGTCGCCTGCGCTTCGGATGGCGGCAGGCGGCCATGCCGGCATGCTTCGATATGCCACGCGAGCAGCCCATTCGGCCACGCCTCGGGTGACGCGGTTTCGTAAAGCGTCATCGTCGACGAGGGGCGGGTGTTAATTTCGAGTAGTTCGAACACTTCACCGTCGAGCAGAAAGTCACAGCTATTGATGCCGATAAGACCGGTGCGCGCGCAGATTGCAGCAATCGCAGCGCGCACGCGCGCTTCGACGACGGGCGACAACTCGGCCGCTCCGAGCGGACCCATCGAGCCGGCGTGGACGTAGGGCAGCGTGCCCATCCTGCAGGTGAGCTGCTCGGCGAAGCCGAGCACGCGCGCGCTGCCGCGCGCGGCGACAAATAGCGCCGAGTGCGGGCGGCCGCTGCTCAAGCGCTGGAAATAGGCTTGCGCGGGAAGGTGCGCAGCGCCGGGCATCGAAACCGGTTCGATATGCGTGCCGCCGCAACCGTCGGCGTGTTTGATCAGCCAGTGTTGCGTTTCGATGCTCCCGTCAGCAGGCCGTGCAAACGCAACCGCGGGATGGGGAATATCGAGCGCGTCCAGCAGCGCAAAAAACCGCTGCGGATCGCGTACTGCGGCGTTGACGTGTTCAGGATTGCCGATCAAGCGCGGCAGGTCGCGCGTGCGACACAACTGCGTGACGAACGGTTCGAGCCCGCTGCCGCCGATCCACCCGATCATCCCCGGCAGGCGCGCCGCGCGTTCGAGCGCCGCCACGAGCCGCGTGGCGTCGATCGACAGCGGGCCGGCGCCGATGTCGAACCACAGTTCGGCGGCCTCGCGGGTATCCCGGTCGCCGAACACATCGAGGGCGACGACCCGCAGGCCTGCACGCGCAGCGGACTGCGCCAGCATGCGCGCGGACAGCCCGGCCACCGCGACAAATGGCGCATGCGAGAGCGATGGACGCGAACTCATGGCGGCTCCGGTAGCGCTGGTGCGCAGAGGGTCACGCGGCGCGCTCAGCCGAGGCCGGCTGCAACGGCGCGGGCTTCGTCGAAGGCCTGGGGAAAACCGAGGTAGACCGGTTTGCCGCCGGTGCGCATGCGAATGAACAGGCGATGCTCGACCTGATATTTGACGTTGCCGATTGCCAGCGCACCGATGCCGATGGCGCCGGCGGCAGTCGGCACGCCCTCGATCGGCTTGCCGTCGTTCATCACGTTGACGCCCGCGATGCCTTCCGGCGGCACGGCGTTCACATCGGCGGCAATCAGCAGATGGCCGGCATGCGCGAGATCGGCCGTGCTGACCACCTGAACGCCGGCGACCGCGGTGGCGAGGACGATCTCCGCCACGCCTAAGGCCGCGTGCAGTTCGGCGGGCGTGCCAGTGCCCACCCCTTTGGTGACGATGCCGAAGCGTTGATTGAGCTCATCGCTGACGCGCACCGCGCGCGCCTCCGCGGAGTGGCTGGCAATCGACACGTCGGCGCCGAGCGAGGCCGCCATGGCCGCGGCGACCCGGCCGACCGCGCCGGTGCCGCCGAGAATCAACACGCGCTTGCCGCCCAGTTCCATGCCGTACGCCTTGGCCAGATGCCGTTCGACCAGCGCGACGAGCGCGGCGGCAGTGGTGTACGAACCGCTTGGATCGGCGAACACCGACACTTCGAAGGGCGGCACCATGGCTTTACGTGCGTTTTCGAGCATATCGGCCGCGAGCATGACATCGCGCCCGCCAATGAAAATGCCGGTACGCGACACCCCTTTCGGACCACGCGAAAAAATCGCGTCCTGAGTCAGATTCGCAACCATCCCGGCTTCGACACTGCAATACGGCACGATGATCTGATAGCCGGCGTCGGCGGCCATGTTGACGTCGAATGGGCTCATCTGCGGCGTGGCCGTCAGCATGTGCAGGATATAAGGCCTTTCAGCGGGTTTTTCAGTGGTGTCGGACATGGCGGAAGGCTCGTTCAGTGGCGTTTCTCAGGCGGGCGCAAGCGAGCGGCGCATGGCTGCAAGCGGCGGCATTCGACGGCGCCGGACGGTGCGGGGCTGCTGATGTGTCAGCCGCATCGGCCGGCGTCGCAGCGTGGCGGCGTGGCACGTCATGCGGCGTCGATGCGCTGGTGCTGCCGCTGCCGCGCTTCGGCGGAACGCACCGTCGCGCCGCGATTGCGCCCGGCGACGACCGTGCACTCGATGTGCGGCATCCCGCGTGTCGCCTCGCGGGCCGTGGCGAGCGCACCCTCGGCCTCGCGTGCGCTGGCGACGATCGCAAAGCCCGTCGGTCCCCATGAACTTTGGCCGATGCCCGCGGTGCGCTCCGCGGCCACGGCGCGCAGCGCACGTTCGACATCGAGGCTGGCGAATACGCCGCCTTGCACGGGGGCAAAGTATTCGCCGATGGTCTGCTGCATCTCCGTGAGACCTTGCGCGAACGGCACGAGGCTGCGCTCCGCGACGCCTGGCAAGATCTTCATCAGGACGAGGTGGCACAGATGCGCGGCGAGCTTTTGCGGAAACGGGGCGAGGGCGGCGAGGCCGCGCCGTTCTTCGGCACCGTGCAGCCCTTCGCGGGTGGTGTCGCTGACCAGCAGGATGCGCCAGCTATCTGGAAACGGTTGGCGTGCGAGCAGAGGCGGCACGACCGCGTGCAGGTCGCCGGACGGTCCGCCGTCCAGCAACAGGCCGCCGGCTTCGAAACCCCGCACGCCGATGCCCGAGCGCGCACCGCGGCCGAGCAGGCTCGCCAGCTCTGCGCCGGTCGCGGCATGGCCGAGCAAATGAACGAAGGCGCTGCCGACCGCCAGCGACAGTTGTGTGCCCGATCCCAGGCCGCTGTGCGCGCGCGGCGTCTGCGTCACGTCGATCGCGACCGGCGTGGGGTCATAGGCGGCGTGCAGCCGTTCCAGGCAGATCGCAATGCGCTCGCGATCCGCCTCGCTCAGTGCGCCTTCGATCTGGTCACGCTCGGCGACGCGCGCCTCGACGCGCGTGCCGGCCCCGTCGATCATCAGCCCGAGGCTGCCGAACGCGCGTCCTAGCGACGCGTTCGGATCGAGAAAGCCCAGATGGAGCCGCGCGGGCGCATCGACCATCACGCAGGCGTCTGATTGAAGGCGGCGGCTGTGCAGCTGCATCGTGAGTATCCTTGTTCGTGCCTGACTGGCCGCGCATTACCGGTCGTACCCTGGGCGTACCCCGAGGGCCGCCGTGCGACGGCGCGTGCCGTGGCAGAGCGGCCCGGCGGGGCACTTCAAGCGAAAGCCGTACCAGGCGCGCGGCGCAACACACCGCGCTGCTCTCACGGGGTGGTTTTCGGCGCGTCGTACTTGATATAGCGGAAGCGCTGGTCGTCGGCCGGCGTGCCTTCGAGCGGGCCGCCTTCGGTTCCCGGCTGCCACTGGATGAACGATTCGATTTTGCTGGCGAGCGCGAAGTCCTTATCCGTGATGCCCTTCGCGGAGTGCGTCTTCAGCTTGACCGTCACGAATGCATAGGAGACCGTGAGATCCGGATGATGCCAGGCGGCTTCCGCGAGGTGGCCCACCGCGTTCACCACCATCAGGGTGCCTTTCCAGCCTTCGGTGCGATATTTGCGCCGCAGCCAGCCCTCTTCGAGATACCAGTGCTGTAGCGGGCCAACGAGGCGTTGCTGGATCTCCTCGTCGGAATAGACCTGTTCGGTGTTTGCCATGACCGTTGCTCCGCTCGTGTGGAACCGCTTATCACTGCATGATGCGCTGCAATAGACGGGCCTGTCACGCGATAGGCCGCACGTGTAGCGGTTTTGTCGCGGCTTGGCTCTGGACGGACACGCTTCGTATCGCGGCGTGGCACAGAATGTCCCACGTGGCGCGACGCAGCCGGTCACGGCCGTGACACCATGGCGCCCGATCGTCAGGGATCCGAAGCGGATGCCGGGTGGGTCCATCGACGCAAGGCGCGCAGCCTGTGCCGCGTGGCGCGTCCCGACAGCTGACCATGCGCCGGTGGTGGCGCGGGTTGTGCACGGTAGTTCGATTCCGGCATGGAATATGCGTCGGCCGTCATGCGCCGCAAAGCCCGACAACGATCGGGTGAGGGCGCAGATCGTTACCCGCATCCATGGAGGCGCGCCCGATGCGACGAGGTAGCGTGGTCATTCGTGAGTTGAACAGCAAGACCATTCTGGAGGAGACATGAACTTACGCACTACGGTTCTTGGGCTCGCGATCCTCGCGTCGGCAGCCTTGAGTTCTATCATTGCACAGGCCGATCCGCAGCTCGATACGCTCTTGAAAAGTCCGTCCAACTGGGCGGCCCAGGCGGGCGATTATTCGAATCATCGCTACAGCCCACTCAAGCAGATCAACGAAAACAACGTCGGGAAGCTACAGGTCGCGTGGACCATGTCGACCGGCGTGCTGCGTGGCCACGAAGGCTCGCCGCTCGTGATCGGCGACACCATGTATATCCACTCGCCGTTCCCCAACAAGGTTATTGCAATCAATCTGAAAGACCAGACGTTCATCTGGCAGTACCTGCCGAAACAGGATGAACAGGTGGTGTCCGTGATGTGCTGCGATACCGTCAACCGCGGGCTCGCATATGGCGACGGCAAGATCTTCCTGCAGCAGGCCGACACCAAACTGGTGGCGTTGGATGCGAAAACCGGCGACGTAGTATGGAGCGCGCAAAACGGCAATCCAAAAGCAGGCGAAACCAACACCAATGCGCCGCACGTGTTCGGCGACAAGGTGCTGACCGGCATCTCGGGCGGCGAGTTCGGTGTGCGCGGACGCATCATCGCGTATGACATCAAGACCGGGAAACCGGCATGGACGGCCTATAGCACGGGTCCGGACAACGAGATGCTGCTCAACCCGGACAAGACGATGACCTACACCGACGGCAAGATGGTGCCGATCGGCGCGGACTCGTCGCTGAAGTCCTGGAAGGGGGACCAGTGGAAACTGGGCGGCGGCACCACCTGGGGCTGGTACGCGTGGGATCCGAAACTCAACCTTGTCTACTACGGCACCGGCAATCCGGGTACATGGAACCCCTCGCAACGTCCGGGCGACAACAAATGGTCGATGTCGATTTTTGCGCGCGATCTGAATACCGGTGAGGCCAGGTGGGTCTATCAGATGACACCCCACGACGAATGGGACTATGACGGTGTCAACGAAATGATCCTCTCGGACCTGACGATCAACGGCAAGAAGGTCCCGGCGATCGTTCACTTCGACCGCAATGGTTTTGGCTACACGCTGAATCGCGAGACGGGACAACTGCTGGTGGCGCAGAAGTACGACCCGGCGGTGAACTGGGCCGACCACGTGGATCTGCAAAGCGGCAAGCCGATTCGCAACGCGGCATATTCGACGCAGGCAGCAGGGGCCGACCACAACGTGAAGGGCATCTGCCCGGCGGCGCTGGGCTCGAAGGACCAGCAACCGGCGGCGTTCGACCCGAATTCGAAGCTCTTCCTCGTGCCGACCAATCACGTGTGTATGGACTACGAACCGTTCGATGTCGATTATGTTTCGGGTCAGCCATACGTGGGCGCCACGCTGTCGATGTATCCGGGCCCGAACGACAACAACTCGATGGGTAACTTCATTGCCTGGGATGCGGCGAAGGGCAAGATCGTCTGGTCCAAGCCGGAGAAATTCTCGGTGTGGTCGGGCGTGCTGGCGACAGCCGGCGGCGTGGCGTTCTACGGCACGCTGGAAGGCTACATCAAGGCGGTCCGCATCAGCGACGGCAAGGAGCTGTGGCGCTTCAAGACCCCGTCAGGGATCATCGGCAACGTGTTTACGTATGAGTATCAGGGCAAGCAGTTCATCGGCGTCTACTCGGGTATCGGCGGCTGGGCCGGCATCGGCATGGCGGCAGGTCTCGAGAAGTCGACTGAAGGTCTCGGTGCTGTAGGTGGGTACCGCGAGCTTGCGAAGTACACGGCGTTGGGCGGCACGCTGTTCGTGTTTGCCATTCCCGGCAGCAATAGCTGAAGTCGATCTATGAATCATCTGGTCCGCGCCCTGTCACGGATGCGTCGTTAGCACGTGCCGGGGTGCGGTCTTATCCTGAAGGGAGACATCTGCATATGAAAGGCCGAGCTATCTTGTTGCGGGCGGCACTGCCCGCCGTTTTCGTCCTGCTGCCTGCTGCGTTCGCCCAGACCAATCCTGCGATTGCCCAGGTGACGTACAAGGTGGTCGACGGCAACAAGGTCGACAGCAATACGCTGCTTGGGTGGAGGACGTGGCGCGCGCTCGCCTGCGAACGCTGTCACGGCGCGCAGCAGCAAGGCATGGTGGGACCGTCGCTGATCGAGGCGTTCAAGACGATCGACCAGACCGAGTTTCACCGCACCGTATTCGGCGGGCGGGTGGACAAGGGCATGCCCGACTTCAGTTCGAGTCAGATGATGCAGAAGAACTGGGAAAACCTTTACGCCTATCTGAAAGGGCGCTCCGACGGCCAGATCAAACCGGGCGATCTGCAGGCCATCGACGCGAAATAACGTCCACGTCCCTACCTGAGGAGCTTATTGATGCGTCATGGCAAACGAATGCCCGTGCACGTCGCGTTGGTCGCGGCGGCGCTGTGCTACGCGGCGATGGCAAGCGCAGCGGTGCAGGCCCAGGGCGAGGCCTTGCCCAATAACGATGGCGCCGATGGCGTGCTGCGGGTCTGCGCGGACCCCAACAACATGCCGTTGTCCAACAGCAAAGGCGAGGGCTACGAGAACCGCATCGCCAGCCAGATGGCGAGCGATTTCGGCTACAAGCTCGAATACACCTATTTTCCGCAGCGCATGGGCTTCGTGCGCCATACGTTGCGCGAGAAAGTGCCTGATTCCGGGCAATATAAATGCGATCTGATCATCGGCGTGCCGAAAGGCTACGACATGACGTCGACCACGCAGCCTTATCTGCGCTCCACGTATGCGATGGTGTTTACCAAACGGCCTGAGTTGGCCGGCATCAATACGCCGGACGATCTGCTCAAGCTGCCGCCCGACCAGTTGCACAAGCTGCGCTTCGGGATCTTTTCGCAGACCCCCGCGGTCGACTGGCTGCTCGGGCACAACCTGATCGATCAGGCGGTCTCGTATCAGGTGCAAAGCGGTGATCCGCAGGAATACCCCGGTCAGATGATCGAACACGATCTGCAGGCGGGCAATGTCGACGTGGTGTTCCTTTGGGGCCCCATTGCGGGCTATTTTGCGAAGCGTGCCGGCGATACGGTGAAGCTGGTGCCGTTCCCCCCCGAGCAGGGCATCCGCTTCGACTATACGATCTCGATGGGCGTGCGCTACGGCGAGAAGGCGTGGAAGGACAAGGTCGATCAATGGATCGGCGCGAACCACGACAAGATTGACAGCATCCTCACGAGTTACGAAGTCCCGCTGCTCAAACCCATCGACACGCCGGCCGCCAGGCCCGCGGATGGCTCGCCATGAGGGGGCCGCAGAGATTGATGCGGCGCGACTGGCGGCGGGTACTGGCGGCGTGCATCGCGTGCGTGGCCTGGCAGATGCATGTCGTGGCGTTCGCTGCCGCCGCGGATGACATCTCGCCTGCCGAGAAGCTCATCTTCACGACCGATCATCTGCACGGCGTCGAACAGCAAACCGAACTCGACTACGCCTTCCTCAGTTCGGACCAGCCGGCGCACAGCACGGACGTGGTCAGGGTGCTGGTGGTGAGCCCGGACAACGCCAAAGGCGATGCCCAGGTGTCCGATCACAGCGGTGCCGTGCCGGTGCCCAGTGGCGGCTTGCAGTGCAACCCCGTGATCATCTATTTCCTCGAGCGCGACATTGCGGAGATGGAGCGCCTGACCGGCGGCCAGCGCCGTTACTTCCAGCAACGCCTGCGGCTCGCGCTCGCTGCGGGGCCGAAGATCGAAACCGTGACGAGCCAGATTGGCGGCAAGCCGGTGAAGGCGCAGCAGATCGTCGTCCAACCGTACCTGAACGACCCCAATGCGGAGCGCTTCGCTCAATACACCGGCAAGCGCTACACGTTCCTGATTGCCGATACGATACCCGGGCAGATTGCGCTGATCCGCACTGACGTGCCCGGCGCCAACAATGATTTCGCGCACCCCGTGCAGACGCAAACACTGAGCTTCCAGACCGCGGTGCGCAAACTGACGCCGCCGCCGAATGCGCCGAAGGGTCCTGTGAAGCCTGTCGACGCGCCCCGGGCAAGCCGTTAGCGAGGTCGCGCCAAGGTGAATTTCGTCCGCTCGCTGACCTTGCGTCAGCTGCAGATCTTCGTCGTGGCGAGCCGCTATACGAGCTTTGCACGCGCCGCGGAGGAGCTGCATCTGACCCAGCCGGCGGTGTCGATGCAGATTCATCAACTCGAGGAGGCGGTCGGGCTGCGTCTGTTCGAGCGGATCGCGCGCCGGCTCACCCTGACCGAAGCGGGCGAAAAACTCAGCCATCATGCGAGCCGGATTCTCGGCGAGATCAAGGATGCTGAAGACGCGATGACCTCGCTGCAGCAGGCCGACAGCGGCTCGATCGCGGTGGGCATCGTCAGTTCCGCGACGTATTTCGCGCCGAAGTTGCTGGCGATGTATTCGCACCTGTATCCCAAGGTCGACGTGCATTTCTCGGTGGGTAATCGCGACGCGCTGCTGCGCCTGCTGCAGGACAATGCGATCGATCTCGCCATCATGGGGCGGCCGCCGCCCGAACTCGATACCACCACCGAGCCGCTGGCGTGGCATCCGCAAGTGGTGATCGCGCCGCTCAGCCACCCGCTGTGCGGCGCGCAGCGCTTCGATCTGCAGGAGTTGCGCGGCGACACATTCCTGTTGCGCGAGCCCGGTTCCGGCACGCGTATGGCCGCCGAGGACATGTTCCGACAGCATCTGTTCGCGCCCGCCAAGGTGGTCACGCTCGGCAGCAACGAAACCATCAAACAGGCGGTGATGGCGGGCATGGGCGTGAGCCTGATTTCGCTTCATACGTTGCTGCTGGAATTGCGCACTCAGGAAATCGCCTTGCTGGATGTGAACGGCACGCCGATCGAACGCACCTGGCAGATCGTGCATCTGCGGGCCAAGCACCTCTCACCGACCAGCACGGTGTTCAGGCAGTTTCTGCTCGAACAGGCCGCCGCGTATCTGGAGCGCGAGTACGCGCGGTTCGTCACCTTGCCCGCAAAATGGGGAGTGCTGAAATGAGCGGTGTCGCTCGGATAGGTGCGGTGCTCGCGCGCTACGTGAGGGTTGCCGGCTTGATCTGCGTGGCCGGTGCGGCTTCGCAGGCCTTCGCCGCACCGGCTTCGATAGCGCTGATGGATTGCGTGCTGATCGACGACAACGCGGCCTATAACGACGCCGAGACCAACCGCATCCAGCAGGCCCGCCTCGAGATGGTCAGTACTGCGTTGCGTGAGCAGTTGCGCGACAGCCGGCACTATGAGGTCGCCGACAACGCCCCCGCTGCCGGACTGATCGCCCGACTCGGCGCCGCGCAGGATCTGAACGAATGCGCCGACTGTGCACGGCAGGTGGGACGCACGCTGGGCGTCGAACAGGTTGCGCGCTGCTGGGTCCAGAAAGTCAGCAACCTGATCCTCAATATCAATCTGCATGTGGAAGATGTCGCCAGCGGCACGACGCTGTTCCAGCGCTCGGTCGACATTCGCGGCAATACCGACCTGTCGTGGCGGCGCGGCGCCACGGCGCTGGTGGGACTGATGGCCGACGGTGCGGCAGTGGCCACGCCTGGCAGCGGTGCTTCGCCCTGATGATGGGCGAGCCTTCGATGCGTGAGCTTTTGCATTAGCGGCACACTCTGTAATTGAAAGGCGTGACAGGGTGACAGAGTTGGTGATGCGAACGTACGTGCGGCATTCGCCGGCTTGCTGGCACAGAGTATGCATAGTTGTCCGGACTTTTCCGTGAGAAACACGCTCGTCTCGCGGCTCAGCCGAGAAGTCTGCTCCAGCACGACTGCTATAGGGGATTGCACCGATGGGTTCTGGCGAACTGCTTCAGGACTGGCGTCTGCATGCACTGCAAATCGAAGACGAGATCGCGAAAGTCGTGATCGGTCAGCCGCAGACGATCCGGCTCATCAACGTTGCCTTGTTCGCCCGGGGTCATGTGCTGCTCGAAGGCGGCGTCGGAGTTGGCAAGACCACCGTGTTGCGCGCCTTTGCGCGGGTCGTGGGCGGCGCATTCGAGCGGGTCGAGGGCACCATCGACCTGATGCCTGGCGACCTTGTCTATCACACGTACGTGGACGCCGACGGCAAGCCGCGTATCGATCCCGGTCCGCTGCTGCGGCACGGCGAGCAGTTGACCACCTTCTTCTTCAACGAAATCAACCGCGCCCGTCCGCAGGTTCAGTCACTGCTGCTGCGTGCGATGGCGGAACGCTCGGTATGGGCGTTCGACCGCGAATACCGCTTTCCGCATATGACGGTCTTCGCCGACCGCAACAAGGTCGAGAAGGAAGAGACCTTCGAGCTGGCCTCGGCCGCCCGCGATCGTTTCCTGTTCGAACTGTCCATGCCGACGCCGGCTGAGGCCGACGTGCGGCGCGCGCTGGTATTCGACGCGGCCTTTCACGATGTCGACAGGCTGCTTGCACGGCTCTCGCCCGGCATTGTTCCGTGGGAACAGTTGAACCAGGTGGGCGCGGCGATTCAGGAGAGCGTGCAGGCGAGTGCCACCATCGAACGCTACGTTCTGGACATCTGGCAGGCCACCGAAACGCCGCAGCGCTTCAGCATTGCGCTCGACGGCGTCGATATGGATCGCCTCATCCTGGCGGGCGCCAGTCCGCGTGGCATGAGCGCGCTGCTGCGGGCCGCGCGCGTGGTGGCGTGGCTCGCCAACCGTGCACATCTGGTGCCGGAGGACATCCATGCAGTGCTGATGCCCGCGCTCGGGCATCGCGTGTTTTTCACGCCCATCTACGAACTGCGCCGCCAGGAACTCGCCGAGGCGCTCACCACGCAAATCATGAACAGGCTCGCCGTCCCCTGAATCATGGATGCGACAGCGGAATTTACCTATCGTTTGCCGATGCGCGCCAGCGGCTTCCGGCCAGGCTCGCACCGTGGCTCGAGCTTCGGTGCGGGGCAGGAATTCGCCATGCACGGGCGTCTGTTCGACTACCCGGATCCGCGTCGTCTCGATCTGCGGGCCAGTTTGCGCGCGGCTCGCTCGGAATGGCTGGTGCGGGTTCATCTGCAGCGCGCTGCGGTGCCGGTGCAGGTGATCGTCGATGTATCCGCGTCGATGCAGTTCGGGAAGAATCGCACAAAGTTGCAGGTCGCCGCGGATTTCGTCGAGGCGTTGGGATACAGCGCGTTCCGTGTCGGCGATCAGTTAGGCATGCTGGCTTTCGACAGTGGCCCGCGCGACGATCTGTTCGTGCCGGCGCGTTATGGCCGGGGCGTTGGCAACGTGCTCGCGAAAAAGTTGCGCGAGAGCAGCAGCGAGGCGCTCGCCAGCACCAGTCTGGCGGGCCTCAAACGCGCGGCTGCGACGCTCGCTGGACGGCAGGCGCTGGTGTTCCTCGTTTCCGATTTTCACTGGCCGTTGGTGGAATTGCCCTCGGTACTCGATCTGCTGGTGCATGCCTGCGTGGTGCCGATGGTGGTGTGGGACAGCGCTGAAATCGCGCCCCCGCGCGGCGGCCCGCTGCTCGCGGTCAACGACGCCGAATCGGGCGCGCGGCGCACGTTGTGGCTGAGCGGCAGGGTGCGCGAGCGGTGGAGCGAGGCTGTCGTGCGGCGACGAGCGGAACTCTCGAAGACCTTCGGACTGCGCGGCATTCCGCCGTTCTATGTCGAGAACGCGTTTGATCCCGAGGCGATGTCGCGCTACTTCCTGGCGGCGATCGTATGAGACAGGGTGGCCGTGGCGTCGACCGGTTGGGTCGCTTGCAGGGCCGCGCATGGGCCGCCACGACGTGTGTCGTCGCACGGGCGCTGTCGCTTTCGTTTTCATTGACCATGGCGTGCATGCTGGTGCTCACGCTCGCACCGCAGACGAGCATGGCCGTGGTTCCGGGCAATCTCCTTCAGCCGACGGTTCAGGAGCCACGCGCGTTCGGCTATCTGCTTGGCGACGTCCTCACGCAACGCATTCTGCTGCCGGCTGGCGACAACGATGTGGGTGCCGTGACGCCGCCGTCCATCGGCCGCACCGGCGCGTGGCTCGAACGCCGGCCCGCGCGGATCGAAACCGATGCTGACGGCCGCCGCTGGCTGGCGATCGACTATCAGATCGTCAACGTCGCTCCCACGCTCACGCGGATTGCGTTGCCCGCGTTGCGCCTCGCCTCGGCGTCCGGTGCGACGTTGCAGGTTGCGGAATGGCCGTTGAGCATCGGTGCGATGACGTCCGCCGACGCCTTCGATGCCGGCGATCTGCAACTGATGCGGCCTGACCGGCCAGCCCCTGCGGTGCCGACCGCGCCGCTGCGGCGCGAGGTGTCTATCGCGCTCGCTCTGTTGCTGCTGACGGTGCTGTCGTGGCTGGCCTGGTGGCTGTGGCGCAATGGACGTGAGTCGGCCCGCTTGCCGTTTGCGCGTGCGTGGCGGCAGATGCAACGGCTCGGTGAACCCGGCGCCGATACCTCAGCGGATGCATGGCTCTGCCTGCACCACGCATTGAACGAAACGGCGGGCCATGTGGTTCACGCGGGGTCCTTGCCCAGCCTCTTTGCACGGGCGCCGTATCTGCAACCGCTGCGCACGCAACTCGAACAGTTCTATCAGCAATCCACGGAGCGATTCTTTACGCCTGCACCGGCGGTGGCGCCGTATCCGCTGCGCGGACTATGCCGCTCGCTTTACCGCGCCGAACAGCGCCATGAGCGATGAAGATGGCGTTCGATTTCGAGTATCCATGGCTGCTCGTCCTGTTGCCGCTGGCCGCGCTGCCGTGGTTGCCGAGGCGCGGCGATACGCTCGCGTTTTCGTGGCTCGCATGGCTGCCGGACGATCGCGTCGGCCAATGGATCGGAGTGATCGGACGGGGCAGTGCGGCGCTGACGATGGCGGCGATCGTGCTAGGTCTGGCCGGTCCAGGACGCTCGCATCGCGAGGTGCTGCGTACGGGCAGCGGGGCGCAGATTCTGATCCTGATGGATCGCAGCGCGAGCATGGACGAAACGATGAACAGCAAAGGCGTGGAGTCGCCCGGCGGCGAGTCGAAGAACAAGGTGGCGCGCGCTTCGTTGACGGAATTCATCGCGCAACGGCCGAACGACCGGCTCGCCTTCATGATGTTCGGCACGAGCCCGGTGCTGGCGATGCCGTTTACCTACGATCACCGGGTGATCGACGCGGCAATCGCAGCCACTGCAGTAGGACGGGGCATGCCGGACACAGAACTCGACTGTGGACTGCTGGCCGCGATCGGCGCGTTCGATGGCGCGGTGTCCTCAGGCCGCCGGGCGATCGTCCTCGTCTCGGACGGCGGCGCGAAACTCGAGGCGCCAGTACGGCGGCTCATCCAGGGTGGACTCTTGCGTCACCAGATCGTGCTGTACTTCATCTACTTGCGCAGCGGCGTCTACAGTCCCGATCTGAACGCCGCGCTGCCCGCAAGCGAGTCTTCGGCCGAGGCCGAACTGCATCGCTACTTCCTGTCGCTCAAGACGCCTTATCGGCTCTTTCAGGCGGGTAATGCGCAGGCGATGAAGGACGCCATGGCCGAGATCAACCGGCAGCAAAATGCCGTGACTTCGTTCGTCGAGCGGCTGCCGCGGCAGGATTTCAGCCCGTATTGTTTTGCGGTGGCGCTGGCAGGTTGCGCGTTGTTGCTGGCGTTGCGGCTGTTTCAGGTGCGGGCCTGGGCATGAAGCGCGCGTCGGTTCACCTCATTTTTTCAGCCGTCGCGCTGTGCTGCGCGGGGGGCGCGGCGTTTGACGGCGTGCGCTTGCTGCGCGCGCAGCGGGTCAACGAAGCGATCGCTGCGGCGGCAGGCGTTGCTGGCAAAGCAGACCTTGCTGGCAAAGCAGCGGGCAGCACAGGCAGTACGGGCAACACAGGCACGTCGGCTCCGGCAGACGCTCCGCGCGATGCACGCAACGACGGCGCAGCCCGCGAGGTCAGACTTGCACGTGCCATCGCGCTTTCAAAAGCAGGTGCCTACGATACCGCCGGCCCGCTCTTCGACGACCTGATCCGCGAAGAGCATCTCGACGAGGTAGGGCGTGCGGCGCTGTTCGATCTGGGCAACATGTACCTGCGCGAGGGCATGGGCCACAGTACGTCCGGCACGGTGCAGTCGGTCGCCATGGTCGAGGAGGCCAAGGCGCGCTACCGGACCTTGCTGCGTGCGACGCCCGACGATTGGGATGCCCGCTACAACCTGGAGCGCGCATTGTGGCTCGCGCCGGAAACGCATTCGTCGGCGGAAGCGGCAGAGATCAAGGAGCAGCACAACGTCCGTTTGCGCGGTGCGCAGAGCGAGGATCTGCCGTGAGCTTCGGCATGCCGACGCGTGGACTTTCCGGCGCACGTCACTGGCTGACGGGCGTGGCGCTGCTGTTGCTGATCGCGGCGGTCGCAATGCCGCCGGTGATACTGCGGCGCGATACGTTCAGCTACATCGTCACGTTCGATATCACGCAAAGCATGGATGTCGAGGATGTCGCGCTGAGTGGCGTACCGGTGAGCCGCCTCGTGTTCGCACGGGCGGCCATGCGCGAAGCGCTGGGGCAACTGCCGTGCGGCTCGAAAGTGGGCTGGAGTGTGTTTACGGGGCAACGTACCTTGCTGTTACTGCCTCCCGTCGAAGTCTGCAGCAACTTCGATGCATTGCTGTCGTCGCTCGAAGGGATCGATGGGCGCATGCGCTGGACCAACTGGAGCCGCATTGCCGAAGGCGGCATCTATTCCGCCACGCGTGTGGCGCAGGAGGTCGGCCAGGGCGCGGCCGTGCTGTTCGTCACCGATGGCCAGGAGGCGCCGCCCATCCTGCCGTCCGATGCCACGAGGCGCGACATCAATCCCGCCCAGGTGAAGGGCTGGCTGATCGGCGTGGGCGGCGATCAGGCCGCGCCGATTCCGCGCACCGGCGCCGATGGTCAGCGCGACGGCTACTGGCAGGCCGACGAGGTGATCCAGGTGCCACCCGTGCCGGGTTCCGCAAGCCAGGCCGAGAGCCACGAGGAGCTGTCCGAATTGCGCGGCCATTACCTCGCTGCGGTGGCAGCAGGGATCGGCTTCGGATATCGCCGCCTGTCAGGTGCGGGGTCTTTGCGCGATGTCATGACCGATGTGCGCTTCGCCCACCGCGAAGCGGTGCCGACCGATCTGCGCTGGTGTCCTGCGCTGCTCGCGTTGTTGCTGCTTACCTTGCGCTTTGCGCCGGAATTCAGCGGGGCCAGGTATCGCGCGACGGGCAAACGTGCGAACTCTTCATACGTAGGAGGTCGCGTGTCCTGAAACCTGTCGGGAGTCTGGAAAATCACGTGTGCATAGCCTACGCTTGATGGGGTCGGCGCTTTCGGGGACGGGGACATGTCGTCCATCCATCCTGCACCCCAGTGCTGAGATTCTGAACAAGAAAAAACCAAGGAGACGCTCATGCAATTCATTCGCATTCCCAATGTTCTAAGCCTTGCCCTGTTCGCCATCGCATTCGGCTTGCCAGCCGCTTACGCCGCGGACGAGGTGCAAAACACGTCGACCACGACGAGTTCACCGGTGCCGTCGACGCTGGAGTCCGTAAGCCAGGAACAGCTCGACCACGCCGCCACCACGCCGGGTAACTGGCTGCACTCGAACGGCTCGTACGCGCAGACACGCTACTACCGTGGCGCACAGATCAATAAGACGAATGTGTCGAAACTCAGGCCGGCTTTCATTTTCCAGACAGCGGTCAACGAGTCGATGGAAACGGCGCCAATCGTCTCGAACGGCGTCATGTTCATTACCACCTCGTTCAACCACGTGTATGCGCTCGACGCGGTGACGGGCAAGGAATTCTGGCATTACAAGCACAAGATGGGAGCGGTCACGACGTTTTGTTGCGGGCCGAATAATCGCGGCGTAGCGATCTCCGGCGACCGGCTCTATATGGGTACGCTCGACGCAAAACTGGTCGCGCTCGACGCCAGGACGGGCAACGTGTTGTGGCAAACGCAGATCGCCGATCCCGATGAGGGCTATTCGGAAACGATGGCGCCGGTGGTGGTCGACGGCAAGGTGCTGATTGGCACGAACGGCGGCGAATATGGCATTCGCGGCTTCCTCAAGGCGTTCGATGCCAACTCGGGTCAGTTGCTGTGGACCTTCTATACGATTCCGGAAACCGGTCAGGAAGGCGTGTGGGCCGTCAACGATGCAACCGGACGCAACGAGAAACGCGACATCGATTCGGAGAAAAAGCAGCTGGCCGATAAAGGCGGCGACTTCTACAAGACACTCGGCGGCGGGGTGTGGATGGCACCGGCCGTCGACCGGCAGACGCACACGGTGTTCTTCGTGGTCGGCAATCCGTCGCCCGACCTGTATGGCGCGATCCGGCCGGGAGACAACCTCTATACGGATTCACTGGTTGCGATCGATCTGGATACCGGCAAATACAAATGGCACTACCAGTACGTGCCGCATGACGTGTGGGACCTGGACGCCGTGAGCCCGCCGATGCTGGTCGACGTGCGCGACGAAGACGGCAAGATGATTCCGGGTGTGGTGCATGCGGGCAAGACCGGGCACGTGTACGTGCACGATCGCGCCACAGGACGGCTGATCCGTTTTTCGCAGGCGATGATTCCGCAGGAGAATATGTGGACGTTGCCGACTGCTGAAGGCGCGCGGATGCTGCCCGGCGCGAACGGCGGGGTCGAGTGGTCGCCGATGGCGTTCAATCCGAATACGCGTCTCGTGTATGCGGCCAATCTGCATCAGCCGATGACGTATCAGGTCGAGGACGCGGCTTACCCCGGCGGCAGCAAGCTCTGGCTGGGCGGCGCGTTCAAGACGATTCCGACCGAGCAGCAATGGGGCAAGCTGGTCGCGGTGAACATCGACACGGGCAAGATCGCCTGGGACTACAAGACCGAGCAGCCGTTGATTGGCGGCGTGCTGGCGACGGCCGGCGGTCTGGTATTCAACGGCGAAGGCAACGGCCTGTTCCGCGCATTCGATGCCGCCACCGGCAGGAAGCTGTGGGAGTTCCAGTGCGGCGCCGGCGTCAATGCGCCCGCGGTCTCGTACATGGTGCACGGTAAGCAGTACGTCGCAGTTGCGGCGGGTGGCAATACGCAGCTCGATTTCAAGCGCGGCAACACCGTGCTCGTCTTCGCGTTGCCATGACGGCGCGGATGCGGCGCTCAATCCCGGGTCCGGCTCGCCGCTTATGGACGGCATTGCTGTGCGGCTGGTTCGCCGTCGCATGGCTGCCGTCGGGCGCGCACGCCGACGCCGAAGCCGGCAAGGCAAAGGCGCAGGTGTGCGTGGCCTGTCATGGGCCGATGGGTAATTCGACCAGCCCGGACTATCCGATTCTTGCCGGTCAGAACGCACGCTATATCTACCTTGAGCTGAAAGACTTCAAGGAAGGACGGCGCAGCGATCCACGCATGTCGCCCATGGCGGCCAACCTGTCGAAGGAGGACATGCAGGATCTCGCCGATTACTTCGCCGCGCAAAAGCTGGTGCCGGTTCCGTACAAGTCGGACAGTGCCAGCATCGAGGCAGGGAGTAAAAAATCCGCCGAGGTGCTCTGCACGATGTGTCATCTGGGCGGATTTGCAGGGCAGAACGAGATTCCGCGCGTGGCGGGGCAGCAGTATCAGTACATCGTCAAGCAATTGCAGGATTTCCGCTCGCACACGCGGACCAACGATGCCGGCAATATGACCAGCGTGACGCGCAATCTGAGCGACGACGACATTCGCAATCTGGCGGCCTATATCAACAATCTTCAATAGCGGGGAGGGGAGAGCATGAAACAGACTGTCACGCGGTATATCGCAACGGTGGCTCTGCTGCTTGCCGGTGCGTTCGGTGGGTCTTTACCTGCGCAGGCGCAGGGCGAAGGCGCTGGCGCGGGAGAAATCAACCGGCAACTACTGGCGGCCGCGAAAGACGGCGACGAGACCTCGGTGGCCGCCGCGCTGCAGCGCGGGGCGGCCGTGGACGCCATGAATCGCATCGGCGACACCGCGTTGATCACCGCCTGCAAGAAAGGCGATATGGCGATGGCGCGCATGCTGATCGAACACGGCGCCAACGTCCAGCACGCGAATGCGCCGGGTGTCACGCCTTTGATGGCCGCAGCGTACGGCGGCTTCGATGAGATCGTTGCGCTGCTGCTGGCGCATGGCGCGGATCTCGCGGCGACGGATCGCATCGGCAAGACGGCCATGGAATATGCAGCGGGCCAGGGACAGACGAAGGTCGTGAGCCGGTTGCTCGATGCGGGCGTCGACGTGAATCGCACCTATAAGAACGACCTCACCGCGCTGATGTGGGCCGCCGGATACGATCGCGCGGATACGGCCCAATTACTGATTGCTCGCGGTGCGGACCGGGCATTGAAGGACAATCGCGGCATGACGGCAAAAGATATCGCCGTGCAGACCAAATCGGATCAGGTTGCGCGGCTGCTTTCGGCGGGATAAGGCGTACGAGGGGGCTGCCGCAATGGATGAGCCCCTTCAGCCCGGCGCATTGCGATTCGCCTGTGCGGGCACGGGTCCAAAGAATATTCTTCTGAATTTCTCGCGGCCCGTCACGCGCGCGAGTTCCTCGAGCACGCAGTAATTGGCGACGAGCGTGACCAGCAGGATCTGAATGGCCCAGAAATGCGCCCAGTTAAGCTCGCTGAACAACTGATGGTTCGCCGCAGCGAGCCCGGGCGCCTCTTTCCAGTAATCGTACAGACGCTCCAGGTAATGCAGGCATAACGCCACCAAAGCGTAAATCAGCGTCTTCCAGCCAATATTCCATATCAAGGGCTTGTCCGGAAAGCGATTGACGAACGGCAGCAGATTGGCGAGCAACACCGACTTGCCGAGTATCAGCGCGGCGATCGTCACAGAGAGCGAGTTTTGCAGAGGGATGCCGGTGCCGTGGGTCATCAGTGAACGGATGATGGCGACGATGTGAAGGATAACGAAGAAAAAGATCGTCGGCGGCAACAACTCCATGAATTCGTGCTTGATCGTGCGGGTCAGCTTGCTCATGTCCCTCTCCCGACGCGGTTGGAATCGTCATTATCCGGCGTCAGCGCCTCCTAGCAAGGACCGCGTCTCTTCTGACGGCTCTGCCGCGGGCACGCTTTCAAACGTATCCATCAGGTTGGACATGGCATAGGGCGGCGACCACAGGCTGCCCAGTTCGCCGCTATCCCGGGTGGCTTCCCACGCTGCCAGCGAGGCATTGCCGTAAATGCCGACAAGCGATAGCCGGTGATCGACGATGGCCGGCGGAATGTCCGAAAGCAGGTTGCGGAGCAGGGCATTGCAACGCTGATAACCCACGTTCCACCGGTTTTCGAGCGCCTCGCGCAAGAACGGGCGGTTGTTCAACTGCAGGTTGGCGATCATGCGGATGTAGGTCGCCTGCCCCGTGCGATCCGACAACTCGAGCATCGGAAAAAGCAGTGCGCCCAATACCGCACGCACGGTTATCCGTTCCTCCGCCTCGAGGGTGTCGAGCCGGGTCTGACGGTCTTCGTCGATCAGGCGCGCCCCGTCCACGACCAGCTCGCGTGCTAGTTCCAGTTTGTTGCCGAAGTAATAGCGCAGCGAGGCGCTGTTGCGCCACGATATCGAGCCGATTGTACTGGAGCGCGCCCCCCAGTTGACGGAGGTGGGGGCGGGTACCCAGATCGCTGCAAACGGCACGCTCGTGCTGCGGGAACTGGGGCTCGAGCCCGCCCTGGCGAGTATCGCGACCGTGCCGGCGGGCTTCGATTACCTGGAGTTGTCGACCGGACGCCAACTGTATTACGCGCCGCTCGGCAAGGAAGCGGAGGCACGTTATGGCGCGCTGCTCTACAACGTCCATCGCGCCGATCTGATCGGCCTGCTGGCGAAGGCCTTGCCGCCCGATGCGATCCGGCTGGGTGCGCAAGGACCTCTATAGCGTGCTCGCGTCGGTGCCCGCGACCGAAGTGAGCCGCGAATCGTGGACGCAGTCGGGCGACGTGGCACAACTGCGTCGCGCCTTCGAGGGGGCCGAGCCGACCGTGCAGAAGATGCTGGAAGCCGTGGACTCAACGTTCATCACGGGGATGTATCACCGTGACCCGATCGAACACTGGAGTGCCGGACGCATCGCTCTGCTGGGAGACGCCGCCCATGCGAGGGTGCCTTACCTGGCGCAAGGCGCGTGTCAGTCGATCGAAGACGCGTGGGTCCTCGCCACGTGTCTCAAGCAACACGGTCCGGCCGGCGTGCAGGATGCGCTGCTGGAATACCAGCAGCGCCGCCAGCCGCGTACCACGCGGATTCAGGCCGGCGCGCGCTTTGTCGTCGATTGGGCACACGAGCCGGATGAGGCGCGCGTCCGCCAGCGTAACGGGCGCCTGAAAGGGCTTTCACGTATCGATCCGCTGGCAGAGGCTTCGTGGTCGTTCGCCTGGGGCCACGACATCCTCGAGGCGGTCAAGCTGCCGCCGGGCGAGGTCGTGGGCCTGAGCGCGGCACGCGAGGGCAAGCGCATGGCGCGCCCCGAGAGCCAGCGCGCGTTCGATCTCTGGAAAGGCGTGTTCAAGCCCGATGACATCGCGGCCGGTGAGCGGGGGCAGCGTGCCGCGTATGAACGCTTCCTGCTGGAGCAGTTCCCGCCGCCCGCAAGCACCAAAGTGACCGAGGTCGATCTGCACGGCGTGAGTTCGCTGCGCGTGATGGCAGCAGGAGCAGGGCAGCGTGCAACGGTGTTGCACTTTCATGGCGGCGGCTACGTGCTGGGCTCGGCGAAGAGCTCGGTGGAATACGCAAGCCGCCTGTCGCGCGCCCTCGACGGTCCCTGCTACACGGTCGACTATCGCCTCGCGCCCGAGCATCCGTATCCGGCTGCCTTCGATGACGCATTCAGCACATATCGCGGCCTGCTCGCCGCGGGTGTCGATCCACGCACGGTGTTTCTGAGCGGCGAATCGTCCGGCGGCGGTCTCGCGCTTGCCGTGGCGGCTGCGTTGCGTCGCGCGGGTCTGCCGTTGCCAGCCGGTGTCATTGCGATCTGTCCGCTCACGGACCTCACGCTTGGCGGTCCATCGTTGAAGGCGAATTCGGGAGGCGATCCGGCCGCGAATCGCGAGACGCTGTCCAACCTTGTTGCGTCTTACTTCCAGGGTTACGAGCCGACCGATCCCATGGTCTCGCCGTTGTTCGCCGAGCTCGCCGAGCTTCCCCCGGTGTTCCTCTCGGCCGTCGAGGAAGAGGTCCTGGAAAGCGACACGACTCGTTTTGCGCAGCGGGCCAGGACTGCCGGCACAAACGTGATGTTGAAGATGGTGACCGATTCGGTGCACGTTTTCACGCTCTTCCCGTTCCTGCCGGAAACCGCCGCAACGCTCGTAGAAATCGCCCAGTGGAGCCGCCAGTTGCTGAATGTCGCATGTGCGGAGCCGACATGACGGCTGTCTCGACGCGGCGGCTGGTCATCCTGTTGCGTGTACGCCTCGCTTTACGACGCTGCAAGGGTTATCCCGCACGCCTCCTCAAGGCGATGAAATAAGGCGTGTGGCACGGGTCGGTGCGTTCGCGCGGCGGAATGTAAGTTTTCTGGCAGTTGTGCTCAAGGTTTCCGGGCAACGTGTGGTTGTGGGCACAACTTGTGGGCGCTGCTTGTAGGCACGAGTGGCGCACATGACGTTGCGCAACCGGAAACCAGTCTCTCGAAACGGAACGGGTAGTCCCGTGTCCGCAATCCGGAGACGCAGTTCATAGAATGTTTAGTGAACCATAATAATATTGGAGCTATTTATGAGGCAGGCAAGGAGATTGGCCGGAACAGAGTCGCATCGACGCAAGGCGGCCCTGTTGGCCGCGTTGGTATCGACCGCGACGCTGTATTCGGCATCGGCAACGGCACAATCGTCGGTGACGCTGTTCGGCGTCGTCGATGAGGGAATCCGCTACACGACGCACGCGGATCCGCAAGGCGATTCTCGCGTGCAGATGGCTAACGGCGCGAGCGAGAGTCTGTGGGGGTTCAAGGGTACGGAAGACATCGGCGGCGGAACCAAGGTCGTATTCGAACTGGAAAACCGCTTCTTTCCGAACACCGGAGCGACCGATCCCGCCTATCCCTTCTTCAATACGGCTTACGTCGGCGTGCAGTCGAACACGTATGGAAAACTGACGATGGGCCGCCAGATCAACCCGCTGGCGGACGCGGTGCTGAGCGCCTTCGTGACCAATCCGTGGCTGCCCACCTTTTACCAGTTCCGGCCGGAAGTCATGATGGCTCAGGGCGTGTGGACCAGCAACATGGTGAAATACGCGGCACGCTGGCAATACGTGACGACCGAAGTGTCGTATGCGTTTGGTGGCAATGCAGGGGCATTTGGTTCGGGAAGCCAGCTTGGCGCATCGATCATCTTTTTGCCTGGCATACCGTTGCGTCTGGCTGCCGCGTATCTGGACTCGCGCGACGCCGTGAACACATCCGCGCACCTCAAATCGTGGACGGCCGGCGGGTCCTATTCATTCGGCGATACGACGGTCATGGCCGGCTGGGCCGAGAATCGTGAAGACGACGGGTTCGTCGGCAATTTCCCCAACGGTCCATTCAGCCCGCCAGAGTTGACTGCGCTCAAATTCAATACGTTCAGCTCCCGGCAAATGTTCTACGGCGGTGTCTCGCAACTGCTAGGGAGTGCGACACACCTTTCCGCCAACGTCTGGCGCACGATCCAGACCGGCAAGACGCAAGCCGCCGACGGCAACGCAACGCAATTCCAGCTGCTGGCGGACTACAACCTGTCGAAACGCACGGACGTCTATCTGGAGGGGGACTACTCGCTGTATCGCGGTGGCATGGTGGGCGCGCAATTCCAGGGGATCAACGCGCTGAGCTCCTCGTACACCACGACGCAGCTCGGAGTCATGGCCGGCATACGGCATACGTTCTAGGCGCGCCGCAGGACCGGCGAGCGCGGTGCGCGGCTCGAAGGCGCACCGCAGGGAGCGATCACAAACAGTCCTGGAAGGAGTTAAGGATCTCTTTTGAACATATTTCGATTCGGCCATACCGCAAAGCGATCGCGCCTTTTTCGGCCAGGGCCTTGAGCTCCAGTGACAGCGTCTGGCGCGTGATGCCGAGCATCATCGCAAGGGTGTCCTGCGAGACGCTGACGTTCTGGCGGCTCTCGGGCCACGTGCTCACGTCGCCCGACGCGAGCAGCAGCAGACGCCGGGCGACGCGCGCACGTGTCGAATGCAGCGTGGCGTCCTCGACCAGGCGATAGAGCCAGTTGATATGAATGGACTGCAAATCGGCGATGGCACGGACGAACGCCTGACTGCGCATCAGTTCGTCGAACGCCGGTATCCGGACGACGAAAACGGTCGATCGCTCTATCGCGACGACATCACGTGCGCGTGGCTGGCGACTCGTCATGGAGGTCTGTCCAAACCAGTTGCCTGCTTCGAGGACGGCGAGGATGGCCTCCTTGCCGTCTTCGCGAAGCGTGAAAGCCTTGAGCCTGCCGTTTTTGATGCCACAGAAGCAGGTGGGCGCATCGCCGCGGTGGAACAGGTATTCGCCCGGCTGCAGCGTCATCAATTCGCTTCGCTGGATGAGCGCTTCCTGCTCGGCCGCAGGTAAGGAGCAGAACCAGTGATTGGTCCGCATTTCTTCGGACGTGTCCGCCATGAATGCCATTGTGGGGTTCGCCCTGCAGATCGAGAACATCAAGGCATTTTATATGTGCAGAAAATTGCAACGCAAGCCAGGGCAAAGCGGGAAGCGCTTGCCTGGGCCGCTTGATACATGAGTTATTTCCGCGATTTTCATGCTGAACCTGACGAGCGGATTGACCGCAAGGTTGCTGTATGGCACAGCGGTAAAACCCGTCGAATACCGCAGATTGACCTCACGACAAGCCTCAATACCGTGCGTTGACCGATCGATGAGCGCGAATACGCGCTCGACTTCGGCGCGCGCGTGACCCTTGCGATGAGATTGTCAGATCGAAAATCCGGGTCTTTTCAGCTGCGGTCTCCCCCGGTTGTCTTCACGGCTCTCCCCCATTCAGGGGGTACTTGCCGAGGCCCGACACTTGGATGATTCATCTAACGAGATTGATACAGCAGACCGAGAAAAACCAGCCGGTCTGCTGTGCCTTAAATCCACGCTTGCCACTTGCGCATGCCCCCCATTCAGGAACTGAAGGAGACATCGATGCACGACACACTCGACACGCCGCAATCCGAGGCTTACGCTTACCCGTTGCTCATCAAGCAGTTGCTGGTCACACCGTTCGTTCAGGCGCAGGACCAGGAGATCGTCTACCGCGACCAGTTCCGCATGACCTATGCGACGTTGCGCGAACGTATCGCCCGTCTCGCCAACGGTCTGGGCGAGCTTGACGTGAAGCACGGCACCACGGTCGCGGTGATGGACTGGGACAGCCACCGCTACCTCGAATGTTATTTCGCTGTGCCGATGATGGGCGCGGTCCTGCAGACCGTGAACGTGCGTCTGTCGCCGGCCGAAATCGCCTACACGATCGATCACTCGGGCGCGGAAGTCGTGCTGGTTCATACGGATTTTCTGCCGGTCGTCGAAGCGGTCAAGGACAAACTCACCACCGTGCGGACCTTCATCTGGATCGATGAGCCAGGTAGCGAAGTGACGGCGCACAGCATTCCTTTCGTGGCTGAATACGAAGCGATGCTTTCGAAGAGCAGCACGCACTGCGTGTTTCCGGACTTCGACGAAAACACTCGCGCCACGACCTTCTACACCACCGGCACCACTGGTCTTCCGAAGGGTGTCTACTTCACGCATCGGCAACTGGTTCTGCATACGCTCACGCTGATGGCGGCACTCGGCAGTCCCGTCTCGGGGCAGCGCTTCCATCGTGGCGACGTGTACATGCCGCTCACGCCGATGTTTCACGTGCACGCATGGGGCATGCCGTATATCGCTACGGTTCTGGGCGTGAAGCAGGTCTATCCGGGCCGTTATTTGCCGGACCGGCTGGCACGCCTCGTGCGCGAGGAAGGCGTCACGTTCTCGCATTGTGTGGGCACGATCCTGCACATGCTGCTCGGGTGCGAGGAGGGCAAGAAGACCGACATGAACGGCTGGAAGATCGTGATCGGCGGTGGCGCGTTGCCGCAAGGCCTCGCCAAGGCGGCGGTGGAGCGCGGTATCGACGTGTTCGTCGGTTACGGAATGTCGGAGACGTGCCCTGTACTCAGTCTCGCGCAACTTCCGCCGGGCGCGGAGAAACTCGACGCCGACGAACAGCTGCGTCTGCGCTGTAAAACGGGGCGGCCCGTTCCGCTCGTCGACCTGCGTGTCGTCGACGACAACATGGAAGAGCTCGCTCACGACGGCAAAGCCACCGGCGAGATCGTGGCGCGCGCGCCGTGGCTCACGCAGGGCTATCTGAACAATCCCGAGGCCTCGCAGCAACTGTGGGCCGGCGGTTATCTGCATACGCAGGACATCGCCAATATCGACCCGACCGGCAACATCCAGATCACCGACCGTCTCAAGGACGTAATCAAGTCCGGCGGCGAATGGGTGTCGTCGCTCGAGGTCGAGAACCTGATCTCGCGCTATGAAGGCGTGTCCGAAGTGGCGGTCATCGGCATCAAGGACGACAAGTGGGGCGAGCGACCGGTGGCGCTGGTGGTGCTCAAGGATGGCTTCGCGGTGACGGAGGACGACATCAAGCAGCACGTCCTGTCGTTTAGTTCATGCGGAAAAATTTCGAAGTATGCGGTACCGCAGGTCGTGAAGTTCGTCGACGGACTGGCAAAAACGAGTGTCGGCAAGATCAACAAGAAGTGGCTGCGCGAGCAGTTCGCCTGAGTGGCAAGCCAATTTCCAGGAGCAGAAGCGATGAGTTTGGAAAATTACAGCGTGGCCACGATCGGCGACTTCGTGGGGCGCGAGCTGGGTGTGTCGCAGTGGGTGGTGGTCGATCAGGCGCGCATCGACGCGTTCGCCGAATGTACGGGCGACAGGCAATGGATTCACGTGAACGAGGCGCGGGCGAAGCGCGAGAGTCCGTTCGGCGGCACGATTGCGCACGGCTATCTGACGCTGTCGTTGCTCGGGGCCATGGCAATCGAGATCGGGGTCGTTCCCGGGGACGCTGCGGCGGGCCTCAACTACGGTCTGGACAAGGTGCGTTTCATGACACCCGTGAAGGCCGGCGCGCGCGTGCGCAGTCGCATTACCCTCGTCTCGGCCGAGCAAAAGGGTGGCGGCCGCATTCTCATCAAGACCCTGAATGAGCTGCAGATCGACGGCGAAGACAAGCCGGCACTGATCGCAGAGACCCTCGCGATGCTGGTTGCGTGATCCATCACGTTCGACGCAGCGCAACCTATTCCTGAAGGAGCAGCATCATGGCGGTAACCCCTGAAAGCGCGCCGCAACGCAAGCGGCAGAGCGCGCAGCAAAAAGCCCAGCACAACGTGCAGCAGAACGACAAGGACGACGATCTCGCGGCGTCGGCTGCGGAAGGCATGCTGGGTCCGAATCCGTTCGTCGGTCTGCGGCCGTGCGACATTGTCGCCACGGCGCAGAAAATCGGCGCTCAGGCGTTGCGGCAACCGGCTCTCGTCGTGGAGCAGGAGGCGGCTTGGGTTCGCGAGCTGTTCGGGCTGTTCGCGGATGGTGCGGAATCGGCGCCGCCCAAAGGCGACAAGCGCTTCACCGACGCCGCATGGCAGAACAATTCGCTGTATCGCATGACGCTGCAAGGCTATCTGGCGTGGCAACGGGCGCTGGCGGGTTTCGTCGAGCGCTCCGGACTGGATCCGGCTAACAAGGAGCGCGCGCGCTTCGTGATGTCGCTGATTACGGATGCGGCGGCGCCGACGAACACGCTGCTGGGTAACCCTGCCGCGCTCAAGAAGGTCATCGAAACGGGCGGCGCCAGCCTGCTGGACGGCGCCAATAACATCATGATGGACCTGCTCAAGAATCAGGGCATGCCGGCGCAGGTCAACAAGACGGCTTTCGAGGTCGGCAAAAACCTTGGGACAGCTAAAGGTGCGGTCGTTTTCCGCAACGAAGTGCTGGAGCTGATCCAGTACGCGCCGACGACCCAGCAGGTTTACAGCCGGCCGCAACTGATCGTGCCGCCGCAGATCAACAAGTACTACATCTTCGATCTCTCCGAGGGCAAGAGCATCGTCGACTATCTGGTCAGTAACGAGCTGCAGGTGTTCGTCGTCAGCTGGCGTAATCCGACCGCGGCGCAAAGCCACTGGGATCTGGACACTTACGTCACTGCATTGATGGAAGCCATTGCAGCCATGCGCGAGATCACCGGCTCCGACGACGTCAATCTGCACGGCGCGTGTTCAGGTGCGATGACCATCTCGGCCTTGCTGGGACATCTCGCGAGCCAGGGCGACAAGACGGTCAACGCGACCACACTGATGGTCGCGGTACTCGACAATACCGCCGACTCGCAACTCGGTCTCTTTGCCACGCCGGAGGCGATTGCGGCGGCCAAGCAGCACAGCATTTCACGCGGCGTGCTGGCCGGCGAGGAAATGGGACGTGTGTTCGCGTGGATGAGGCCGAACGATCTGGTGTGGAACTACTGGGTCAACAACTATCTGCTCGGCAATGCGCCGCCCGCATTCGACGTGCTTTACTGGAACAACGACACGACCCGTTTGCCGGCGAAGATGCATGGGCAACTGCTCGATATCTTTACGCAGAATCTGTTCAGCAAGCCAGGCGCGTTGACGGTGCTCGGCACGCCGATCGACCTGTCTCAGGTCACCTGCGACAAATATGTGGTGGCGGGTGTGACGGATCACATCACACCGTGGAAGGGCGTGTACAACACCGCGATCACGTTCGGCGGCGACACCCGTTTCGTCTTGAGTTCGAGCGGCCATATCCAGAGCCTGATCAATCCTCCGGGTAATCCGAAGTCAAAGTACTACCTCAACGCCACCTTGCCGGCGAGTGCCGAAGCGTGGCTCGACGGCGCACAGGCTGAAGCGGCCACGTGGTGGGGCAACTGGACAGACTGGCTGAGCGCACGCTCTGGCGAAAAGCGCGCGGCGCCGGCGGCCCTCGGTAGCGAACGGCACCCGGCTGGTGTGAGCGCACCCGGGACTTATGTTTCGGAAGCCTGAACGGTTTCATCGACACAGATTTTTTTTGCAACTTCTCTCAGGAAATTATCATGACAGGAAGCAACCCCAGCAACATCTTTGGCGAATACACGAAGCTCATCACGCAGTTCAAGCTGCCGGGCGTGGATATCGCCGGTATTCTCGAATCGCGTCGCAAGGACATCGAAGCGCTGGCTGAGGCGAACATGACCGCGCTGGCGGGCGTGCAGCAGCTCGGTCAGAAGCAGGTGGAGATCGCGCGTTCGACGATGGTTGAATTGCAGGGGCTCGTGACGCGCTTGCGGTCCCCGGGCAGCGAGTCCGTTGCGTCGACGGGCGAGGGCGTTCAAAAGGCACTGCAAAAGGCCTTCGTGGACATGCAGGAACTCGCGGATGCCGCGTATCGCGCGCAGACCGACAGCATCGCTGTCGTCACGAAGCGCTTTGCGGAGCACGTCGAGGAACTGAAAGCGCTCGTGCAGCCCGGCAAGTAATCGGCCGGCGGCTCTTAGCCGCCGTCATGATGAAGCTGTCCACGCAACCCTGTTGCATGGGGCCGGAATCGGTGCTGAAGCCCGCCCTCCGGCCGATACATAGGATCACCCGGATGACCGAACTACAAACAAGCCCGGAGTCTGTCGACGCCATGCAGATCCAGACCATCGATCTGGACGGCCAGTTGCTGCGCGTCGGCGTGCGGCGCGGCAGCGACGCCTCGCCGCCGCTGCTGCTATTCAATGGCATCGGCGCGAATCTCGAACTGGTCGAGCCGTTCGTCGCGGCGCTGGACGACGTCACCGTCATCATTTTCGACGTCCCCGGCGTGGGCGGCTCGCCCGTGCCCCTGATCCCATACCGCTTTTCAACGCTCGCCGTGCTGGCCGACAAGCTGCTGACGCGGCTCGGTTACGCGGACCCCGTCGACGTGCTCGGCGTGTCGTGGGGTGGCGCGCTAGCCCAGCAGTTCGCTCATCTTTACCCGAGGCGCTGCCGCAGGCTGATTCTCGCGGCCACCTCCGCTGGCGTCATCATGGTGCCCGCGCGGCTCTCGGTACTTTCAAAGCTTATCGGGCCGCGCCGTTATACTGATCCTTCGTACCTGCGGCAAATCGGAGCGGAAATCTACGGCGGCGCGTACCGGCAGGATGCCTCGCTGCTCGAGGCGCACAGCCGCCATATCCAGCCGCCGCGCGGGCGTGGCTATCTTTATCAGTTGCTGGCTGCATCGGGCTGGACCAGCTTGCCGTGGCTCGGCGGACTGCGGCAAACCACGCTCGTCATGCATGGCAACGACGATCCGATCGTGCCGCTGTCGAATGCCAAGATCCTCGCGGCGCGGATCCGCAACGCGACCTTGCATGTGGTCGACGACGGCCATCTTTTTCTGATCACGCGGGCCGCTGAGGTTGCTCCGCTGGTGAAGCGGTTTCTTCTGGAGGAGGCAGGTTGAGCGTTGTGACCGGGACAGACAGACAAGGCGGGCGCACACAGGGTGATTCGACCATGGACGGGAAGCTCGTCCGGTTGAGGCGCATGCGCGCGACGGCGACCTGTCTGTTCGTCGCGATGATCGGGCTGCTGCTTGTCTGCGTAGTGGGGCAGACGGCGCATCCGTGGCTGGCGTGGCCGCGTGCGTTTGCCGAAGCGGGTACGGTCGGCGCGATTGCGGACTGGTATGCGGTGGTCGCCTTGTTCCGGCATCCATGCGGCATTCCGATTCCGCATACCGCCATCATTCCGAAGAACCAGCAACGCATTGCCGAAAGTCTCGGCAGTTTCATCGAACAGAACTTCCTGACCCCCGAAGTCATCACCGCGCGGCTCAGCGGCTTCAACGCGGCAGAAGCGCTGGCGGGATGGCTGGCAGTCCGAAAGAACAGTGCGATGCTCGCGGATGGCGTGGCGGACTCGCTGCCCCGTGTGTTAGAAGGTCTCGACGAGCAGGACGTCGAACGCATGTTCAACCAGCTGGTGATTCCGCGCCTGCGCACGCTCGACGTCGCGCGCGTCGCAAGCCAGATCCTGGATATCCTCACCGAAGGCAACCGTCACCAGCCGCTACTGGATCGCGGACTGCGCGCCGCGGAAGCCTGGTTGAGCGCCAACGTCGAGCGCATCAAGGCAAAGTTCAGCGAGGCCTCGAAATTCACGCCGGCGCCGCTCGATGCTTACATCGTCAACAAGTTTGTCGAAGGGATCGTCGCGCTGATGCATGAGGTCGTGGCGAATCCGGAGCACGAACTGCGGCGTCAGTTCGACGCGGCGGTGCAAGATCTGTCCGGCAACCTGCGCACGTCGGCGGTTTATCGCCGGTTTGGCCGACAGGTGCTGCGCGACTGCATCCGGCATGTGGAGGAAGGCGGCTACTACCGCGTCCTGCTCGAGCACATACGTGCGCACGTGCTGGCCGATCTCGGCAGCGGGCACTCCGCGCTGCGCGAGATGCTGGCCAGCACGTTTATCTCCATCGGCAAGGGCGTGGCGAGCGAGCCTTCGATTCAGCACAGGCTCAACGCATGGTGGCTGGATATTGCCGGTCTGCTCGTGTTGCGCCATCGTCATCAGTTGTCCGGACTGATCACCGATGTCGTGAAGGGCTGGGACGCTGAGGAAGTGAGCGCGAAGCTGGAGGCGGAGATCGGTCGGGATCTGCAGTACATCCGCATCAACGGCACCTTTGTCGGCGGCATGGCGGGCGTGTTGATCCACGCCTGTGTCCTGCTCGTCGCGCGCTAGACCAACGCGATCAAGCTGCCGCGCTCACGCGCAGCGCGAAAAAACGTTAGCTGTGTTTAACGAGGCCGAGCGCCTGTGCGCGCGCGACGGCCTGGGCGCGTTTGTCGACTTCCAGCTTGGTGAAGACGCTCTTGATATGGGACTTGACCGTTTCAGGCGTGATCCCGAGCGTGCGGGCAATTTCCTTGTTCGACTGTCCCTGGGCGATCAGCTCGACGATGCCGCGCTCGCGCGAACTGAGGCGCTCCCGTTCGGCCTCCTGACGGGGCTTGCTGTCGGGTTCGTGCTGGGCGCGCCAGCAATCGAGCAGACGATCGACCCAGTTCACGAGGTCCTGCGCGTTGCCTGCGGCGCGCAGGCTGTCGCGCGCGAGCTTCAGTAACGGGCCGATTTCCGGACCTTGATCGACAATCGACTGGCAGATCCCGGCCGGCGCTGCGACGCTCGCGACGGCGTGGAATATTTCGAGCGCGCGTTCGCGCTCGCCTGCGTTTAACCACGTTAGCGCGAGGAGGGTCCGCAGGCGCAGTGCGAGGTAGGTTCCGTGGATGCGCTCAAGACGCTGCAGCGCGCCATTCAGGATCTCGACCGCCTCTTGTGTCTGCAGCCGTCGCATGGCGAGACAGGCCGCCCCGAGGTCCCGATAATTCTCGATCTCCGGAGACACGGTAGCCGACGCGCCGCTACTCGAACTCGCCAACTGGCGCAGCTGCGCGACGCAGCCGCCGGCTTCGCCGAGTCTGTTTTCTGCCAGATTCAAGCGGGTTCGTTCGGCAAGCGCGGCGGCGATCAGCCGGTTCCATCCCCGTGTTTGCCCGAGCGCCTGCGCGGTGTCGAGCAACGCATACGCGTGCGCAAAATTGCCACGCGTCACAGCGATCCGCACGAGTATCCGATAGCTGATGAGCACACTGTCGAGCAGGACAGCGAGTTCAATCACGGGCATCAGTTCCACGAGCAACGCTTCGGCTTCGTCGAGGCGTCCCTGCTCGTAACGCAGTTGGGCGATCATCGGGGCGCACAGCGCGGCCGCGATCGATTGCGGACCGGCATGGCGCTCGGCAAGCTCCATCGCTTCATTGAAGCGGCGCTCGGCGAGCGGAAAGTGCAGTTGCTGCATTTCCACATGACCGAGCAGACACAGCCGGTAGACCGTGGAAAATACGCTGCGCTGGTCTTCCGCGATCGAATCGGGAATCCACGGTGTGGCGTGAAGGGCTTCGAGATTGCCCGCTTTCCAGTGGCCGAAGCGGGCCACGTTGGAGACCGCGTTGGTAGTCCAGGCATCGCGCGAGGGCCGGCTCAGATAGTCTTGCGCGAGCGTGAGCGCCCTTTGCGGGTCATCCTGCAAGCCCGCCAGCGCCGAGCGAATGGCGACGCACTCCCAACGGATGTGCTCGGCTTGCGCACCCTTGTCGTCGGCCTCGTGTTCGATCGATTCCAGCATCGACCGCGAGTCGTCAAAGCGCATGGCGAGTGCCGTGCCCCAGGTCGTTGCAAGCGCAACCGTCGTCTGGGCTCGCATCAGGTCGGCGGGGAATTGACGCTGCCAGCCCACCAGCGTGAGCAGATCGCCCGCTTTCAGAAGCGACATGGCGCAGTGCTGCATGAGGCGAATGGCGTCCTCGGTTGCGCCTGCGGCGATGGCGTGCTTTACCGCGTCGGTCCACTGGTGCTGCGCCGCGTACCATTGCCACGCACGCCGATGCAGTTCGGCGATTTCCTCGCGGTACCTCGCTTCCAGCCGTCGCCGCAGGTACTCGGCCATGAGCGGGTGATAGCGGAACCAGTGTCCCTCCAGATCCAGCGGCTCCAGAAGCAACTGGCGCGCAACGATCGCGTCCAGCATGAGTTGGCTCGTCTGCACGCCGGTGAGCGCTTCGCAGAGCGGTGCGCTCAGACGATCGGTTATCGCCGTGCGCAGCATGAACTCGATCATCCCAGTAGGTAAGGACTGCAGGATATCTTCGAGGTAATCGGCAAGCGGCCGCGAAGCGCCAGTGGGCGCGCTGGCCCGCCAGCCGTGCGGACGGTCGCTGCGGGCCAGCACCGCGGCCGAGATGCGCAGCGCGGCGGCCCAGCCTTCGGTGCTCGCGAACAGTGATTTCAGATCGGTCGCGTCGAGCTTGCCGGGGCATTCGTGCTCGACGAAGCGGCGCGTTTCGTCGAGGTCGAAGCGCAACGTCGACGCGTCGATTTCCAGCAGTTCGTTGCGCGCCCGCAGCCGCGCCGTAGGAAGCGGTGGATCGGTGCGCGTGCACAGGACCACGTGCACCTGCGAGGGCGCGTTGGCGATGAACAGCGACATCGCTTCGTGAATCGGCGGCGCGCTGATCAGGTGGTAGTCGTCGATGAACAGGTAGACCTCGTCGTCGACGTCGACCAGTTCGTTGATCAGCGTCGAGGCGAGCGCATTGGCCGGCACGAACGACGCTTCGGCGGTCAAGCCGATCACCGAGGTGCCGACGCTGCCGCACGCTTGCCGCAACGCATGGGCGAGGTGATTGAAGTAGCGGCCGGGTTCGTCGTCTTCGGCATCGAGCGATAACCACGCGAGCCGCGCATTGCCCGGCGCGAGCAGGTTGAGCCAGTTGAGCGCGAGTGAGGTCTTGCCGAATCCGGCGGGCGCCTTGATGACCGTCAGGCGCTTCGTTTCCGTCTGCACGGCGAGGCCTGCAAGACGCGGACGATCGATCAGGCCGGTGGGCAAGCGGGGTGGAAAGACCTTCGTGGCGAGGAACAGAAATGGCCTGTTCGTGGGCGGTGCTTCTGTCACGTGCATCAGCTGCTCCAGGCGTTCGGGTTGACCCTGGCTGCCATCCCCCGTCCATGCCAACGCGCTCCCCTTTACGGGGGATGTTGCGCGGTGCTGCGCTCGGACACTATGGCTTCCAGTGAGGCGATCGCAATTCCGCAAATGGACCACAGCGCTGAACGACCGCGCTGGATAACGGTGCGGGACGCCGGCCGGATAGAGGTGAACGGCCCCTCGGCGGGCGCTCCCTGAACCGGTGTTTTGTGCTTCAGATGATACGCCCAACGGACCCGCTGCAACCAAACCAACACTGGAGATAATGATGAGCAGGTACATGGCACCGCTGCGCGATATGCGCTTCGTGATGACGGAACTGGCCGGCCTGGGCGACCTGTCCGCATTGCCGGGCTTCGATGAAGTCACGCCCGAACTCGCCGAGGCGGTGCTCGACGAAGCCGCCAGGCTCGCGACCGAAGTGCTGGCACCGCTCAACAAATCCGGTGACGAGCAGGGCGCACGCCTGACGCAGGACGGCGTGGTGGCAGCGGACGGTTTTGCGAAAGCCTACCGGCAGTTCGTCGCCGGCGGCTGGAGCGGCCTGTCGGGCGATCCCGAGTTCGGCGGCCAGGGGCTGCCCGAGTTGCTGCAGGCGGCGACCGTCGAGATGTGGAATTCGTCCAACATGGCCTTTGCGCTGTGTCCCTTGTTGACGGCGGGCGCCACCGAGGCGTTGCGTCAGCATGGCTCGGCAGCGCTCAAGGAACGCTATCTGCCCAACCTCGTCAGCGGTGCATGGACGGGCACCATGAACCTGACCGAGCCGCAAGCGGGCTCGGATCTCGCCGCCGTGCGCACGAAGGCGGTGCCCGAAGGCGACCACTATCGTCTCTCCGGCCAGAAGATCTTCATCACGTGGGGCGATCACGATATGACCGACAACGTCATTCATCTGGTCCTCGCACGCACGCCGGACGCACCCGAGGGCGTGCGCGGCATTTCGCTCTTCGTCGTGCCCAAGTTCCTGCTGAATGCCGATGGCTCCATCGGGCCTCGCAACGACGTGCACTGTGCGTCGCTCGAACACAAGCTCGGCATTCACGCGAGCCCGACCTGCGTGATGAGCTTCGGCGATCAGGACGGCGCAATCGGTTATCTGGTTGGTCAGGAGAACAAAGGTCTCGCGCATATGTTCACGATGATGAACGAGGCGCGCCAGAAGGTCGGTATCCAGGGGCTCGCGATGGCGGAGCGCGCCTATCAGCAGGCCCGCGAATATGCGAAGGAGCGTGTGCAGGGACGGCTCGCAGCCGGCCGCTCGGCGGGCGCGGTCGCCATCATCCATCATCCGGATGTGCGGCGCATGTTGCTGACGATGAAGTCGCAGGTTGAAGCGATGCGCGCTTTCGCGTACGTGATGGCCGCCGACATGGACCGCGCGCACCGCGACGCCGATGCCGATGAGCGCGCCCGCCGCCAGGCGCGTGTCGATCTGCTGATCCCCGTGTTGAAGGGCTGGTGTACGGAACTGGGCGTCGAAGTGGCGTCGACGGGTGTGCAGGTGCACGGCGGCATGGGCTACATCGAAGAGACGGGCGCCTGCCAGTTCCTGCGCGATGCGCGCATTGCGCCGATCTACGAAGGCACGACCGGCATCCAGGCGGCCGATCTCGTGGGCCGCAAGCTTGCGGCCGATCAGGGTGCAGCGATGCGCGAACTGCTTGCCGGGATGCGTGAGTCCGAGCTGGAACTCGCGCGCAGCACCGATCCACAAGTGACGGCTATTGGCATGGCGTTCGCGGCCAGTATTGAGGCGCTCGACGCTGCCACCGCATGGATGCTGCAGGCGTTGGCGAGCCAGCCCGACGCAGCGCTTGCCAGTTCCGTGGACTACCTGATGCTCACCGGCTACGTGTGCGGCGGATGGCAGATGGGGCGCGCGGCGCTTGCTGCGGCCAGAGAGATTGCAGCGAATCAGGATCCGGACTTCCATCGCGCCAAGCTCGCCACCGCAGGTTTCTACGCCGACAAGGTGTTGCCCAAAGCCAATGCGCTTGTGGAGACGATTCGCAGCGGCGCATCGAGCGGCTCGGGTCTGGCCATCGAACAGTTCTAGGCCAGGCGGCGCGCGTCACGAGAAAGCGCCGCTGCATCGTAGGCGGTTTGGAATCCGAAATAAATTGCAGACGAAGTAATGAAACGACTTGCGTGCCTCGCGCTGATTCCGGGCGCGATATGCACCAGCGCGATGGGGCAGAGCGCGGGCAGTGTCATCACCAGCGTGGGTGGCGCCTGGCTCGACTTTGGCCCGTCGTCCGCCACCTCGTTGCAGAGCAGTTCGGCGTTGGGCACGTTCACGTCATCGGGAACGGGCGGTCAGATTCATAACACGTTCACGCTGAAGCTTTCGACCACCTATTTCGTGACGGACCATATTGCGCTGGATCTGGCAACCGGCGTGCCGCCCAAGCTCAAGCTCTACGCGCAGGGCAACGCGACACCGTTCGGCGCGGGCGGCCCGTCGCTCGATCTGGGAAATCTGGCGCCGCTCGCCACCACCCGCGCGTGGTCACCCGTGCTGTTCCTGAAGTATTTCTTCTTCGACGCGCAGACGAAACTGCGCCCGTTCGTGGGCGTCGGCGCGAACTATACGTGGTACTCGCATACTGAACTCAATCCCGGCTTCAGCGAGGCGTTGACGCAGGTCGTGGGACCGGGCGGCCAGGCCAAGGCGTCGCTCAGTCCGTCATGGAATCCCGCGTTCGAGGCGGGCGTCTCGTACAACATCAGCAAGAACTGGTACGCCACTGCGTCGGTGACGTATCTGTCGCTCAAGACCAATGCGACGGTCAGTGCCGTGGCCGCGAACGGTCAGACGGTGCTGTCCAGCAAGACGCACATCACTGCCGATCCGGTCATCACCTTTATCGGGATCGGCTACCGGTTCTAGTCGCCGCCGCCGGTACCCCGTATCCTGCGTGCCCCATCCCGCTTGACGCTGCGGCCCGCCCCGGGCCCCAACGCGCTGTCTCTCCCGCCTGCATTTCGGAAAGCTTTTTGCAAGAAATATCTTGCAGATGCGAATTACTCGCATTATCATTTGCATCTGGATTGACCTTTCCCTTAATAACCACCCGCTACGAGCGCTCCACGTCTCGTGCAGACTTTGCTGCACGAGCGCTTGCGTGCGCCTGCGCTCAATCAGAACACCATGCAGAAGCCGTTTTCCGTAAAACGTTTGGCGTTTGTCCGCGGCGCGAGCCGCACTCCCTCGCTTCTTAGTGCCGCGCTTCTGGCGAGCGCCGGGCTCTCGCTCTCCACGCTTTCCGCGCCTGCACGCGCGCAAACCGTCGCAGCGGATGCGGTGACGTTGCCCGCCGTCAGCGTGACCGCATCGGCTTCGGATGCGGCCACGCAAACCGACAAGGTCAGCGCCGGCGCGCTGGGTTCCCGCAAGCAGGTCGACACGCCTTTTTCGACACACGTGGTATCGAGCGAGGAGGCCGACGATCTGATGGCGTCGACCGCCAACGATCTGTTCCAGTACGATCCCGCCACCGCCGTCAGCAGCAGCAACCGGGTCAGCGAAAATTCGATGTTCACCGTGCGCGGGTTACCGGTCGACACGCTCCACGGCATCAAGGTGGACGGTCAGAGCTTCCCTTCGTGGGACACGGATCTGCCGCTCGAACCGTTCGAGCAGGTGCAGTTGCTCAAGGGGCTGTCGGGCTTCATGTACGGCTTCGGCTCGCCCGGCGGGATCGTCAATTACGTCCTGAAACGGCCTACCGACGAGCCGTACCGGAGCATTTCGGTGGGCTACGAGTCGGCCGGCGTGTTCAGCGAGAAGGTCGATCTGGGCGGCCGCTTCGGCACTGACAATCGTTTTGGCTACCGCCTGAACCTGGTGAACGAAGACGGCAACACCGCGGAGCCTAACGGTCACGTGCGCCGTCAGGTGGCGTCGCTGGCGTTCGACTTCCGCATTACGCCGGATCTGACCTGGAGCGCCGACGCGTTCTATCAGAAGCGCAAAACCAACGGCACGCTGTTTGGCCTGATGTTCGGTTCGGGCCTGGGAATTCCCGACGCGAGCTCGATCAATCGCGATCTTACCCAGCCGCAAAACTACTACGAAACGGAGATGGCTTCGTTCGGTACGGGTCTCGACTATCGTCTGTCCGAGAACTGGCACGCGAGCCTGAAGTACCGTTTTGCCAAGGAAAATCGCACCAACTCGGATAGCCTGATCTACGTGACGGACAGCGCGGGCGACTATTCGAACACGCTATACGCCGCGTTGACGCGCTACTTCTACCAGAACGTCGACGCGATGGTGCAGGGGCAGTTCAATACCGGCAGCATCAAGCATGACGTGGTGATCGGCGTGGGCTTCCAGTCGCAGACCAGCGAATACGACAACAGCGAAGGATGGAACGAAGGCTATAGCCTCGGCATGGGCAATCTGTATGGCAGCAGCTTGCTGACGAATGCCGAGGTCGGCATTGGCGAAAATCTGTACCGCCAGTCGCGCACCACGCAGGCCGCGTTGTACGCCAGCGATACCGTGCAATTCACCTCGCGTTTGTCGGCCCTGCTCGGCCTGCGCTACACGCAGTTTCGTCAGGACGTCTACGCACCGAGCAGCGCTGTGACCTCGCAATACAGCGCGAATCCGGTCACGCCGACGGTGGCGCTGATGTTCAAGACCGATCCGTACTCCACACTTTATGCGAGCTATGTGGAGTCGCTGGAGCAGGGCGGTTCCGCATCGAACACCAACCTCAACTATCCGGACACCTTCGGACCGTTGCGCAGTAAGCAGTACGAAGTCGGCTTCAAGACGGATCACAGGAAGTGGGGTGCCAATCTGGCGTTGTTCCGTGTCGACCAGGGCTACAACTACACCAACACCGAAAACGTCTTCGTGCAAAACGGCACCAAACGCTACACCGGTGTCGATGCAAGCGGCTGGCTCGCGCTCACCAACGAGTGGCGTGTACTCGGGGGCGTGATGTGGCTCGATACGAAGGCGGTGGATATCGACGACCCGAACATCGAAGGCAAACGCATCTACGGTGCGCCGCGCTTCACGGTGACGGGCCGCGTCGAATACAACCCGTCTTACCTGCGCCCGCTGACCCTGGCGTTTGGCGGCAAGTACGTCGGCAGCGAGGCGGTGGACGCGGCCAATACCCAGTTCGTGCCGTCGTATGTCACGTATGACCTGAGCGGCAAATACGAAACGCGGATCGCCGGTAAGGACGTGACCTTGCGTGCGGGGATCAACAACCTGTTCAACCGCCGCTACTGGACCACCGCGTGGGGCTACTACGTTTCGCCATCGCCGACGCGTACCGCCGTGGCGAGCGCGACGATGCAGTTCTGAATGCGGACCGTCAGCACGTTTCGACGCGCGGTCTTCGAGGCCCTATCGCAGCCGCTGCGATGGGGCCGCATACGTTCGACGCTACGCCTATGAGATCGATCTTTGTCCGCCTGCACCGCTGGTTCGGTATCGGCACGGCGCTTTTTCTGTTCGTCTCGGGCCTGACGGGCGCGATTATCGTGTGGCATCAGGAACTGGACGCGTTGTTAAATCCTGAGTTCTACTACGCGCATTCCACGGCGCCTGCGCTGCCGGCGCTCGAACTGGCCAATCGGGTCGAGGCGGCAGATCCGCGTTTGCGTGTGACCTATCTGCCGCTGGGCATCGTGCCGGGCCAGACGCTGCAAATGCGCGTGCGCGGCCAGCTCGATCCGGCAACCGGCAAACCGTATGTGCTGGATTTCGACCAGATCGCGGTGGATCCCGGCACGGGCCTCATCCAGGCCCGGCGCGAGTGGGGCGCGCTGTCACTCAGGCGGCTCAATCTGATGCCGTTCCTCTACGAGTTCCACTACACGCTCTATTTGCCCACTACCGGCAACGGTATCGCGATCGGCGTGTGGCTGCTGGGCATCGTCGGGATCGTCTGGTTGTTCGATAGTGTGATCGCGCTGGTCCTCGCCTTTCCGAGCCTCAAGGCGTGGCGCAAGTCGTTCGCGTTTCGCGTGCGGCGCGGCGGCTATACGCTCGCGTTCGACCTGCATCGCTCGGGCGGCGTCTGGGTGTGGGGACTGCTGTGCGTGATTGCGCTGACTTCGGTTTCGATGAACCTAGAGCGTCCGGTAGTGCGTCCCATCGTGGCGCTGTTTTCGAACCTGACGCCCGACCCGGAGAGTAACCCGGAGTTGCAGGCGACCCAGCCGAAAGGTGCCGCGAGTTTGAGCCGCGAGCGGATCGTCGAGTTGGCAACCGCTGCGGGACACAAGATGAACTTGCGTGCCGAGCCTGGGGCGACATTTGAATTCGCCTCGCTGCATCTCTACGCGGTGGGCTATTTCGAGCCGGGTGGTTTGTACGCCGACGGCCATCTCGGCAATGCCTGGACCTATTGGGACGCGAGAAACGGGCGCGAGGTGGGCGGCACGATACCCGGTCAGGGCACGGCGGGCGATATCTTCCTGCAGGCGCAGTTTCCGTTGCATTCGGGACGCCTTTTCGGGCTGCCGGGCCGCATCCTCGTCAGCTTCGTGGGTGTGATGGTGGCGCTGCTGAGTGCCACCGGCCTCGTCATCTGGTTCAGGAAGCAGAAGGCACGGCGTAGCACCGCGCAGCGGGTGAAGGCTGGCCAATCGGCACTCGTCCAATAGTCTGCATGCTCCACGCTGGATGTTCGACTGTAGGCAACTGCGAGCGGGTTTGGCACACGTCTATAATCTCCCACGAATTCGACTCGGGACATCCAACCAGTGAAAACGATTATCGCCGTCGCGCTTGCTGCGCTCGCCCTGACCGCCTGCGCGTCGTCCTACGAAAAAGAGACCCAACGAGACAACGACTTCGCCCGCTCCGAGCGCCTGCTCGAAACGGCACAGAGGAATGCCACGGTGAACTGTCAAAGCCAGGCGCAATGCGACCAGGCCTGGCAATGGACGAAGTCCTACGTGGCCCAGCATTCGGAAGAAACGATAATCCGCGCGGACGCGCTCGCGATCGAGTCCGACGTGCCGGGCAGTTCGGGCCACGCGGTGTATTCGGCCACGCGCACGGCGAAGGGTGCTGGCGCGACGCTCACCTTATACGCGCAGTGCAAGGGCATGTACGGCCCGGATCGTTCGATGGGCTCGGACTATGACGAGTGCGTCAAGAAGATCGTCACGACGCAGAACGGTTTTGCCGTGTTCCTTGAGCAGCACGTGAGCGCGCGTTGACGAGGGCTCGCCTCGTTCAACCCGCCTCCGTCTCGCTGTGCGGCTCGGGCAGTCTGCTGCCGCCCTGCATGAACAGCACGTGATAATGATCGGGAATGCCAGGCAATTCGCGCAGATTGCGCTCGGCTTCATCGAGGACGCCGTGGAAGCAGTTCGAGCGATGGCTCATGCCCAGCACCGACAGTCCGGTCTCAGGCAACGCTTCGATGGCATTGCGCGTCGTGCGCAACACGAAGGTCGGCAAGGCGTCCGGGCCGCCGGAAAAATTCAGGGGGCGGTTCATTCAGGCCGCGGTGCGACGCGTCATCAACCGTTCGAACGCATCGACGATCTGCTGGACAAAGGGATTTTTGTGCGCCAGGGTTCCTGAGCTGCGCTCGTAGTGGGCGAGCATCGTCGCGTTGGCCTCGAAGACGAACACCTGGCGGTCGGGCAGCACGGTGAAGTCGATCCCGCCGTAATCGAGATCGAGCCGGCGGCCGATGGCGGCAATCGCCTGCAAGGCCCGCTCGCCGAGCGCGGCGGCGGGATTCTCGAGGAAGCGTCGCTCCTCGTCGAGCTTCCACGCGTGGCCTTCCATCTCCGCGGAAAAGTAATGGACCATCCACTGGCGTGAAATGGCCAGGTGATAGGGAAACGGCTCGCGATCGACGAATATCATGCGGTACTTGCGGTAATAGCCGTCCGCGCCGCGAGTGTCGCGAAATGCGGTCAGGTATTGCCGGCCTTGACGTTCGTGTAGTGTCGTCGCGAGTGCCGCCAGGTTATCGCAGAGCACCAGTCCTTCGCCGCCGTGCGTGGCGGCGGGGCGTACTAGCACGGGTAGGGGGAGGGCGCTATCGGCGAGTAGGGTGGCAAGTGCTGCGGGAACTATGGGCGCTACGGAAGCCGCAGAAGCCGCAGATGAAAAACGCTCACTGTCGACACCAATGCACCGCGCAACCTGCACGTCGAGCAGATCGCCAAGCAACTGCGGAATCCGGTCGCGCGCCGTCCGTTCGATCCCGTCCGGCGGGTTGAGCAGCGGACGCGCTTCATGGCTGGCAAGGTGCGAGAGGAAGCGATCGAGCCGCCCGGCAAGCGGCGCAGCCACATCCGGTTCGCCAATGGCGTTGAACACGAGATCGAACGGCGGCAGTTGCGTGTCTTCTGTGTCGGCAGCGTAGTCAATGGCGTATTTGATGCGGCAGTTGACGGCGCCGGGCAGCAGCGCGTCGAACGGCACGTTGCCCGAGGCGCGCGCCGCGCACAGTACCAGCACCCGGCGCACCTGGCTGGGCGCCTGTTCGACGAACACGCGCTGGATGCGATAGGCGCGCTCGCGATACGCATTGGCTTCTGCGTGACGTCCCGCGCCGGCGTAAATCGCGGCGAGATTCTGGCAGGCAATCGCGACGTCCGGATCGAGCGTCAGCACGAGTTGGTACCAGTTGGCGGCGATCACGTGATCGCCCTTCATGAAGTAACCGGTGGCGACGTCGCAGAGGTTCGATACGCTGGCTTCGGCGGCGCGGCTCGCGTACGCGTCGAGCGTGTGGGCGGCAATCAGATGGGCGAGCGCGCCGAGTTCGTCGCCCGTTGCGCGTTTTGCCTCGGCGAGCGCGCGATGCTGCGCCGGGTCGAGCGGAAAGGCAGGGAGTGTGTCGGCTGGCGATGCGGCTGAGTGATGGGGATCTCGGGTCATATTCCTGCGGGAAGGGCGTCATGGCGAAGCGCCAGCGCGCGTCCGAAGAATAGGGCGCGCGCGAGAGATGCAGATTACAACCGATCGCGCGTCCGTTACAGGAATTTACGGGAGGCCAGGATGGAGGTTTAGAAGCGCAGCCCCGTCGAGCAGCCGCCTGCGAGCGCGCCACCGCTGCCGCCGGCGGCGCCGCAGAACACACCGCATCCCGAGAGTGCAACGGACAGCACGACGCCCGCAAACACAGCGCGAATCACAACGCGAGCGAGAGACAAGCTGCTCCGAGGGACTGCGGACCCACCGGCTGCGCAGTTGTATTTGCCTGATTGCGAAAGCTCGTGATGGCCGCAAGGCGAACGGATCACGCTGGACGGGTCGGACGGGAGATGAACGGGCATAAGAAAGCTCAACGCAGTAGCAAGGGGCAGGACGAGCGCCGCAATCGAAAGCCAGTCGTAAACTCTAAACTGCAGGCGTCCGAACGAGGCACGACCCTAACGCAGCACCCTGTGGCGCTCAAATACGCAAATTCCGAAAATCAGAGGGCATCGTCGACTTGCAGGTCGAGTCTTGCACCTGGCTCCCTGATAGAATGCGTGGGCCGCAACGTAGTGGACTGCAGATGAGATTGCTTGATGCGTTAGTTGAACAACGTATAGCCGCCGCGGCAGCGCGCGGCGAGTTCGACGATTTGCCCGGAGCACGCGCCGCGCACGCGCTGGAGGACGATGTCCAGGTTCCTCAGGAAGTGCACGCCGCGAACCGCATCCTGAAGAACGCAGGCTTCGTGCCGCCCGCTGTTGAACAGTTGCGCGCGCTGCGCGACCTGCATGACGAACTGAACGCGGTCAGCGATCGAAGCGCGCGTTGCCGTCTCCACGCCCGCATGCTTGCGCTCGACATGGCGCTCGAATCGCTGCGCGGCGGCCCCCTGGTTCTACCACGCGAATATTGCCGGCGGATTGCCGAGCGGCTTTCCGAACGGGCTGCGGGCAGTGCTGCCGGCGCGCTTGACGGTGAACCGGAGTCGCCGTGAGCGAGCCGCTCACGGAACCCGCGGCTCTCCCCGCCGCGTTCACGGAACGCGATCTTCGCTTCATGAAACTGGCCCAGGCCGCCGCTGACGAAGCGCGTGCGGCGGGTGAAGTGCCGGTCGGCGCCGTGCTGGTTCGCGGCGACGAGGTCATTGCGAAGGGTTTCAATCATCCCATCGGGGCGCACGACCCCTCCGCTCATGCCGAAATGGCCGCGTTGCGGTCCGCGGCGCTGGCCCTGGAAAACTACCGATTGCCCGGCTGCGAGTTGTACGTAACGCTTGAGCCTTGTTTGATGTGCGCCGGCGCGATCATGCATGCGCGCATCGCCCGGGTGGTGTTCGGCGCCCGCGATCCGAAGACGGGCGCGTGCGGGAGCGTGGTTGACGCGTTTGCCAATCCGCAACTCAACCATCACACCACGGTGTTGGGCGGTGCACTGGAAAGCGAATGCGCCGCGGCGCTCAAATCTTTCTTTGCGGACCGGCGCCGTGCCGTACGAGCCGCGCGCGATGCGGCCCGCGGCGAACCCGGTGCAGTCGAGCCACTCTAAAAGTTATCGCCTCCATCACTGTCGATCATGATCGCTCACCGCACTTTCGAACTGATCGCGCCCTCGGGTTATCCGCATGATGCGGATGCGATTCACCGCGCGCTGCATCGCTTGCATGCGCAGGGGCATCGTGTCGAGGGTGTCAACGCAACCGAGCGCCGCTATCAGCGCTTCGCCGGCACCGACGGCGAGCGCGCCGCCGAGTTGAACCGGCTGGCCGACCCGTCGCGCAAGCTGCCGGACATCGTGCTCGCCGTGCGCGGCGGCTATGGTGCGGTGCGCATTCTGCATGGCCTCGACTACGACGGCTTGCAACGGCGGCTGACCGATCAGCCGGTCGCGTTCGTCGGCCATAGCGATTTCACCGCCATCCAGTTGGCTTTACTGTCGCGCGCGGGGCTGAAAACCTTCGGCGGCCCGATGTTGATGGGCGACTTCGGCGCGGAGAATCTCAGCGAAGTCATGACGCAGCATTTCTGGTCGACCCTGACCGCACCAACTGTTACGCTGACCTGCACGGTCCCGCAAGTTCAGACGGTGGACGTCAGCGGCACGCTGTGGGGCGGCAATCTGGCCGTGCTGGCCTCGCTGGTCGGTACGCCTTATATGCCGCCGGTCGAGGGCGGCATTCTGTTTGTCGAAGACGTCAACGAACAGCCGTTCCGGCTCGAAAGGTCGCTCTATCAACTGCATCTCGCGGGGATTCTCGAGCGGCAGCAGGCGCTGGTGCTGGGCGATTTTTCGGGCGGCAAGCCTTTCGAGTACGACAACGGCTACGACCTGAACGCGATGATCGAGCACATCCGCTCGGTGATCGGTATTCCGGTGATTACGGGTCTGCAGTTCGGGCACATCCCAAACCTGGTGACGCTGCCGGTCGGCGCCGACGCGCGTCTCGTCGCCGACGCGCACGGTTTCAGGTTGACGGCATCGGGCTATCCGCACCTCGGTTGACGGGTGTGGGCGCAGGTGGAGCGAAGCGGGCAATGCCCGCTTTTTAATGTGCCAATAACGCAACTAACGGTCAGTGATTTCCCGCGCCCACAAATATGGTTGCGCGGCGACGCCCCTAGCTTTTGTTGACAAAATTAGCCTCCAGAACGTGGGGAAATTGTCTGCTGATTAGGCAGGCGCAAGGCAGGGCGGGCGGCCGGGCCAACCTGATCGACTTGAGCTATCGCCTCGGCTTTCGATTGTCGAAAATTCAATATAGAAATTGTTGACAATCTTTGTGTCCAACCTATGATGAGACACATAACGGAACGCACATTATGTCGACTCCCTCCTCAGCTACCTCGAATGGTTCGAAGCCCGAAGCGATCGCCGAGCGCATCCGCGCCGCGATCCTCGAACATCGGCTGGCGCCCGGCGCCAAGCTCACGGAAGCCCAGTTGTGCGAAGTATTCGGCGTCAAGCGCGGACCGATCCGCCAGGCGCTCGCATCGCTGGCGACTGACCGGCTCGTCGATCTCGAGCCGAACCGTGGCGCTTTCGTCGCGAGTCCGTCGCTGCAGGAAGTGCATGAGGTGTTCGAGATGCGCCGCATCATCGAACTGGCGGTGGTGGAGCGGATCTGCGCCGGACACGGTCCGCGTCGTTTGAAGAGTATCGGCAACATGATTGGCCGCGAGCGTAAAGCGTTCGAAACGCGCGATTTTTCCGCGTGGATTCGCCTCTCGGGTGAATTTCATACGGAGTTGGCATCGCTCACCGGCAATACGGTGTTGTGCGACTGTCTGAATGGACTGGTTGCACGCTCAACCTTGATTTCGGCTTTGTACGAGTCGCTCGGCCGCAGTCCGTGTTCGTTCGAAGACCATGAAGCCATTCTCGCCGCGCTCGACGCCGGCGATGCCGGCAAGGCAGCGGCCCTGATGTCGCGCCACCTGCAAAGCGTCGAACTGAAGATGCTCGACAGGCCGGCCAGCGGTGCAGCGGATCTGCACGAAGTGTTCGGCGCAAGGCCCGGAAAGAGCACGCAACCTGTGATGTGACCTGCCTGAGCGCGCCTGGCGGCGCGCGTAAAACGGGCATGGGTGCGCACCGCACCAGATAAGAACTGATGAATCATCGCGAACCGGCGGTGTGGCGAACTTCGCCCATACGGCCTGCACGCGGCCGTTCGCAAAAGACCGTGTAACACGAATAACGCGAAAAACGCTTCGCCGCGAGAGCGCGGCAAATGGCGAAGCGATAACTACAAGTACTTAGTTGTACAGATAAGTACGGAGACTGCCGCGGCACCGCCATGCGTGTGCTGTCCAACCCGATAGGGAAGGGCGCTGTGCGTGCCGGATGCATTGCCCGTCGATGCGTAATCGACGGTCCCTATATTCCAGGAGGAGCCATGGCTCAGTTCAGTGCAGCACCGCATAATCCCGCTATCCCTGCTTTCAACGACGAGAGTCCGGTCCCCGAACCCGGTGTGCCTGCCGGTTACAGCGAGCGCCTTTATAACGAAGATCTCGCACCGTTGCGCCATCAGACCTGGAGCGCGTACAACATCTTCGCCTTCTGGATGTCCGACGTGCACAGCGTGGGCGGCTATGTGTTTGCCGGCAGTCTGTTTGCACTGGGTCTCACTAGCTGGCAAGTGCTGATTGCGCTCTTGGTCGGCATTACCATCGTCAACCTGTTGTGCAACCTGATCGCCAAACCGAGCCAACAGAACGGCGTACCGTATCCGGTCGCGTGCCGCGCGACATTCGGTGTACTCGGCGCGAATCTGCCGGCGGTGATTCGGGGGCTGATCGCGGTGGCATGGTATGGCATTCAGACTTACCTCGCATCGAGCGCGCTCGTAATCGTGGTGCTGAAATTCTTCCCGCAGTTCCTGCCCTATGCGGACGTGCATCACCATGGCTTCATGGGACTTTCCACGGTCGGCTGGGGCGGCTTCATGCTGCTGTGGGTCCTGCAGGCGCTGGTGTTCTGGCACGGCATGGAAACGATCAAGAAGTTCATCGACTTCGCGGGACCGGCCGTGTACGTGGTGATGTTTATCCTCGCCGGCTATATGGTGTGGCGCGCGGGTTGGCAGAACATCGGCATCAACCTGGGTGGGGTCAAATATCACGGGCTCGAAGTGGTGCCGGTGATGATCACGGCCATCTCGCTGGTGGTGTCGTATTTCTCGGGTCCCATGCTGAATTTTGGTGACTTTTCGCGCTACGGCAAGAGCTTTCGCAGCGTAAAACGAGGCAATTTCTGGGGCTTGCCGGTCAACTTTCTGGCCTTCTCGCTGGTGACCGTGGTGACGACCGCTGCCACGCTGCCGGTGTTCGGACAATTGATCACGGACCCGGTGGAAACGGTCGGACGTATCGACTATCCGATCGCCGTGATTCTCGGTGCGCTGACCTTTACGATCGCGACCATCGGGATCAATATCGTGGCTAACTTCGTATCGCCTGCCTTCGATTTTTCGAATGTGGCGCCGCGCCTCATCAGTTGGCGCATGGGCGGGATGCTGGCTGCGGTGGCGTCGATCTTCATCACGCCGTGGAACCTGTTCAACAATCCTGCGGTGATTCACTACACACTCGACGTGCTTGGCAGTTTCATCGGTCCTTTGTATGGTGTCCTGATCGTTGACTTCTACCTCGTGAAGCGTCAGAAGATCGTGCTGGACGATCTCTACACCGTGTCTGAAACGGGCTCGTACTGGTATCGCAAGGGTGTGAATTACAAGGCCGTTGCCGCCTTGCTGCCCGCTGCGGTGATTGCGGTGATCTGCGTGATGGTGCCTTCGCTCAACGGCATGGCCAATTTCTCGTGGTTCATCGGCGCGGCGCTCGCTGCCGTGTTCTATCGTGCTTTGACTATCCGGTAAAGCGGCTGCAACAGGAGTTAGTGATGCGTATCAAACTGATCAACCCGAACACCACCCTGCGGATGACGGAGGCAATGGGACGTTGCGGCCGCGATGTCGTCGCGCCCGGTACCGAACTGATCGCGGTGAGTCCCACCATGGGCCCACCCTCGATCGAGGGCTATTACGACGAAGCGCTCGCCACCCCCGGCCTGCTGGCCGAGGTGGCAGCGGGCGAGCGCGAAGGCTTTGATGGTTACGTGATCGCGTGTTTCGGCGACCCCGGTCTGTATGCAGCGCGGGAACTGGCGCGCGGACCGGTGATCGGGATTGCCGAAGCCGCGATGCACGCGGCAAGTGTGCTGGCGCCGGGCTTTTCGGTCGTGACGACGCTCTCGCGCACCTGCGGCATGGCCTGGCATCTGGCCGAACGCTACGGCATGACGCGCTTTTGCCGCAACGTGCGCGCCACGGACGTGGCGGTGCTCGAACTGGACCAGCCAGGGTCGGCGGCGCGCCGCATCATTCTCGACGAATGCCGGCGCGCGCTGGAGGAGGACGGTTCCGATGCCATCGTGCTCGGCTGCGCGGGCATGGCAGAACTTTGCGCGGAAATCGAGGACGCGCTCGGCGCGCCGGTTGTCGAAGGCGTGACGGCGGCGGTGAAGTGGGTCGAGGCACTGGTGACGCTGCGTCTGGGCACAGCCAAACGCGGCGATTACGCGAGGCCGCTTGCCAAGCGTTACGACGGCGCATTGGCCTCCTTCAGTCCGACGCAGGCCAATCCCAACCCGAGGCCCGCGCGTGCGGAAAACGGTGCCATGGCCAAAAGCGCGTGACGAGGCGTGCCCGCACTGCGGGAAACGCGACTGCAGGCGAGCAAGCCGAGTCGAACGGAAGGAAAGTCCATGCGCCTACGAGCGCTAAGGCCCGGGTAAACGCTAGAGCCGCTGGCATTGAAGCGCCAGCGGCCGGGCCGGGCACATACATCGGCTCTGACAGGCACTATCTGCCCGTGTGTATGGGCGCACCCGGGTGTTTTCGCTACACTTGGTTTCACCAGGCGCTAAGGTATCGACGGGCAAGTTCGGCTGTTTCCGCCCACGCCGGCGCCAGTCTGCAGATGAGTTTCACGTTCCATCACCCAGATTTATCACCACGCATTCGTCAAACCATGCCACTCGATTCGAACTATCCACGCGATCTGATCGGCTACGGCCGCCATCCGGTGCAGGCGAACTGGCCCGGGCGGGCGCGCGTCGCGGTGCAATTCGTGCTGAATTACGAAGAGGGCGGCGAAAACTGCGTGCTGCATGGCGATCCGGGCTCGGAGCAGTTCCTGTCGGAGATCGTCGGCGCGGCGGCCTATCCGGCGCGCCACATGAGCATGGAGTCGATCTACGAATACGGCTCGCGGGCAGGTGTCTGGCGCATTTTGCGCGAATTCGAAAAACGCGGCTTGCCGCTGACCGTGTTCGGCGTCGGCATGGCCATCGAGCGTCATCCTGACCTCGGACGTGCGTTTGTCGAACTGGGGCACGAGATCGCGTGCCACGGTTACCGCTGGATTCACTACCAGGATATGTCGCCGGAGAAAGAGGCCGAACACATGCGGCTCGGCATGCAGGCTATCGAGCGCGTGACGGGCGAGCGGCCGCTCGGCTGGTACACCGGTCGCGACAGTCCCAATACGCACCGTCTGGTCGCCGAATACGGCGGCTTCCTGTACGACTCGGATTACTACGGCGACGATCTGCCATTCTGGATGGATGTCGAGGTCACGGGTGGTGCGAAGACTGCGCAACTGATCGTGCCGTACACGCTCGACACCAATGACATGCGCTTTGCGAGCCCGCAAGGCTTCAATACCGCCGATCACTTCTTCACGTATCTGCGCGATGCATTCGACGTGCTCTACGCCGAGGGCGACGAAGCGCCGAAAATGCTGTCGATCGGCATGCACTGCCGGCTGTTGGGCCGCCCGGGCCGGTTCCGCGCGCTGCAGCGCTTCCTCGATCATATCGAGCAGCACGATCGCGTGTGGGTCACGCGGCGCGTCGACATTGCGCGGCACTGGCGCGAACACCATCCTTACCAACCAGACAACCGCGGGGCTGCGGCATGAAGGCGATGCAATACACACTCGACCAACTGAATCGTATCTCGACCGACGCGTTCGTTGCAGCGCTGTCGGGCATTTTCGAGCATTCGCCGTGGGTCGCGGAAGTCGCGGCAGAACAGCGGCCATTTGCGAGCATCGGCGCATTGCATCACACCATGTCGAGCGCGGTCGAAGCGGCTGGCGAAGCAAAGCAGCTCGCACTCATCAACGCCCACCCGGAACTCGCGGGCAAGGCGGCCGTGCGCGGCGAGCTGACGGCCGAGTCGACCCGCGAGCAGAGCGGCGCCGGCCTCGACCAATGTACGCAGGAAGAATTCGACAAGCTGGTCGGACTAAACGCGGCGTACCGCGACAAATTCGGCTTTCCGTTCATTCTCGCGGTGCGCGGCTACGACCGCCACGGCATCATCGCCAACTTCGAAGCGCGGGTGAACCATAGCCGCGCCGACGAACTGCGCGCGAGCCTCGACCAGATCTACCGTATCGCACGCTTTCGGCTCGACGACCTGATCGACGCGTAATCACGCGTTGGCATCGCGTTGGCATCAGCCGGCACGCGCGGGCATCAGAGCGCGGCGCAGGTCTCGAAACGAAGCGTTTTTTCGCACTATCAGACAGGAAGGAAGACAACGATGGCACTCCCGATTCTCGACCCCAACGCACCGGATTTCACCCGCCGCTATGTGAACCTGGCGGACCCGCGTCTCGGCGCGCAGGCGCTCGAGGCTAGCGACGATTTCTTCGCGCCGAAGGAACGGATGCTGAATCCGGAGCCCGCTGTCTTCATTCCGGGCAAGTACGACGACAACGGCAAATGGATGGACGGCTGGGAGACGCGCCGCAAGCGCACGACCGGCTATGACTGGTGCGTCGTGAAGCTGGCGCGTCCGGGCGTGATCAAGGGGCTCGATCTCGATACGAGCCACTTCACCGGCAATTTCCCACCGGCGGCTTCGGTCGAAGCGGCGCGCGTGGTGGACGGCCAGCCGAACCAGTCGACCCAGTGGACCGAGATCGTCCCGTCGACGACGCTGCAAGGCAACAGCCATCACTATCACGAAGTCAGCGACGCTAACGCGTACACGCACCTGCGCGTGAACATCTACCCGGACGGCGGGATTGCACGTCTGCGTGTCTACGGCCAGCCGCAAGTGGACTGGGCCGGCGCGAGCCGCACCGAGCAGTTCGATCTGGCCGCGATGGAAAACGGCGCGTATCTGGTCGGAGCGAACAACCAGCACTTCGGCGCGGCGTCGACGATCCTGATGCCGGGCCGTGGCGTGAACATGGGCGACGGCTGGGAAACGCGCCGTCGTCGCGAACCCGGTAACGACTGGGCGATCATCGCGCTGGCGCAACCGGGCGTGATCAGGAAGATCGAAGTGGATACGGCGCACTTCAAGGGCAACTATCCGGACCGCTGCTCGATTCAGGCGGCGTATGTCACGGGTGGCACGGACAGCTCGCTGATCACGCAAGCCATGTTCTGGCCCGTTCTGTTAGGCGAGCAGAAGCTGAAAATGGACAACCAGCATTACTTCGAAAGTGAAGTGGCGGCGCTCGGCCCGGTGACGCACGTGCGCTTTAACATCATTCCGGACGGCGGTGTCTCGCGGTTGCGTCTGTGGGGGACGCTCGCATCATGAAAGCGCTTGCCATCGAACCGTTGACGAAGGATGCGTTCGCCCCGTTCGGCGACGTGATCGAACTCGAAGGCGCCAAGCAGATTCCGATCAATCTCGGCACCACGATCCGCTATCACGACCTCGCGAAAGTGGACGTGAGGGATGAGGGCGGCCGCACCCTGGTGAACCTGTTTCGCGGCCAGCCGCGCGTGCTGCCATTCGAGGTGAAGATGCTCGAACGTCATCCGCTTGGCAGTCAGGCGTTTGTGCCGCTGAATGACAAGCCTTACCTTGTGGTGGTGGCGCCATCCGGCGAACTTGATCCAACGCAAATTCGTGCGTTTGTCACGAGCGGCTGGCAAGGCGTGAACTATGCGAAGGGCGTTTGGCATCATCCGCTGATCGCGCTTGGTGAGGTAAGCGATTTCATCGTGGTGGATCGCGGCGGAGACGGGCTCAATCTCAACGAGCAGGATCTTGCCGAGTCGCTGTGGCTGGCTGAGGATGCGTTGAGTGCGGTGACGGTTTGATGGAGTAGTTTTGCGACGCGTTGGGTGCGAGTACCTTGCGCGTGGAAGGACAAAACGCCCGGGGTGGTTGCCCTGGGCGTTTTTTGTTTTTGTATCAACAGCGTGGCGAGCTTCCTGCCCTGGACCTGGACATCGAGCCTCATTGATTGGGTCCCGAAACTGCGCGTTGCTCGGCAAGGATGTCTTCAAGCGTCCGGCCTTGGCCATGAGCAACAACCTTGAGATCGTAGCCTGCTGCCACCAGCAAGCGCACGAGTTCGGATACGCTCATGTCGTTTTCGCGAGCGTTTCCATGCGTACGACGGTAGTGCGTGCCACCTCCGCGCGCCGCGCCAGCTGATCTTGCGACAGACTGGCTTCGCGACGAACTTCCTTCAACCTGTCTGAGACATCGGCGAGGGTGGTCATTTGTAGCCCCAAGGCATCAAAATGCCAAGAATAGGCGATTTTTGTAGCCCGAAGGCTACAATTTTGCGCAGACGATACTACGCCACCGGCAATCCGCATCGTCGCCCGCGCAAAGAAAAACGGGCTTTCCGCTCGCGCGAAAAGCCCGCTATCTGTCATCGCCAACCAGCCAGCCAAACCAGCCGCCGCAGCGGCCGGCTTCACTCCATCACTTCAAGGCCCCGCCCTGAAACCACGCCGCAAGCTTCTGGCGTTCGTCGTCCGTCATATGCGTCACGTTGCCGAGCGGCATCGCCTTCAGCGTGACCGCCTGCTGATACAGACGCTGTGCATTCTGCGAGATCTCATCCGGCGTATCGAACATGACGCCCGACGGCGCGCTGCCCATCAGGGTTGGATGCGCGGAGTGGCATGCGGCGCAGCGTTGTTGCAGGATCGGCGCGATGTCGGCGACCTTCAAGGTCGGCGCATTGGCGGCTTCGGCTTGCGGCACGACCGGACGCGGCATGGTCCAGAAGAGCGCGCCGAACATCAGCGCAATACCGACCAGCGGCAGGTACCACAGCACCTGGCCGCGGTGACGCATCACGAAGAACTGACGGATCAGCGCACCCGCCATCATGATCATGGCGAGAATGATCCAGTTGTACTGGTTCGTGTAAGTCATCGCGTAGTGATTCGACAGCATTGCGAACACCACCGGCAGCGTGAAATACGTGTTGTGCACCGAGCGCTGCTTGCCGCGCTTGCCGTAGATCGGGTTCGGCGTGTCACCTTTCAGCATCGCGTCGACCATCTTGCGCTGACCGGGAATGATCACGAAGAACACATTGGCCGACATGATCGTCGCGAGCATCGCACCGACGATCAGGTACGCCGCGCGCCCGGCAAAAATATGGCACGCAAGCCATGCTGCGATCAGCACGTAAAGGCCGACGCAAATGCCCAGTACCTTGTCCTTGTTGCCCAGCACGCGGCACAGCGAGTCGTAGACGATCCAGCCCGCGGCGAGGAAACCGAGCGCGGACGCGACGGCTACCACCGGACCCATATCCAGCACGCTCTTGTCGATCAGGTAAGTGCTGGGCGAAAACAGATACAGCACGGTGAACAGACTCGCACCCGAGAGCCACGTGGTGTACGACGGCCACTTCGACCAGTGCAGATCGTCCGGCATTTCGGGCGGTGCGACGGTGTACTTCTGCATGTTGTAGAAGCCGCCGCCGTGCACGTGCCACAGCTCGCCGAACACGCCGCGGCGGCGCTGGTTCGGGTCCGTTGGCGGTTTCAGGCTGTTGTCGAGTGCGACGAAATAGAACGATTCGCCGATCCAGGCGATTGCGGCGATGACGTGAAACCAGCGCAATGCGAGGTTCAGCCAGTCAGTGATAAAGCCTTCCATGAACTCCTCCACTTCTGATTCGTTGTCTGCGTTCCGGGCGCGGGTTCGATGCCGGGTCAATGGGGACCCTGTGATTCGGCCTGCTACGCGCCACGTGCGCAAACTGCTGTTAGGGGACGCGGTGCATTCCATCCGCACAGCGTCGTATTGCGGTTCCTGATTCGCCCCGGCGGGTCGCAGCGTTGGGTCCTGGGCTAAGCCGTTTGCCTTCGACTGCGCTTCGCAGGTGTCTCCAAGCATCTGCGAAATGCAGCGGCGGCGAGGTCGGTGAGGCGTCGATCAGACCCAGTCTCCATCCTGTGTCCCGTACGGTTCTGATTCCCCCTCGTGGCCCGTGAGTTGAGCCCTTGCTGCCGCTTAGCTGCCCCGATACGTGCTGTACGACCACGGCGACACCAGCAGCGGCACGTGATAGTGCGCACCGGCATCGGCCACGCCGAAGCGCAGCACGACGCGGTCGACAAAGCGCGGTTCCGGGACCTGGGTGCCGATCGAAGCGAAGTAGTCGCCGGCGCCGAACACGAGTTCGTATTCGCCCGCGACCAGTGCGTCGCCTTCGAGCAGCGGCTGGTCGCAACGGCCGTCGTCATTGGTTCGGGTGGTTTTCAGCGCGCGGCGCGTGTCGCCGGAGAGCGCGAAGAGTTCGACCTTGATGCCCGCGCCGGGACGGCCGTTGGCGGTGTCGAGCACATGGGTGGTGAGCTTTCCCATTCGCAATTTTCCTTATGTGGATGCGAGGTTTCGGCGGCGGCCCGATCCAGAATACGGTGCGGCGGATCGAGGCTCCACGTCAGTGGCTACATACCCGTCGGCGATTTGAAGCGAGCGCCGTGGTAACTATTTTAAGAAGGTTGTTCCCGTCCGCGCACGAGCGATAGGAAAGATAATAGCTGGCGCATGACAGCGCGCTGTAAGGCTTGTCGCGAGAACTCGACAATGTCGCGCAATCCGGTGCGGCGCGGGCGTGAATCGTGGATGACCGCTCGTCCCGATCCTACCGGCGCCAAAAAAGCCCACTATATCGGCGGCCTGAACCTGGGTATCGCAGTGGCGTATGTTGTCAGCGTTATTTTGGCCGTCGAAGGTTACGTCCATGCGCAGCAGCAATGCCGCGCATCCCGAAGACGGCGAAGCACGCTGGGTAACCGGGCCAACGGCGTTCGAATGGACGCGGCGGCGCGGCAGCGTGTCCATCGCATCGCGTTCGAACGACTTTGCACACGGTAGGGCACACCGGCACAGCCGGTATCAGCCTCGTCGTTGCGGCCGGCCTGCACGATGGCCCGCCGCAACGGCAGTAACAGAGCGGAGAAAACGAATGACGATGCAGCAGGCAAGTGCAGACACAGGCGAAGCGAAGCGCGGCAAGACCATGCTGGTCAGGAACGCGGACGTGCTGGTGACGATGGACGGCGCCCGGCGCGAGTTGCGCGACGGCGGCCTGTATATCGAGGACAACCGGATCGTTGCAGTCGGACCGACGGCGGAACTGCCGCAAACAGCCGACGAAGTGCTGGATATGCGTGGGCATCTGGTGATACCGGGGCTGATCAACACGCATCACCACATGTATCAAAGCCTGACGCGGGCGATTCCCGCTGCGCAGGATGCTGAATTGTTCGGGTGGCTGACGAATCTGTACAAGGTGTGGGCGAATCTCACGCCGGAGATGATCGAAGTTTCGACGCTGACTGCGATGGCCGAGTTGCTGCTGTCCGGCTGCACGACCTCGAGCGACCATCTGTATATCTACCCGAACGGCAGCCGGCTCGACGACAGCATTGCCGCCGCGCGGCGCATCGGCATGCGCTTTCATGCGGCCCGCGGCAGCATGAGCGTAGGGCAGAAGGACGGCGGTTTGCCGCCCGACTCGGTGGTGGAGCGCGAGCCGGAGATTCTCAAGGACACGCAGCGCCTGATCGAGACGTATCACGACGAAGGACGTTACGCGATGCTGCGCGTGGTGGTCGCGCCGTGTTCGCCGTTTTCGGTGAGCCGCGATCTGATGCGCGAATCGGCGGTGCTGGCACGGCAATACGGGGTGTCGCTGCACACCCACCTGGCGGAGAACGTTAATGATATTGCTTACAGCCGCGAAAAGTTCGGCATGACGCCGGCGGAGTATGCAGAAGACCTCGGCTGGGTGGGGCATGACGTGTGGCATGCGCACTGTGTGCAACTGGACGACGCGGGCATTGAACTCTTTGCGCGCACCGGCACAGGCGTGGCCCACTGCCCCTGTTCGAACATGCGGCTTGCGTCAGGCATTGCGCCGGTAAAGCGCATGCGGCTCGCCGGCGTGCCGGTCGGGCTGGGCGTGGACGGTTCGGCCTCGAACGACGGCGCGCAGATGGTTGCCGAAGTCCGCCAGGCGCTGTTGCTGCAACGCGTCGGCTTCGGCCCCGACGCGATGACCGCACGCGAGGCGCTGGAGATCGCGACGCTCGGCGGGGCGAAGGTGCTCAACCGCGACGATATCGGTGCGTTGGCGCCGGGTATGGCGGCGGATTTCGTCGCGTTCGATTTGCGTCAACCGTTGTTTGCCGGCGCCTTGCACGATCCGGTGGCCGCACTGGTGTTCTGTGCGCCGTCACAGGTGTCGACCAGCGTGATAGGCGGGAAGGTGGTGGTAAAGGACGGGCAACTGGCGACGCTCGAACTGGGCCCGGTGATCGAGCAGCACAATCGTCTGGCAAAGGCGTTGTATGAGGCCGCTGCCTGACGAAATGTCCCTTCGGGCAGAGCCTCGTGCCCGCGTCACGGGACGCGGGCATGCAAGCCTCAAGGCTTGTCGATCAGGGTCTTGGTCGCCTCGGCAACCAGGCTTCTCAGCCAGCGGACTTCGTCGGAGTAGTGAACCCGTTCGTGCCACAACTGGTAATACTGCATCGGCGGGAAATCCAGCGGTGCGGGAACCACGGTCAGCGGCAGGAACTTGGCGTAGTAGTCGGCAAAGAGCCGCGTCGTGGTGAAGATCAGGTCTGATTTGATCAGCACATACGGCGCGAGGTTGAAGTACGGCAGCGTCACGACGACATGACGCTTCAGGCGTTCGCGCGCGAGGTGCACGTCGATCGCGCCGCGTTGGCCCACCGAATAGGGAGTAGGCGCAAGATGCGGAGCATTCAGGTACTGGTCGAGCGTCAACCCGCCGCGTTTGGCGAACGGGTGCGTGTTGCTCATCAGGCAGACGATCTGGTCGACGAACAGGTTCGACAGATGCAGCTGCTCCGGCGGCTCCGGCCAGTTGCCGACCACGGTATCGAGCTTGCCGTCTTCGAGCGCTAGTTCATAGTCGAACGCAGGCCCGAGCGAATGAAATTCCAGCGTCGCATTGGGCGCGGCCTGGCGGAAGCGCTCGACCACCGTCGGCACGAACAGCACGTTCAGATAATCCGGGCAGCCGATCCGGTAACAGCGGATCGAAGTAGCCGGATCGAAGTTGTGTTGCTGGAACTTGATGCGTTCGATTTCCCGCAGCGCGTTCTGCACCGGTTCGAGCAGGCGCAGCCCGTACTCGGTCGGGACCATGCCGGACTTGCCGCGCACCAGCAGCGGGTCGCCCGTGATGTCGCGCAGACGCCGCAGCGCCGCGCTGATGGCAGGCTGCGACTGATTCAGTTTGACAGCCGCGCGCGTCACGCTGCGCTCCATCAGAAGAGTGTGCAAGACGCGTAATAAATATGTGTCGATCGCCTCGCGTTGCTGGCTCATGACTTCTCCGAAATATATGTTCTGGCTGATCGATCGTGCCGTGGGGTATATGAGTTTTAATATGAACACAAACATGCGTCAAGGGAGGCATACCCGCACAGGGCTTACTGGCGCGGCTTTGCGGAGAATTTTGGCGGCTCGACTGACAGGGGCGAATTAGGTATTGTCATTTCGATATAGCGAAGGAACGGCGCATTCGTCCGGGGCGCGCCGCCTCGTAGCAACAGACCGTCACAGGCGTATTACGGAAACTCATGGGCGATTCTTCTTCTTTTAACGGCGCTGCCGCCGCACCCTCCGCGGGCGGCCCGGCGGTCGTGCCGCGTCTGGTGCTGGCGGGCATCACCAAGCAATATCCGGCCGTGCGCGCCAATGACGACGTGACGCTGGTCGTCGCGCCCGGCGAAATCCACGCGGTGCTCGGCGAAAACGGCGCGGGCAAAAGCACGCTGATGAAGATCATCTACGGCGCGGTGCGTCCGGATGCCGGTGAAATTCGCTGGGAAGGGCAAACGGTCGACATCGCGAGTCCGGCGGCCGCGCGCAAGCTCGGCGTGGGCATGGTGTTCCAGCATTTCTCCCTGTTCGAGACGCTGACAGTAGGCGAGAACATTGCCCTCGCGCTCGACGAACCGTTCGACCTGAAGACGCTGGCGCGGCGCATTCGCGAAGTGTCGGCGGATTACGGCCTCGATATCGACCCGCAGCGGCACGTGCACAGCCTGACGGTGGGCGAGCGGCAACGCGTCGAGATTGTGCGTTGCCTGCTGCAGAATCCGCGTCTTCTGATCATGGACGAACCGACCTCGGTGCTCACGCCGCAAGCGGTCCGCAAGCTGTTCGAAACACTGCGCCGCCTCGCCGCCGAAGGCTGCAGCATTCTCTACATCAGCCACAAGCTCGACGAAATCCAGGCGCTGTGCGACACCGCCACGGTGATGCGCGGCGGCCGCGTGACCGGTCATGTGAAGCCGCGCGAGGAAACGCAGGCGTCGCTCGCGCAATTGATGGTGGGTCATTCGCTGCCGGACTACAACCGGCGCGCGCATACGCCGGGCGACGTGCTGCTCGACGTGAAGCATCTCTCGGCGGCCAGCGACGATCCGTTCGGCACCTCGCTCGACAAGGTCTCGTTCAGCGTGCATGCCGGCGAGATCTTCGGTATCGCGGGCGTATCGGGTAATGGCCAGGCGGAACTGCTCGCCGCGTTGTCCGGCGAACAACGCGGCGCGCGTGCCGATGCGATCACGATCTGCGGCAAGCCCGCGGGCCGGCTCGGTGCAGGCGGACGCCGCGCGCTGGGATACGGCTTCGTGCCGGAGGAGCGGCTGGGGCGCGGCGCGGTGCCGGCCATGACGCTCGCCGAAAACGGGCTCCTGACCGGCTACCGTCAGAAAATGGTGAACTCCGGCTGGATCAAGGCCGGTGCGATGCGCGCTTTCGCGAAGAAATGCATCGACTCTTTCGATGTGCGTTGCGGCGGCACCGAGGCGCTCGCGCAGAGCCTGTCGGGCGGCAATCTGCAGAAGTACATCGTCGGACGCGAGATTTTGCAGGCGCCGAAGGTGCTGGTGGTCGCGCAGCCGACCTGGGGCGTCGACGTCGGCGCGGCGGCGTTCATTCGTCAGCAGTTGCTGGATCTGTCGGCGCGCGGCGTTGCAATTCTGGTGATCTCGGAAGAACTCGAAGAACTGTTCGATATCTGCGACCGCATCGCGGTGCTCGCGGGCGGCCGGCTGTCGCCGGTGCGCGTGACCGGCGACACCAACGCCGAGGAGATCGGCCGATGGATGGCGGGCCTGTTCGGCGGCCGGGAAGAGGGCGCGGCGCCTTCGTCCGAAGAGCCGGCGCATGCCTGAGCCTGTCGCGCGGCTGAGCGGACAGGGTGACGCATTGCAAGAAATGCACGCAACATCCAAATCCTTACGCATAACCCTGGGGCAACACGCAGACTCATGATCTTTCCGTATCGACTCGAAGCCCGCACGGCGCCCTCGCGCACGATGCAGCTGGCCGTCCCGCTGGTCGCCGCGCTGCTCACGCTTGCGCTTGGCTTCCTGATTTTCGGCCTCGTGGGGCGCGACCCGCTCGCGGCGATGCATGCGTTCTTTATCGAACCGCTTTCGAACGTGAACGGCTGGTCCGAACTGCTGCTCAAAGCGTCGCCGTTGTGCCTGATCGGGCTCGGGCTCGCCATCGGCTATCGCGCCAACGTCTGGAACATCGGCGCGGAAGGGCAGATGCTGCTCGGCGGCATCGCGGCAAGCGGCGTCGCCATCTATTTCGACCAGGCAAGCGGCTGGTGGATCCTGCCCGCCATGATGCTGGCGGGCGTCGTCGGCGGGATGGTCTGGGCCGCGATTCCCGCCTTCCTGCGCAGCCGCTACAACACCAATGAAATTCTCACGAGCCTGATGCTCACCTACGTCGCCACCCAGTTGCTGATCTATCTGGTGAGCGGTCCGTGGCGCGACCCGCAGGGGATGAATTTTCCGCTCTCCGAAATGTTCAGCGGCGACGCGCTCTACCCGACGTTCTCCGGCGACTGGCACTGGAAATTCCTGCGCGGCACGCGGCTGAATGCGTCGATCTTCGTCACGTTCGTCGCGATCCCCCTGGTGTGGCTGTTCATACGCAAGAGCTTCGCGGGATTCCGCATGAACGTCGGCGGCCTCGCGCCGCTCGCCGCCCGCTACGCCGGTTTCTCGGACAAGAAGACCATCTGGACGTCGCTGCTCATCAGCGGCGGTCTCGCGGGTCTGGCCGGGATGGGCGAAATTGCCGGACCGATCGGTCAGTTGCAGGCGACGTGGTCGCCCGGCTACGGCTTCACGGCGATCATCGTGGTGTTCGTGGGCCGCCTGCATCCGGTCGGGATCGTGCTGGCGAGTCTGCTGATGGCATTGCTTTATCTCGGCGGCGAAGCGGTACAAACCTCGATGCAGTTGCCGCAGGCGCTCTCCGGCGTGTTCCAGGGCTTGCTGCTGTTCTGCCTGCTGGGTGCCGACCTGTTTGTGAATTACCGCGTGCGCCGACGCACGCCAGCGGCGCATGTTGCCACTGAGGCCCACTGATTTTCCCGACCCGATCCCATGGATATTCCACAAGCTAGCGCGCTCACCTCGAGCGCCGTCACCGCCGCGATTCCGCTGATGTTCGCGGGCGTGGGCGAACTCGTCACCGAGAAATCGGGGGTCCTCAATCTCGGCGTGGAGGGCATGATGCTGATGGGCGCGGTCAGCGGCTACGCGGTGACCGCCATCACCGGCGAGCCGTGGCTGGGCGTGCTTGCGTCGATCGTGGCCGGGCTCGCCATGTCGTTGCTGTTCGGCTTTCTCACGCTGACCATGCTGGCCAATCAGGTCGCCACGGGCCTTTCGCTGACGATCTTCGGCATCGGACTGTCGGCGTATGTCGGCAAGCCGTACACGTCGGCGGCGGTGCGGGCGTCGATCGATGTGTGGACGATTCCGCTGCTGTCGAAAATCCCGGTGCTGGGGCCGGCGTTCTTCAGTCTGACCCCGCTCGATTACCTCGCCTTCATCATGTTCGCCGTGGTGGGCTGGTTTCTCTATCGCACGCGTGCGGGTCTCGTGTTGCGCTCGGTCGGCGAGTCGCCGCAGGTGGCCCATTCGGTGGGTTTTCCGGTGATCGGTGTGCGCTACGGCGCGGTCGCGTTCGGCGGCGGCATGGCGGGTCTGGCTGGCGGCTACTACTCGATCGTCAACCTGCATCTGTGGCAGGAGCAACTCACGTCGGGACGCGGCTGGATCGCGCTGGCGCTGGTGGTGTTTTCCACGTGGCGGCCGGGGCGTCTGCTGATCGGCGCGCTGCTGTTCGGTGCCGTGACCGGTCTGCAGTTTTATGCGCAGGCGATCGGCGTACCGGTGCCCACGCAGTTCCTCGCGATGCTCCCGTATGTCGCGACGATCGTGGTGCTGGTGCTGATCTCGCGCAATCCGAACACGATCCGCCTGAACGCGCCGGCCTCGCTCGGCAAGCCTTTCTTTGCGGCGGGGTAGGCGCTCCGATTGGCCATGCCTAACCTGCACGAACTCGCTAAACGGTTTCAACGAATCACAATCACACGACAGGAGAGAACATGAAGAGAAGAAATCTGCTGACCGCCGCGGCGCTGGGGGCTGCTTCGCTTGGCCTCGGCGTCACGCTGTCGCCAGCCGCGCAGGCCGCGGATGTGCCGGGCGTCGCCTTCGTCTACCTCGGCAATCCAGGGGACGCCGGCTGGACTTTCGCGCACGACCAGGGCTCGAAGGATGTCGAGGCGAAGTTCGGCAACAAGATCAAGGTCACACGCATCGAAAACGTGCCGGAATCGGCCGACTCGGAGCGCGTCTTCCGCGATCTGGCGAACAAGGGCAACAAGATCATCATCGGTTCGAGCTTCGGCTATCAGGATTTCGAACTGAAGGTGGCGAAGGACTTCCCGGACACGGTGTTCCTGCACGCGACCGGCTACAAGAAGGCAGCGAACTTCGGCACCTATGACGTGCGGATGTATCAGGGCGCGTATCTGGCCGGCATCGCCGCGGGCTATGTGACGAAGACCAACACGCTCGGCTTCGTCGCTTCGGTACCGATTCCCGAGGTGGTCCGCAACATCAACGCGTACACGCTCGGCGCGCGTTCGGTGAATCCGAAGATCCATACCAAGGTCATCTGGATCAATAGCTGGTTCGATCCGGGCAAGGAAAAGCAGGCGGCGGAAACGCTGATCGGCCAGGGCGCCGACGTGCTGCTGCAGAACACCGATTCGAGCGCCACGCTGGCCACGGCTTCGGAAAAGCATGTGCATGCGTTCGGCTGGGATTCGGACATGAAGAAGTTCGGTCCTGACGCGCACCTGGGTTCGGTGGTGGGCAACTGGGGCGTGTATTACACCGCGGTGGTCCAGCAGGTGCTGGACGGCAAGTGGAAGAACGATCCGGTGTGGTGGGGCATTCCGCAGAATGCGGTCAGCCTGGACGACCTGAACACTTCGGCGATTCCGGCCAACGCGCTGAAGGACGTCGAGGCGAAGCGCGCACAGATCGCGAGCGGCAAGTGGGATGTGTTCGCCGGTCCGATCAAGGATCAGGCGGGCGAGGTGAAGGTGCCGGCCGGCAAGACGCTGACCGATCCCGAACTGCAGCGACTGAACTGGTACGTGGAGGGCGTCGACGGCAGCTTGCCGAAGTAGGCGCCGTGGACGTTGGCAGTCGGCGCCAGGAACGACTGCCAGCGCGGCGCGCCGGTTCGGCGCCGGTGGAGGATAGCGGGCGCCGCGCCACGTGAGGAATCGACCAGGCGGCGGTTTAGCAGCCGCTGCTTTTGAGGCTGCGTCCTTGTGGACGCAGCATTTTTTACGCGCACTTGTTTGCGCCTCTGCGCGTTTTTTGCGGTTATTGGCGTTTATTCGATCCGCAGACCGACCTTGATGGTCACCTGCCAGTGCACGACCTTGTCGTCTTCGATCTGGCCCCGCGTTTCAATGACTTCGAACCAATGCAGGTTGCGCAGCGTTTTGGACGCTTTTTCAATCGCGGTGCGGATGGCGTCGTCGCTCGACTTGGCCGACGAGCCGGTCAATTCAATCTGCTTGTAGACGTGATCTTTCATCCTCTCCTCCTTCTTCTTCAGGTTAGTGAAAAAAGTATAGGCAATCGTGCCCCATGTGCACTGCTGGATAACGGCGCACGGTGCGTGCCCGGCGCGTGCGCGAGAGGCGCGGGTCATCGTCTCGATAACCTGCTAAAATGATGGGTTGTTCGCCGTAAATTCATTGAAAGGACGCGCCGTGCTGTCTACCGCAAATATCACCATGCAATTCGGGCCTAAGCCCCTCTTCGAGAACATCTCGGTCAAATTCGGGGAAGGGAACCGCTACGGCCTGATTGGTGCGAATGGCTGCGGCAAGTCCACGTTCATGAAAATCCTCGGCAGCGATCTCGAGCCGAGCTCGGGCAATGTGATGCTCGAACCGAACGTGCGCCTCGGCAAGCTGCGCCAGGACCAGTTCGCGTATGAAGATGTGCGCGTGCTGGACGTCGTGATGATGGGGCACACCGAAATGTGGGCCGCCATGACCGAGCGCGACGCGATCTACGCGAACCCGGACGCCACCGACGACGACTACATGCACGCCGCCGACCTCGAAGCGAAATTCGCCGAGTACGACGGCTACACGGCTGAAGCCCGTGCCGGCGAACTGCTGCTGGGCATCGGCATTGCCATCGAAGACCACAACGGCCCGATGAGCAACGTGGCGCCGGGCTGGAAGCTGCGCGTGCTGCTCGCGCAGGCGCTGTTCTCGAAGCCCGACGTGCTGCTGCTCGACGAGCCGACCAACAACCTCGACATCAACTCGATCCGTTGGCTGGAAGACGTGCTCAACCAGTACAACTCGACGATGATCATCATCTCGCACGATCGACACTTCCTGAACCAGGTCTGCACGCACATGGCAGACATGGACTACGGCACGCTGAAGGTTTATCCGGGCAACTACGACGACTACATGCTGGCCAGCACGCAGGCGCGCGAGCGTCAGCAGAATGCCAACGCCAAGGCCAAGGAACGCGTGGCCGACCTGCAGGACTTCGTGCGCCGCTTCTCGGCGAACAAGTCGAAGGCCCGTCAGGCCACCAGCCGTCTGAAGATGATCGACAAGATCAAGATCGAGGAATTCAAGCCCTCGTCGCGGCAGAATCCGTTCATCCGCTTCGAATACGAGAAGAAGCTGCACAACATCGCGGTGGTCGCCGAGACCATCACGAAGAAGTACGACCGCACGATTTTCAGCAACTTCAGCATCAGCGTTCAGCCGGGCGAACGGATCGCCATCATTGGCCAGAACGGCGCAGGCAAGACCACGTTGCTGCGTTCGCTGCAAGGCAGCGTCAAGACGGACCACGGCACGGTGAAGTGGGCCGAGAACGCGAATATCGGCTACATGCCGCAGGACACGTACGAAGAGTTTCCGGACGACGTGACGTTGATGGACTGGATCGACGGCTACCGCAAGGAAGGCGACGACGAGCAGATGGTGCGCGGCACGCTGGGCCGCCTGCTGTTCAACGCGGACGACATCCGCAAGTCGGTGAAGGTGCTCTCCGGCGGCGAGAAGGGCCGGATGATCTGGGGCAAGCTGATGCTGGGCCGTCACAACATCCTGCTGATGGACGAACCCACCAATCACATGGACATGGAATCGATCGAGTCGCTGCAGATTGCGCTCGACAAGTACGACGGCACGCTGATTTTCGTGTCGCACGACCGCGAGTTCGTGAGCGGCCTGGCAAACCGGATCATCGAAGTGCGTACGGACGGCACGCTGTACGACTTCGGCGGTAACTACGAGGAATTCCTCGCGAGCCAGGGCGTGCAGTAAGCCGCGGTTGCCCGATTCATGATGTAACTGCGTTGCACGTCAACCCGATCTCAGGCTGGGGTGCAACGCAGGTTCCGCAGCAACGCGATTCGATCGCGCCTCGATGTCTCTCGCGGTTTTCCGCCGCAACAGCCGGCTCGTCAGAGCTTGTCGTTCCTGAAACGCATGGCCGTGCCGTCCTGTTCAATGCGCACCCACACCGCGCGCTTTTCCTCGTCGCTCAGAAAGACCCAGTTCGATACCTCGATTGCGGTGCGTCCGCAGCCCTTGCAGACCTCGTCGAAGAGTGTGGAGCAGACGCCAATACACGGGCTATCCGGAAGAGCGTGGAGATTCGAAGCCATTCAAAACCTTGGGACGGGACACAGGAAAGTGCCGCTATGTTAACCGATGCCGCGCATTCGCCCCGGGCGAGATGGCCCGATGCCTCGATATAAGATTGCTTACAGAATGACTGCAGTGCCTGTCACGGCCCGCCACGGACTAGCCCGTTGAGTGGAAGCCTCGGCTAACCGACGCCGCTCCGACGCCGGACATCATGCCGCAACGGGCCGTTGCTTCGGCAAACCGCTGAACCGGATGAAACGCATCTGAAAGCCGTTCGAAGGCTAACGCGTTATCTCGCCGTCAGCCTCATTCCGATCCTGTCTACGCGGCGCAGCCGGTAAAACCTTGGCGAATGCCGCCAATACGATTCAATCACGGCGCGCGGGTTTTTTTCAGGGTGGACACGCGGCAATAACCCGCTAAAATTGCGCGCAATTTTGTTTTGGCGCGTCAAGCTATGGCGGTCGCCCAAATCATTCACGCTGTACCCTTTGCGCGACAGCCTGGTATTTTTTTTGAAGCGCGCAATAATTAGTGGTAGTTTTCGGGTTTTTCAGGGGAGCCGCGGGCGATGCACCGCGGCACATGGAGTGGACGCTCGGCTGCGGCCGACGGGATCGGAGAACGGGATGAAAAAACTGGTAGTGCGCCAACTGGCGACGCTGATGCTGTGCGCCACGCCGTGGCTGACGGCGGCCGCAAAAGATACGCAATTGAACGTGTATAACTGGTCCGATTACATCGCCAAGGACACCATCCCCAACTTCACGAAGCAGACTGGCGTTCAGGTCAAATACGACAACTACGATAGCGACGATACACTGCAGGCTAAATTGCTGACCGGTAATTCGGGCTACGACATCGTGGTGCCGACCAGTAATTACGCGGGCAAGCAGATTGCCGCGGGCATTTTCGCGCCGCTGGACAAATCGAAGCTGCCGAACCTCAAATACCTCGATCCCTCGCTGATGGCGCTCGTCGCGGGCGCCGATCCGGGCAACAAGTACTCGGTGCCCTGGGCCTACGGCACGACGGGTCTCGGTTACAACGTCACCAAAGTCCAGCAGATTCTCGGCAAGGACGTCCCGCTCAACAACTGGGATATCCTCTTCAAGCCGGAATACATTTCGAAGCTGAAGACGTGCGGCGTCTCGGTGCTCGATGCGCCTGACCAGATGTTTGCAGCGGCGCTCCACTACATCGGCAAGGATCCGATGAGCACGAACCCGGCTGATTACCGCGCCGCGCTCGAGATGATGAAGAAAATCCGTCCGTACATCACGCAGTTCAACTCGTCGGGCTACATCAACGATCTGGTGGGCGGCGACGTCTGCTTCGCGTATGGCTGGTCGGGCGACGTGGTGATTGCGAAGCATCGCGCGGTCGAAGCGAAGAAACCGTATCAGATCGAGTACTACATTCCGAAGGGCGGTGCGCCGGTCTGGTTCGACGTGATGGCGATTCCGAAGGACGCGAAGAACAAGGAAGCCGCGCTCGAATGGATCAACTACATCGAGACGCCGCAGGTCCACGCCGCGATCACGAACGAGGTCTACTACCCGAGCGCGAATCTGGAAGCGCGCAAGTATGTCGACAAGGACGTGGCGAACGATCCGGCTGTCTATCCGCCGGCTGATGTCATCAAGACGCTGTTCCTGCTGAAGCCGCTGCCACCGGAAATCCAGCGGCTGCAGACCCGGCTGTGGACCGAATTCAAGTCCGGCCGCTAAAGTCCGCGGTTTGAATGGCCGATAGCAAGGCATCCTCATCAAGCCCCCGGCGTTCACCGGGGGCTTTGTTCGTCAAACGCGGGAGTGAAGTAGCACATCATGAGCAGTGACCAGTCGGGTGCGCTGGCAGGGGCCGGCACACCGCCCCCGGGCAGCTATGCCGTTGCGAACGAAGCAGCGGAAAACTTCGTGCAGATCGTCGACGTCGTCAAGAAGTTTGGCGAGACGTTCGCGGTCAAGCAGGTGAACCTGTCGGTGAAGAAGGGCGAACTGTTCGCTCTGCTCGGCAGTTCGGGCTGCGGCAAATCCACGCTTTTGCGCATGCTCGCGGGCCTCGAGAGTGTGACCTCGGGCAAGATCCTGATCGACGGCGAAGACCTCGCGCAGATGCCGCCGTATCGCCGGCCGGTCAATATGATGTTCCAGTCGTATGCGCTGTTTCCGCACATGACGGTCGAAGGGAACGTCGCTTTCGGACTGAAGCAGGAAGGCGTGTCGAAGGCGGAACTGAAGGAGCGCGTGCAGTCGGTGCTGGACCTCGTGCAGATGGGGCGCTTTGCGAAGCGCAAGCCGCATCAGCTTTCGGGTGGTCAGCAGCAGCGCGTGGCCCTCGCGCGCAGCCTGATCAAGCGGCCCAAGCTGTTGCTGCTCGACGAGCCCATGTCCGCGCTGGACAAGCAGATTCGTCAGCGCACGCAGATTGAACTCGTCAACATTCTCGACAAGGTCGGCGTCACCTGCATGATGGTGACCCACGATCAGGAAGAAGCGATGACGATGGCCGGCCGGCTCGCGGTGATGAGCGAAGGCGAGATCATCCAGCTCGGCACGCCGCATGAAGTGTACGAGTATCCGAACAGCCGGTTTTCGGCCGAGTTCATTGGTTCGACTAATCTTTTCGACGGCAATGTCGTCGAAGACGAACCGGATCACATCTTCGTCGAAACACCGGATTTGCCGGTGCGCTTGTATGTGAACCACGGCATTACCGGACCGCTCGGCATGCCGCTGACGATCTCCGTGCGGCCCGAGCGCATCGCACTCACGCGCAAACCGCCGGAGGGCGCTTACAACTGGGGTAAGGGCGTCGTCACGAATATTGCCTACATGGGCGGCTATTCGCTGTATCACGTGAAGCTCGACGGCGGCAAGATGGTGGTGGCGAACGTCACGAGTCTGGCGCTCTCCGAGATCGACCCGCCGACCTGGGGCGACGAAGTCTATGTGCGCTGGAGTGCGTCGGCGGGCGTGGTGTTGACGGCATGAAGAACGCGCTGAGTGCCTTCGCGTCCTGGCCTGTGCGGCGCTTTGGTCTGACGGGCCGAACGGCGGTGGTGGCCGGACCGTTCATCTGGCTGTTGCTGTTTTTCCTCGTGCCGTTCCTGCTGGTGGTGAAGATCAGCTTTGCCGACCTGCAGCTGGGCATTCCGCCGTATACGGAGTTGACCAGCGTCCAGGACGGCGTGGTTCACATCGTGCTCGACCTGTCGCACTATGCGTTCCTGCTGACCGACAGCCTGTACTTTGCGACCTATGTGAACTCGGTGGTGGTGGCGGCGGTGTCGACGCTGCTGTGCCTGCTGCTCGGCTATCCGATGGCGTATTACATCGCGCGTTCGAATCCGGCCACCCGCAACATTCTGATGATGGCCGTGATGCTGCCGTTCTGGACGTCGTTCCTGATTCGCGTCTATGCATGGATCGGAATCCTGAAGAATAACGGCTTGCTGAATAACTTCCTGATGTCGATTGGCCTGATTCATACGCCGATCGAGCTGTATCACACGAATACCGCCGTTTATATCGGCATGGTGTATTCGTACCTGCCGTTCCTCGTGATGCCGCTGTATGCGCACCTCGTGAAAATGGACATCACGTTGCTGGAAGCGGCCTACGACCTGGGCGCGAAGCCGTGGAAGGCGTTCTGGCAGATCACCTTGCCGCTGTCGAAAAACGGCATCATCGCGGGCTGCCTGCTGGTATTCATTCCGGCGGTGGGGGAGTACGTGATTCCGGAATTGCTGGGCGGGGCGAACACGCTGATGATTGGCCGCGTGATGTGGAATGAGTTCTTCGACAATGCCGACTGGCCGATGGCTTCCGCGGTGACGTGCGCGATGGTGTTGCTGCTGCTGGTGCCGATGGCGTTCTTCCAGTACGCGCAGGCGAAGGCGTTGGAGGAGCGGCGCTGATGAAACCGAATCGCATATTGCAGTTCATTGCGCTTGGCATTGGGTTTCTGTTTTTGTACATCCCGATTGTCAGCCTGGTGGTGTATTCGTTCAACGAATCGCAACTGGTGACGGTGTGGACGCATTTCTCGACGCGCTGGTACGCCGCACTGGGCAATGACGACGAGCTGATCGCGGCGGCGTGGCTGTCGTTGCGGATTGGCTTGATGACGGCGTTTGCATCGGTGTTCATCGGCACATGGGCGGGTTTTGTGCTGGCGCGGATGGGGCGGTTTCGTGGCTTTACCTTGTACACGGGGATGATCAATGCGCCGCTCGTGATTCCCGAGGTGATTCAGGGGATTTCGCTGCTGCTGCTGTTCATCGAAATGGCCAAATGGCTTGGCTGGCCGGCTGGACGTGGCGTGTTCACGATCTGGATCGGGCATGTAATGCTGTGTATTTCGTATGTGGCCATCATTGTGCAGTCGCGGGTGCGGGAATTGCATCCATCGCTGGAAGAGGCGGCCCTCGATCTCGGCGCGACGCCATTGCGGGTGTTTTTCTTTATTACGTTGCCATTGATTTCGCAGGCGCTTGTCGCGGGGTGGCTGCTGTCGTTTACGCTGTCTATCGACGATCTCGTACTGTCCGCGTTTTTGTCGGGGCCTGGGTCGACGACTTTGCCGCTCGTCGTTTTCTCGCGTGTTCGTTTAGGGTTGAATCCTGAGATGAATGCTTTGGCTACGCTGTTTATTGGTGTAGTGACCGTTGGCGTTATTGTTGGAAATCACTTTATGCAGCGTAGTGAGCGGAAGAGGATGGCGATGGCGGTTTGATTTAGGGTTGCCTGCGCGGCGCTGAGGTGCGTGCCCAACCATCACTCCCGTTCACCGCCTGGGTAACCATGATCGAAGCGTTTGCCTACGTTGCCGGCTGGCAACAGCTCTACCAGTTATGGGGGCTGATCGTCATGGCCTGCAAGTTTTTGTGGAATCTGTTGCTCCTGCTGGGCGGCGGGGGGTGAGCATGCACGTGCCGCTGGGCACATGCACGGTCCCGTCAGGGCAGAGGCGCGTCACAGCGCGAGCGTCTTTCCACTGGCCGTTTCCTGCGCGAGAAATGCTCGCAAATCCGCTAGCACGCGCTCCGGATCTTCCTCCATGGGGATGTGGCCAAGCCCCTCGTACATGACCGACTGCGCGCCCGGAATCCGCTGCGCGAACTGCGCTGCATGCGCGGGCGGAATCCAGCGGTCCTTCGCGCCCCACAGCACGAGCGAGGGGACGTCGATGGTTTTCAGCACATCGGTATCGAGGTCGGCGAAATCGAGCGTTGGCACCATTTTGCCGATCGCCGCGCGCGTGTGCTGACCATGAAAGAACTCGACATAGCGCCGCAGCACAGGTGCGGCGAGCCTGCGCGGGTCGCCATAGACATTACGCACCGCACTCCTGATGATGGGCTCGGGCAGCCACCACGGTGCGCTCATGCGCACCAGTGCGCTGTTGAAGAGGCCAATATAAATCGGCAGCTTCATCGGAAAACCCGCCGAGTCGATGAGCACTAATCGCTCCACCGCATCGCGATGGCGCACCGCGTAGTCCCACGAGATCAGACCGCCGAGCGAGTTGCCGATCAGGGTCGCGCGATCGATGCCGAGCGCCTGCATGAAGGTATCGATGAAGCGCCGGTAGGTGGGCATGTTCATCGTCTCGATCGCGCCGGACGCGCTGCATAGCGGCCCGGTGACGCCGAAGGGCGGCAGGTCGAGGCGGATCACCCGATAACTGCGTGCGAGTTCTTCAGCGACCCCGTCCCAGGTATGCAGCGAGGACGCGAAGCCGTGAATCATCACGAGCAGATCGCCGCTGCCTTCTTCGACGTAGTGAACCTCGGTACCCATGATGCTGACGAACTTCGAGCCCGGCTGTGTATAGCGTCGCCGCAGTGTTTCGCGCGGCACACTGGTGATACCGAGGCGCGCGGCAAGCGAGCGGCGCGGCAGCGGCGTGCCCTGCGCGCGGGGCACGGTTCCGAGGTTTACCATGCTTAGTCTCCCTGATTATTTGAGTTTGAACAACGCGATGCCTCGCGGCCAATCTCAGCGCGTGAAGCGGTACTCGTGCGCGCGCACTCGCCGGGTGCGCTTGCGGAAACTGAACGTGAAGCCGGGCCAGATGGCGGTGACCTTGCCGCTCTTCGTCTGATACCAGCTATGGCAACCGCTCGCCCACACCGAGCGTCGCATGTCCTTTTGCAGACGCGCGTTGAATGCCTGTTGCACGTCGGAACGCAGGTTCATGGTGCGCGCGCCGTGCCGGCGCAGTTCGCGCAAACAGTCGGCGATGTACTGCACTTGCGACTCGATCATGAAGATCATCGAATTGTGGCCCAGGCCCGTGTTGGGACCCGCCATCATGAAGAAATTCGGGAAGCCGGCGATGCTGGTGCCGAGGTAGGCCTCGGGGCCGTCGCGCAGCCATCGGGCGCCGAGATCCGCGCCGTCGATACCGGTGACGTCGAACGGCGCACGGACATCGTTGACCTGAAAGCCGGTGCCGCAGATGATCGCGTCGGCGGCGTGATGGATGCCGTCTTCGGTGACGATGCCGTCGGCGACGATCTCGCGGATTGCGTCCGTAATGACGCGCACATTGGGCTGCCCGAGCGCCGGATAGTAGTCGCTCGACATCAGCACGCGTTTGCAACCGAGCCGGTAGCCCGGTGTCAGTTTGGCGCGCAGCACGGGGTCTTGCACGCGCCGCTCCAGATAGCTCAAGGCAAACTTCATCGGAAACTGCATCAGCTTTGGATTGACGACGAAGCCGATGGCGCGCGATTCGAGTTGCCAGTAGATCGCGCTGCGCACGAAACGCTGCGTGAACGGCACATGCCGGAACCACCATTGCACGCGTTCGCCAACCGGCTTGTCGGGCTTCGGCATGATCCACGGTGCCGTGCGCTGGAACAGATCCAGCTTTCCGACGCGCGGCTGGATCTGCGGCACGAACTGGATCGCGCTGGCGCCGGTGCCGATCACCGCCACGCGCTTGCCGTCCAGCGGGTAGTCATGATCCCAGCGCGCCGAGTGGAACAGTTTGCCGGCAAAGCGTTCGAGACCCGCGATCCGTGGCATCGCCGGCCGCGACAAAGGTCCGCTTGCCGCGATCACGAGGTCGGCCTCGATCGTCTCGCGTGGGCCTGAGAAACCCACGGCAGCCGAGGCGGCCGGGTTCTCGCCGGACCTCTCGCCAGACTCGATCTCGAGCTGCCACAGTTGTCGCACTTCATCGAAACGAGCCGCCACCACGCGCGCATGGCAGCGCACGAACGGTGCGAGCCCGTACTTGCGTACACAGTGCTTCAGATAGGCGAGAATTTCGGCCTGCGGTCCGTACGCGCGCGTCCAGTCAGGATTGGGTTCGAAAGAAAACGAGTACAGATGCGAGGGCACGTCGCAGGCGGCGCCGGGATAGGTGTTGTCGCGCCACGTCCCGCCGATTTCGCCCGCGGCCTCGTAAATCGTGAACGACTCCAGTCCCATCTGCCTTAACCGGATCGCCATGCCAATGCCGGCGAAGCCGCTCCCGACAATGGCAATGCGTGGCGTAACGGGCGAGAGGGACGGCATCGGTGCGGGGCTCCGGGTCAATGACGCTGTGACGGTGCGTACGGGTGCATGAGGGGACAGCGGACGTCTACACTTGTCTACTCTGTAACGCGCAGAGTAGACAAGTGTGCGCCTCGCGTCAAGATCGTTTACAGTGCAGGCGTTGCATGCGCGTTGCGCGCTCTGGTTTCGACTCCATGGAATCCACTTCCGATCCCGATCTTGATCTCGCGCCTGGCAAACGCCGTCTCATTGAAGCGGCCTTGCGTTTGACCGCTGGCGGGCGCAGCTTTGCGACGCTGGGTCTGCGTGAACTGGCGCGTGAAGCCGGTTTGAATCCCAACACGTTTTATCGGCATTTCGACACGCTCGATGATCTCGCGCGCGAGGCGGTCGAGTGGGTCAGTCGACGTCTGCGGCCCATGCTGCGACGCGAACGCTGGCTCGCCGCGCACGATGAACCGCAGCGCATGCCGCGCCGCGCGTGTGCGGCGTTTTTCGCCTTCGCGCTGGATAACCGCGAAGCGTTTTTGAGCGCGCTCGCCGAGTATCACGGCACTTCGCCGGCCTTGCGCGAGGCCGTGCGGGCGAACCTGCACGAGGTGTCGGCGGAGATGGCCGACGACGTCGTTCAACTCAAACTGATGCCGGCACTGACCCGGGCGACGGTGGATGAAGTCTGCACGCAGATCGTGCTGCAACTGTTTCATCTGTCGCACGAGTACATCGGCAACGCGGCGCATCGCGAGGCACTGGTCGATTACGCGGAGCGTTTTATCGTGCGGCTGTTTGCCGGCGCTGTGGTGCTCGCCGAGCATCAGTCGCCGCTTTCCGCGAGCGCATGAGCCGCACAGCGCGCGGCGCCTATCCGGTTTGAATCGCCCATAAAAAAACAGGCTCCATGACGAATGGAGCCTGTTTTCAGGGGTATTTCGCACATCGCTGCGTCCGACGCACCGGCGCGTTGCGCCTCACGGCGCAGCGCCCATTGAGCGCTCGCTCAGGTATCGCTCCAGCCACCGGAGTCGTCGCTGCCCATGTCGACGCCGCCACCGCCGCTGCCGTCGTCCCAGTCGTTCGAACCCTGGCCGAAATCGAGGCCACCGCCGTTATTGCCATTGTCATTGTTGCCGCCACGACGGCGCGATTCGTCGTCTTCGACGATCACTTCGCGTTCACGGCCCGAATTCAGCGCTTCGCCCAGCAGCACGCCGGTCAACAGACCGCCCATGCCGCCGCCGAAACCGCCGCCGCCTTGCTGCACGATAACCTGCGGCGGTTGCTGCGGCGGGTAAGGATAGGGCGCTTGCGGCGGATTGCCGAAGCGCTCGGCCTCGCGCGCGTAGGCGGAGTCGCTCGAGCCGGCCGGCGCGGCCGCGTACGGGTCGGGGCGGCCTTCGGCGCGAGCCTTGAGGCTCGCGACACGCTGCTCGAGTTCGTCGAGCTGGTACGGCGGCACGGGATTCTTGCTGTTCGACAGTGCTTCAACGAGGCTGCGCAACTGGTCTTCCGTGCCTTCGACTTCCCTCGCCAGCGCCTCGTGTCCCACCGCGGTGGAAAGCTTCACGTCGAGCTTGAGCGAACGCACGGCGTTCAGCAGGTCGGTGGCACGTTTGAGCTGGACGCGACGATCGTCGTCGGCACGCGAGTCGTCCTGCGTGCGGGCGCGGCGCAACGTCCAACGCAGCACCAGCGCAATCGCAGCGATCAGCACGATGATGCCGATCCACATGCCCATGGACGGACCGTGCCGCTCAGGCGCCTGCGGCACCATGGCGGACTGCTGCTGTACCGAACCGGTGTTCTGCTGGGCGAACGGATTGCGGGTGTGGCCGGTTGCGGCGCCACCTTGTTCCGCGTCGCGCCGGATGCGCGCTTCGGTCTGGGCGAAACGCGTCGGGTCGGTGAAGCGGATTTGCGGATCGAGCGTCTTGGCCTGCTGGATCTGTGCGAGGGCGTCGCCGGAGCGGCCTTCGCGATCCAGCACCTGGGCGTAGAGATAGTGCGCATGCGCGTTGTTCGGATGCGCCTGCAGCACTTCGGTCAAGCCGGCGTCGGCCTGTTGCCAGTTGTCCTGAGCCATGGCGGATTCGATCTGCTGGGCAGTCGGCACGGCGAAGGCCGCACCTGACACCAGCATCAGCGACGCGAACATGGCTGCGAGAAATTTTTTCATGTGTCGGACCGGACGGCTTGACGCCCGTCTCCATGTCAATCGAAGCTCCAGGGTGACACGCAGCGCCGCACGGAGCGCCGGCGCTGCGTCACCTCCGGTGTACTGCTTGCCCGCGTATTACTGCGCCGGCGTGTTCAACTGCTTCTTCAACGCTTCCAGGCGGTCGTCGACGGAAGGGCCGCGATTCAGATCGGCGAGCTTGTCGTCGAGCGCCTTGCCGCTTTTGACGTCGGCGGAATTCAGACGGGCGTCCGAGCGTGCGTTCGACAGCGCCACCTTGTCTTCGAGCTTCTGGAAATCGTCGGAGAGATTGCGTCCGCCAATACCGCCAAGCGCCGTGGCCGCGACGTCCTTGGCCTGGGCGATCTGCTGCTTGGCCTGCAGGATGCTCGAGCGTGCGTTCAGGTCGTTGCGACGGCCGCGCATGTCTTCGATCTGGCTCTTCAACTGATCGACCGACGGCTCAAGCGACGCGAGTTCCTTGGCGAGCGCATCCCGTTCCGTTTCCGCCGTCGCTTGTGCTCCGAGCGCCTCACGGGCAAGCGCTTCGTCGCCTGATTGCAGCGCGCGCTTCGCGCCGTCTTCGTACTTCTTTGCCTTGTCGGCGGCAACGTCGCGCTTGCTTTGCTGGGTGGCGACCTGCGCCTGGATCTCGATCAGCGAGTTCTCCGCCTTCGCAATGCTTTCATCGAGCTCGCGCACGATCTGGCGCGAATCGCGCGACGGGTCCTGCACGGAATCGGCAGCGTCGTTCAGGAGACCTTTAAGCGTGCGCGAGATGCTGTCAAATAGCGACATGAATACCTCCGTAGAATGAAATCGGCGCTGAGTGCCTGGCGCGTTCAACCACTTGTGACAACTAGTTTACGCTGCTGCGCGCGGTATTGCGCGAGCAACCGGTGCGGAAGTCGGGGCTCGCGCGCCAAATGCAATAGCGGCATTGCAAATTGTTTGGCGAGCGCATTGCGCCTGCGTGTCAAGTCATGTCGAGCGCCAGCCAGACGGGCTCAGCAACTGGCGGCTATTACACCACGGGTTGCCTTAAAAGCGGCTTAAAGCGGCGTTTCTTGCGAGTTTCTCGCGTCGATTCGCGGTCTAAGCCAGCGGAATATTTCAAGGTTTGTAAACTTGCGACGCGAAATGCATCGCACGGGATGCGCAGGGCTCAGGCAAACCGCCCGTCTTCCGCGGCAGGATCGTTGCGCGGATCGTCTTCGTCGGGCGTCGGATCGAGGCGCACGCGCCGACGCAGCGTGAGCGGCGTAACCGGTGCGACGACCGGCGGCGTAGCGGTTGGAGTCTGCGGTGCTTGAGGCGCAGTCGCGGCCGCTTTCGCCGCGGCGACGCGCGCCACGGCCTGCGCATCCGCCATGGCCTGTTCTTCTTCGGGCGTGCGCACCAGCGCCGCGAGGACATCGGCGGGCAGCAGGGACTCGTGTGCCGCGTTCGGTTCGGCTGCCGTGGCGGCGGGCGCGCCCTTCTTCAGCACGGCGGGCAGGGCAGCATGAGCGTTGCCGGTGGCGCGCGCGACCCGCTGCAACGCCTCGTTGAGCGCGTCCGGTTCGCGCGGCGCGCGCATCCGGTCGACGATGCCAGCCGCCTTGACCTGTTCGCTGGTCGCGCCGAAACTCAGCACCGCGCGCCGCATCAACTCGCTGACGCTGATGCCGAGTTGCTCCGCGCTGGCGGCAATCGCGCGCTTCTGCGCGGGTGTCACGAATACGACGATGCGTTCGCTAGGCTTGTTCATAGTCTGCTCGCGTGCTTGTTGGCGTCGAACGGCTGATTTTTCGCGCGGCCGCGCTTTCCCCACGCGACGAGTCCATCATAAGGCGAGTTGCCCGGATGCGAAACGGGCGGTACATGAAAATCCCGTGACATCAATGGCTTGGATTGTTTCCAGGGGACTTGTCCACAGCCCTATGAACAATTTCTGTGTATAACCTGCAACGGCCCGCGTAGTAAGGCGGTAGCGGGTTTGGGCGAAACCTTGCCAAGGAATTCTTACAAAAAAATCGTCTTGGCCCTCTCTCGATTTCTTTAAAATGCGCTGTTACGTTGCGCCGGGACCCGTCTGGGCGGGGCCCTGTCCGGGCGCGCCGTGGGGCCAGCCGGGGGCGTCAGGCCGCGCGGTGGTATCAGCCGCCCGCAGAAAGGCGTGGAGTCAAGCGCCAACTATTCGAGTCATGCCAATCATCAAACGACCGCAATCCGCAAATTCTCCGGGTGGTGAAGACCGGGATCCCTACCACCGCAACTCAGGACGCAACGACGCTTCGCGCGACGAGCCGCACCGCCGTTCGCTGGGCGCGCGTATCGCGCTGAGCTTCGTCGGCCTGCTGGCGACCATCGCAGTGGTCGGCGCGTTGATTCTCGGCTATGCGCTCGTCGTGATGGGGCCGCAACTGCCGTCGCTCGACGCGCTGACCAACTATCAGCCGAAGGTGCCGCTGCGCGTCTATACGGCCGACCACGTGCTGATAGGCGAATTCGGCGAAGAGCGGCGCAATCTGGTGCGCTTCCAGGACATTCCGGACCAGATGAAGAAAGCGGTGCTCGCCATCGAGGACTACCGCTTCTACGAACATGGCGGCGTCGACTTCGTCGGTATCCTGCGCGCCGGTTCAGCCGACCTGCTGCACGGCGGCGCATCGCAGGGCGCGAGCACGATCACCATGCAGGTGGCGCGTAACTTCTTCCTCTCCAGCGAGAAGACCTACACGCGCAAGATCTACGAAATGCTGCTCGCCTACAAGATCGAGCGCGCCTTGACGAAGGACCAGATCCTCGAGCTATACATGAACCAGATTTATCTGGGCGAGCGGGCCTACGGTTTTTCGGCCGCCGCGCGCGTGTATTTCGGCAAGGATCTGAAAGATCTGTCGCTCGCCGAATGCGCGATGCTTGCAGGGCTGCCGAAGGCGCCGTCCGCGTATAACCCGGTGGTCAATCCGAAGCGCGCCAAGATCCGTCAGGAATACATCCTGAAGCGCATGCTCGAACTGAACTACATCACGCAGGACCAGTACGACACGGCGGTCAAGGAAGAGATCCGCACCAAGAACCCGGGCAACGAATACAGCGTCCACGCCGAGTATGTGGCGGAAATGGTCCGTCAGATGATGTACGCGCAGTACAAGGACGAGACCTACACGCGCGGTCTGAACGTGATTACTACGATCGACTCGGCGGACCAGGACGCCGCGTACCACGCGGTACGTAAAGGCGTGATGGATTACGAGCGCCGTCACGGATATCGCGGGCCGGAAGGCTATGTCGATTTGCCGTCGCCCGGCGACGATCGCGATCAGGACATCGACGATGCCCTGACCGATCACCCGGACAACGGCGAGATCGTCGCGGCCGTGGTGACGTCGGCCAACCCGAAGGAAGTGAAGGCGCAGTTTCTCGACGGCACCGAAGCGACCATCAACGGCGACGGCCTGCGCTTCGTGACCGCCGCGCTGAGCGCGCGCGCCGCCGCGGCGCAGCGTATCAAGCCGGGTTCGATTATTCGCCTCGTCGCGGACGACAAGGGCAACTGGCAGATCACCCAATTGCCGCAGGTGGAAGGCGCGCTGGTGTCGCTGACGCCGCAGGACGGGGCGATTCGCGCGCTGATCGGCGGTTTCGATTTCAACAAGAACAAGTTCAACCACGTGACCCAGGCATGGCGTCAACCGGGCTCGAGTTTCAAGCCGTTTATCTATTCGGCCTCGCTCGACAAGGGCCTGGCACCCGCGACGATCATCAACGACGCGCCGCTGTATTTCCCGCCGAGCACGCCTGGCGGCGACCCGTGGGAGCCGAAGGACGACGACCAGCCGGACGGTCCGATGACGATGCGTGTGGCGCTGGAGAAATCGAAGAACCTGGTGTCGATTCGCATTCTGTCGTTCATCGGCACGAAGTACGCGCAGGACTTCGTGACGCAGCGTTTCGGTTTCGACGCCGACAAGACGCCGCCCTATCTGCCGATGGCGCTCGGCGCGGGGCTCGTCACGCCGCTGCAGTCGGCGGGGGCGTACTCGGTGTTTGCCAACGGCGGCTACCGGATCAACCCGTACCTGATCGCCGAGGTGACCGATGCGCGCGGCGAGCCGATTTCGAAGGCGCAGCCGTTGACGGCGGGCCGCGACGCGCCGCGTACGATCGAAGCGCGTAACGCCTACATCATGAACAGCCTGCTGCACTCGGTGGCGACGGCGGGGACGGGCGCGGGCACCAACGTACTGAAGCGTTCGGACCTGCAGGGCAAGACCGGCACGACCAACGACGCCAAGGACGGCTGGTTCGCCGGTTATCAGCAGTCGCTGGTGGCGGTGGCCTGGATGGGCTACGACCAGCCGAAGAGCCTGGGCAGCCGCGAATTCGGCGCGCAACTCGCGTTGCCGATCTGGGTGGACTACATGGGCAAGGCGCTGCGCGGCGTGCCGCAAGCCGAGCCGGCCATGCCCGATACGGTGGCGAGCGTCGACGGCGAACTGTTCTATTCGGATATGACGCCGGGCAACGGTTTCGTCGCCAGCATCGGCCTCGATTCGGCCAATCCGCTGGCCGGTGCCAGCGATGCCGTGGGCGGCGTGGGTCCAGCGGGCATGACGCCGCCGGACGTCTCGTCGGGCGAGAAGCAGCAGATCATGGACATGTTCAGCAAACACTGACGCGGCGGGCGTGTCGGGGCTCAATATGAACCCGCGACACGTCATGTTTCGCGGCACGATGCGCCGCCAGCCGTGGCGGCCGCGCGAATGAACAGGGTGGCGCGACGTCAGTCGCCCACCGGCCCGGCGTCGAACCAATACGTTGTAATGTAACTTCTACCTGATAGTGCGCCGGACAGGGGCAATTCGGGCTACTATCTAATCCTCATACGTAATCTCCAGGCTCGCTGACCCGCGAGATCACCCGCTGTTCCACCAAAGCGCCGCGCGCTACCCGGTTTTGACGCGCGCGCATGCCACTTCGCGGCGCGTCCTGCTTGCCCAAAACGAAGTGTTTGCAACATCGCTCTCAACCGGGATCCTTTCGTGAAAAGCCGAATTCTCATCGTCCTGATGACAGGACTGTTGCGCGCGTTCGCGTTCCTGCCTTACGGCGTGCTCGCGCGCCTTGGCACCGGAATCGGCGCGCTGCTGTACCGCATTCCGAGCACGCGCCGCCGCGTCGTCCACACCAATCTGAAACTCTGCTTCCCCGACATGAGCGAGGGCGATCGCGAGCGCCTCGCGCGCGCGCATTTTTGCCACGTGATCCGCAGCTACGTCGAACGCGGGCCGCAGTGGTTCGGCAATGCGCAGGCCATTTCGCGGCTGGTGGAAGTGGAAAGCGCCATCGACCTGGCTGAAGCCCATGCGCGGCCGACGATTTTCGTCGGCTTTCACTTCGTCGGGATCGAGGCCGGTTGCATGATGTACTCGACACGTCATCCGGTCGCTTCGTTGTACACACCGATGTCGAACGTGGTGTTCGATGAAATGGCCAGGCGCCAGCGCGGCCGTTTCGGCACCGAGATGATTCCGCGCAGCGACAGTGTGCGGCGCGCGTTGCGCGTGCTGCGCGACGGCAAGCCGGTAATGCTGGCCGCGGACATGGACTTTGGTTTGCGTGACTCGGTGTTCGTGCCGTTCTTCGGCGTGCCGGCCTGCACGCTCACTTCCGTATCGCGTCTTGCCAAAGCGGGCAATGCGCGGGTCGTTCCGTTCGTCACGGAGGTCCTGCCGGATTACCGCGGCTACAAGCTGACTATCTTCGAAGAACTAAGCAATTTCCCGTCGGACGATACAACGGTCGATGCGCGCCGGATCACCGAATTTCTCGAGTCGCAGGTCCGGCGGATTCCGGCGCAATACTATTGGGTGCACAAGCGCTTCAAGCACCGGCCGGTGGGGGAGCCGGCGGTGTATTGAGCGGCTTCGAACCGGTCGCTGTATCCGTTGCCGCCGCCTCGACAGGCGGCGTCCCCATCGCCTGAAACAGCGCCGCTGTATCGGTCAGCCGCGCGCCCGTATAGCGGATCTCGTCGAGCCTGGCATTGCGGAACTGCTGCTCGCTCGAACGCGCCGCAGTGACCGGCACCGCTCCCAGCCGGTAGCGGGCGGCGGTCTCATCGGCGATGCCCTGTGCTGCACGGGCGGCCACGTTGGCGGCATCGAGCGCCTGCGCGTCGTGTTCGAGCGCGGCCAGTGTATCGGCGACGTTCTGGAACGCGGCCAGCACCGTTTGCTTGTACTGCTCGGTGGTGGCGTCGTACGTCGCCAGCGCCGCGCGCCGTTGCGCGAGCAGCGCGCCGCCGTGGAAGATCGGCTGCGACAGCGTGCCCGCCACGGCCCAGATCGCGCCGGCGCCGGACAGCGCCGCCGGCCAGCTAAAACCGCCTTGCCCCATCGAGGCCGTCAGCGAGAGGTTCGGATACATCTGTGCCGTGGCGACGCCCACATCCGCTGCGGCCGCCTTGAGCGCGGCGTCGGCAGCCTGTACATCCGGGCGCGCGCGCAGCAACTCCGACGGCACCACCACCGGCACCTGCTCCGGCACATGCAACTGCGTCAGATCGAGATCGGGCGGTGCGGCATCGGGCGTGCGGCCGATCAGCACCGCGAGCGCATGCCGCGTCGTGGTCCACTGTTGCTGCAGGCCCGGCAACGAGGCCGAGAGCGTCGCCGCACTCTGTTGCGCGTTCAACATGTCCGCATGCGAAATCGCACCGAGGGCGTAGCGCCGCGCCGCGTCGCGCGCGTCGTCATTGGCGAGCGAGACGAGCCGCTCGGTGGTGTCGATCTGCGCATGCAGCGCGGCGGCGGTAATTGTCGCGCTGACGATATTGGCCGCCAGCGCGCGCCGCGCCGATTCCAGCTGGTAGACCTGCACGTTCACGCGCGACGCGAGCGCGGCATTGGCGAGCCGCGAGGCGCCGAACAGGTCGATCGTGTAATGCGCCTGCAACTGACCAACGAAGGTGTTGTACAGGAACGTATTCGGTCCTAGCTCGGGAACCGCCAACGCGCGTTGCCGGGCGCCTTGCGCCACGGCATCGATGGTGGGCAGCATCGACGCGCCGATCTGGCCGCGCAATTGTTCGCGCGCAGCCGTCAGGCTCTTGTCCGTGGCCGCCAGCGTCGGGCTGTTGCGTAGACCTTCGTCGACCAGCGCGTTCAGGTCGTCGGACTGGTAGAGACGCCACCACGTGGGCACGGGCCTCGCGCCCACTACGAACTGCTGCGTGACGCCTTGCGCGGCGACGGTTTCACTCACCTGTGGCGCGCTGCCGTAATGCGCCGGTTGCGGCATCGCGGGCGCGTCGCCGTTCGGGCCGAACGAGCAGGCCGCGAGCGCGAGGATGCCGCCGCTCATCACGAGGGCGCGGAACGGCCCGGCAGGATTGCAGAAAGAAGTCGCCATGATCAGTTTCCCGAATGCGATGCTTGTGTCGCGGCAGCCGGCGGTTCGCGTTCGTCGCCGCGCACCCGGAACCAGGCCGCGTAAAGCGCGGGCAGATAGAACAGCGTGAGCACCGTGGCGCTGGTGATGCCGCCCATCAGCGCGGTGGCCATCGGTCCGAAGAAGTTCGAGCGCAACAGCGGAATCAGCGCCAGCACGGCCGCCGCCGCGGTCAGCGTAATCGGCCGGAAACGCCGGACCGTGGCGCCGACGATGGCATCGAAGCGTTGGTGTCCGGCGGCGATGTCCTGCTCGATCTGATCGACCAGAATCACCGAGTTGCGCATGATGATGCCGAACATGGCAATCACGCCGAGCATCGCCACGAAGCCGAATGGCTGGCCGAACAGCAGCAGCGTGGCGACCACGCCGATCAGGCCGAGCGGGGCGGTCAGCACCACCATCAGCACGCGCGCGAAACTCTGCAACTGCACCATCAGAAGCACCAGCACGGCGATGACCATGATCGGCATCTGCGCATTGATCGAGGTTTGCCCCTTGCCGCTTTCTTCCACCGAGCCGCCCACTTCGATGCGGTAACCGACCGGCAACGTCGCACGGATCTGGGCCAGCGCATGGTCGACGCTATGTGTCACGTCGATGCCTTGCGCGTTGCCGGTGACGTCCGATTGCACCGTGATGGTCGGTTGCCGGTCGCGTTCCCAGATCACGCCATATTCGAGGTCGTAGCGGATATGACCGAGCGTGCCGAGCGGCACCGGACCATTCGGCGTGGGCATGGCCAGCGTGACGAGTTGCGCGGGATCGACGCGTTCGGTCTTCGGTGCGCGCAGGTCCACGCTGATCAGCTTGTCGCGTTCGCGGTATTGCGTGACCGTATAACCGGACAGCGTCATGGCAAGGAAGCTCGACACGTCGTCTGAACTCACGCCCAGCTCGCGCGCCTTTTTCTGATCGATCTCGAAGCGCACCGAGCGCTCGGCGGGCTCGTCCCAGTCGAACTGGACGTTGGTGGTGCGCTGATCCGCGCGCATCGTCGCGGCGACGCGTTCGGCGATCGAGCGTACGGTGGCGATGTCGTCGCCACTGACGCGGAACTGCACCGGATAGCCCACCGGCGGCCCATTTTCGAGCCGTGACAGGCGTGTGCGGATAGCCGGGAACTGGTTGCGCAATTCCGGTTCGAGCCATTGCGCGAGCTTCTCGCGGTCCTTGACCGATTTCGCCGTGATGACGAACTGCGCGAAATTCGGCTGTTGCAGTTGCTGGTCGAGCGGCAGATAGAAGCGCGGCGCGCCCTGGCCCACGAAGTCCACCGTGTGATCGATTTCCGGGCGGCCCACCAGCGCCTTTTCGAGCCGCTCTGCCTGGCGCAAGGTTGCCTCGAACGATGCGCCTTCAGGCAGCCGGACGTCGACCAGCAATTCGGGCCGGTCCGAACTCGGGAAGAACTGCTGCGGCACCAGCGTGAAGCCCAGCAGCGAAACCACGAACAGCGCGACCGTGATGATCAGCACCACGAAGCGCCGTTCGATACACCAGGTAATCCAGCCACGCAGCCGCTTGTAGAAACGCGTGTCGTAGATGTCGTGTTCGTAGTCGTGTGCTTCGTGTTGCTGGCGCTGGCGCTCCGGCAACAGGTGATAGCCCAGCAACGGAATCAGCACCACGGCGGCGAGCCACGACGCGATCAGCGCTATCGCCGAGACCTCGAAAATAGAGCGCGTGTATTCGCCGGTGCTGGACTTCGCGAGCGCGATTGGCAGAAAGCCCGAGACCGTGACGAGCGTGCCGGTCAGCATTGGAAAGGCGGTGCTGGTGTACGCGAACGCGGCGGCGCGGGTCCGGTTCCAGCCCTGTTCGAGCTTCACCGACATCATCTCGACCGCGATGATCGCATCGTCCACCAGCAGCCCGAGCGCGAGCACGAGCGTGCCGAGCGACACCTTGTGCAAGCCGATATCGAACAGATACATGCACAGCGCGGTCACCGCGAGCACGATCGGAATGGAGATGACGACGACCATGCCGGTGCGCACGCCCAGTGAGACGAGACTCACCACCAGCACGATCGCAATCGCCTCGGCCACCGCCTCCAGAAAGTCGTCCACCGACTTCGCGACCGCATGCGGCATGCTCGACACTTCGACGAGTTTGAGACCAGCGGGAAGATAGGCGCGCAGGGTCGTAGACTCCTTGTCGAGCGCCTTCCCGAGCTGGATCACGTCGCCGCCCGGCTGCATCGTCACGCCGATGCCGAGCACGGCCTTGCCGCCATAACGCATCTGCGTCGATACCGGATCGTCATAGCCGCGTTTGATGGTGGCAATATCGCCGAGGCGAAACGAGCGGTTGTTGATGCGGATCAGCGTGTCGGCGAGCGCGTTGACGTCTTTGAACTGGCCGGTCGGGCGCACGAACACGCGGTCGTCGAAGGTGGTCAAGGTGCCGGCCGGCGACACGCTGTTCTGCGAATTGATCGCCTGCGCAATCTGCTGCGGCGAGACGTTCAGACGCGTGAGTTGCGTGTTGGCGATCTCGATGTAGATATGCTGGTCAGGATCGCCGAAGTAATCGACCTTGGCCACACCCGGCACACGCAACAGCACTGTGCGCAATTCGTCCGCATAGTCGTGCAGTTGTGCGGCGGAAAAGCCGTCACCTTCGAGCGTATAGATGTTGGTGTAGACATCGCCGAATTCGTCATTGAAGAACGGACCCTGGATGCCCTGCGGCAGCGTGGCGGCGATATCGCCGACCTTCTTGCGCACCTGGTACCAGGTCTGCGGCACTTCCTTGACGGGCGCGGAATCCTTCATCGAGAAGAACATCAGCGATTCGCCGGGGCGCGAATAGCTGCGCGCGAAGTCGATATACGGCGTTTCCTGCAGCTTGCGGCCGATGCGGTCGGTCACCTCTTCCTGCACCTGGCGCGCGGTGGCGCCGGGCCAGAAGGTGCGGATCACCATCACGCGGAACGTGAACGGCGGGTCTTCCGACTGCGCGAGTTTCGTATAAGCGAGGATTCCGAAGGCGGTGGCGAGCGCGATCAGAAATACCACCAGCGCCTGATGACGCAGCGCCCACGCGGACAGGTTGAAGCGTCCCTCTTCGTATTCATGCGGTGTGCTCATGAAGCGAAGTCCTCGGGATGCAGCGGGGCGATCGGGTGAACGGTCTCGCCGGCCGTCACCGTATGCACGCCCTGCAGCACGACGCGTTCGCCGTCTTTCAGGCCACCGGAGATGGCGACGGTGCGTTCGTCATAGCGCGTGACCTGCACATGGCGTAGCTCCAGCACGTTGTTGCCGTTATGCACGACCCAGACCGCGACGTCGGTGCCGTCGTGAAACAGCGCGGTGGCGGGCAGCGTGAACGAGGCGGCGGGTTGTGCCGCGGTGTGGCCGGCGTTGAGCGCGACGTCGGCCGTCATGCCGAGCCGCACGTCCGCGCTGGGTTCGAGCAGCGTGAGGTTCGCGCGATAGGTGCGGCTTTGCGGATCGGCCGCCGGCGAGAGTTCGCGCACGCGGGCGTTGAAGCTGCGCCCCGGCAGCGCCGCCAGCGTGACCTTCGCGGTCTGGCCGACGGCGAGCGCGCCGAGCGTGCTTTCGGGCACATCGACGACGACATCGATATCGCCGCTCCACGCGAGGTTATAGACGGCTTGTCCCGACGAGACGTTTTGCCCGGTCTGCGCGTTTTCGGCCGTAATCACGCCAGCGTGATCCGCGAGCAGGTCGGTGTACTGCAACTGGTTTTTCTGCAGCGCGGCTTGCTGGGCCGCCTGATCGCGCTGGGCCAGCGCGGAGGCATAGGCGTTGGTGGTCTGTTCGAGTTGCGCGGCCGAAATCAGGTTTTCGCGCGCCTGCGCCTGGTCGCGATCGAGTTGCTGCTTCGCAAACACCAGGCCATGCTGCGCGGCGTCGAGTTGCGCCAGGGCGCTGGCGGCGCTCTTTTGCGCGTCAGCGGGGTCGAGGCGGGCCACGACTTCGCCGAGCTTCACGGTGTCGCCGAGGCGCACATGCCGCTCGACGATCTTGCCGGCGATCCGGAACGACAGCGGTGTCGAGTAACGTGCCTGCACTTCGCCGGGCAACGACGCCGCGAGTGGGCTGCCGTCGGCATGGGCGGCGGCCACCACCACCGGGCGCGGCGCGGGCGCAGCGGCCTGTTCCTGGTGACAGGCGCCCAGCATGACGAGCCCGGCCAGCATGAGCGCGTAGCCGAGGCTGCGAGCGGGGGTGGAACGGGAATGCGGATGAGTGTGCGCGCGCATCACAGGCAATGCGCTACAACCGGGACGATTCACAATTACCCCAATCAGGAGACAGCGAACGAACACGGCAAGCCACAGCGGCTCACCAGGAGAGCACGTCTGAAACGGTGCGTGCAAGACACCATTGCTTCAAATGATGACTTGCATTCTAATACACACCTGTATCTGAGTGTATAGCCGTATCTGAAATCTTTCCGGTGCTAAACTCTCCAGCATGAAACGCCAACGACTCACACGCGAACAGAGCAAAGATCAGACGCGCCTGCGGCTGCTCGATGCCGCGCAAGCCATCTTTATGAAGAAAGGGTTCGTTGCCGCGAGTGTCGAAGACATCGCGGCGGCGGCGGGTTATACGCGCGGCGCGTTCTATTCGAACTTCCGCAGCAAACCGGAATTGTTCCTGGAATTGCTCAGGCGCGACCATGAGGAGATGCAGGCCGCGCTGGAAAGCATCTTCGAGGAAGGGGCCACGCGCGAATCGATGGAGGCGCAGGTGCTGGCGTATTACAGCAATCTGCCGCGTGACGACAAATGCTTCCTGCTATGGATGGAGGCGAAGCTGCTGGCCGCGCGCGACGGGCGCTTCCGGGTGAAATTCAACGCGTTCCTGCACGAGAAGCTGGAACAGATGAGCGAATATATCCGCGCGTTTTCGGCGCGCGCCGGCACGCCGCTGCTGCTACCAGCGGACACACTGGCGATGGGCTTGATGGGACTGTGCGAAGGCGTGCAGTTCCTGCACACCATCGATCCGCAAAACGTCTCCAGCGATACCGCTGAGGCGGTGCTGGCGGGATTTTTCGCGCGTGTGGTGTTTGGGCGCGACGTGGGGCGCTAAGGGGGCGCTCATGGGGCGCCAAGGCTCAGTCGACCGGCAGATTCGCGCAGGCGTCGGCCACGGGCGCCGAGCAGGCGAACGAATACTGGCTGCTCCATTGCAGGGCGCTCTTGCCCGCATACAGCGTCTCGCGGACGCTCGGGCTGGTTTCGTAGGCGATGAAGGCCGAGCAGGCGAGTGCGGACAACACGACCAGCGAAAATGCGATTTTTTCGAAAACCTGAAAACGATGTGGCATGGCGATATCTTCCTTTCGCCCGCCATGATACCGAAACTTAGGGTTTTTACCTAGTTGATTATCCGGATTGGGCGGATTGGCCGCGAAGCGCGTGCGTCCGGCAGGCGGTTTCCAGTTGCCCAAACATGGTGCGTCCTGCCCGCTTCGCACGCTGAACGGCGTCCAACGTCATCCAATCGTCCTCGCAGTGCCAACCTGACCGTTTTGCCATCTTCAGGTCAGGGTTGGGCCATGAGCGATCGATACAATCAAAGCCGTTGGGCAAGCCTTATTGCGAGCGACTGGCGGCGTGGTTCACACGCACACAGTCCGTCGTCGAGGTGCGATGTCATCCGCTTGTAGTCATCGGCTTGCGTAGTCGCCGACGCTCCGCTTTCGCGCCGCGTCGGTGTTCGTTGGCTTGGCTTGAATAGCGGCAGGAGTGGCCTCATGAATCATCTGCAGTCGATGCGAGTTTTCGTCAAAGTGGCCGAACTCGGGAGCTTTGCCCGGACTGCCAGCACCATGGGTATCTCTACCGCTGTCGTGACCCGCCATGTGGCCGACCTCGAAGAGCGTCTCGGCACGCGGCTGCTCAACCGCACCACCCGCAGCCAGTCGCTGACCGAGTCGGGCCGGGTCTATCTCGAACGCGTGCGTCCCATCCTCGACGATCTGGAAGGCGTCGAGCAGATGGTGGTCGCGCGTAATCACGAGCCGGTCGGCACCTTGCGGATCGTCGCGCCGGTGGTGTTCGGCCTGCATAATTTCGCGCCGGTGCTGCAGTCCTATGCCGAGCGCTATCCAAACGTCATTCCCGATGTCACGCTGGTGGACCGCCATGTCGATCTGGTCGAAGAAGGGTTCGACGTCGGCGTGCTGATCGCGCGGCAGATGCGTAGTGCGAGTATCGTCACGCGGCGCCTGACTACGGGCCACATGACCGTGTGCGCGACGCCCGCGTATTTGCAGAAACACGGCGCGCCGAGCCGTCCTGAGCAGTTGCAGGATCATCCGAGCCTGTCGCTGCCGTCCGAATACGGCGGCGATGAACGCGTGTTCACGCATAGCGACGGCAGCGGCGAAGTGCGGGTGCGGCCAACCAATGCGATCGTGGCCAACAATACGGAAATGCTGCGGCAGTTTGCGCTGCTCGGCATGGGCATCGCCATTCTTCCGAGTTACCTGATTGGCCGCGACCTCGAGCGCGGCCGGTTGGTACGTTTGCTGGGCGCTTATCGCTTGCCGCAGGTCGAGGTGACGATTGCTTATCCGAGCCGCCATCATCTGCCGGCCAAGGTGCGGACCTTCATCGACCATCTGGTTGAGCATTTCAGCCGGATGTCGAGCAACCTGCCGGGCGAACCGGCCAGTGTGCAGGACGCCGCACCGCGCGTCGCGCAAGCGAAACGACCGGTAGCCGACGCGCAGGTCGCGGAGCTGGACTTCGACGATCGCGATGAAGAAGCGTCAAGGGCGCGCGGCAATACGACTGCCGCAGTCTCGCGCAGCACCCTGCGGCCGACACGCATGAGCGGGCAGGCGTCGCCGGTGTGAGCGGTACGCATCGGCGATGACGTGACGTGACGTGACGTGTACCGTCTGACCGCGCCGTCCGTCTGACAGACAGCGCGGTCTCCCGCTCAGATCGACTTCACTTCTCCGCCGTCCATGCGCAGGGTCGAACCTGTCATCCAGCGCGCCGCGGGCGACACGATGAACGCCATCAGGTCGGCAATCTCTTCCGGCGTGCCGTAACGCGTAATCCCCGCTTCAGCCGGAAACCTCGCGGTCGCCTCTTCGACGCTCATGTTGTGCAGCGGTGCCCAATGTTCCAGGTATGAGCGTCGGCGGCCGGTCATCACGGCTCCCGGCAGCACGCTGTTGACCTGTACGCCATCGCCGATGCCGCGATCCGAGAACGCTTTGGCGAGCGCGACGATCGCCGCGTTGATCGTGCCCACGGCTGCGTAGGGCGCTTTGGGAAACAGCGCCGAATTGCCCGACATCAGCACGACCGATCCCGAACTCGCCTTCAACGCCGGCCATGCCGCGATAGTCAGCCGACGCGCGCCGTGCAGCTTGAGTGCGAGGCCGCGGTCCCATTGTTCGTCCGTCATCTCGAGCACGTCGATCTGCGCCACCGCGCCCGCGATATTCAGCACGGCGTCGATCTGCCCGAATCTTGCCAACGTCTGATCGACGACCTGCTGCGCGGCCTCGGGCTCCGACAGATCGAGGTCGAGAACCAGAAACTCGGCGCCTGCTTTCTTCACCTCGATGGCGGTCTCTTCTAGGTTGGCGCGGTTGCGCGCAACCAGCACGACGGCGCCGAAATCCCGTGCCAGCCGGATAGCGGTCGCGCGGCCGATTCCCTGGCTTGCACCCGTGACAATTGCAACTTTGCCGGACATCTTGGTTCTCCTGATTGAGTGAACGAAACCGCGGTTCTGTCAGCGGCGACGCCGCTGACCTGCGGATGCATCAGTGAACGTCTCAGCGATCGAGGAATGCCGAAATGGCAGCGGCAATTTCCGTCGCGTGTGTCTCCAGCGCGAAGTGGCCGGTGTCGAAGAAACGCACCACGGCGCCCGGAATGTCGCGCTTGAATGCCTCGGCGCCGGGAGGCAAGAAGAACGGATCGTTTTTCCCCCATACGGCGAGCAAAGGCGGCTGATGGGTACGGAAATACTGCTGGAACTCGGGGTACAGCGCGACGTTGTTTCGATAGTCGCGGAACAGGTCGAGCTGTACCTCATCCGCGCCGGGCCGGCTCAGATAGAAGTCGTCGAGCGAGTAGCCGTCCGGCGAAACCGAGGCCGGATCGGCGACGCCGTGCGTGTATTGCCACACGGTCGTTTCATGCGTGAGCATCGCCCGCAGCGCTTGCCGGTTCGCCGGCGAAGCGTCCTGCCAATAAGCGCGGATCGGATTCCAGCCGTCGCTCAAACCTTCTTCATACGCGTTGCCGTTCTGCGAAATGATGGCGGTGATGCGTTCGGGGTGTCTGACTGCCAGCCGGAATCCGGTTGGCGCGCCGTAGTCGAATACATAGACTGCAAAGCGATCGAAGCCCACCACTTCGGTGAAACGCTCGATGACCTTGGCAATATTGTCGAACGTATACGCAAAACTGTCGCGGCTCGGCATGTCGGACTGCCCAAAGCCGGGCAGATCCGGCGCAATGATATGAAAGCGGTCCGCGAGCTGCGGGATCAGGTCCCGGAACATATGGCTAGAACTCGGGAAGCCATGCAGAAGCAGCAGCTTCGGGGCGCCGGCGCGGCCGGCTTCACGATAGAACACCTTGAAGCCGTCGACATCGGCATGGCGATAAGTCGTTGCAGTCATGATCTTTCTCCACAGGGGAAGGGGCCAGGCGGGTGATGAAAGGCGTCTTGGCGAGTTTCGCCATCGCGGGTCGCACGCCGTTCGCGGAACATCGCGCGGAAAAACCGCGCAAAAAATCAGTAAGCCTTAACGATCTGTGATGCCGGCTGACCCACGGGCAGAAACCGACCGGACCGCTTCGACGATAACCTCGGTCACCACGTCAGGTGCGGTGACACTCGGCGTGTGATCGACCGGGTGCGAGCGCACCTGAGCATTCATACGGTCTGCCATGAAATGCTGCGTAGCGGGGTTGATCATGCGGTCTTGCTCCGCGATCAGGAACCAGCTCGGACGGTCTTTCCACAACGGGCGTCCAACCGCTTCGCCGATGCACGCCACCGCAATGGGACGTTGCACCGCTGCCAGCACGGCTACCTCCTGCGCGGTCGCGTTCTGGGCAAACGCCTGTCCGAAGGCTTCGTGCGGCAGCCAGATCAACCCGTGAGCGTCCGGCGCAAGCTGCGGTGCCTGCGGATGCGATTCGCCACGATGAAACACCTCGCCCACGGTTTCGCCTTCGTCGGGCGCGAGTGCGGCGACGTACACCAGGGCCGCGACGTTCGCCGCGCGGGTCGCGCCGATCACGCCGCCTGCATACGCATGGCCGGCCAACACCACGGGAGCGTCGATCCGTTCGAGTACGCGGTCGAGCGCAGCCACGTCGTCGCTCAACGAAGTGAGCGGCAGCGACGCCGCGACGCTATGAATACCTTGTTCGCCGAGACGCTCGATCACCTTGCTCCAGCTCGATCCGTCCGCCCATGCACCGTGGACCAGCACGACGCTCACCTCGTTAAACGACATGTTCCGCTCCTATCAAGATAGTGGATGCAGCGTGTGACAGACGGCTGACTACGTTGCGTTTGGTAACCCGTCTATCGATGTTTTAAAGGTTACTTATGATTGATGTAACTTGTCAACGACATTTTTAAAGGTTACAATTTCTCTATCAACACTGCAGATTTGTCACAAGAAAATGGACTACCGTCAGATTCCCGCGATCTTCATCGCCGATGCGCCCGGCCTCGATTTCCTGAATTCGGTTGCGACGCCGATGGATCAGGAAATCGACTGGATCAGCGACGGAGAAGGGCTGCTGGGCTGGCTGCAACAGGCCGGCATGGTGCCGCCCGCCGTGCTCGCGGCCATGCGCGCGCAGTCCACGTCGGCGGAATTCGACGCCGTAGCAGAGCAGGCGCGCGAGCTACGCGAGTGGTTCCGGGTATTTGTGCGGCAGAGGAAAGGGCGGCCACTGGCCGCCGCGGATGTGGATGAGCTTGTGCCGCTCAATCGGCTGCTCGAGCGCGACGAGCGCTATGCAGAGATCGTCAGCAATGAGACGCAAGGGCTCGCAAGATTCGAATTGCGTGCGAAGCGGCGCTGGAAGTCGCCGGAGTCATTGCTGCTGCCCATTGCGGAGGCGTTGGCAAGCCTCGTGTGCGACGAGGATTTCACGCTGGTGAAGGCGTGTGAAGGTGTCCGCTGCACCTTGCTGTTTGCGGATCACACGCGCGGTCATGCGCGTCGCTGGTGCAGCATGGCGATGTGCGGCAACCGTGCCAAGGTCGCGGCGCACCGTCAGCGGCAGAAGGAAAAGGGACGCGTTTGAGTTCGAGGCAGCACCGGCAAGCTGGCAGCGTTGCCGCTCAGCTACTGAGGCCGGGACCGAAATTACCGGCGAGGAATGGTGTTATCGCGGAGAGATCCGCGTAGTCCTGTTCGGGCAGGCCGTCGAGCATCGACAGCACTTCATTGCTGGCGCCGGCATCGCGGGCGATGTCGACGAGGCCGTCCTTGTTGATGGGAAACTTCACTTCACGCAATACGTCGGCGATCTGCAGATCAATGGATTCGCCGGGGATAGCCGGATCGGCCATGCATGCACTCCTCAATGGGGTGAAGATGCGGCTGCGAGGCCGGATGGCCTCGCGCAGGGGCAAGCCGCGCTCAGGTTTGCAGGTGTTCGTTCTGCGCCGTGAAGCCGCGGTCCAGATGACGCGATCGGGGTAGAGCGATGTGTTCCCACTTTTGCGGACGATTCTCGTCCGTCACGGCGACACCCGGCGCCGGCGGAGCAACCGGCGCGGCGTTGGCGCGTTCGGCGGCCACATTGGCGGTGCTATCGAGCGCGGTATGAACCGGCGCCGCGAAGCACGAAGCCGACAGCGTCACCATCACCATCAGTGTCGAGGTTTTCATCGCCCGACCTCCTTGATTCATGCAGCGCAGAGACTGCAGCAAGCACTGTGCCATTCCTGCGGTCGCAGCGGAGGCGCATGCCCAGTGCAGCCACGCTCGCGGCGCGCCGCACTTCTTTCATCTTAGACGGCAAATCTTGCGACTGCCGCACAAAACCGCGCACGACCGTGAAAGACTGCGAGAGCGAAACCGTCCGTGGACCATCATGGCAGAAAAAGGGCGGTTGCGCTCGAATCGAGCGCACGAGGCGCAGCGACCGGACGGGCGTCAGCGGACCGCCTCGAAGCGCGTCCATGGCCACGACGGCCGGTCGTGCATATAGCCGTTGAGCCAGTTCCACTGCGGATGCCGCTTCATGAACGCCTGTGCGTCGAACGGCCGGCCGCACGGATGGCCCCAGCGCGCGCTGAAGGCCATATCACGCGCCATGTCGCTATCCACGACCTTGCCGTCGTTGGCGCCCCACGGGTTGAACGGACCCTGATCGGAGCCGCCGAAGCGTGCGTCGTCCAGTTCGAGGTGGCCGCAGATGGTGCGCGAACAGGGGTTGTCGCTACGATCCAGATAGACGTCGTGGTGGTCGGCAATCATTTCTCTCGCCAACTCCACGTCGATCTTACCGCGATGCAACTCCGCGAGTTGCATGAAGCGCAGGCGCCGCGCGCCGTTCTTGCGCACGTCCGTGTAGTCCTCGCCTTCGCCAACGCATTCCTGGTTGCGGATCTTCAGGTCGGTCGCGGTGTTGTAGCCGCTGTAGAACCCGTCTTTCGTGCTTTCGAAGCCGGAGTAATGCAGCCCGAGTTCGTAGCGGGCAATCTCGCCGGTTTTTGCATCGCCGAGCAGCCAGCTGTTCGCATAGCCGCCGTTGTTGGCAATCGCAAACATTTCGCACCATTCGCCGATGCTGTTCGCATACTGCGTGGCGCGCCGGGAGCGATAGAACTCCGGCGCGCCGGCCGGGGCATAGCCGGCGAAGTTGGAGATGGTGGTTTCGGTCACCATCAGGCCGGCGGCGGTGATCCAGAAATCGGTGAGGCTGGAAATGCAGCCCGGCAGCCCTTGCATGAGGATGCGATGGCCGGACTCGGGCACGATGTCGAAGATGACGTTGAAGGCGTCTCCCGCGGCGTAGCGGTCCCATGAGTTGTGCGCCATCACGATCCGGCCGTCGCGTGTGGCGTTGCCGGTGGCGATAAAGGCGCTGCAATGATGTCCGCGCCGGCCGCGCCACGGTTTGACGCCCAGCCGCGGTTGCTGCGCGGCCACGTGGCTCGGCCACCAGCTTTGCAGCAGATCCATGTAACCGTTCCACGCCAGCACCTCGGCAAACGGCAGCTTCGCGCCGTCGGCGATGCCCTGGATTTCGTCGGCGAATTCAGTGTCGAGTTTGGGTGCGAACTGGGCCACCGCCGCGTTGACGAAGGTGTCGAAGTCTTCTCCGGTGTCCCATTTGGCGAGATACCGCGCAGTGCGAATGGCGTTCTGGATTTCGCCGGCCAGCAACTGGCCGTGCTGTTCGCCGCGGTCGTACGGTTCACCCTCGATATGCACGAAAATCCAGCCCGCCTGGTCGCGGCGTACCGCATCGAAGGAGGGATCGCTCATCTTCGCTCCGGGTCGAGGGCGCGGGGCTCGCCGGCGCCTCGCGGCGTTGCGCGCGCGCCGCGCGAGGCGGCGCGCTACCTGATTCATTGTAGAGGGTATGCCGCGCTTTGCCACGGCGGGTTCAGCGCGCGTTTTCGGCGAACCTAGCGGGTAGGGTTCATGCGGAAATAGGCGTCGAGCAGTGAGGTTTTGTAGACCACTCCGGCCAGTTTCGGATCCGTCGCGCTTTCCACCACCGGCAGCCGTTCGCCCTGGAAGGCCATGAAGTGCTGCAGCGCGACGCCGAGGGACATATCCGGCGTCAGGACGTCGAAGTGCGGCTGCAGATAATCGGCTGCGGTCTTGCTCCCGGTGTCGCGCTTTTCCAGCAAATCGGAGGTGATGTCCTTCAACGCGACGACGCCGAGGAACGCGCCGGTTTCGTTGGCGACATACAGATACTTCACCGGATATTCGAGGAATACCCGCGTCATTTCCTGCACGGTCGCGTTCGGCTGCACGACCGTCTCGGCGGGGCGAATCAGTTCGCGCATCTGGGTGGCGCGCAGCCGCACGCGTTCCTGCTCCTCGCGGTTACGGTGCAGGGTGACTTCGTACATCGAGGTCTTACCGATGGCGCGCGCCACGAAATACGCCACTACGCACGACAGCATCAGCGGCAGCACGACCTGATAGCTGAGCGTCATTTCGAAGATCATCAGGATCGCCATCAGCGGCGCCTGGGTGGCGCCGGCGAGGAAGGCGCCCATGCCGACCATCGCGTACGCGAACGCCCCTGAGGTGGCATGCGGCCACAGCATATGCATGCCGTGGCCGAACAGCGAACCCACCGCCGCGCCGACGAACAGGGTGGGCGTAAAAATCCCGCCCACCGCACCCGAGCCCGCGGTCGCGGCCGTTGCGATCAGCTTGAACACCAGCACGAGGACGAGCGCGGTCCACGTCCACGGCGAATGAAGAATGGAGTTGACGACGCTGTAGCCGTTGCCCCATACCTCGGGCCACCAGACCGAAATGATGCCGACCACGAGGCCGCCCAGCGCGAGCCGCACGGGCAACGGCAAAGGCAGCTTGCGAAAGGCCGCCTTCGAAAGGTCGAGCATGCGCAGGAACTGCGGCGCCGCCGCGCCGCACAGCAGGCCCAGCGCGACGAACAGCAGCACTTCGAGACCGGCCACGGGTGGGAACGCCGGCATCTCGTAAGGCGGCTGGTAATGCGTGAACTCGCGCATGGTGATGTTCGCGACCACCGCGGCGACCACCACCGGGCCGAAGCTTTCCATGGCGATCGAGCCGAGCACGATCTCGGTCACGAAGAACGCACCGGCAATCGGCGCGCTATATGCCGAGGTGATACCGGCCGCCGCGCCGCACGCTACCAGCAGACGCAGACGCGCCGGATCGAAATGCACGAAGCGGCCGATCAGCGACGCGGCGAGCGCCGCCAGTTGCACCATCGGGCCTTCGCGGCCGATCGAGCCGCCGCTCGCAATCGTGAATAGCGACGACACGCTGCGCCAGAAGGACAAACGCACCGGCACGACACCATCGCCGATCGTGACTGCCTCCATGTAATCGGTGTGAGCGTTCTTGTCGGCATGACGCCGGGCGATCAGCAGCAGGAACCCGGCGGCCAGCCCACCGGCGGCCGGTAGCCAGATCCGCACCGTCCAGGGCATGCGCCGCGCCATTTCGACGAAGCTGCCCGAATCGCCGGAAATCGCCAGTTGCACGAGCGAGATGGCCGCGCGGAAGGCTATGGTCGCAAGCGCCCCCGCGACCCCGACCACCACCGACCACACCAGCATCGTATGGGCTTCCGAGAGTCGAAACAGTTCGCGCGCGCGGGTGCGCAGCTTCAGCAGGAATGAAAGCACGACGGCAGCGGATCAGGTAAGGATTGAATGGAGAGCGCGCGCAAGAATAGCATTGCGCCGCGCGCGTGGGCGAGCCCGGCAGGGCGGCGCGTGGGCATGGTCAGCGCGCGGCCTTGTCGAGTTCCGGGTAGTGTCGAAAGATGCCCGTTTCGTTGTAGGCCAGACGTCGCTCCGATGCCAGATACGCGGCGATGTTCGGACGCGCGGCGACGGCGTCGTGCAGCGCGGCGAGCAGGGGATAGTGCTCGCCGAAATGCTTCGTCGCACGCGGAAACGCGTAATGCAGACCGTCGATCAACTGGAACATCGACAGGTCCACATAGGTCAGCCTGTCGCCCACCAGATGCGCGTCGCTCTGATAATTCTGCGTGATCACGCGCTCGAAGTAGTGCATGAACTTCGGAATCCGGTTGTCGATGAAGTCGTGCGCGCGGATCTTCGCGGCGTCGGCCTGGTCTTCGTAGTAGAGGCCCGAGGCGAGCGGGTGATGGGTGTCGTGGACTTCGGTCACGACATCGGCGATGGTCAGCTGCAGGCCGTTCGCGACGTAGCGCAGGTCGTCGTCGGCGGGCGCGAGGCCGAGCTTCGGGCCGAGGTAGAAGAGGATATTGGCGGTTTGCGAGATCAGCAGATTGCCGTCGCGCAGGAATGGCGGCGCGAACGGCGGGCAGGATTCGCGCTTGCTGTTCAGCACGGCCAGCATCGCGCCGGTGCCGTGCCCCGACGCTTCGTTGCCGCGCGCCACTTCGATGTAGTCAGCGCGCGCTTCCTCCAGTGCGAGCCGCACGAATTCCCCACGCCCCTGCAAACCGTCCCAATAGTAGAGTTCAAAGCTCATCGATCGATCCTCTGTTGGTTGATTCCGCCGATTTCTGCCGATCCAGGCTGACTGCACGGCCAGTATGCCGTGCGGGCGCGCTGCGTTGTGCGCTGAAATGCGTAAAGCCCCGCACCTGGCGGGGCTTGTTGCAAGCGGCGCACCTGGGCAAACGCATCAACCGAACAGCCGCTGCACCGCCCAGGTGATCACCAGACCGCCGCCAATCAGCCACACATACAGGATCAGCCCGGTCGTCAGTGCGCGCGGACCGGCCTCGCGGATCTGCGAAATGCGGGTTTCGATACCGAGCGCGGTCATGGCCATGGTCAGCGCGAACGTGTCGAGGGTGTTGAGGGTCTGCGTGGCCGCGGCGGGCAAAACGTGCAGCGAATTCACCACCACGAAGCCGAGGAAGCCGAGCGCGAACCAGGGAATCGCCAGCTTGCGCGGCGTATGCGGCGCGGCGGTTTGCCCGGCGCCGGCTTGCGAACCGGCTGCGGCGGGGCGCGGCGTGCGGTTGATCCACATGCCGATCGCGAGCAGCACCGGCACCAGCAGCATTACGCGTGTCATCTTGACGATGGTGGCGATGTGCTCGGCTTGCGGACTGACATTGCTGGCGGCACCTACGACCTGGGCCACTTCGTGAATCGTGCCGCCAAAAAACAGACCCGCGCCGATGGTGTCCAGATGCAGCCAGCCGGCCTTGAACAGGATCGGATAGAGGAACATGGACAGGGTGCCGAACAGCACCACGCTGCCGACCGCCATGGCGCTCTTGTGCGGCTTCGATTGCAGCGTCGATTCGAAGGCGAGCACGGCTGCCGCGCCGCAGATCGCGCTGCCGGCGGCGGTGAGCAAGGCCGTATCGCGGTCGAGCTTCATCAGCTTCATGCCGGCCCAGGTGCCGATGACGAGCGTACTCACCACCACCAGCACTGATTCGGCCAGGCCGGGCAAACCGACCTGGGCGATTTCCTGCAGGCTGACGCGCAGGCCGAAGAACGCGACGGCGATGCGCAACAGTTTGCGCGCCGAAAAGTTGACACCGGCCGCCCAGCTCGCGGGCATGCCGTCGCGCAGCGCATTGCCATACAGCGCACCGGCGACGATGCCGACGATCAAAGGACTCAGGCCGAAGCCGGCAATCGCGGGTATCGCTGCGATGCGGGTCACGGCGGCGGCGAACAGGGCAACGAACAGGATGCCGTTGAGCTGTCCGCGGGTGGTGGAGGCGGCGTGGTGAGGCGCGGCGTGAAGTTGAGCGGTGGTCATGGGCTTTGTCAGGCGGTTCTGATTGGATGGCCTAATCCTAATTTGAATATATCAATATGAAAAATCGTCATTTGTGACATAAACTATCCGCTACACCGATATTTTCCCGCCATGACCCCCGACCAGCTTATAACTTTCGCCGCCGTCGCCGAGCATCGCAATATCAGCCGGGCGGCGGTTGCGCTGCATCTGTCGCAGCCCGCGGTGTCGGGGCAATTGCGCCAGTTGCAGGACGAGTTCGGCGAGCCGCTTTACCAGCGCGACGGCCGCGGCGTGCGGCTGACGCCTGCAGGCGAGCAGCTCGCCAGCTACGCGGCGCGTCTGCGCGACACCTGGCGGCAAGCCCATGCGTATCGCGATGCGCTGCGTGGGCTCGAGAGCGGCACGCTGCGGGTCGGTGCGAGCACCACGCCCGCGAGTTATCTGCTGCCGTATCTGATCGCGGGGTTTCACCGCCTTTATCCCGAGGTGGCGCTGCATACCACCGACGGCAATACGGCGGATATCGTCGGCGCGCTGGCGTCGCTCGATATCGCCATGGTCGAAGGGCCGGTGGGTGTCGAGCTGCCGCCGGATACGGCGGTGCAGCCGTGGCGGGAGGATGAGATCGTGGCGATCATGCCGCGCAGTCATCCGCTCGGGCAGACGCTCGGCCAGGCGCTCGGCCAGACGGCGGAGGCGGCAGGGTCTGGCGCCGCGGTCGGGCGGATCGAGCTGGCGGCGCTGGGCGCGTTTCCGTTGGTGCTGCGCGAGGCGGGCTCGGGCGTGCGGCAGATGGTCGAGCGGGCCTTTGCACGCGCCGGCGTGCCGATGCGGGTCGCGCTCGAGATCGCCGGTGTCGAAGGGGTGAAGGAAGCGGTGCGCGCAGGCATGGGGATCGGCTTCGTGTCGGCCATGTCGATGCGTCACGAAGGCGCCGCGCTCTGCATGTTCTCGCTGAGTCCGGAGCCGTTGACGCGGCGTTTCTCGATCCTGATTCCACACGCAAGCGCGCCGTCACGGGTGGTCGAGCGGTTTCTCGCCTTGACCGCCGGTGAGGCGAACTGAAGACGTCGCACCCACGCACCCACGTCCCAGAACCGCGCCAGGGATTTCCACTATGGCCCGGCGGCGTCCTTAAGGCGCACTATTCGGTCAACAAAGCGCGTTGGCGCTTTTTTTCAACACTCAAATGGAACCGGTTCCATCTGTAAAGAACCTGAGAGAAACAAGGTAGTTTCGACATGTCCAAGGTCGTAATCGTCGCGAGTGCTTTTGGTGCCGGCGTCATTCGGCGCGATGGCCACGAAGCGTGGGCCGAGGTAGCGGCGCGCGCTGGCGCGGCAGCATTCGAGGTGCGGCGCGAACTGTTTGCGTCGGAGGCGCAGGCCGGTTTGCCGGCCTTACACGCATTGGGTGAAGCCATGGGCGCGTATGGCATGGAGTCGGTGTTCTCGACGCCTGCCGGGCTCTATGGGTCATCGGGCGCACTCGACGAAGCCGCCTTGCAGCAGGCGCTCGACGAAGCGGACGCGCTCGGCGCCCGGCTGGTGAAGCTTCAGCTGGGCGGCTTTGGACAAGACGCTCGCGCCAGCGGCGCTGCGAAAATCGCCGCGCGCCTGCGCGGTTGTAGCGCTCGCCTCGTGGTCGAAAACGGGCAGTTGCGCGAAGGCGGTCTGGTCGCGCAGTTCGCAGCCCTGTTCGAGGCTTTGAAACGCGAGGGCTATGCGGACGTACTCGGCATGACCTTCGACATGGGCAACTGGCAGTGGCCGGGCGAGGCGCCGCTCGATGCGGCCCGTCAACTTGCCGGCTATGTCGACTACATCCATTGCAAGGCCGTGACGGGCGAGGGCGCACGGCGGTTCGCCGTGGCGCCGGCGGCGGACGATCCGCTCTGCGCCGAAGTCCTGCGCTGCCTGCCGCGTGAGGTCCCGCGTGGCATCGAATTTCCCTTCGACCCGAGTCGCCTCGCAGCAGACGCCGCGCACTATGTCGCGTGGCTGGCCGCGGCATAGCCACTTCAATGAACGGCCAAGGCAGCGGTTAGGCAGTGGCAGCCAGTGGCAGCCAGTGGCGGGCGAGCGAAGCACCGCGAACCGGACGCATCGGCAACGGCATGAATCAGTTTGATCAGGAGAGCGCATGAATTCCACACTCGATGTCATCACCTACGGCGAGGCGATGGCGATGTTCGTCGCCGCGGAAACGGGACCGCTCGCCGGCGTCGGGCAGTTCACGAAGCGCGTCGCGGGCGCCGACCTGAACGTGGCGATCGGTCTCGCGCGCCTCAATTTCAAGGTGGGCTGGATGAGCCGGGTGGGCAACGATTCGTTTGGCCAGTTCGTGCGCGACACCTTGAGCCGCGAGGGCATCGACCAGCAACGCGTGATCACCGACGAGCGCTATCCCACCGGTTTTCAGCTCAAGTCGAAGAACGACGACGGCAGTGATCCGGCCATCGAATATTTCCGCAAAGGCTCCGCGGCGAGCCATCTGTCGCCGGATGACTACGCGTCGTCGTATGTGCTGCCGGCCCGCCACCTGCACCTGACGGGTGTTGCACCGGCGATTTCAGCATCGTCGCGGGAACTGGCCTTCCTGCTGGCGCGGGAAATGCGCGCGGCGGGCAAGACGATCTCGTTCGACCCGAACCTGCGCCCGAGCCTCTGGCCCTCGCGCGCCGCGATGGTCGAAGGCCTGAACGCACTGGCGGAACTGGCTGACTGGGTACTGCCGGGCATCGGCGAAGGCGAGATTCTCACCGGCCATACGAAGCCGGAAGAGATCGCGCGGTTTTATCTGGAGCGGGGCGCGCGCGGCGTCATCATCAAGCTTGGCGCGCGGGGCGCGTATTTTCGCACCGCCGACGATGCCGGCGTGGTGGCCGCGCAACCGGTCGCGAAAGTGGTCGATACGGTGGGAGCGGGCGATGGTTTTGCGGTCGGCGTCGTCAGTGCGTTGCTTGAAGGGCGGCCGCTGGCGGAGGCGGTCGCGCGGGGCAACCGCATCGGGGCGTTGGCGATTCAGGTGATCGGCGACTCCGAAGGTTTGCCGACCCGCGCCGAACTCGACGCGCTGGAACACGCTGACGCCAGAGCACCCCTGCCAAAACCGCAAGCCTCTTGCATGCGACCAGCGTAAGCAATCGAGCGCCCATTCAGGCGGATTTCCAGCCGATTTCCGGCAGAGTTCAGGCCGACAGGAGACAAACCCATGACCTCATCGCTTGCCATGCGCCGCTGGTGGACGATCATGCCGATCGTGTTCATCACGTACAGCCTCGCGTATCTCGACCGCGCGAACTTCGGCTTCGCGTCCGCGGCCGGGATCAATCAGGATCTGGGCATCAGCAAAGGATTGGCGTCGCTGATCGGGGCGCTGTTTTTCCTCGGCTACTTCTTCTTCCAGATTCCAGGTGCGATCTACGCGGAACGACGCAGCGTGAAAAAGCTGGTGTTCTGGAGTCTGATCCTGTGGGGCGGCTGCGCGTCGCTGACGGGCATGGTCAGCAACATTCCGTCGCTGATGGTGATCCGCTTCGTGCTCGGTGTGGTCGAAGCGGCCGTGATGCCTGCCATGCTGATTTTCATCAGCAACTGGTTCACCCGAAGCGAGCGCTCCCGCGCCAATACCTTTCTGATTCTCGGCAACCCGGTGACGGTGTTGTGGATGTCGGTGGTGTCCGGTTATCTGGTGCATTCGTTCGGCTGGCGGCATATGTTTATTGCCGAAGGTGCGCCGGCCGTCATCTGGGCGGTGTGCTGGTGGTTCATCGTGCAGGACACGCCGGCTCAGGTGGCGTGGCTCACGCAGCAGCAAAAAGACGACCTTGCCGCCACGCTGCGCGCCGAACAGGCCGCCATCAAACCGGTGCGTAACTATGGCGAGGCGTTCCGCTCGCCCGCGGTCATCAAACTGTGCGCGCAGTATTTCTGCTGGAGCATCGGCGTGTACGGCTTCGTGCTCTGGCTGCCGTCCATCCTGAAGAACGGTTCCTCGCTTGGCATGGTGGAAACCGGCTGGCTCTCGGCGCTGCCGTATCTTGCCGCGACCATTGCCATGCTGGCGGCGTCGTGGGCATCGGATAAACTGAATCGTCGCAAGCTGTTCGTCTGGCCGTTCCTGTTGATCGGCGCCATGGCTTTTGCGGCCTCGTACGCGATCGGTTCGACGCATTTCTGGATCTCGTATGCGCTGCTGATCGTCGCCGGTGCGGCGATGTACGCGCCGTACGGGCCGTTCTTCGCGATCGTGCCGGAACTGCTGCCGAAGAATGTCGCGGGTGGCGCAATGGCGCTGATCAACAGCATGGGCGCGCTCGGTTCGTTCGTCGGCTCGTATGTGGTCGGCTATCTGAACGGCGCGACCGACTCGCCGGCGGCATCGTATGGTTTCATGAGCGTGGCGCTCGTCGCCGCGGTGATTCTGACACTCGCCGTGAAGCCTCAAGCGCCGGCTGCCGACAGGCTCGTCGCCCATCCATTGCAAGGAAAATAAGCTGATGAACAAGATAGTCGCCTACAAGCCGCTGCCCGACGATGTCCTCGCGTATTTGCGCGTGCATGCCGAGGTGGTGCAGGTCGACGCCGCGCAGCACGATGCATTCGTGGCGGCGCTCAGGGACGCGGACGGCGCGATCGGCGCGAGCGTGAAGATCACTCCGGCCATGCTGGCAGGCGCGACCCGGCTCAAGGCGCTGTCCACCATCTCGGTGGGCTTCGACAACTTCGATGTGCCGGATCTCACGCAGCGCGGCATCGTGCTCGCCCACACGCCGGACGTGCTGACCGAATCGACAGCCGACACGGTGTTTGCGCTGATCCTCGCCGCGGCTCGCCGGGTGGTCGAACTGGCTGACTGGGTGAAGGCCGGGCAGTGGCAAGCGAACGTCGGTCCGGCGCAATTCGGTGTCGAGGTGCAGGGCAAGATGCTGGGCATCGTCGGACTCGGCAGGATTGGCGGCGCGGTGGCGCGGCGTGCGGCGCTCGGCTTCAACATGCCGGTGCTCTACACCAACCGCAGTGCAAATCCGCAGGCGGAACAGCTCTACGGGGCACGCCGCGTCGAACTCGCCGAGTTGCTTGCGAGCGCCGATTTCGTGTGCCTGCAGGTGCCGCTCACGCCCGAGACGCAGCAGCTGATCGGCGCGGCCGAACTGCGCGCCATGAAGAAGAGCGCGATCCTGATCAACGCTTCGCGCGGCGCAACGGTCGACGAAGCGGCGCTGATCGACGCGCTTCGGAGCGGCACGATTCACGCGGCGGGACTCGACGTGTTCGAAGCCGAACCGCTTGCCGCCGACTCGCCGCTGCTGTCGCTGCCCAACGTGGTGGCGTTGCCGCACATCGGTTCGGCGACTCACGAGACGCGTCATGCCATGGCGTTGAACGCGGCGCAGAATCTGGTTGCCGCGCTCGACGGCACGCTGACGCGTAACGTCGTGAATCGCGACGTCCTGCGCAAGTGACGGTGAGCACGCCGTGAGCCACCCGCACTCCGCCGTTCCGCGCCGCGCCACCATCACCGATGTGGCGCGCGAAGCCGGCACCGGCAAGACCAGTGTTTCGCGCTACCTGAACGGCGAGCTGAACGTGCTGTCGCCGGAGTTGCGCGCACGGATCGAAGCCGCCATCGAGCGGCTCGATTATCAGCCGAACCAGATGGCGCGCGGCCTGAAGCGCGGCCGCAACCGGCTGATCGGGATGCTGGTGGCCGACCTGACGAATCCGTATTCGGTCGAAGTGCTGCAAGGCGTGGAAGCGGCCTGTCACGCACTCGGCTACATGCCGCTCATTTGCCACGCCGCCAACGAAGTGGAGATGGAACGCCGCTATCTGCAACTGCTGACCACCTACCGGGTGGAAGGCGTGATCGTCAACGCGCTCGGCGTGCGCGAAGAAACCCTGCGGCCGGTCGGCGAGGGCGGCATTCCGGCGGTCCTGGTGGACCGTATGGTCGACGGTCTGGAGGCGGACATGGTCGGGCTCGACAATACCGCGGCGGTCGAACTGGCCACCCGGCATCTGCTGGAGCGCGGCTTCGACGACATCTGGTTCGTCGTGCAGCCGTTCGAGCGTGTCAGTTCGCGCCGCCTGCGCGAAGCCGCGTTTCGCGCGGCGATCGACGGCCAGACGCGTGCGCGGGGTCACACGATCGTGCTGGATCTGGGCGATGCTGCCGCACTCGAACAGACGCTCGCCGAACTCGATCGCGCGGTGGATGCCGCCATGCAGGCTCATCTTGGCGTCTCCCTGCACCTGGCATCGGGCGCGGCGCCTGACGTGTCGCCGGGTGTCATGGTCGACCTCGTAGCCGCTACCCGAACTGACGCGACATCAACCGCTGTGGCGCCTCCGATGCACGATACCGGCGCCGTGCCTGTGCCTTTGCCCGTGCGCCGGGTGGCGTGGTTCGCGGCCAATGCGCCGGTCGCGCTCTGTCTCGCCCGGCATCTGAATGCGCGTCACGGCGCACGCTGGCAGGAGCGCATTGCGCTGTTGTCCGTCGACGACCCGGAATGGGCCGAATTCGCGGGCATCACGACGATCCGCCAGCCGACCTATCAGATCGGCTACCGCGCGGTGGAGTTTCTCCATGAGCGCATCGATGGGATCGAGGCCGCCGCTCGCGACTGCCTGCTGCCCGGCGAATTGATCGTGCGCGCCTCAACTTCGCGCTGATCTGCGATCATTCGGGCTGCGGCGCGCAGCGGGTGTGCGCCGGTCATCGTAAGGAACCCCATGGTTGTTGCACCCTTCACGCTTACGTGTCTCGTGCTGGCGACGCTGTTCGTCGCCGTTTTACCGATTATGCTTTTCCGGCGCCTGCGCCGTCCGCTTGGGTTGAACGGCCGCGATGCGATCGCGGGTATCGCCGTGTTTGCTTTGTGTGCGATGGTGATCGAGCGCGCGGTGAATGGCTTCGTGCTGCATTGGCAAGCCACCGCGACCTGGCTGTCGAACCCGCTTACCTTCGTCATTTACGGCGCGCTGGTTGCCGGCGTTTGCCAGGAAGGGGGGCGTTTCGTTGCGATGCGGTTGATGTGGCGGCGCGCGATGGCGGGCAAGGCCGACATGCAAGCGCCGGGCGCGGCAAGTCATGCAAGCGCTGCAACCGCTGCAACCGCTGCAACCGCTGCGACGCCCATGACAAACGCTCAAAGCGCGACGGCCAAAAAACTGGCGCGCGCCGCCCGGCCGCGCAAGGCGCCTGCTACCTCCACCGGCGATAGCACCGCACTCGGCTATGGCATCGGCCATGGCGGCGCCGAGGCCTGGTTTGTGGGCGTGCTGGTCGAGATTCAGTGGATCGTGTTCGCCGTGGTCGAAAACCGCGGCCAGCTCGATACTTATCTGGTCAACGTCCCGGTCGATTCGATGATGCGTATCCACCTGATCCTCGCCAGCCTGTCGCCACAGACAGCGGGCATTTTCGTGGTGGAGCGCGCGGCGTCGCTGGTGATCCAGATTGGCCTGTCGGTGCTGATGTGGCGCGGCGTGCGAGCCGGCTGGCGCGGCATTCTGCTGCTCGCCATCGTCGCGCACGCGCTGGTCGAAGTACCCGCTGCGCTGTTCCAGGCGAGGCTGTTGCCGCTCGCCGCGGTGGATGGCCTGTATGCCTTGCTGGCGCTGATCGTGGCCGGCGTGCTGATCAGGATTTTCAGCCGCACGGCGCAAACGGCCTGAGTACCCGGCGCAACCCTCTGGCGATTTTCCAACCTTCGGTCCGTAAAAATGGAAGCCTACCAATACGACTGCGCGAGCCCTGACTTTGAAGAGCTGGCGCGAGTCATCAGCGACCTGTTTCCCGAACAGACGCAATTCATCCAGCGCGCCGCCGAAGACGGCACGCCAACCCTGGCGGTGCACTGGGTGGCGATGCGCTTCGGCGCCGCGGCACGCCGCATCACGGTGACGGTGGTCATGACGCCGGCCGTGCTGGCGCGTTACCGGGCGATGCCTTCGCGGCAACGCGGCCGCAGTTTTGCGGTGCTGCGAGCGTACGTCGAAGCGACGATCGGCTCGCTGGAAGAGCAGTATGCGAACGGCGAGGCGGTGCCGCGCGAAGTGACGATCGAACTCGACGCGCAGTTCGCCTGAATCCGCGGTCGATAGCGGGGCGGCGGCTTGCCGCGCGGGTGCGCGGCCCTCAATCGACCGTGCGATACACCTTGGCAAAGCGTGCCGCCTGCACGACGCCATAGTCGCCCGGTGCGTATTGCATGACCCAGTCGCCGGCCGTGCCGTGCAGCACATCGCCGCCGGTCGCGGAGCGTGCCAGCGCGAACGGCTCGTTCATCTGCCGCGCCAGCACGACTGCCGGACGATTGCGGTATGGGCCCGGCTCGCCGTGGGCGAGGGTCGCTTCAGCAGGGACGTATTTCGCGTCGAAGCGGTCGCGCGATACCACCCAGCGGTCGCCGGTCGAGCCCGTCACCAGGGCGTCGCCCGACGCATAACGGTTCGGGCCTTCGAGGCTCATCAATTCACCCGCGCCGGAGGCAAATTCCACCTGGACGGTTTCATCCTTGACGACGCGTTGAGCGGTTGCGTCGGAGCGTAGGTCGAGATTCTTGAGTTCGATCATGAAACAGTGTGCCGGAAAGGTAAGAACCGAATAATGCCAGAAGCATAAAGCACAACGCCTGCCGGTGAGGGCAGGCGTTGTTGGGAGCGGAGCTGAAACGCCCGGCCAATGTGGACCTGATAGCGGGCCTTACGATGAGGCCTTGCTGCGGTGCCTAAATGCGAGGCCTTACTACGAGGTCCGACTACAAGGCCCGACTACAAGGCGCTTACTGCGGCGCCTTACCGTGTTTCTTGCCACCGTTGTGCGGACCCTGGTGGAAGGTCTGATCGGCCAGCTTCTTCTGGTCCGGCGAGAGGCTGCTGTACAGCGGTTCGAACGCGTCGACCAGCTTCTTCATGCCATCAGCATGCGCTTGTGCAATAGCCGCGTACTGCTTCATGTCGTCGGGTGCCGACTGGGGGCCTGCGTCCTGGCGTTGTTTGAACAGCGTGCCCATGGTATCGGCGTTGCTGCGCATCACGTCTGCGAAGGCATTCCACTGTGTTTCCTGCGCCGAGGTGATCTTGAGCTGCGAGTGCAGATAGGCAATGCGGTCTTCGACGTTGCGTTCGTGCTTGCCCGCCGGTGCGGACGCTGCGGCGGGAGCCGAAGCCGGTGCGGCGGTCTGTGCGAAGGCGCCGCTCATGGCGAGCGTGGAAGCCAGGATTACCAGTGCTTTTTTCATCGAAACTCCTGATGTTCGTTCGTATTCAGATACAGCGCGGTAGCGCGCGGACAAGGCGCGGGTCATGCAGATGGCGTCTTGTCGATGAAGCCTGTCGGAATGCCCGCTTTGCCAAGCTCGCTATTAGTATCACGATATCCCTACAATGCGACCAGGTTGCGACAAACGCTTACAACCGAAACGAACAGGAAACGCGGGTGGATAAATTTGTCAGCATGGAAATCTTCGTGGCGGTAGTCGAGGCGGGCAGTCTGACGGCGGCGGCCGAAAAATTTGATATTTCTTCTGCAATGGTTGGTAAACATATTCGCGCGCTGGAGACGCGACTTGCCACCCGGCTTCTGACACGGACGACGCGTCGGCAAAGTTTGACGGAGATCGGTCGTCAGTACTACGAGCAGTGTCGGGGCATTCTGGCCGATGTGAAGAAGGCCGAGTCGCTTGCAGAGACCATGACCGCGACGCCACGTGGCGTGCTGAAAGTGACCGTGCCGTTGACTTATGGCGTCGAAGTATTCGCGCCGGCCATGACCGACTATCTGAATGCCTGGCCCGACGTGAGCCTCGAACTCGATCTGTCGAACCGCATGATCGATCTGGTCGAAGAGGGCTTCGATGCCGCCGTGCGGATCGGCCAGTTGCCGGATTCCAGTTTTGTCGGACGGCCGCTGAAGCCTTACCGGATGCGCGCGTGTGCGTCGCCCGACTATCTGGCGCGCGTCGGTACGCCGCGCACGCCGGCCGATCTGGCGCAGCACGAGTGTCTTGGGTTTCTGCATTGGGGCCGCGAGGGCATCTGGCGGCTGAATGGCGACGCGGACGGCGAGAGCGCGCTGCGGGCCGGACGGTTTCGGGCCAACAACGGGCAGGCGCTCAAGGTGGCGGCATTGCGCGGCTTCGGCCTCGTGTTGCAGCCGGAAGCGCTGCTGGCCCGCGAGATTGCCAGCGGGCAACTGGTGTCGGTGCTGGAAGACTATTTGCCGCCCGGCGCGCCGGTTCATCTGATCTACCCGCGCGACCATCGCGCCACGCCGAAGCTGACGAGCTTCGTCGACTTCGTGATCGAACGCTTCGGCGCGTGATGTGATAATCCGCAGCACGTCGTTCAACTTTTCCAGACCACACTGCCATCGATGAGACCCCCGCGCCTCGATCAACTCGACGACCTCGACCGTAACCTCGTTGCGCTCTTGCAAGCCAATGCGCGCGAAAGCGTCGCAGACCTCGCGCGCCAGCTCGGCGTCGCGCGCACGACCGTGATCGCGCGCATTGCACGGCTCGAACGGACCAACGTCATTGCAGGCTACAGCGTGCGGCTTGGCCAGGATGTGCTCGATGCCAGCATCTACGCTTATGTGGGCATCATCCTCGCGCCCCGGCACGGGCCGGACGTACAGAAGCGGCTCGGCAAGATGCCCGAGGTGCAACTCCTGTGCGCGGTGAGCGGCGAGTTCGACTACGTCGCGTGGCTGCGCGCGGACTCGCCGGACCGGCTCAATGACCTGCTCGATCAGATCGGCGCACTGGAAGGTGTCGAGCGTACGACGACGTCGATCATTCTGGCGCGCAAGATCGACCGGGGAATGATTGGGGGGTGAGGAAGCAGGCACATGGTTGCCATGTATAGGCATTGAAGGTGACATCAATTGATGCGATGATCGATGCCTGCTATGTGGAGAAATGATCATGCGGACAACCCTTGCACTCGACGACGACTTACTCGCCAAGGCTCAAGCCTTTACTGGTCTTCAGGAGAAATCGGCGCTCATCCGTGAAGCGCTCAAGGCATTGATCGAGCGGGAAAGCGCGCGGCGGCTAGCGAAGCTAGGTGGCAGCGAGCCCGATCTCAAGCCAGTTAGGCGCCGTCAGTCGGACGCCGCATGATCCTGGTCGATACGTCTATCTGGATCGACCACTTGCGCAACGGCGACGCAACGTTGACAGAACTGCTTGAACAGCGTCGGGTTGTGGCTCATCCGTTCGTCACGGGTGAATTGTCGCTAGGTAGTTTGCGGCAGCGGGAAATCGTTTTGAGCAGCCTTCAGGAGTTGCCGCAGGCAGAAGTTGCACGCGACGACGAGGTGTTGCATTTCATTGCACACAAAGCTCTGTTCGGCCTTCGTATTGGCTATATCGACGCACACCTGCTTGCCTCCGTACAGCTTACGCCGGGCACGTCAATCTGGACGCGCGACAAACGTTTACTCGCGGCAGCCGAACGACTTTCGCTCGCTGCCACGATCATTCATTGAGTCGGGAGCGCGTCGGGTCGTTTACGCTTTTTTGATGCATTTTCGTCAAATCGACGCATCGCTTCGTCATATCGTCGAAATAGCTGGTCATAGCGCAGCATTTTGCGTCTATAAATTGTTTTTGCTTCTCCCTAAACTGTGTTGCAAGGGTTCAGCCCGCCGGGCGCAGCGCCAGACGCTGCGCACTTTCGAAGCTGGAGACAGCGTACAGATAACAAGGAGAAGCATATGAAAGTTGCCATCGTTGGCGCAGGTCTGATCGGTCACACCATTGCTCATATGCTGCGGGAAACCGGCGACTACGAAGTCGTCGCGTTCGACCGCGATCAGCAGGCGCTCGACAAACTCGCCGAGCAAGGCATTCCGACCCGCCGCGTGGACTCGGCCGACGCCGCCGCTTTGCGCGCCGCCGTGCAAGGCTTCGACGCACTGATCAACGCGCTGCCGTACTACCTCGCCGTGAACGTCGCGACCGCGGCCAAGGGTGCCGGCGTTCATTACTTCGACCTGACCGAAGACGTCCGTGCTACCACCGCGATTCGCGCAATCGCCGACGAGTCCGAGCATGCCTTCATGCCGCAATGTGGCCTGGCGCCGGGTTTTATCGGCATCGCCGCGCATGAACTGGCGAACCGTTTCACGGAGATCCGCGACGTCAAGATGCGGGTCGGCGCGCTGCCGGAATTCCCGACCAATGCGTTGAAATACAACCTGACCTGGAGCGTCGACGGTCTGATCAACGAGTACTGTCAGCCGTGCGAAGCAATCCGCGACAGCCGCACGCAATGGGTGCAGCCGCTCGAAGGTCTGGAGCATTTCTCGCTCGACGGTACCGAATACGAAGCCTTCAACACCTCCGGCGGCCTCGGCACGCTGTGCGAAACGCTGTCGGGCCGTGTCGAAACGCTCGACTATAAATCGGTCCGCTATCCGGGGCATCGCGAACTGATGAAGTTCCTGCTCGAAGACCTGCGCCTCGCGAGCGATCGCGACAACCTGAAGGCGATCATGCGCCGTTCGGTGCCGTCGACGGCACAAGACGTCGTGCTGGTCTTCATCACGGTGACGGGAATGCGCGACGGTCAACTGGTGGAAGAAGTATTCACGCGCAAGATCTTCGCGAAGACCGTCTGTGGTGTGCCGATGAGCGCGATCCAGATCACCACGGCCGGCGCCATGTGCGCGGTGCTGGATCTGTTCCGCGAGAAGAAGCTGCCGCAACGCGGGTTCGTGCGTCAGGAACAGGTGTCGTTGCGCGATTTCCTGGCAAACCGTTTCGGTCAACTGTATGAAGGGCAGTCGCTCGAGGCAATGGCGACGGTTTAAGTTGCGCCTTCACGCGCTGCTACGTGGCCATGATGCCCGCTAGCAGCGCGTCGTACTCCTGTGGATCCGGCGCGGTGCTGTCGAACCTCAGCAGATCCACACTGCTTTCAGCACTCGGCACGAAACGGCGTTGCCGGTATTCGTCCCAATGCGCGAGTTTGTAGGCGTCGTTCGGATCGCCCCGGGCGAGGATTCGCTGACGCGCGGTCTCTTCCGCGACGCTCACCCAGACCACGCGGATCTCGACGTCATCACCCACACCCAGCCACGCCCGATCGAACAGTTTGCGCTCGCGCACTTCGCGCGACAGCGGCGCGACCACCAGCGCACCGATACCCAGTTCGAGATTGTCCCGCGCAGTATCGATCAGGCCGCGGTACTCCGGGTCGCGCAGATGCTGCAGAAAGAGCGGGCTGTCACGATCGTTGGGGTCGTTCGTTAGCAGTCCCATCGCAGCGGCGCTGTAACCGCCATAGAGTGTGTCTTTGTCCAGCAGGCAGAAGGCGCGGCCGGTTGCGGTCATCAACGGACCGATCAGCCGCCTCGCGAGTGTGGTCTTGCCCGTGCCCGCGTGTCCGCAGATAAAAATCAGGTATGTCACAAACGGTTGTCCGCGTCCGCGTCTGCACTCGCCGGGCCGGGGGGCGCATCGTTCGGCGTCGCGTCACGGCTGAACGTGCCGTTGGCTTCGAGCCACATCACGTTGATGATCCCAAAGCCGAGCGCCACGCCGATCCCGAGAATCCAGCTGAAGTACCACATGGCAGTCTCCTTGATGGACATCCGGGGATATCCGATGCGTGGCGCAGCGCGCTCGCCGGTACAGCGAAGCCAACGTCGGTGGCGCGGCAGGGCGTGGCGCCGCCGTGACACGATCATGAACAAGTTGCGGACCCCGCGCAAGAGGTGGTGAGGCTGGCCGTTCGGCCAGGCTGGCGGATTGGCGGTGCGTTGCTATCATGGCAAAAACACCAGCAGCCGCCGCACGTCACATCAAGAAGAAGGGGAGACGCACCATGCCGAAGCATCTGCTGGCCACATGGAGAGCCGCCGTCCTGGCCGTGGTGCTCGCCTGCCTCGCGGCCTGCGCCTCGGAACCGACCGGCCCGGTGGCCTTCAAACCGGTCCCGCCGGAGCGCATCGTCAAGGCGGGCTACACCCAGCCGGGCGACGGGCTGGTCGCTGTCGACGTGCGGCGCGAACGTTCGCGCGACCTGGTCGTCCGCTTTCGCGATGCGCTCGTGTATGTGGACGGCGCGCAGGTCACGGACCTCTTCAACGGCGAGCATGTCGTGTTCTACCTGAGTCCGGGTGTCCACCGGATCGGGGTCTCGACGCAGTTCGATCCGGTTGTCGAAATGCGTTTCGTGGTCACCGCCGACACCCGTTACACCAATCGTGCGTCGGCCACCTTCAATGCGGATCACCGTATCGAACTGCACCGGGTTGCCCATTAGCGCGCACTGCATGTTGCAGCGCGTCCGGTCATCGTGACAATCCGCAGACGTCGCTGACACATAAAGCCGCTAACATGGCGGCTGCCCTATGTTCAAACGCGCAGGCACGCCGTGTGCGGTCCAGCACCGCGACGGCGCCCACATCCAGCGCCGCTTTCAAGGTAACCCACACCATGCTGATCAATTGCGCGGCCTACCAGGATGGCCGCAAGCTCGCCGATATCCCGATCGAAGACATCAGCGAATACGTTGCGCGGCCCGAGTGCTTTGTCTGGGTCGCACTCAAGGACCCGAGTCCCGACGAACTCGCCGTGATGAAGGACGAGTTCAACCTGCACGAGCTGGCCGTCGAGGACGCGCTGGTGGGCCACCAGCGGCCGAAGATCGAGGAATACGGCGACTCGCTGTTCGCGATCATCCACACGGTGGAAATGGACGACGACAACGAGCTGCTGATCGGCGAGGTCGACGTGTTCGTCGGATCGAACTACGTGCTTTCCGTGCGTCATCGGACACGCTTCGGATTTGCCGACGTGCGCGCGCGCTGCGAGCGCGAGCCGACCTTGCTCAAGGAGGGCGCGGGCTTTGTGCTGTATGCGCTGGCAGACCATATCGTCGATCGTTACTTTCCGATTCTCGAGGCCCTCGGCGCGGAAATCGAGGAAGTGGAAGACCGGATTTTCCAGAAGAACAGCCTGAGCGTGTCGCGCGCGATCATCGAAGACCTGTATTCGCTCAAGCGCCGGCTCGTGAGTCTGCAGCATCACGTGGCGCCGTTGCAGGAAGCGATCAGCAAGCTGAGCGGCGGCCGCGTGCCACAGGTGTGTTCCGGCATGGAAGCGTATTTCCGCGACATCTACGACCATCTCGAACGCATCGTGCGCACCATCGACGGCCGCCGGGAAATGATCGTGACGGCGATCCAGGTCGACCTCGGCATGATCTCGCTGGCCGAGAGCGAGGTGACGAAACGCCTCGGTTCCTTCGCCGCCCTGTTTGCCGTCCCGACGATGTTTGCCGGCATCTACGGCATGAACTTTCAGAACATCCCGGAGCTGCATTACAAGTACGGCTATCCAATCTGCATCGCCGTGATGATCACGCTCGACGTGTTTCTATGGTGGCGTTTTCGCAAGGCCGGCTGGCTCTAGTCGTGCGTCCGCGTGGCGCTTTCCTTGCATTTTTGCGCAACCTCGGTCCAGCATGAGCGGGCCCGCCGCCGACAAAGCTTGCAAGCGGTGACAATGTTGGGCGCAACAACAACTCGTTGACACTCGCCACTGGCTGCATTGAGAATGTGCGTCGCAAACGTTTGCATGACGTGCGGTACCGCCTGGTTCGAGGTCGCTTCGGTCATGTCCAACGGGTCTCCAAAACAGCGGATGCCGCTGTGCGGCAACCGCAGCATGGCTTGCGGGGCGCTCTGCTCTGTGCGCGCGGGCGCAAAGCGGCGTAAGGTTTATAGGGTCGGCCGTGACGCCAGCAGCGCTATCAAACGGATGATGAAACACGGCCCGGCCCTATGAGCCGCGCCGCAGCAATTCAATAAACGCTCAAGAAAACCGTGCAGCCGCCGTTATTCCAGAGATAAGCGTCATGTCGGCGGACGCGGCGGGACGGGGTGCGTTGGAAAGTCCAGCGCATAACCTGCCTTGGGCCGGCATGACACGTGGTTGCCCGAGTGGGGTTCAAGGCGGTTGCCGTCCGTCTGAAACCCGCGTGAGGCGGCCCCGGAACCAGGATCGCGATGGAACTGACTGCTCACCCGGCAACGCCCGCCGTATTGTCCGTGACGGGAATCGGCAAGACTTACGCCGAACCCGTGCTCGCCGACGTCGCGTTTTCGCTCGTCGCCGGCGAGGCATTGGCGCTGACCGGCGAAAACGGCGCGGGTAAGAGTACGTTGTCGAAGATCATCGGCGGGCTCGTCGTACCGACTGCCGGCACGATGCGGCTGGCCGGCGCGCCGTATGCTCCGGCGAGCCGTACCGAGGCCGAGGCGCTCGGCGTGCGCATGGTGATGCAGGAACTGAACCTGCTGCCGACCTTGTCGGTGGCGGAAAACCTGTTCCTCAACCGCTTGCCGCAAGCGGGTCCGCTGCGTTTCGGCTGGATCGACCGGCGGCGCCTGCGCGAAGACGCACGCGCCGCGATGGCGCAGGTCGGGCTCGAAGCGATCGACCCGGACACGCTGGTGGGCGAGCTGGGTATCGGCCATCAGCAGATGGTGGAAATTGCCCGCAACCTGATCGGCGACTGCCGGGTGCTGATTCTCGACGAGCCGACCGCGATGCTGACCGCGCGCGAAGTCGATCTGCTGTTCGAGCAGATCGAGCGGCTCAAATCGCGCGGTGTCGCGCTCGTATATATCTCGCACCGGCTCGAAGAGTTGGCCAAGGTAGCCGAGCGGATCGCGGTGCTGCGCGACGGCCGGCTGGTCAAGGTCGAGGCCATGAGCGCGCTGACCAGCGACCAGATCGTCACGCTGATGGTAGGGCGCGAGCTGGGCGAGCGGATCGATCTGGGCGTGCGCAACATCGGCGCGCCGCTTCTGAAGGTCGACGGTCTCACGCGCGGCAAGGTCGTGAACGATGTCTCCTTCGAGGTGCGCGCGGGCGAGATTTTCGGCGTGAGCGGCCTGATCGGCGCAGGCCGCACCGAGCTGATGCGGCTCATTTTCGGCGCCGACCAGAAAGACGGCGGAACAGTGTCGCTAGCGGACACGCCCGGCGCGGCGCCCACGCCGGTGCAGATTACGTCGCCGACGGACGCCGTAAACCACGGCATCGCGCTCATCACCGAGGACCGCAAGGGCGAAGGATTGTTGCTGCCGCAACCGATCGCGGCGAACGTTTCGCTGGGCAATATCGGCAGTGTGGCGCGTCATGGCGTGGTCGACGCGAAGCGCGAAAACGCGCTCGCGCAAAAGCAGATCGAAGCCATGCGTATCCGTAGCTCCGGGCCGGGGCAGGTTGTCGGCGAGCTGTCGGGCGGCAACCAGCAGAAGGTCGTGATCGGCCGCTGGCTGGCGCGCGATTGCCGCGTGCTGTTATTCGATGAACCTACGCGCGGCATCGACGTCGGCGCGAAGTTCGATATCTATGGCCTGATGGGCGCGCTGGCTCGCGAGGGACGCGCGCTGGTCGTGGTGTCGAGCGACCTGCGCGAACTGATGCTGATCTGCGACCGGATCGGCGTGATGTCGGCCGGGCGCATGACGGGGATGTTCGAGCGCGCGAACTGGACTCAGGACGCGTTGCTGGCCGCTGCGTTCGCCGGTTACCGCGCCCGCGAATCGCTGCTGAGCGCCGCCGGCACCAATGAATCAGGGAGTCTGTCATGACCAAGCAACCGGTACCTCCGGGCGGCAACCCGGGCGCGGCGAGCGTGACGCCGGTGGCCGATCCGTCCGCGCCGCTCGCGAGCGGCAAGCCGGCCGGCCCGCGCTTCGGCTTTTCGAACTATCTGGGGCTGGCAGGCGCCTTGCTGGCGATGATCGCGCTGTTTTCAGTGCTCAGCTCGCACTTTCTGACCTACGACACGTTCAGCACGATCGCCAACCAGATTCCCGATCTGGTCGTGATGGCGGTGGGCATGACCTTCGTGCTGATCATCGCGGGGATCGATCTGTCGGTGGGCTCGGTGCTGGCATTGGGCGCGTCGGTGGTCAGCGTGGCCGCGCTGAAGTGGCACTGGGGGCCGCTGCCGGCAGCGCTGCTCGGCATGGCCGCGGCCGGGTTGACCGGCACGGTGACGGGCGGCATCACGGTGGGCTGGCGGATTCCGTCGTTCATCGTCTCGCTCGGCGTGCTGGAGGCGGCGCGTGGCCTCGCTTACCAGATGACGAACTCGCGTACCGCGTATATCGGCGACGCCTTCGACGTGCTGTCCAATCCGATCGCCTTCGGCATTTCGCCAGCCTTCGTGATCGCGGTGGCTGTCATGCTGATCGCGCATCTGGTGCTCACGCGCACGGTGTTCGGCCGTTACCTGATCGGCATTGGCACGAACGAGGAAGCGGTGCGGCTGGCGGGTGTCAATCCACGCCCTTACAAGGTGATCGTGTTTGCGCTGATGGGGGCGCTCTCCGGACTCGCGGCGTTGTTCCAGATTTCACGTCTCGAAGCGGCCGACCCGAACGCGGGCGACGGCATCGAGCTGCAGGTGATCGCGGCGGTCGTGATTGGCGGCACGAGCCTGATGGGCGGCCGGGGTTCGGTGATCAGCACGTTCTTCGGGGTGTTGATCATCTCGGTGCTGGCGGCGGGACTCGCGCAGATCGGCGCGAACGAGCCCACCAAACGCATCATCACCGGCGCGGTGATCGTGGTGGCGGTGGTGCTGGATACGTATCGGAGCCGGCGCAAGCGTGTCTAGAAGATTGTGCCGGCCGTGCGGCGGGCCAGCAGGGCGACAGGCAGTGCGTGAATAGAGCGGGTTGGATCTGTCATTGATGCAAACGCCCGGTACGGTGCAAGTCGCACCAGCCGGCGGAAAAAACAGGCAGGAGAGCAACAGGTTATGGCGACCATCAAGGATGTAGCGGCCGTAGCAGGCGTGTCGTTCACGACGGTTTCGCACGTCGTGAACAACTCGCGGCCGGTGTCGGCCGATGTGCGCGCAAAAGTCGAACATGCGATCCGGCAGCTTCACTATGTGCCGTCGGCGGTCGCCCGGTCGCTGAAGGCGCGTGCGACCGCGACGATCGGACTGGTGGTGCCCAACAGCACGAACCCGTACTTTGCGGAGCTGGCGCGCGGAATCGAGGACGGTTGCGCACGCAACGGTTACTGCGTGTTCTTCTGCAATTCGGACGACGATCCCGCCAAGCAGCGCAATTACTTGCGGGTGCTGCAGGAAAAGCGCATCGACGGACTGATCGTGGCCTCGGCCGGCGACGACGCCGTGCTGGCGCAGGCGCTGGCCGACGCGCGCGAACCGCTGGTGGTGGTCGATCGCAATATCGAGGGGCTCTCGGCGGATCTGGTGCAGATCGACCATGAAAAGGGCGCGTATCTGGCCACGCGGCATCTGCTCGAACTCGGCCATGTGAAGATCGGCTGCATTACGGGGCCGGTTGCCACGGCGGTCAGCGCGATGCGGGTACACGGCTTTATCCGCGGCATGGCGGAGCGCGGCATCGAGATTGCGCCGGGTGCGATCGTCGAAAGCGATTTCTCGGGCACCGGCGGTTATCGTGCGGCGAGCCAACTGTTCGACACCGTGAAGCCGTCGGCGATCTTCGCCGGCAACGACATGATGGGCATCGGCGCCTTGCGGGCGGCGGCGGAGCGCGGCATCAGCGTGCCGCGCGACTGCTCGGTGATCGGTTTCGACGATATCGAATTGGGGCGCTTCACCTATCCGGCCTTGTCGACGGTGGGGCAGTCGGTACGCGCGCTCGGCGAGATGGCGGCGCAGACGCTGATCGAGCGGATCACCGGAACCGCCGCCGGCACGGCTGGCGCACCGGCGCGCCGGCGCGTGGTGGCGCCACGGCTGATCCTGCGCGAATCCACTGCTGCGTGGGCAGGCGCCGGGGCGGGGGCGGACCGGCAAGGCGTGACGGCATAAACGGCGTTGCTGCGCCTTTCTCACTAGCTGTATGAAACCGGGGGCCGTCGCAAGTCGTTCTTGCGCGGCTGAATCGCGGAGTGGCGGCGCCCAGCCGCCCAAAAATCAAGCAAAGAGTCGCGCTCAACGACTCTTCCTTCGCCCGGCAAATCTTCTCCGCAACGCCCAATCTCCCCTCTGACGGTTTGTAATTTATACAAACTCGGCCGGCCATATTCTTCAGACCATATAAAAACTTTAAGTATGGATTCTGAATGCCGTAAACGCCTGTTAGAGCGCCGACGCCAGAACGCGCCGGGCCAGGGTGGGACGACCCGCGCCGCACGCCCTCTACGAGCACTCACATTCGATACGTCACAGGAACAAGCATGTTGAACAAGGGCATCACCATCAAGGCTCGGATCGGCCTGACCATGGGTTTTCTCGCCGCATTGCTGCTGATTGTCGGCGTGCTCGGTCTGACGGGCATGAGCCACGCGAACGACGCCTATCACGAGACGTTCACCAATGAGATGCCGAGCGCCGTCGATATCGGCAACGCCGAGCTCTACGCGGCGCGCGAACGCCTTGCGCTGGATCGCGCGGCTTTCCTGTTTGGAACCCCGGAAGTGGCGGCGACGGTGGAGCGCGCACGGCTCATGCGCACCACCTCCGACGCCTGGTGGAAGAAATATTCCGATCTGACACGCGGCGCGGAGGAAGACCGGCTTGCCCAGGATGTCGCGGCGAAGCGCGACGTGCTGCATCAGGCGCTGGATGCGTTCAGCGCGCTGGTGGCCGGAACCGACCAGTCGAAGATCCCGGAGGCCGCGAAGGACCTGCAGGTCAAATTCAACGATCTGGCGTCCGCCGACGATGCCTTGCGCAAGCTCCAGTTCAGCCAGGGGCAGACGGGCTTCGAGAGCGCCCAGAACAGCTTCGCGACCTTCCAGCTCATCTGCATCGTCGCGGTGATCGGCGGTCTGGTGGCGGCGCTTTTTTCGTATCTGACGCTCAGCCGTGCGATCGGCCGGCCGCTCGCCGAGGCGCTCGGTCATTTCGACGCGATCGCCGCCGGCGATCTGCGCCGCCCCGTGGCGGTGGTCTCGCGCGACGAAATGGGCCAACTGCTCGACGGCATCGCGAAGATGCAGCGCAGCCTCACCGAGACGGTGCGTTCGGTGCGTGGCGGCAGCGAATCGATCGCTACCGCGACGCGCCAGATCGCCGCGGGCAACGCCGATCTGTCCTCGCGCACGGAAGAGCAGGCGTCGGCGCTACAGGAGACCGCCTCGAGCATGGAACAGTTGACCGGCACCGTGAAGCAGAACGCCGACAACGCCCGCCAGGCGAGTTCGCTCGCTGCGAATGCGTCGGAAATCGCCAACAAGGGCAGCGCGGTGGTCGGGCAGGTGGTCGGCACCATGGGCGATATCAACCAGAGTTCGGCCAAAATCGCCGACATTATTTCGATTATTGAAGGTATTGCCTTCCAGACCAACATTCTGGCGCTCAACGCCGCGGTCGAAGCGGCGCGCGCCGGCGAAGAGGGTCGCGGCTTCGCGGTGGTGGCCGGTGAAGTGCGCAGCCTCGCGCAACGCTCGTCGGCTGCCGCGAAGGAAATCAAGGAACTGATCGACACCTCGGTGGAGCGCGTGCAATCCGGTTCGGCGCTGGTCGATGAGGCGGGCCGGACCATGACCGAAATCATCGGTGCGGTGCAGCGCGTCACGGACATCATGGGTGAAATCGCCGCCGCTTCCGAGGAGCAGAGCAGCGGCATCGAGCAGGTGGCGCGCGCGGTCACCCAGATGGACGAGGTGACCCAGCAGAACGCGGCGCTGGTGGAAGAGGCGGCTGCGGCGGCGCACTCGCTCGAGGATCAGGCCGGCAGGCTGCGCACCGCCGTGGCGGTGTTCCAGCTCGAAGAAGGCGCATTCAGGGCGCCTGCCGCCCCGATAGCACACCGTCCGGCCGCCAAAGCCGCGACTGCTGTGCGCAAGGCAACGGTGGCGCCGCGAGGCCGCGTAGCGACGGCATCGGCGGTCGTCACGGCGGTTCCGGCGGCGGCTGCAACCACTGCGGCTGCACCCGCCGCGTCCGTCTCCGCTGCGGCCAGAAGCCCGGCGCCGGCCAAGGCCCCTGCGCCCGCGGCAGCGGGCAGCGAGCAGGACTGGGAAACGTTCTGACGGGCTTAGGGTGGGGCAGCGACAGACTGCCGCCGCAGCGTCGGCTGCTGCGGGCGAAGCCCGTCGCGCCGCGCTGCAGCAGAATCGATTACCTACATGGACCACGGTTGCGCATACAACCGTGGTCTTTTTTCGTTGTCAGCGTACTAAGCGTCCCCGTTCGACGCGTGATCCGGTACATTGACGGGCGCGACTACGGTTGTATGCCGGTAAGCCTGCCATTCCCACCCATTCGATGCGCCAGCCTGAAAGGACCGACATGACGCCACACGACCTCGCGCAACGCCTCGTTGACGCGCGCAGGCAGCATCGCCTGATCGACGCCCCGCCGTCGGACAGCCTGCCGCCCGACGCGGCCACCGCCTACGCGATCCAGCAGGCGGTGATCGCCGGACTCGGCCAGCGGACCGGCGCCTGGAAAATTGGCGCAAAGGCGCCGGGCGGGGCGGCTTCGGGCGCGCCCATTCCGGCCTCGCTCGTGTTCGCGTCGCCCGCGCGCGTTGCTCATGACGGTTTTTTCCGCGTCCTGCTCGAACTGGAAATTGCGTTTCGCTTCAACGAGGCGATCGAGCCGCGCGTCGAAGCCTATGCGCGCGACGAAGTGCTGGCGCGGGTCGGTGTGGTGCTGCCGGCCATCGAGATCGTCGATAGCCGCTTTGGCGAATGGCCCAATATCGCGCCGCTCGCGCAACTGGCCGACGCGCAGAACAACGGCGCGCTCGTCACCGGACATCCGGTGGCCTACGCGGGATTCGCGCGCACGTTCGATTTCGTGTCGCCGGCGCTGGAATTGAGCTTCGACGGTGCATCGCTGGTGCCGGAAGCGACCGGCAACCCGGTGGGCGATCCGCGCGAGTTGCTGGTCTGGTTTGTGAATCATTGCGCGGCCATGGGCATTACCATCGAACCGGAATGGACTATTACAACCGGTTCCTATGTGGGCGCGCACCCGGTCGACAAGGCGGGCATCGTGCATGGCCGTATCGACGGACTCGGCGAAGTCGAAATCAAGCTGACCTGACAGGCGGCCCTGGGCGCTTTCCCTCTGCGCCAGCGGGCCCGACCCTCCGTTTCATCCCGTCCCCTCCGCCCCGCGTCTGCACCTTCCGCAGATGCGCGCGCAGCCGTCCTGTCCCTGAGGACGCATCTGGGTAGCGCGTCTCGCCGTATACACCTATGCACGCCAGCGCGTGAGCGGCCGAAATCCGGTTATGTAAGTGTGGTCGACCATGCCATCGATGTGGATATCGTGCGTGTTGGTCGGCCAGCGTACGTTTGCATGTAATTTGTCGTGAACAAAAACCCGCGTTGCCCTGACGAACAATTCAGGCGCTGCACGAGTCAACATGTAACACCGCGTGAAGCCTGTACACGAGAATGCCGCGCCGCGCGTTGAGGAAAAAAGCGCGGCACGCAGCGCGCAGTACGCTGACAACGAGCGGATTGGGTGCAAGTCGTACGGTGATAGCGAACAGGGCGCTAGAAGCACTGCGTGCAGCCAAGATGTTTCAAGCTGTACGCATAGCGTGGATGGATTGGATGGATTGCGGCGTGTCGTGGTCAATGCCTGCACACAAGTGAGACAGAACACGTTTCGCGCAAGATAGCAGTGTTGATCGCTGCAATGTTGGGTGATCCGGTCGAAGATTGTAGGTGACCGAATCTATGTTTCCAAGTGACGATTGTAGGGAGGGCAACACGGCACGATTTTCATCACGTAGTCCGTGAAAAAAAATTTAAAAGGGTTTAGGATGAATTCGAGCGATGTCGTTTCCGATTAGCGCGCCGCGCACGACATCGGTCTAGACTTTGGCGAGGAGGTAGCATGGATATCTACAGCAGTTTCGCGACCCGCTTCGAGAAAACGCGAGAAGATGAGCTCTCGCTCGAGGAGTATCTCGCGCTCTGCAAAGACAATCCCGCCGCGTACGCTACTGCTGGCGAACGCATGTTGACGGCAATCGGGGAACCGGAACAGATCGACACTCGTAACGATCCGCGCACGTCGCGCATCTTCGCGAACAAGGTGATCAAGGTATACCCCGCGTTCCGTGAGTTCTACGGAATGGAAGATGTGATCGAGCAGGTGGTCGCGTATTTCAGGCACTCGGCCCAGGGGCTCGAAGAAAAGAAGCAGATCCTGTATCTGCTCGGCCCGGTCGGCGGCGGCAAATCGTCGATCGCAGAACGTCTGAAGCAACTCATGGAACGCGTACCGTTCTATGCGATCAAGGGCTCGCCCGTGAACGAGTCGCCGCTGGGTCTGTTCGACTACGACGAAGACGGTCCGATCCTTGAAGAGCAGTACGGCATTCCTCGCCGTTATCTGCGCAGCATTCTCAGCCCGTGGGCGGTCAAACGGCTGCACGAATACAACGGCGACATCCGCAAGTTCCGCGTGGTGCGCCGCTATCCCTCGATCCTTCGGCAGATCGGTATCGCCAAGACGGAACCGGGTGACGAAAACAATCAGGACATCTCGTCGCTGGTCGGCAAGGTCGACATCCGCAAACTCGAGCAATACGCACAGGACGACGCGGACGCGTACAGCTATTCCGGTGGCCTGTGCCTCGCGAATCAGGGCCTGCTCGAATTCGTGGAAATGTTCAAGGCGCCGATCAAGGTGTTGCACCCGCTGCTCACCGCAACCCAGGAAGGCAACTTCAAGGGCACGGAAGGTTTCGGCGCAATCCCGTTCGACGGCGTGATCCTCGCTCACTCGAACGAATCGGAGTGGAAGGCGTTCCGCAATAATCGCAATAATGAGGCACTGCTCGACCGGATTTTCGTCGTGAAAGTACCTTATTGCCTGCGCTATGGCGAAGAGATCAAGATCTACGAGAAGCTGTTGCGCAATTCTTCGCTGGCCAGTGCGGTGTGCGCGCCCGGCACGCTGAAGATGATGGCGCAGATGTCGGTGCTCACCCGCTTGCAGGAGCCGGAGAATTCCAGCCTCTTCTCGAAGATGCAGGTCTATGACGGCGAGAACCTCAAAGACACCGATCCGAAAGCCAAGTCGTATCAGGAGTATCGCGACTTTGCCGGCGTCGATGAGGGCATGACCGGTGTGTCGACACGCTTCGCGTTCAAGATCCTGTCGCGCGTGTTCAACTTCGATTCAACCGAAGTCGCGGCGAATCCGGTGCACCTGATGTACGTGCTCGAACAGCAGATCGAGCGCGAGCAGTTCCCACCGGAAACCGAGCAGAAGTATCTGTCCTTCATCAAGGACGTGCTCGCGTCGCGCTATGCAGAGTTCATCGGCAAGGAGATTCAGACGGCTTATCTGGAGTCGTATTCGGAGTACGGGCAGAACATCTTCGATCGTTACGTCACGTATGCCGACTTCTGGATTCAGGACCAGGAGTTCCGCGATCACGACACCGGCGAGAGTTTCGACCGGGCCTCGTTGAATGCAGAGCTGGAGAAGATCGAGAAGCCCGCGGGCATCAGTAATCCGAAGGATTTCCGCAACGAGATCGTCAACTTCGTCCTGCGCGCGCGTGCTGCGAACGCAGGTAAGAACCCGGCGTGGATCAGCTATGAGAAGCTGCGCGTCGTGATCGAAAAGAAGATGTTCTCGAACACGGAAGAACTGCTGCCGGTGGTCTCGTTCAACGCCAAAGGATCGGCGGAGGAACAGCGCAAGCACGAAGACTTCGTCAACCGGATGGTCGCGAAGGGTTATACGCCCAAGCAGGTGCGGCTCCTGTGCGACTGGTATCTGCGCGTGCGCAAGTCATCGTGATCCGCTCATGAAACTCATGGCGTGCCGCCCGCGCAGGAAGACTGCGCGGGCACCTTGCGAGGCGCAAGTTGTATGGACCTAGCCTTGCGATGGGCGACGCACCTTTCGTGCATTCGAAATGAGTGCGCCTGCATGGGATCGGAGTCAGCGCTTCGCATGGGACCTGAGTACCGCGCTAAAGAGCGAACTCGGGTCGACAGGTGAAGCGCGACTTCCGATCGACACAGGAGACCGGATGTGCTTCATCAAATCATCGACCGCAGGTTAGCTGGCAAGAACAAAAGCATTGCAAACCGCGAACGCTTCTTGCGTCGTGTCAAAAACTATATTCGCCGTGCCGTCTCGGAAGCGGTGCGCGACCGTAGCATCAAGGATATCCAGAACACCCAGAGCATCACGATTCCGCGGAAGGACATTGCCGAACCGTCGTTCAGGCATGGGCCCGGCGGCAAGCGGGAAATGGTGCATCCGGGTAACGCCGACTACATCCGGGGCGACAAGATTCCGCGTCCCCAGGGCGGTGGCGGCGGAGGCGGGGGCAACCAGGCCAGCAACGAGGGCGAAGGTCAGGACGACTTCGTGTTCGAGTTGAGCCGCGAAGAATTCATGCAGTACTTCTTCGACGACCTCGAATTGCCGCGTCTGGTCAAAACACATCTGCTGGCCGTGCCCACCTGGAAGAGCATTCGCGCAGGCTGGGCGGCGGAAGGCACGCCGAATAACATCGACGTGGTCCGCTCGCTGCGCAGCGCGCTCGGCCGGCGCATTGCGCTCGGCGCACCGCTCGTCAACGAACTGCATGAACTCGAAAAGAAACTCGAGGTCATGAAGGCCGATCCCGAGGATCGCCGTGAGGACATCGCCACGCTCGAGGCGGAAATCCATCATCTGCGCGGTCGCATCTGGCGCATTCCGTTCATCGATCCGTTCGATCTGCGCTACGTGAATCGCGTGAAGCAGCCGCAGCCGTCGAGTCAGGCGGTGATGTTCTGCCTGATGGACGTATCCGGTTCAATGGACGAGCAGCGCAAGGATCTCGCCAAGCGTTTCTTCATCCTGTTGTACCTGTTCCTCAAGCGCAATTACGAACGCATCGAGGTGGTGTTCATTCGCCACCACACACGTGCCGAGGAAGTCGACGAGGACACCTTCTTCCATTCCACCGAAAGCGGCGGCACGGTCGTGTCGAGCGCGCTGGAGCTGATGAAGAAGGTTCAGGAGGAGCGTTATTCGCCGAGTGAATGGAATATTTACGGCGCGCAGGCCTCCGACGGCGACAACTGGACCGACGATTCGCCCAAGTGCCGCAAGATCCTGAGTGATGACATTCTCGAAAAGGTGCGCTATTTTGCGTATATTCAGGTAACGCCCGAAGAGCAGAACTTGTGGCTCGAATATGCACAGCTTGCGCTGTCGCAGCCGCACATGGCGATGAAGAAGGTCGAAACGGCCGCCGACATCTATCCTGTGTTCAGGGAGTTGTTTGAAAAGCAGGTGGCGTCCTCATGAGCACCAAACATCTGCACAATGAGGCGCGCGGCTATCAGCCGGAGCGCAAACAAGGCGTGCCGAAGCAGAAGTCCGGGCATGCCGAAGCCGCAGCGGCCGGAACAGAGGCCACTGATGCGGGAGCGGGTCTGGACGCAGTGGAAGCACGGGGACACACCGGAACGCCCGCGGAAGGGCAAAGGGAAGTCCGTATGAACGTAGCCGATAGACGGCCTCTGCCGTGCCCGTCCGACTGGACCTTTGAGCTGATCGAAGAATACGACACCCATATTGCGCATGTTGCAGAGCAATATGAGCTTGACGTGTATCCGATCCAGCTCGAACTCATCAGCGCTGAACAGATGATGGATGCGTACGCGTCCGTCGGCATGCCGGTGAACTACCGGCATTGGTCGTTCGGCAAACACTTCCTGTCTACCGAAAAGAGCTATCGACGCGGGCAGATGGGACTGGCGTACGAAATCGTCATCAATTCGAACCCCTGCATCGCGTATCTGATGGAAGAGAACACGATGACGATGCAGGCCCTCGTCATCGCGCACGCGGCTTACGGGCACAACTCGTTTTTTAAGGGCAACTATCTGTTCAAGCTGTGGACGGATGCCCACGCAATCGTCGACTACCTCGTCTACGGCAGGAATTACATTGCGGAGTGCGAGGAGCGCTTCGGGGTGGACCGGGTGGAGGAACTGCTCGACTCCTGCCATGCGCTGCAGAATTACGGCGTGGATCGCTACAAACGGCCGCAAAAGCTCTCGTTGCAGAAGGAATCGGCGGCGCGGCGCGAACGTGAGGCGTATCTGCAATCGCAGGTGAACGAGTTATGGCGCACGCTGCCGAACCGGCACGCACCCGAACCGGAAGAAACCGACGACCGGTATCCGCCCGAGCCGCAGGAAAATCTGCTGTATTTCGCGGAGAAAAATGCGCCGTTGCTGGAACCGTGGGAGCGCGAGGTCATTCGCATCGTGCGCAAGATCGGCCAGTATTTTTATCCGCAACGCCAGACTCAGGTGATGAACGAAGGTTGGGCAACCTTCTGGCACTACACGTTGCTCAACACGCTGTACAACCAGGGCAAGCTGGAAGACGGCTTCATGATGGAGTTTCTCCATTCGCACAGCAACGTCGTGTACCAGCCGCCGGTCACCAAGCCGTATTACAGCGGGATCAATCCGTACGCGCTGGGTTTTTCGATGATGAGCGATATCCGCCGCATCTGCGAAAACCCGACCGACGAGGATCGCAAGTGGTTTCCGCAACTGGCCGGTAGTCCGTGGTTGCAGGCGCTGCACTACGCGATGCGTAATTTCAAGGACGAAAGCTTCGTGGCGCAGTACCTGTCCCCGCATCTGATCCGCGAAATGCGGCTCTTCTCGGTGCTGGACGACGACATGCGCGACGCGCTGGAAGTCTCCGCGATCCACGACGACACTGGGTATCAGTACGTGCGCCAGGCTTTGTCGCGCCAGTACGACATGCATCATCGCGAGCCGAATATTCAGGTCTGGTCGGTCAATACGCGCGGCGACCGTAGTCTGACGCTCAGGCATTTCATGAGCGACAACCGTCATCTATCCGGCGATAGCGACGAGGTGCTCAAGCATATGGCGCGGCTGTGGCAGTTCGATGTGTATCTGGAAAGCGTCGATGAGAACGGCACGGTCAGGAAACGCTATGAGTGCCGGTACGTGCCGCCAGCGGTGCGGGCCTGACGCGCAATACGCAAGTCGCAATTGGGATTACGCAGTACGCGGCCCTGAAGATGTTTCCAGCAAAGCCAGCCTTCGGGCTGGCTTTTTTTATGGACGCAACGGCTTGCTTGCCGTACGCGCGGCTTCGCATATTCCAACGCAAGGGGCGCCGAGCAAACCCCGATCCTTGTCACGCGCTACCTCGAGGAAATAAAAAAACGCCCAGTCAGGGGGCTGGGCGAAGTCACCAGGAGACTGGCGACGGAGGATTTCTGTATCGGCATACAGGCGGGCGTGTTCGTCTGCCGCGGTCCTGTTGCCTATGTGTGGCTAGCGAGCCGGCAAACCGGCTCTGTCCTGAACAACGAGTCGCCTCGCGGTGACTCAGTGGCCAACGTAGACCGGCGGCGAATAGCTGCTGGCCGTGAATTCGTTGCGTTGACCCGCTTGCGAGCTACCGCTCGTGGCCGGGCCGTAACCCGTGGTCGAAACTTGCGCGTTGCCGTTCTCCTGGGCGACGCGGGCTTCCGCTGCCTGCAGGTCCGACGGGTAATACGGATCGCGCCCGTTCGAGGGCCTGTAGCCGGCCTGCTCGAGTTGCACCAGTTCCGCACGCACCTGAGCGCGGGTCACGGGTTGATTCGACTGGGCAAACGTGGCCACCGGAGCAGCAAGTACTACGGCGATTGCAACCGCTTGAATAAGGGACTTCATGATGCTTCACCTCCAAAATTTATTTTGTCGACTGCTACCAGCAAACTTCCGCGCTGCTACGACCGGATCAATGGCCGAAGAAAATCGAATGCAGGCCGCTACGATGGGCGCCTGACTGGGAAGTCTGGTCACTCACGCCGCCGTACGAGCTGTTGGTGTTGGCGTTGGTATTCGCGCGTTCAGCAGCAACGGTTTGTGCGCTCTGGCCTTGTTGCGAAGCCGGCGCGCCCACTGCAGGACGGTAAAACGGAGCCGGGCCGTAACCGCTTGCAAATGCGGGGGCTGCGAGCGTGGCAGAAGCGGCAACCAGCAGGGCGGCGATGATCTTGGTGTTCATGGTGGACTCCATATCCGTTTCGACTTCAGTTCAGAATGGCGTCGCGACAAGCGCCTGAGCGGTATGTCTGCAACGTCGATGGAGCCAGTGTATACCCTAACTATCGAATATTTGTATCGATAGCATGAAATCACTGTTACGTTTTGGCGGCTAATCGCGTCAGGCCTGTCAGATAAGGCCGAGCGTGGGGCGGCCTACCTCAGCCGCCCGGAGAGTCGCGGGGCCGCTCGGGGTCTTTGTGCTTCGCGCCGGACCGTCACGCCACGACGATATCCGTCCCCAGCAGATGCAGCAGATCGCGTAATGCCTCGGCCTGGGCCATCCGTGCGTCGCCGCGCAGGTGAATCTGTACCGCACGGCCGGCGATCCCATCGACGGGATGCGCCAGCCATAGCTCGACCGCGAGCCCGAGACCGTCGGGCTGATTGTCGGCAACCGGTTCGATGACGCGCGGCTTGAAAGAGGCACGCTCGGACATGTGGAATTTCCTCCAGATCGGATGTGGAGACTCGATGCTAGTCAGCGTCCCGTAAGTCGACAAACGACAAATACACGTTTGCAAATCATGCCGACGCTTAGCAGAAATCACGCTTACTACAGGAACATTTGTTGGTTCTGCCGGGCCGGACGTGGCTGCTAAGGTTGCGGTCGTGCATCGTTGCAGCGATGCCGCTGCTCGAGCAGCATGACTTGGACTGCAACGCGGGATTGCAACACGGGGTTGCAATCCACGGCCGCCACACACACGAAGGTCTCCATAAAAATGAAATCCAGTACTCTCGCCGCATGGCTCCTGGGATTGATGGTCACGGTGTCCGGCGTCGCGCACGCCGATCGTCTCGACGACATCAGGAAAGCCGGCGTGCTGCGGGTTGCCACGTTCGACAGCAATCCACCGTTCGGCTTCGTCGATCCGGCCACGAATCACATCGTCGGACTGGACATCGACTACGCGAAGGCGCTGGCTGACAAGCTCGGCGTGAAGCTGGAACTGCAGCCCACCAATCCGGCTAACCGGATTCCGTTCCTGACGTCGAACAAGGTCGATCTGGTGCTGGCCAATTTCACCATTACGGACGAACGCGCCAAACAGGTCGACTTTAGTATTCCTTATTTTTCGTCCGGTCAGCAGTTCCTCGCCAAAAAGGGCGTGCTGAAGTCGCCGGACCAGATCAACGGCCTGCGCGTCGGCGCCGACAAAGGCACCACCAACGAAATCACGCTGCGCGAAAAATTCCCGCAGGCGACCATCGTGGCGTACGACGATACCCCGTTCGCCTTTGCGGCCTTGCGCGCGGGTAACGTGCAGGCGATCACCCAGGACGGTCCGAAACTCGTCGGCTTGCTCGCCAACGTGCCGGACAAGCAGAACTACGAGATTGCGCCGTTCACGATCTCGAACGACTACATGGGCGTCGGCATCCCGAAGGGCGAAACGCGGTTGACGGCTTTCGTCAACGAGACGTTGAAGGGCCTCGAAGCCGACGGTTCGGCCGGCAAGATCTATAACCGTTGGTTCGGTCCGCAAACGAAGACGCCGCTGGTGCGTATCTTCAGGATCGGCGACAAGACCGGCGCCTGAGGCGAATCCGCCGGCGTGAAGAGAAGAAGAGGGGCGCGCCTTGGCGTGCCCCTCTGCGTTTCAAGGTTCGATGAAATCCAGCAGGTCCGACGATGCAGGCATGGCTCGCTCCAAAGTATCTGACGTGGTTGTGGCAAGGTTTCGGCGTGACGGTCGGCCTTGCGTTGTGCGCGGCCGTCGCGGCGACGGCGGTCGGCTTCGCGCTGGCGATGGCGCGACATGCGCGCTATCGTCTGGTGCGGCATCTCGCCGGCGCGTACGTGGTCGCATTCCGCAATACGCCGTTACTGGTGCAATTGCTGTTCTGGTATTTCGGCGTGGCGACCTTGCTACCCGAGGCCGTCATGCAATGGCTGAATACAGCGCACAGCCTTCACGTGGCGGCGTGGGCGATACGGTGGCCGTCGTTCGAATTCGTGGCCGGCTGGCTCGGACTGACCTGCTATACGGCGGCCTTCATTGCTGAGGAGTTCCAGGCAGGACTGCGCGGCGTACCGGCAGGTCAGCATCACGCGGCGTCCGCGCTCGGGCTCACGCCATGGCAGGCGTTCCGCCATGTCGTGTTGCCGCAGGCGGTACGCATTTCGTTGCCACCGCTGTTCGGCCAGTACATGAACCTAGTCAAAAACTCTTCGCTGACGATGGCAATCGGGCTCGCCGAACTATCGTACGCAGCCCGCCAGGTGGAGACCGAAACCTTCCAGACCTTCGCGGCGTTCGGGGTGGCGACGCTGCTGTATATCGCCGTGGTGGCGCTGATCGAGGCGCTTGCGCGGGTCGTCACGTATCGGCGTGACCTATCGTTTGCGAGGCGCTGATGATGGGTTCGCTATTCTTGAGCAACCTGCCGTATCTGCTGGTCGGTGCGTTTCCAGACGGGCCGCTGGGCGGCGCGGCATTGACGCTAGTGCTCGCGGTGACGTCGGCGCTCGCCTCGGCGCTGCTCGGCATGGCAGGCGGTATTGCGCTCGCCTTGGCGGGTCGCATCGCGCGGGTGCCGTTGTTGCTCGTGATTGGATTTTTTCGCGCGATTCCGGTCCTGATGCTGATCTTCTGGACCTTCTTCCTGTTGCCGGTGGTGTTCCACGTTAACGTACCTGGCCTCGCGGCGGTCGTCTGTGCGCTCTCGCTGATCGGCGGCGCGTATCTCGCGCATTCGGTCCACGCGGGCATCCTGGCGGTCGGCGAAGGGCAATGGCAGGCCGGGATGTCGCTCGGACTCACGCGCATGCAGACATTGCGTCATGTGCTGCTGCCGCAGGCGATCCGGATCATGACGCCTTCGTTCGTGAACCAGTGGGTCTCGCTGGTGAAAGACACGTCGCTTGCGTATATCGTCGGGGTCGGCGAATTGTCGTTCGTCGCCACTCAGGTGAATAACCGCCTGATGGTGTATCCGGTGCAGATCTTCCTGCTCGTCGGTTTCATCTATCTCGTGCTATGTACCGCGCTCGACCGCATCGCGACGTGGTGGCTGACGCGCAGCCGGTCTGCCGCGCGCCGTGGCGTGGGTGCTGCTGCGCAGCCGGTCGCGGGCGAGTAATGGGCGAGTAGCGCGCGAATGATGGCGCTCCACACGCGGGCGCGAACCAGCGCCTTGTCGTGACACTCGTGACGCCCGCAACCGCCATCCTAACTACGCTACTCAACCCAGCAAGCCGCGACGTCTAACTGACCGATGGCTCGCCTTCACCCGGCTTCTTGCCCGGCCGGTCGGCCGGCGACTGGTTGCGGTTTTCGTCGTCGCGCTCGGGCAACTTGCTTTTCTCGTTGTCGCTATGGCCGGCATGCGGCGGATGCTCGAGATCCGGCGGTGTCGTGTGTTCGGGTTTGCTCATGAGAGGCTCCTTGAGTGAATCTACCCGAGACGTAGCAACTCATGGTCCTGATGGTGGGGTTTGACCGGCGACCGGCACGTTAGGGCAGCGGGATTGGATCTTGCAGACGCATAGCTGGCGTGTAGAACTGACGACACGGCGTCGCCACGACGCAACTGCATGCAAGGCGCCTGCGCATCGACGCTTAGCTGTCGCACGTGCGCGGCGCAGTCGTATAAAGTAATAAGGCAGCCGGATCCGAACGCAGTGCCGTCCCCACTTTTATGAGCTGTCTTCCACATGAAATACAAGGACTATTACGCGACCCTCGGCCTCGAGCGCAGCGCCACCGAGGATGAGATCAAGCGCGCGTATCGCAAGCTCGCGCGCAAGTACCACCCGGACGTCACCAAAGAGGCGGACGGCGAGGAACGCTTCAAGGAAGTGGGCGAGGCGTACGAGGTGCTGAAAGACCCAGAAAAACGCACAGCCTACGACCGCATGGGCAGCGAATGGCAGAACGGCCAGGAATTCCAGCCGCCGCCGAACTGGGACGAAGGTTTCGAATTCAGCGGGGCGGCCAGGGAAGCGGCGGGTGAGGCCAGTCTCGACGATTTCTTCGAAGCCATGTTTGGTCATGCGCGCGGCGCGCAGCAGCAGCGGCAGGCCGCTGCCGCGATGGCCGGACAGGATCACCACGCGAAAGTCTTGATCGATCTGGAAGACGCCTACCGCGGGGCGCAGCGCTCCATCGCCTTACAAATGCCGGTGCTCGACCCGCAGGGCAATGTCACGCTGCAGTCGCGTACGCTGGACGTCACGATACCCAAGGGCATTCGTGCGGGCCAGCATCTGCGGCTCAACGGCCAGGGCGGCCCCGCACTGGGCAACGCCCGGCCCGGCGACCTGTATCTGGAGATCGCCTTTCGGGAACATTCGCGCTTCCGTGTCGATGGCCGCGATGTTTCGCTCGATCTGCCGGTGGCGCCCTGGGAAGCGGCGCTCGGTGCCCAGATCAAGGTGCCGACACCCGATGGCTCCGTCGAAATGACCGTGCCCAAGGGGTCGCAAGGTGGACGGCGTTTGCGCTTGAAAGGCAAAGGCATTCCGGGCCCGGCGCCCGGCGATCTCTACGTCATCCTCACCATCGTCTTGCCGCCGGCCGACACCGAGCGCGCTGCCGCCGCCTATGACGCGATGCGGCAGGCCTTCAACTTCGACCCACGTGCGCATTTTTATGGATGATCGCTCATCATGAAAGAGTCCGTGACGACCTATCTGGAAGGCCAGATTGTCAATGAAGAGATGGAGTTCACGCTCGTCGAACTGTGCCAGGCGAGCGGTGCGTCGCAAGACGAGGTGGCCCTGTGGGTCGCTGAAGGCGCATTTACTCCGCGAGGAGCCGCGCCGCACGAGTGGCGTTTTAGTGGCGCATCGTTGCGCCGGGTGCGCACCGCCAGCCGCCTCGCGCGCGAACTGGAGATCAATCCGCCTGGGATTGCGCTGGTGCTCGATCTGCTCGATGAAATCGACACATTGCGCAGCCATTCGCGGCGTGCACGGAGCGGTTGAAAAACGCGCCCAGGTGAAGGCTGCATGGCCAGCGCCTATTCGCGTTGCGCGAAGCCTGTATAACGACTTACCAGGCCGCTGCAAGATTTGACGATCGCCGCGCTCAGCCGCGTTCAGCCACGCCAGGTAAGCCGCCACGGGGCATTGGGCAAACCGGCAAATGGACCTGTTCTCCGGCTCTTTTCTGCGGATCGAAATCCCGTCATCCCCGTAATATTCCGTGCTGTCGTGATGAACTGAAGGTCAGTTCACGCCTGTCACGCGACGAATCACACGGGAAGAATCGATGAGAACCAGCATGCTCTGCGCGGCTGCCGCCCTGACGGCGTGCGTCGCCGGCATTCCTGCGCACGCCGAACTAGGCGGTGCGCCCACCTGGGCCGCCGCCAGTGCGAGTCAGGTGACAAGGCTGGTCCAGCACGTCACTCTGGCCGAGGTGCCATACACGGTCAACGAAACCACGCTGAACGGCGGCACGGTCGTGCGCGAATATCTCGCGCAGAGCGGGACCGTGTTCGCGGTGGTCTGGCATGGCCCGCAAATGGCGCCGCTCAACACGTTGCTCGGTCGCTATTTTTCGTCGTATCTGCAAGGCGCGAGTGCGTTGCACGCCGCTCAACACGGCGGTCACGGGCCCGTTTCCGTGCAGCAGCCAGGTCTCGTGGTTCAGTCGGGCGGCCATATGGGCAATTTCACCGGCCGGGCCTATTTGCCGGGCGCGTTCCCGCAGGGCATCAGCCCCGACGACTTGCAATGAGCAGAACGAACATGAAGCAAACCATGGTCTGGGCGTTCGTCACGGCGCTCATTACGGTTTTTGCGGCGTGCGGCGGGGCATCGGCAATCGGCACACTGGTCTTTGGTATCGACACGCAGGCCAACAACCGGCTCGCGGGGAGCGGCGCGACGCTGCTGCAAACCAATGCGTCCGGCGACTTCAACGCGACGTACAACGGCGTGACCTACAGTGGCACGTCATACTTCGATTCAGGGTCGGCCGCGCTGTTTTTCCAGGACTCGACCATCGGCACGAACAGCCTCAAGGAGTACATACCGGGCACCACGCTGGCACGTTCCGTTTCGATAGCCATCAGCAATACGGCGACTGCGACCGTCGATTTCAACGTGGCCAATGCCAACACGCTGTTTGCTTCGGGCAACTACGCGTTCGACGATATGGCGTCCTATATGACCGGCATCTTCGACATGGGCTTGCCGTTCTTCTATGGACGTCACGTCTACTATGGCATCTCGGGCAAGACGTCGGCGGGTGGCGGCACCGGGCCGTATGTTGCGTTCACGTCGAGTTGACGCTATTGCAGGCCAAGGGGGCATACATCGCTCAATTCATCGTCAGCGCATCCGCGAGCGTTGTTTGCGGGCGCGCCACGTGGTAGCCCTGCACGTACACCCCCGGGCGTTGCCTGAGCCAGCGTAACTGCGCCTCGCTCTCTACACCCTCCACGACGACTCGCATATCCAGCTTGTCGAGCAGATCGAGCAGTCCGGTCATCACCACACAGTCACGCGCCGATACCGGCACGTGCGTCATGAACCCGCGTGCCAGTTTGACCGTATCGATCTGGGCCACGCCGAGCATCGCGAGCGGCGAATAACCGGAGCCGAAGTCGTTCAGCGCGATCCGCACGCCGAGTTGACGCAAGGTGCGCGTGAACTCCTGGGTGGACAACAGCGTCGACGCGTCTTCCGTGGCGACCAGTTCGAGTTCGAGCAGCGACGGATCGACGTCGTGACGCCGCGTCGTGTCGCGAATGGCGGCGGTGAGCGTATCGTCGAGCAACTGCGAAGGCTGGATATTGATGGTGGTAGCCGGGAGGGTCTCGCCGGCACGCCGCATTTCGCCGAGTTGCCGGCACACCGACTCCAGCATGAATTCCGTGACCTCGCGTGAGGTCTGCGTATCGTCGAAAGCCGACACGAAGCACTCGGGCAACAGCAAACCATACTCAGGATGCTGCCAGCGCAGCAGGCATTCGACATTGAGCAGCCGAAACGTCTGTGCATGGACGACCGGCTGGAAGGCGACGCCGAATTCGCCGGCCTTCAGACCGCGGCGAATCCGTTGCGCGAGCGTTTCCTCGCGGCTCGTGGACGCTGCCGCGGCACTCGGGGTGCCCCGGTTTGTCAGTTTTAACGCGGTGTTGCCAATGCGGTCCACGGCGCCTTCCTTTGTAATGTAAACGTAAGTGTGCGACGAGCCTGCGGGCCCGCTGCTGGCGTTGTGAGGAACGGGATTGGGACTAGCTTAGCGTCCCTGGCGCCGGTCGTTCAGAGCGCAAGCGAACGGTTCGACGCAAAAGCGCGATGGCGTGGCTCACATTCCACGGTCTATCGGCCCGACGTACGCCGCACTGTTCGACGATCTGATGGCGCGCCCGGCGCATTGATATGTGCCCGCTTGAGCGATGCCCAACAACGTTTTTGTTTAGAATCCCGGAGGCGACGATACGCCCGGCGTTGTGCAGCCCCATTCGTGGCTGGCTCTGTCCGCTGCGGCGGCTCACTTTCACGGTCGTGCGTGTTCGATGAATGCCTTGCGAGGGGCTGCGACGGACCGGGAGTGCGGCGAGCGACGACGGTTTTCCACAGGAGCAGTATGGTGTGGCATTTCCCTACGGCTATTCCGCCTGCGCTGTGCGCGTGGGCGGTCTTCATGAGCGTGCTCGTCACGCAGCTTGGCGCACCGTTGCCGGCCGCACCCATGCTGGTGCTCGCCGGCACCATGGCCGCTGTGGGCGAGGTGTCGTATTCGAGCGTGTTCATCGCGGCGGTCTGCGCCACCTTGCTGGCCGATACGCTGTGGTTCACCACCGGGCGGCTGCGCGGGCGGCGCATGTTGAATTCGCTGGTGCGCTTTTCGTTGTCGTTCGATGCCACCGTGCGTACCGCCCGTAACGTCTTTGAACGTCACGGCGCGCCGATTCTCGCGGTATCCAAATTCGTCCCCGGGCTTGGTCTGATTGCCGCGCCGTTACTCGGCACCACGAATATCGATCCGCGCGTGTTCCTGCTGTGGGACCTGCTGGGTGCGTCGCTGTGGGCGGGCGCGTGGCTGGTGGGCGGCGCCGCGCTGCACGACTATATCGCGCAGGGGATGCTGCTGGTACGGCATAACGGCGGCACGATCTTCGATCTGTTTGCGGTGCTGGCCGTCGTGTTCATCGCCTATCGCTGGGTGCGCCGGGTGCAGTTTCGCCGTTGGCTGGCGAAGATTCGCATCAGTCCGGAGCAACTGGACGAACTGATGAAGTCGAGCGCGCCGCCGCTCATTTTCGATGCGCGTCCTCCGGAAGTGCGCGCCAAGGAAGCGTACCGGATTCCCGGCGCACGGGCGCTCGATCTGCACTCGCCCGAGCAGCTGGATTCCGGATTGCTGACGCGGCCGATCGTCGTGTACTGCGTCTGTCCCAATGAAGCGACCGCCAAGCGGATCATCGCGCAGCTCCACGCCAAGAATATTCATCACGTCCAGGCGCTCAAGGGCGGGCTCGACGCATGGGAGCGGCGCGGTTATCCGGTCGAGCCGCTATCCGCCGATTTTCATGCGCCGCGGGAAGAAGAGGCGGAACGGGATGCCGTGCTCAACAGCGAATACACCGTACGGGCACGCCTGTCGAAGTAACGCGCCGCGCCGCTGCCCACACGCATGCGCAGACGCGCGGCTCAAGCGAGCGCGCTCAACCCGTCCTCCACGGCTCGCACATGGGCGGGCCGCACCACTCTGGCGATCTCGGCGCCATCGCGCAGAAAGATCAGCGTGGGCCACAGCTTGACCTTGAACGAGCGCCCGAGCGGGCGGCCCGGACCATCCTCGATTTTCAGACGCCGCACCTCGGGATGCGCCTGAAGCGCTTCGCCGATCAACGGTTGAGCGGCCTGGCAGTAACCGCACCAGTCGGTGCCGAATTCAAGAACCGTTGCGCCCGCAAGCGTGTCGACCTCGGCACGCGTCGGCGAGGTGGTGGAATAGGCGCTGGAAGCGGCGGCATCATGGGTCATTTTTGCTCCGGATTGGACTGCGCTCGGATCGCGGGACCAGCACAATTTACTGGATTCGACGCCTCACCGCGCCTGGCAAGATCGCATCAATGTAGCGGAAAACGCCACATGCGGCATTCGGTGTGCTCGCGGGTGAATTTACCCTCGGGATTCCCTCGCTTTCGCATCTTTGCAGGGCAATCTCCTGCATGCGAGAATCTGGCGCAACGGGCCAGTTTGCATTGCCGAGGCGTAACACGCGTGGCGGGCCGCTTGCGAACCTCCAGCAGAACCAGACCAACGAGAGAAGTGTGCCGAGGAGATTGCGGGAATGAAGCCGGATAGCCGAACGGCTGACGCCTTGCGCGCCAGTTTGAGCACGACCTTCCTGGTCGGCGGCGGGGAAATGGGTGCGCTGATGCGCGCGCACGACTGGAGCGCGACCTCGCTCGGGACGCCGGAGAACTGGCCGCAGGGCCTGAAAACCGCGATCCGTATCATGCTCACTTCGCGCCAGCCGATCTGGATCGGCTGGGGCCCGCAACTGCTGTTCTTCTACAACGACGCGTACAAGTCGATTATTGGCGGCAAGCATCCGGTCGCGCTCGGCCAGCCGACCGAGGTCGTGTGGCACGAAATCTGGAGCGACATCGCGCCGCTGCTCGATACGGCGTTGACAGGGGCCGAAGGCACCTTCGTCGAGCAGAAGCTGCTCATCATGGAGCGCAACGGTTTTCCCGAGGAGACGTACTACACCTTCTCGTACAGCCCGATCCCCAACGACGACGGCAGCGCCGGCGGCATCATCTGCGCCAATAGCGACGACACCGCGCGGGTGATCGGCGAACGGCAACTGATGCTGTTGCGCGATCTGGCCGCCTCGACCGCGGATGCGCGTTTGTGGCGTGACGCCTGCGAGTTGAGCGTGCGCGCCTTGCAGACCGATGCGCGCGATATTCCGTTTGCCTTGTTGTACATGGCCGAACCGGGGGGCGCGGACGTTGCCCTCGCGGGCCTGAGCGGTATTGCGCGCGGCCACCGCGCGGCACCCGAAGCGATGCGCGCCGGCGACGCCGCGCACTGGCCGTTTGCGCAAGTGCTGGGCACGCAAAGCCCGATGGTCGTGACGGATCTGGCACAACGCTTTGGTGCCGGTTTGCCGAGCGGGCCATGGAACCGCGAACCGACCGAGGCGGTCGTGCTGCCCATCATGCCGGGCGGCGAGACGGCGCGGGCGGGCGTGCTGGTGGTCGCGCTCAATCCGTGCCGGCTGCTCGACGACGGCTACCGCACTTTCCTCAATCTGGTGGCGGGGCAGATCGGCGGGGCGATCGGTTACGCGCACGCCTATGAGGAAGAGCGGCGGCGCGCGGAGGCGCTGGCCGAAATCGACCGCGCCAAGACCACCTTCTTCTCGAACATCAGCCACGAATTCCGCACCCCGCTGACCTTGATGCTGGGTCCGCTCGAAGAACTGCTCGCGAGACCCGAGACGGCGAACCACGCCGATCGCAATCTGATCGAGATCACGCATCGCAACGGCCTGAGGCTCCTGAAGCTCGTCAACGCGCTGCTCGACTTTTCGCGCATTGAAGCGGGGCGTTTTCAGATCAGTCCGCAACCGACCGATATCGCCGCTTTCACCGCCGAGCTGGCCTCGCTGTTTCGCTCCGCCATCGAAACCGTCGGGCTGCAGCTGCAAGTGGATTGCGGAGCTGCTCCGCTGATCGCCGAGATCGATCGCGACATGTGGGAAAAGGTCGTGATGAATCTGCTGTCGAACGCGTTCAAGTTCACCTTCTCCGGTGCGATTACGGTGACGGTGAGGCAGACGCCGGACGGCAGCATCGCAATGAGCGTGGCCGACTCGGGTATCGGCATTGCGCCCGATGACATCGCGCGCCTGTTCGAACGGTTTCACCGCGTGGCTGGATCGCCGGGCCGCTCGGTCGAGGGCAGCGGCATCGGTCTCGCGATGGTGCAGGAGCTGGTCAAGCTGCACGGCGGCACGATCGCGGTCGAGAGCGTGCCCGGCACCGGCAGCCGCTTCACCGTCGTGTTGCCGCGCGTGAGCCAGGGCGCCGTCGCAACGGCGTCCGGACCGGCCGCACCGGCTGCGCTGAGCCGCAACGTCCTGGCGTATGTGGATGCCGCGCGGCGCTGGATTCCCGCTTCGAACCCGCTGTCCGAAGTCGAAGTCGACGAACCGCCGCCCTTGCTGGACGAGGCCGGAGCGCCGCCCGTCGTGCCTGCCGGACAGCTGGCCGGGCGCGTGCTGGTGGTCGACGACAACGCCGATCTGCGCGACTACATGCGCCGCATTCTCAGCCAGGCGGGGCACGAGGTGGCGGTTGCCGTGGACGGGCAGGATGCGCTGGAGGCGGCGCGGGCCCACGCTCCGGACCTGATCGTCTCGGATGTGATGATGCCGCGGCTCGACGGCTTCGGTCTGCTACGCGCGTTGCGCGGCGACCCCGAATTGCGCGAGACGCCGGTGCTGCTGCTTTCGGCCCGCGCCGGCGAAGAGGCGCGGGTAGGCGGTCTCGAATCCGGCGCCGACGACTATCTGACCAAGCCGTTCTCGGCGCGCGAACTGCTGGCCCGTGTAACGGGCAATCTGCAACTGGCCCGGCTGAGGCGGGAGACCGAACTCAAGTTGCGCGAAGAGTCGCACACCCTGGAGATCCTCAACCGCGTCGGCACCGCGGTGGCGGCGGAACTCGACCTGAGCCGCGCCGTGCAGGTGGTGACCGACGCGGCGACGGAGCTGACCGGCGCCGCCTTCGGCTCGTTCTTCTACAACGTGTACGACCCGCAGGCGGAACAAGCCGGCAGGAGCGGGCGCTACCGGCTGTACTCGCTGTCCGGTGCGCCGCGCGAAGCGTTCGCCAGCCTGCCGATGCCGCGTAACACCGCGTTATTCGAGAAGACCTTCAACGGCGAGGGCATCGTCCGGGTCGACGATGTCACGCAGGATCCGCGCTACGGCCTGAGCGCACCGTTTCACGGCATGCCGCCGGGGCATCTGCCGGTGCGCAGTTACCTCGCGGCGCCCGTCATTTCGCGCAGTGGCGAGGTACTCGGCGGGTTGCTGTTCGGCCATCCTGAGCCGGGCGTTTTCGACGCCCGGGCCGAACGCATCGTCGTGGGGATTGCGGCGCAGGCGGCCACCGCGATCGACAACGCGCGTCTGTATCAGGCGGCGCAAACGGAAATCGCCGAGCGCACCAAGGCCGAGCAAGCCCTGCGCGAGTTGAACGAGACCCTGGAGCGGCGCGTGAGCGAGGCCGTCGCCGATCGCGACCGGCTGTGGGAACTGAGCGAGGATCTGCTGGTGGTGGCCGATTTCGACGGCGCACTGCAGCGCATCAGTCCGTCATGGCACAGCACGCTCGGCTATTCGCAGCATTGGCTGATGTCGCACTCGTATATGGAGCTGGTTCATCCCGACGATGTCGAGCTGGTCACCGAACAACTGGCGCGCTTGCGGCGCTCGGGCGTGCCGGCGCGTTACGAGACCCGCCTGAAGCGCACCGACGGATCGTGGCGCTGGATCGCCTGGACCCTCTCGCTCGACCGGGCCTCGGATCGCATTCACGGCGTGGGGCGCGACGTCACCACCGACAAGGAAACCGCCGAAGCCTTGCAGCACGCCGAGGAAGCGCTGCGGATGGCGCAGAAGATGGAGTCGATCGGCAAGCTGACCGGCGGCGTGGCGCACGATTTCAACAACCTGCTGCAGGTAATCGGCGGCAATCTGCAACTGCTGGCCAAGGACGTGGCTGGGGTCGAGCGGTCCGAACTGCGGGTGCGCAACGCGCTCGCCGGCGTGGCGCGCGGCGCGAATCTCGCCTCGCAGTTGCTGGCCTTTGGCCGGCGTCAGCCGCTCGCGCCGAAGGTCGTCAATCTCGGCCGCTTCATTCGCGGACTGGACGACATGTTTCGCCGGGCGCTCGGCGACGGCATCGAGATCGAGACGGTGGTATCGGGCGGATTGTGGAATACGCTGGTCGATCCGTTTCAGGTCGAGAACGCGCTGCTCAATCTGGCGATCAACGCGCGCGACGCCATGCGCGGACACGGCAAGCTCACGATGGAAGCGGGTAACGCCTCGCTCGACGACGCCTACGCGCAGCGCAATGCGGATGTGACGCCCGGCCAGTATGTGATGGTGGCGCTCACGGATACCGGCTCAGGCATGCCGCCGGAAGTGCGCGAACATGCCTTCGAACCGTTCTTCACCACCAAACCGGAAGGTCAGGGCACAGGACTCGGGCTCAGCATGGTGTACGGCTTCGTCAAGCAGTCGGGCGGCCACGTCAAGATCTACAGCGAGCCCGGTCACGGGACGACGGTGCGGCTCTATTTGCCGCGCGTGCGTCAGGAGGAGGACCGCGAGACCCAGCTCGACGCGGGTCCCGCCAAGGGCGGTGCGGAAACGGTGCTGGTGGTCGAGGATGACGAGGATGTCCGCTCCACTGTTGTAGAGATGCTGACGGAGCTGGGCTATTCGGTCCTCAGGGCAAAGGACGCGCAGAGTGCGCTGGCGATCGTGGAAAGCGGCGTGCCGATTCATCTGCTGTTTACCGATGTGGTGATGCCGGGGCCGCTGCGCAGCACGGAGCTGGCGCGCAAGGCGCGCGAGCGCTTGCCCGCCATTGCGGTGCTGTTCACCTCGGGCTATACCGACAACGCGATCGTGCATGCCGGCCGGCTCGACGAGGGCATCGAACTGCTCAGCAAGCCGTACACCTACGAAGCGCTCGCGCGAAAAATCCGCCATGTGATGCGCAATCAAATCGGGGAGAGCGTGGATGAGGGTACTGCCGGGGTGCAGGATGCGAGTCTTGCGGCGCTCGTCGATGGGCGAGGCGCTGCGGGAATCGAGGCCGTACACGCGGCCGATGCCCTCAATCGTCTGCGCATCCTGTATGTCGAAGACGACGAGCTGGTGCGCCTGAGTACGGCTGAATTGCTGCGGACATTCGGACTGCAGATCGTCGAAGCCGGCAGCGATGTCGAAGCGCAGCGCATTCTCGCCGCGCAGCCGGTCAACGTGCTGCTGACCGATGTCGGGTTAGCGGGTAAGTCGGGCGTCGATCTGGCGATCGATGCATGCCGGGGGCATCCGCAACTGCAGGTGATTTTCCTGACCGGCTACGACCTCGTGCTGACGCCTGAACAGCGGGTACTGCTGCATAACGCCATCCCGCTGCGCAAGCCGTATGACCCGCTGGCGCTGATCGGTTTGCTGCAACGCTGCGCGAGGTGAAGCCGAAGCAACGCGGACATCACCGCCAATCAATTCAGGCCGCCCGTTTGGGAAACAGAATGCCTTCCTTGACGAGGCTGCCGGGTTTGACGCCATCGCCCCACGCGCGATGCCATCCGGGGCCATCTGTCACGCCGAGCCAGCCTTGCAGCTCGCTCATCTTGCCCGGCATCACGGGATGAAGCAGGTTCGAAACGCAACAGAGCCCTTCGAGCAAGGTGTGGAGCACGGTATCCAGGCGCCCGGCGCTCTGGGCGTCTTTGGCCAATGTCCAGGGCGCGCTGCTCGCCACATACGCGTTGAGCTGTTTCACGAACTCCATCACCTGTTCGGCGGCGCGGCCGAGTTTCATTTCCTCCACCAGAGCCAGCACGGCCGACGGCAGTGCGGCCGCCCGCGTGATCAACGCCTCGTCGGCCGCCTCATGGCGTCCGGGTGCGGGCACGCGAGCGCCGCGGTACTTCACCACCATCGACAAGCTTCGCGCGGCAAGGTTGCCCAGGTCGTCGGCCAGATCGCGATTCAGACGCTGTTCGATCACCGCTTCGCTGATGATGCCGTCGAAGCCGAAGCTCACTTCGCGGATCAACGTATAGCGCAGCGCGTCGACGCCATAGGTGTCGGCAGCCGCGAGCGGATCGACGCCGTTGCCGAGCGATTTGCTCATCTTGCGCCCATCGGCGCCCAGCAGATGCCCGGATACGTGCAGACGCTGGTACGGCGCGATCCCTAGCGCGTGCGTCATGCTCAGCCAGAAGAGGGTATGCGTGCGCAAAATATCCTTGCCGATCACATGCCGCGCCGCAGGCCAGAAGTCAGCAAAGTCCGCCTGATCGGGATAGCCTAGCGGCGAGACATAGCTGAGCAGGGCATCGAACCAGACATAGGTGACGTGCTGCGCGTCCCATGGAATCGGGATACCCCACGCGAGACGCTGCACCGGTCGCGAGATGCTCAGGTCGCCTATCGGTTCTTCCAGCAGCCTGAGGACTTCGTTGCGGTACTGCGCGGGCTGGATCAGATCGGGCGTGTCGAGCAGCAACTGACGCATCCATGCCCGGTGCGCCTCCATGCGAAAGAAGTAATTGGGCTCGCGCCGCACCACGGGCGGCTCCTTGTCCTCCGGCAGCTTGCCGTCCACCAGTTCCTTCTCGGTGACGAAGCGTTCCTGGCCGACCGAGTAAAGGCCTTCGTAATCCGCCAGATAGATCTCGCCGGCGTCGTACAGACGCGTCAGGCACGCCGACACCACCCGCGCGTGATCCGGCGCCGTGGTGCGCACGAACCGGTCCGGCTCGACCGACAGACGCCGCCACGCCTGCTGGAACGACTGCGCGTGGCGTTCGGCGAACGCGCGAGGCGCCTCGTTGGCCTGCATGGCGGCCTTGGCGATTTTCTCGCCGTGCTCGTCGGCGCCGGTGAGCAGCATGACCCGGGCGCCGGCTGCACGAAGATAGCGGGCCATGATGTCGGCATGGACGCTTGCGTAGGCATGGCCCATGTGGGGCCGGTCGTTCACGTAGTAAATGGGCGTGGTGATGTATCGGTACGTCATTGCCGCTCCAGAAAAGAAAAAGGACGCCAGCGGCGTCCTTTTTTAGAAGCAAAAAAGCCCTCAGCGCCTAGGGGGAGAACCTGCCAGGAACATACGCATCGAACGAGCGGGGGCTTGGATAGCGTGGATTTTCATCGAGACCAGGGAAAGGCGAAATGGCGGCACGAGCCGCAATGCTTTTAATCGTGCCAGCAAATGCCGTCACTGTCCAGCGGCGGCGGGCGCGCAGTGGCAGTGAGTGAGGGTCAACCCGCGCGACACGCGCCTCGCGGCACACATTGAGCCAGCGCTCGGACATAATGTCGGCAACGGTGCCGTCCGCGCACCGGTGGCCGTTCGCACCCGACCCGGCACGGGCGAGCGGTGCCCGACATGCCGTGTCACGATGACTGACGAGGATTACCCCGTATGGATCGCCTCCAGGCAATGGAAGTCTTCACCCGCGTGGTCGAGACCAACAGCTTTTCGAAGGCAGCAGAACTGCTGGATTTGCCGCGCGGCTCGGTGAGCAACCTGATTCAGGCGCTCGAACAGCATGTCGGCGTCCGCCTCCTGAACCGCACCACGCGCCAGGTCAGCGTCACTGAAGACGGTGCGCTGTACTACGAACGTTGCGTCGGCATCCTGGCGGAGATCTCCGAGGCGGAGTCGTCGCTGTCGAACAAGCGGCAAAGTCCCGCGGGCACCATCCGGGTCGATACCTCGGGCACCCTGGCGAAGGCGTTGCTGTTGCCGGCCCTCGGCGACTTTTACCAGCAGTACCCGGAGATCGAAGTGCGTCTCGGCCTCGCGGACCGCAATATCGACCTGATTCAGGACGGCGTCGACTGCGTGATCCGCATGGGCTTTCTGGAAGAGTCGAGTCTCGTCGCGCGGCGCATCGGCAATTCGCGCATCACGACCTGTGCGTCGCCCGCGTATCTTGCCGAGCATGGCACGCCAACCACGCTCGAAGAGCTGCAGGGGCATCGCGCCGTCAACTATGTGTCGGCGCGCACCGGCAAGGTTTTCCCCTTCGAATTCCAGGCGAACGGCGAAGTGGTCAAGGTGACCCTGGACGGCGCGCTGGCGGTGAACGACGGCACTGTCTACATCACCGCGGGTACGCTGGGCTACGGCATTATCCAGCCCTCGCGTTTCATGGTGGCGGATATGATCGCGCGGGGCGAGTTGCAGGAAATACTCACCGCCTACACGATCCCGTCAACACCGTTGTCGATTCTGTATCCGCATCGGCGCATGAGTTCGCGCGTACGCGCATTTACCGAGTGGATCACTGAACTCGCTAACCGGCATCCGGATCTCGGTGTCTGAAACGACGCCGCGCTGCGTGCCATTCGCAACGGAAACGGCTGGTGAAGCCGGCTAGCCAAGCCGGTTAAAAAGCGCGGCGTGCTGCCCAGGTCGGCGCGGAATTATTTTTTTACAACAAACTATTTGGCGCGAAAAAGGCGGCATTTCTTTAAATTTCCGCGTTGCGCCGCTGCAGTTTTTTTCTCTTCCATGACGTCCTATGATGGCCTGAGTGCGCCGCGCGAGCGGCCTCTCAACCGTGTCGCCACGGCCTTCAGCAATCCGCATGTGACAGGCATGCACCGAACCGGACGACGGCACTCATGGACAACAGGATTCGCGGTTTCGACGGACTACGTGCTATAGCGGTGCTGATGGTGTTCCTGCAGCATCGGGTGCTGGGCAGTCGCGCTGAGGCGGGTCATCTCGGTGTATGGATTTTCTTCGCGCTGAGCGGCTTTCTGATCACCGGTATTCTGAGCGCCCAACGCAGAACCATCGAGGCGGGCGCGAGCGAGTTCCTCGTCGAACTGAAACGCTTTCTGCTGCGCCGGACGCTGCGCATCTTTCCGGTCTACTACCTGCTGCTGGCAATCATGGCAGTCCTGATGATGCTGGGACATGCCAGTCCTCAACTGAAAGGCGGCCTGCCATTTCATTTTGCTTACCTGTCGAATCTGTGGATCGGCGGCGTGTTGCGTTACTGGCCCGGCCCGTGGTCGCATCTGTGGAGTCTTTCGATCGAGGAGCAGTTCTATCTGTTCTTTGCGCCGCTGCTGCTGTTCATACCGGTGCGCTGGCATCTGCTGGTTTGCTACGCAGTCCTCGTGACCGGTGTGGTGTCCACCTTGTCGATGCGGGCGGCAGGCACGCCGGATATTGTGATCTACACGCACCCGTTGACCAACTTCTGGATGCTGGCACTTGGCGGTATCGGCGGGGCCTGGCTGCGCAGGGAAGGCTCGATACTGCGAGCGCTTCTGTTACGGCCGTCGAGCTTCATCGTATTGCTGCTCGGCGTAGCGGTGCTATGTACGACTGAGCCGGACTGGACGACGGCTTCGAACCCTGTCGTCTACACGTTCGTCTGCACGCTCTACGGCACGTGCATTGCGTCCATCGTGTGTGCCATTGCGTGCAGTGGCAGCAGCCTAGTGGTTGGCGTGCTGGAAACACGCTGGCTGGCGTCGCTGGGACGCATCAGCTACGGCTTCTACCTCTATCACAACTTCGTGCCGGATCCGGCGCGGCTGAACCGCGTGGAGGCGCTGTTCCATGGCGCGGGCGAGCCGGCCTGGATACGGCTTGCGGGGATCGTGATTTCTTTTGGCGTCTCGCTGTTGCTGGCGAAACTCTCGTGGCGTTTTATCGAAGCCCCTATTCTGGGCCGCAAGGCGGAGTGGACGCGGCGAGTGGCAGGTGCCTCTCACCCCGCTATTTCTCGAGCCGCCGCGGGTCCGACGCGCTCCGCGTCCGCATCGCCGTCCCGCGCGACATCCGTCGCGCCATCAGACTCGCCGGTGGCCGGCGCGCCGGTGGTGCGCGTACGCGTGGCGAGCAGGTCCTGATAGTGCAGCCACGACGGGTGGTCGCCCGATTTGGCCGCGTACATCGCGGCATCGGCATTGAGCAGCAAGGCTTCGGCGGAAGTGCCGTCGGCCGGATAGTGGCTGATGCCGATACTCGCGCCGACCAGCATCGATTGCCCATCGATCAGCAACGTGTCGTTCAAGGCGCGGATGATGCCGATGGCGATCTCCTGCGCGGCTTCGGTCGAACGGGCGCCTTTGATGAGCACGATGAACTCGTCGCCGCCGAGCCGCGCCACCATATCGCCCTGTGACTCGCTGCCGGACACGACCGCTTGCAGACGGCGCGCCACGGTGGCCAGCACCCGATCGCCGACGGCGTGCCCGTACTGGTCGTTGATCTGTTTGAAGCGGTCGAGATCGACGAACAGCACGGCGAGCCGCTCGCCTTTCGCGGCAGCCTCGTGAATCGCCGTCTCCAGCCGGTTGGCGAACATCATGCGGTTGGGCAGGCCGGTCAAGGCGTCGTGACTGGCGAGATGGACCAGCTCATGCTGCTTGTGATGGAGCACGTCGAGCTGCGAGCGCACTTCCAGGCGCATCCGGTCGAAGCAGCGCGCCAGTACGCCGATTTCATCCGTGCGCCGCAACGGCAAGGCGTCCATCGTATGGTCTGCGAAGAAATGGGTGGCGGCGTGCGCAAGCATGTGCAATGGCTTGGTCAGCGCGCGCGCGAACAGGATAGCGAGCAGAAACGCAAGGATGCTGGAGACCACCACCATGCGCACGATGCGCTCGCCGAGCAGCGTTGCGCCTGTCAGGACGTCGGAGAGCGGCCTGGCGAGCCCGAGGACGATGAAGCGGTTGCCGTCCGCGACGCCGAACGGCCTGCGGACGAACGCCAGCACGAGGCCGGAGGCCTGCTGAGGGTGCACCAGTCCGTTCATCAGCACATCGTTTTCCGCTTGCCGGAACAGCGGCGCGGTTGCCGGAAAGCTGTCCTGCATCAGGATGCGCCGTCCGCGGTCGAAACCGAAAGTCTGTGCGGCATTCGGGTGCACCAGGAAATCGCCCCATTCGTTGGCGAGATATACCTGGTAGTCCTGCGGTAAATCGACCTGCAGCACCTTGAGCAGGCTCGCCAGATCCACGTCGATCACCAGCGCGCCGACCACGCTGCCGTCCGCAGCCATCACGGGTGTAGCGAGGCGCAGCGTCGGCTTGCCTTCGGCGGAATGCGCGCCTTGCTCGTGATTGACCGTGATCGGCGAAATGTAGATGCCGCGCGGCGGCAATGCGAGCGTGTCGAATACGTAGGCAAACTGACCTTTTTCCTGCAGTCCGCTGGCTTCGACCCGCACCGCGCTCTGTGCGTTGCGGTCGAAACGGATCAGTTCCAGGCCATGATGCTGGCGCGTGATGAGGCGAATCTGCAGATAGCCGGGATGCGACGCCATGAAGCTGCTGAAAACTCTCGCCAGCCGTTCGCGGGCGGGGTTAGTGCCGGAACCGTCGTCGAATTGCGCGACTGGCGCGGTCGACGGCAGTGCGGCGAGCACCTGGGCGTCGGCGGCCATGTCGTCGATCGCCGCCGAAAAGCGCTGGCCCAGCATTCCGGTGGAGGTCAGCAGGTTCTGCTCGGCTTCGTGCACGAGCATCGTGCGATTGGCGTGGTACGCGTAGTAGCCGGTTGCCCCGGAGGCAACCACGCCGATGCACGCGAGCAGCAGCGAAAGCTTGATCGTGAGACCGGGGCGCATCATTGGAAAGTTTCCGGCAGATCGCCCGAGACGATCTTGCTCCACAGCGCTTCACGCCGCTCGACGTCGGTCACCGGGCGAATCCACACCAGATGCGCGTTGATATTGCTCTCGGGCGACGGCGTCAGCGTGTTGGCGAGGCCCTGGCGCCGGGTCAGGAGCGCGCTGACGTCCGGTTCGAGCATGGTGTTGATCCACGCGAGCGCGAGCGGGCGATTGGCTGCCGCACTCGTCACGGCCCAGCAATCGAGCCAGGCGAGCGCGCCTTCGTCCGGGATCACGTAGCCCACGTCGGCACCGGCACGGCGCAACTGTTCGAGTTGCTGGGTGCCGTAGTTACCGAACATCAACGCGACCTTGTGCTGGATGAAGAACGCCGTCGCTTCCTCGGGAAGCGTGTAGTAAGTGAGCAGATTGCGGCGCAGATCGATCAGCTTGAGAGCGATCGCGCGGCTTTGCGTGGCACTCAGCTTGAACGGGTCGCGATAGCCGAGGGCAAGCGCGGCAAACGAGAAATTGTGCTGCGCGCTATTGAAATCCAGCACCTTGCCGCGATAGCGCGGATTCCACAGTTCAGCCATCGAAGTCGGCGCCACCGCAATCTGCTTGCGATCGTAGATCAGACCCATCGACGAGTAGGTGAACGGAATGGCGTAAACGTTGCCGTCCGCCGTCAGCCCCTCGATCGACGAGCGCGCCTGAAAACGCGGCAATTGCCGGCGGGTATTGGGAATCTGCGTGAGATCGAGCGGCGCCAGCAGATTTTCGCGGGTGTAGCGCTGGATTTCCGCCGTGTTGGCGGCCAGTACATCGAACGGGGGCATGCGGCCAGCGTGCATGTTGTCCCAGAGCGCTTCGTCGGAATCGACCAGCGTCACTTCCACCTTCGCATGAAAGCGCGTTTCGAAGGCCTTCACCACATCGGGATCGGCATAGCCGGGCCACGCCAGCACCCGCAAGACGCTCTCGCTGGCGCTTGCCGGGGCAGCCGCGAACACGCAGCCGCAGGCGAGCAGCGAAAGCACAACCAGCGCCCGATAGGCGCGATAGATTTCACGCTGCGGGTTCACCGTTGTCCTAACGGATCGGGGCGTGCGATGCGAGATGAGCAGGAGGCCCCAGTGCATGTTATCGGTCCTTTGGCAAGCGTGTCACGGGATCCATACCGCTCAGCATCATGTGCCTGAATTCAGGCGCTTTCATGACTGCAACGGCGGTTGCCGCGCCGTCGATGCGCCTGAGCGAATCCTGATCTGTTGTTCGCCGTTTGCGAAGATTGCTGCGCGCCTCGTTCGTTTCGCGATCTGCATCTGGCTCGACACCCTGTCGTCGAAAATACGCGAGCACGCCTCTCGTCTGTTTAACGGCTTTTGCGGCCACATCTTGAGCTGCGCCGCCCGCGCTACGCTCGTGCGAATCTTTCAGAAAATAACAGTCGCAAGGGTTCGCGTAGCGGCCAGTGGAGCGCGATAAAACCGCCGGGCACCCGTTGCGCAGAGACAAAAAAAGCGGCCCCTCGCGGGGCCGCCTTGTGCTTCAGTGGATGAGGCAAAGCCTGCTTGCCAACCTCCTCGCAGATCAGCCGATCAGGACGACATCACCGTCACGGCCTTCGTCACCAGATAAGCTTCCACGGCTTCAGGGCCGCCTTCCGAGCCGTAGCCCGAATCCTTGACGCCGCCGAACGGCATTTCCGGCGTAGGCGTAGCCGGCTGATTGATCCACAACATGCCGACTTCAAGCTGCTGCGAAAGCAGATGCACGTTGGCGAACGACTTCGTGAACGCGTAGCCGGCCAGGCCGTACGGCAGACGGTTGGCTTCGGCAATGGCGTCTTCGAGCGAGTCGAAGCCGCGAATCGCCGCGATCGGGCCGAACGGTTCGTTGTTGAACACGTCCGCTTCGAGCGACACGTTGGTCAGCACGGTGGGGGCAAAGAAATTGCCTTCCGTGCCGATGCGCTCGCCGCCGGTGGCGACCGTGGCGCCGGTGGCGCGGGCGTCGTCGAGCACCTTGGCCATGGCGGTCAGGCGGCGGGCATTCGCGAGCGGCCCGAGGGTGGTGCCTTCGGCGAGGCCGTCACCGAGTTTCAGGCTCTCGGCGTGCTTGACGAGCGCCTGCGCGAACTCTTCGCGGATGCTGTTGTGGACCAGAAAGCGCGTCGGCGAAATGCAGACCTGACCGGCGTTGCGGAACTTCGCGCCGCCGGCGGCCTTGACGGCCAGCGCGACGTCCGCGTCGGCCGCGACGATCACCGGGGCGTGGCCGCCCAGTTCCATGGTGGCGCGCTTCATATGCTGGCCGGCGAGGGCGGCCAGTTGCTTGCCGACCGGCGTCGAGCCGGTGAAGGTCACCTTGCGGATGACCGGATGCGGAATCAGGTAACTCGAGATTTCAGCGGGGTCGCCGAACACGAGGCCGACCGTGCCGGGCGGCACGCCTGCTTCGACGAAGGCCTGCAGCAGGGCGGCCGGCGACGCCGGGGTTTCTTCCGGCGCCTTGACGAGGAACGAGCAACCGCTCGTCAAGGCGGCGCTCAGCTTGCGCACCACCTGGTTGACCGGGAAATTCCACGGCGTGAAGGCGGCGACCGGGCCGATCGGCTCTTTCAGCACCAGCGACTGGGCTGCCAGATTGCGCGACGGCACGACGCGGCCGTAGATGCGGCGGCCTTCGTCGGCGAACCATTCGATGATGTCAGCCGCCGACAGGACTTCGCCACGCGCTTCGGCGAACGGCTTGCCTTGTTCCTGCGTCATCAGGCGGGCGATGTCCGACGCGCGTTCGCGGACCAGTGCCGCGGCCTTGCGCATGGTGGTGGCGCGTTCGTTGGCGGGGATCTTGCGCCACGCTTCGAAGCCCTTTTGCGCGGCGGCGAGCGCGCGGTCCAGATCGGCGATGCCGGCGTGGGCGACCTTGCCGATCGGCTTGCCGGTGGCGGGATTGATGACGTCGAGGGTCTTGCCGCTGGCGGCGTCGCACCACTCGTTATTGATCAGGAGTCGGGTGTCGGTATAGCTCGATGTAGCCATGCTGGGTTCCTCTGATGGGTCGGGCGAGTGGCCGCGCCAGCGTGCTGGCGGCCGGAGATGGGGTGCTGACAGGACAATCTTAGCCGATTGTGGTTAAGGGCAGCAGCGGCACCGTCAGCCGCGGCCTGGCGCCGCCGTGGTGGAGCGCCGCGGTGGAGCACAGTCACTGCCCGGACGGCGGGACTGTATGCTGGTTGGCGCAGTCGGCGGTGGCGAGCATGCTGGCCTGGTCGGGCGTCATGGCCTGGCCTTGCGGGCTGTACACCTTGTCGATGATCGCGTTGACGGCCAGCCGGTCGGAGTCGTCCTTGTAGTATTTGGCGGCCTGGTCGAGCGCCTGGGCCTTCGTCTTCTTGTGCATGCGCCACGACGCGACTTGCCCGGCAATATCGCCAAGCGCGAAACATTGATCGCTGACTGTCTGCGCCGCCGCCTGCATGGCCGGTTGCGCGAGGCACACCGCAAACGCGGCTGTGATGACGACTCGCTTCATTCCCTGATCCTGTTGTGAGCTGGGCGACGGCTCACGCGAGGCGCTTGCCCGTCGCGTCCGAACCGTCGAACCAAACACGACAGTTTACCGGTAAGTGTGCGGCGCTGCCCTGTCGACGGGCAGGCCGGCAAACCGGCGGCGAGGGCACCGCAGCCCGCTTGCGGGACGTGCGGGCGGTGCGGGCGGTCTGCTCAGGCTGTCACCGCAGCAGGTCAGTCGAAGTCCGTCGAGCGTGAGACGCTCTCCCACTCCGCGATTTCGTCGCCTAGCGCCGCGAGTTTGTCCTGAACCAGCTTGAGCGCGTCGTTGCCGAGCACGAGGTGGACGGGCGGATCCGCGGCCTCGACCAGCCTCAGCAGCACTTGCGCCGCTTTGGCCGGGTCGCCGGCCTGTTTGCCGCTTTTTGCCTCGCGCGCCGCACGTACCGGATCGAACAGCGTGTCGTAGTCGGCGATGCTGCGGCCTGCACGGACCATCGAGCGGCCGGCCCAGTCGGTGCGGAAGGAGCCCGGTGCGATAGCGGTGACCTTGACGCCGAAACCCGCGACTTCCTTGGCGAGCGACTCGGAAATGCCTTCAAGCGCGAACTTGCTGCCGCAGTAGTACGAAATGCCCGGCAAGGTGATCAGGCCGCCCATCGACGTGATGTTGATGATGTGGCCCGTGCGGCGCGTGCGCATGCTGGGCAGCACGGCCTTGATCGTGGCCACCGCGGCGAAGACGTTGATGTCGAACTGGCGGCGCAGATCCGCGAGCGGCGATTCTTCGAGCGTGCCCTCGTGGCCATAGCCCGCGTTATTGACGAGCACATCGATCGGGCCCACTTTGTCCGTCATCCTGTCGATAGCCGGCGCGATCGCATCGAACTCGGTCAGATCGAGCACGATGGCATGCGCGCGGCCCGCGGCAAGCGCTTCGAACCCTTGCGCGGCGGCTTCATTGCGCACCGTGCCGATGACGCTATGCCCATCGTTCAAGGCGGCCTCGGCGAAAGCGCGGCCAAAGCCGGAGCTGACGCCGGTGATGAGGAAGGTTTTGCGGGAGGTGGAACTCATGGCGTAATAATCCTCTGACTTGTCGATCATTCGGAGCGGGCTCCATCGAGGAGCCCGCGCTGGCATGATTCTATGAGTCTCTGGATTTCCGCGTACGCCAATGGCGCGTTGCCGGCGCGCAGCCTGGCGTTAGCGTACGCCGCCGCCCGTCAACAGTTGCTCGCCCGTCACCCAGCCTGCGTCGTCCGAGGCGAGAAACACTGCGACTTTCGCGATGTCTTCGGGCCGGCCGAGACGCCCGAGCGGCGTTTGACCGACGACGTCGGCGGCCATCTCGGAGCCGATGATGCCGGCATCCGTCGTGCCTTCGGTTTCCACCATGCCCGGATTGAGCGTGTTGACGCGAATCTTGCGCGGTCCCAGTTCACGTGCCAGCACGCCGGTAATGGCATCGACAGCGCCCTTGGTGCCGGTGTACACGGCGCTGCCCGGCGGGGTGATGCGGCTCACCACCGAGCCGATATTGATGATGCTGGCGCCTTCGCCGAGGTGCTTTACGGCGGCTTGCGTCGTGAGCAGAAGCCCGAGCACGTTGATGTTGAAGTGGCGGTGAAAATGCGCTTCGGTGATTTCTTCGATCGGTGCGAATTCGTAGACGCCCGAGTTGTTGACGAGGATATCGAGGCGCCCGTACGTTTCGACGGCTGCGTCGATGATGCCTTGTGCGTCGGCGGCCTGCGAAACGTCGCCGCGCACGGCGATGGCGTTGCCGCCGTTCTGCGTGATGGCAGCCACTACCGCGTCGGCGCCAGCCTGGCTTGAAGCGTAGTTGACGACCACCGATGCGCCTTCAGCGGCGAGCGCCTTGGCGATGGCCGCGCCGATACCTTTCGACGCGCCGGTTACGACGGCTACTTTGCCGGTGAGCTTGGTCACGATTGAGTCCTTTCAGGGAAATCTATCGGAGCACGTGCGGCACGTTCTCCGCAAATGCAGTGAGGGTGGGGCTGAAAGAACTGTAATGGATTGATTGCGCGGGATCATTGCCCGCGCGACGAATTCATTTGCCGGGACGGGCGAACAATGGCGCGACAGTGCTGGCGGGCCTACGGCGGACCCGCAGGGGACTGGGGGCGCAGGCGCGCAAGGAGAATTTTTTGGCGAACTGGCACGCACGGTCAAGCGTGGCGGCAAAAGGCGCTGAGAATGGCGGCGGTTGCCAGAACGGGCGCGGGGCTCCGTTGGCCAACCCCCACAAAAACAAATCACGATAAAAAAAGCCGACCGGATTAACGGTCGGCTAATGATTCTGGCTATTCCGAGGGCCGTGCCAGAACCTGAGAGAGTGCGCATTATGGCATTGGCGGTCGCACCATGCTGTCCAATGCCTTACAGGCGCCGGTGGTCACGAGCGCACGCGTGCGCGGTTTCTGAATGATTTTCAGACCGGGGAACGAAAAAGTTCATGAAAAGTGAATTTTTCGGTTAAATTTCCGGTGCGACTGCCCCGGTCGCCTCAGACCCCACCCCAGCGATGCCTCGTTTCACATGAACGCCCGTGCTACCCCAGCCGATTTCGGCCGTCCGTTGCCCGCCGGTTTCGCGCATAGTCATTTCAGCGTGTTGGGGGAGTCGCCGCAGCGGCAATTGCTGGCCTGGCGGGAACGGGTCGGTCATGTGATCGACGTGCTGCCCTCGCGCGCCGAACTGGACAAGCCGTTCCACGCCTCGATCGACCGCTATCAGGTTGGCAAACTGGTATTCACGGACTGCCGCTCGGACCTGATGGTGCTCGAACGTTCACTGGCCCGGATCTCGGTCGACACGATCCGCGATTTCGTCTTTCACGTGTTTCTGGAAGGCGGCATCGAAGAGATCGCGGTGCCCACCAACCGGCGTTACAGCACCGCTTCGGTGGCAAGTATCGTGGCACTGGACATGGGCCAGCCGGTACGGATGCTGCGCAATGCATGCCGGGTCCTGACGTTCTTCGTCCCCGGTGAAATCGTGCAGGAAGTCTTCCCCGATCCGGAGGCGATCCACGGTCGTACGCTGCACGGCTCGACGCCATTCGCACGTCTGATCATCGAGCACATTTCAGCGCTCGCCCGCAATATCGCCTCCATGAGCACCGCCGAAGCGGACGGCGCCATCCGTGCAGGCGCCCAGCTTCTCGCCGCTGCGTTTGGCAAGGAAGCGGGACTGACCGGCAACGCGCGTGCAGCGGCCCGCGCCGTCATGTTCGGGCAGGTGCGGCGCCATATCAAGGCTCATCTGCACGAAGAAACGCTGTCTCCCGAAACCGTGCTCGACGCACTGCATGTGCCGCGCCGCAGCCTGTATCGGCTGTTCGAACACGAGGGCGGGCTGAATACGTATATCCGGCATCTGCGCCTGAGAAGCGCGGCTGACGACCTCGCGCGCTTTCCGCATCTGGCGGTGATGAATATTGCTTATGGCGTCGGCTTTAAAAGCGCCTCGGACTTCACGCGTGCTTTCCGCCGGGCGTTTGGCATGGCGCCGCAGGATTTTCGGGCGATGGCCGTCAGGGCGGTTTAGACACGAGGGCGTGGAAGCGGTGCGATGGCACTGCGGATGCAGTGCGTTCGGCGTCCGCGCGCGTGGGCGGGTTCAATGAGTGCCGAGTGCCCGGCGTGCAACTGCAGCATGCAGTGCCCAGCACCTACCGCTTGAACGGCCGTTCCTTGAACAGCAGCAGCGCACAAAAACTCACCGCACAGGCGGGCGTCACATACCAAGCCGCCGACATCGGATTGCCGGTCCACTTGATCAATCCCGTCACGATGAATTGAGCCGTTCCACCGAATATCGCGACGTCGAGCGCATGCGAAACCGCCGTGCCGCTCGCGCGCACCCGCACAGGAAGCGCTTCCAGCACCAGCAGCGTCGTGGCACCCGCGCCGAGCGCGAGCAGCAGGCTGATCAACCCGACGCCACCCAGAATGGGCAGCACGTCATGCGCATGCGTCATCATGAGAAACACGGGATAGACCAGCAAAGTCATGCATCCCGAGCTGAAGAGCGCCAGCGGTTTGCGACGTGGCATACGGTCGGCCAGCAGGCCGGCAAGCGGCGGGATGCAGGTCAGCAGAAGCGCGGAACAGGCGGACACCATAAAGCCGGTCATCGCGGGCATGTGCTTCACGCGCGTCATGTAGCCCGGCATGTAGTAGACCGTCGCGTAGACTGGCACGGTCTGGCCCATCATCATCAGCATGGCCAGTACGATGGTCTTGCCATGGGCGCGAAACATCTCGGCGAGCGGCGTGCGAGCCGCTCTGGCGCGCGTGGCGGGAAGCGGCACGTCACGTAAGCTCTGCCGCACGTACAAACCCAACGGCGCGATCAGCAGGCCGACCAGAAACGGTACGCGCCAGCCCCACTCGGCGAGCGCGTCCGGCGACATCGTGCGACTCAGTAGCAGCCCCAGGCTTGCGCCGAGCAGGGCGGCTGCGCCCTGGCTGGTGAACTGCCAGCCGAGCAGAAAGCCGCGCCGCGCGACGGGCGCGGACTCCATGACGAAACTCGCGGCGACGCCGATGTCGCCGCCCACCGCAAATCCCTGCAACGAGCGGCCGGCGACGAGAATCAATGGCGCGGCCACGCCTATGGCGGCAAACGACGGGCAGAGCGCGAGCGCGGCGGTTCCGATCGCCATCAGCCAGCAGGCGCGCACCATGGCTGCGCGGCGTCCGACGCGGTCCGCATAAGCGCCGATCAGCATCGCCCCGAGCGGGCGCATGAAGAAGCCGACGCCAAATGTGCCGACCGCCAGCAACAACGAGGTCAAGGGATCTTGTGCGGGGAAGAACTGCTGCCCGATCATGACCGCGAAGAATCCGTACACGGTGAAATCGAACATTTCGAGGCCGGTCGCGAGCGACGCCGCGATAACGGCTTTGCGAACCTCACGGCGGTTGTCCTGCAAGCCCTCCGGCTGGTCGCATTGCGCGACGAATGTCTTGAGCATTTTTTTATGGTGTGGTCGATTTTGGCGCGTGGGCTTCGTGTGACATACCAGGCCCACTGCAATGTGCATTTGAACATACCACGTTTGGTCAAATTGATTGCACGCGTGAAACGTCCTGGTCCGTCATTTCCCTCTTCACCTTGGGTTGACTAGCTGCATTGACGGGTTCATCAAGAGAATTTTTCATTGCCGCAGCAGATTTGCGGTGATGAACGAGAGGTATCCTCGAAGCGGCATGAGACCTCATGACGATCGTGTCGCAGGCAAACGGCTTCATCGGGCAAAGAGGCTCGGCGTATATGAAATCAGCGCGTCTCGGATTGGCAATGCGCGACGTGACCGGTGCTCTCGCCGGTGCGTTGACCGTGGTTCCTATCATCCTCAGTTGCGGCGCCGTGCTGTACGAAAGCATGGGGGCGGCCTGGGTGACGGCCGGCATATCGGCGGCCTTCGTTGCGGCGGTCGTGGCGGCCATCGTCACGGCGCTATTCGGTGGGGCGCCGTTGCACCTGAACTCGCCGAAAACCACCCATGCCGCGATCTTGTCGGGGTTGATCGCGAGCGTGGCGGCAGACCCATCGTTTGCCGTGGGAAGTGGCGGCGGCGCTGCGCTCGTGCTGGTGGCGTCGACCGCGCTGCTGGTTTCGGGCGTCGTTCAGACGCTTCTGGGCGCATCGCGCCTCGGCTTGCTGGTCAAGTTCGTGCCGTATCCGGTGCTGGCAGGTTTCATCAATGGCTTCGCGATCCAGATCATCCTGAATCAACTTCCCCGTGCGCTGAATATCGACGGTCCGGAAGAACTGCTACGGGCGTTCAACGGCACGGTGCCGGTCAACTGGTGGGCGTTAGGATTCGCATTCGTGTCCGGCGGCGTCGTCATGCTGGCGAAACAGCGCAGCGGGCCTGTGCCGGCGGCGCTGATCGGCCTCGTTGCCGGCACGGCGCTGCAGATGCTGTGCTTGCGGCTCTTTCCCGACGAGGCGCTGGGCGCCACGATTGGCGCCTTGCCACCCGGCATCCCGCTGAACCTGCGCATCGCCGATATCTTCCACTTCATCACCTCCGCAGCTTTTAGCAGTCACGCGGCGGTCATCCTCGCGACCGGCGTCACGATCGCACTCGTGTCGTCGATCCAGTCCCTGCTGAGCATTTCGAGCACCGAACAGCTTTTCGGCGCGCGCCACCGCAGCAATCACGAACTGATCGTGCAAGGCGCCTCCAACATCGCGTCGGCGCTGTTTGGCGGCGCACCCAGCGGCGGCTCGCCGAACCTCACCCGCATCGTGCATGCGAGCGGCGGCCGTACCGGGTTCGCCAATTTCGCTTACGCGTGCATGCTTCTCGCGCTGTCGTATGGATTGAACCGGGTGGTGGGCCAGATTCCGCTCGCGGTCATGGCGGGTGTCGTGATCGTGACCAGCGCGGAGGCGATGGACAAATGGACCCATCAACTGCTGATCGGCGTGGGTTACGGTGGCCATTCCTCGACCCGCTGGGAGATCTTTCTCAACCTCACGCTGGTGTTCGTGGTAACCGTGCTGGTCGTCCTGACCAGTGTGCTGGTGGCGCTGGGAGTGGGGTTCGCCGCGGCATTGGTCGTCTTCATCTATCGCTCGAATGCGCAAATGATCCGGCGCATCCAGCACGCGGTGCAGCTTCGCTCGAGGACGGAACGATCGCGTGCGGCGCTTGATGCGCTCGGCGTGCATGGTCGCCGGATCGCGGTGGTCGAACTCGACGGCCCGCTTTTCTTCGGCTCGGCGGAGCGGGTGGAGCGCGTGGTGGGCGATGAGTTGTCCGCGAGCGACTGGGTGTTGCTCGATCTGAAGCGCATCAGCCATTTCGACAGCAGCGGGGTCCTGATGCTGAAGCGGCTCGACGAACTGCTGGTCAGATCCGGGCGGCGTCTGTTTCTTGCGCCGCTGCTCGCCGGGGGGCGCCGTCGCAAGTTCCTGGTCGAATGGGGGCTGACGAAACCGGAAGCCGAGTTACGCGTCTTCGAAAGCGTGGACGCCGCGCTATCGCAAGCGGAGGACGAATTGCTCGACAAGCTGGCCGCGCCGGATAGCGACGAAGAAATCGAGCTTGCCGCCTTCCCGCTGACCCGCGAGCTGACCGATGCCGAGCGCGCGCTGCTGATCAGCCTCGCGACGCGCAGGCCGCTGGTTGCCGGCGACATCGTGCTCGGACGCGAGGCCCCGCGCGGTGGATTGCTGCTGCTGACGCGAGGCCGCCTCAGCGTCCTTTGGGAAAAAGACGGCAAGGCGTTACGGACTGCCAGCTATCGGGCGGGCATGGCGCTGGGCGAAATACCGTTGATGCTGGAGCGACAGCGTTTGCTGAAACTGGTGGCGGATACGCCGAGCGTCGTGCTGGAGATACCGCAGAGCGCACTCGACCATCTGGGCACGACGATGCCGGGCCTCGACGCCAGGCTGATGCGCAATCTGAGTTCGGAAATCGGCTATCGCCTCTGCGATCTGCTTGCCACGATGCGAGACCTCGAAGGCGACTGAGCGCGCGCTCTTCGTGTGGTGTTCAGAACCGATCGTGTTCAGAACCGGTCGATCATCCCAAACTGCACGCCGCGAACGGGCGCACCGGGATAAGCGGGCGCGAGTCCTGTCACGTCGACGCCGCGCAGCGTGAATTCGGCGCTGCCATGATTGCGCAGCAGGCCGGCGCTCGCGTACAGCATGACCCGCGCCGAGAGGTCGTATTCGCAGGCGGCGCTGAACTGGTCGGCATTGTTGTCGCCACCCGACTGGTCTTGCAGGTAGGTGTATCCCAGCGAGGCACGCAAGCGCGCGGTAATCGCATAGCGTGCCGACACGGCGATGCCTTCGTCGTGATAACGCGGCGAGCCGCCATCGCCATTGAAGAACGACACGAACGCAGTGGTCTTGCCGAGTTCGTATGATACGCCGCCAAGATTCGCGCGCAGCCCGGTTGTCCCCGTGGTCTGCTGATGCGCGTACGACATGTGGAACGGCCCGTTGCGATAGGCGACGGTTTCGTAGTCGCCGGACAAACCGTTGCCGTTGCCGCTTTGCGGCAAGGCAACCATCAAGGTCGTCGTGAAGCCGTACAGATCGGGCGACAGATACGCGAAGCCGTTGTTCGTGTACGGCGTGATCTTCGACAGGTTGTTCAGTCCGGACGCGATGGTGCCGGCGCCGAAGGCATCCAGATCGCCCTTGAATGGAATGTAGATCGGCGAGTACTGGCGCCCGAGCCGCACTTCGCCCCATGGCGCGCCCACGCCGATCCAGGCCTGGCGGTTGAACAGAGTGCCGGCCGTCGCAAGCGCCCCGTTGCCCGAGTTGAAACCGTTCTCGAGATCGAACAGGATGTGCGTGTCCGAACCGATCTGCTCCGAGCCACGCACGCCGACCCGCGATCCACGATAGGCGCCCGAATCCACCCGGGGTGTCCATGAAGAACCCGGGTTGGTGATTTCGATGCTGGTATCGATCAGGCCATACAGCGTCACCGAACTTTGCGCGTGGACGCACTGGGCGACACCGCCCAGCGCGAACCAGACCGCAACCGCGCACACCGCCTGCTTGCGCACGCGGCTCAATTCCCGTCAGGCAAAGCGTAGGCGATGACGTAATCGCCCAGTTTCGTGCCGAACGAGCCATGCCCGCCCGCCGCAATGACCACGTACTGCTTGCCATTGACTTCATAGCTCATTGGCGTGGCCTGGCCGCCTGCGGGTAGACGGGCTTGCCACACCTGCTCGCCGGTATTGGTGCTGAAAGCGCGAATATAGTTGTCGGCGGTGGCGCCGATAAAGAACACCTCGCCCGCAGTGGTCATCGGGCCGCCGAGCATGGGCATCCCCATCTTGAACGGAAGCGGCAGCGGCGAGCTGTCGCGCACGGTGCCGATGCGCTTCTTCCAGACGATCTGATTGGTCTTCAGATCGATGGCCGAGACATAACCCCAGGCCGGCTGCTTGCATGGCAAGCCAAGCGGCGACAGAAACGCGTTGAGCGTCACGCCGAAACGCGCGCCATACTGCGGCTGAATGCCGGATTCGGTGCCGCTGCCGCCTGCGTCGCTGGCGGCGGGTTGCAGGGGATTGCCTGGACCGCGCGGCATCAGCCGTGAGACGAACGGCAGCGCAATCGGATTGGTGATCGCGATCTGCCGATCGGTGTCGACCGCCATGCCGCCCCACTCGAACATGCCGAGATTGCCGGGGAAGACCAGCGTGCCATTCACCGACGGCGGCGTGAAGGTGCCGTCATAGTTCAGGCGGTGAAACATCACCCGGCACACCATCTGATCGAACATCGTGGCACCCCACATATCGGCGCCCGTGAGGTTTTTGCCCGGCCGGTAGGTCAGTTCGGAGAACGGCTGGGTGGGCGACACGTGATCGCCTGGCGCCGCGCCTTGTGGCACCGGCTCTTCGGGCGCCGGGACCACCAGCGCGCCGGTGCGGCGATCGAGGACGAAGATGTTGCCGGTCTTGGCGGGCGCGTAGACCACCGGCACCTCGTTGCCCGCTTTGTCGGTGATATCGGCCAGCGTGGGCTGGGCGGGCAGGTCCATGTCCCACAAATCGTGATGCACCGTCTGATAGAACCACGCCAGCTTGCCGGTCGTGGCGTGCAGCGCGAGCAAGCCGCTCGCGTAGCGCTCCTCCTCCGGCGTCCGGTTGCCACCCCAGATGTCCGGCGTGGTGACACCCATCGGCAGGTAGACGATATCGAGCTTGGCGTCGTAGACCGCGGGCGCCCATGAATTCGGCGAATTCAGGGTGTAGTGTTCCCCTTCGCCTGGAATCACGTTCGGATCCTTGTTGCCCGGATCGAAGGCCCAGAGCAGCTTGCCGGTATCGACATCGAAACCGCGGATCACGCCGGAAGGCTCGCGGGTCGAATAGTTGTCGGTGACCGCGCCCGCGACGACGATGACCTTGTCGGTGATGACCGGCGGCGAGGTCGGTTCATATTGACCCGCCGTGGTCACCGGCTGGCCGTGCTGCAGATCGAGGTCTCCCTGGTTGCCGAAAGCCGCGCAGCGTTGTCCGGTTTGCGCGTCGAGGGCGAACAGATGGCCGTTGTTGACCGGCAGGTACACGCGGCGCACGCAAAGGGCGGCCGCGGCGCCCGAGGCAGGCGGGTTGGCGGTGTCACCGGTGCTTGCCGCGGCTGCGTCGTGCGTGTCGCGCATGTCGTGATACGACACGCCACGACACGTCACGTGCTGAAAGCTCGGATCGGTGACGAGGCCCGGGTCGAATTTCCACGCCAGCTTGCCTGTCGCGGCATCCAGCGCGAACAGGATCTGATGCGGCGAACACAGGTAGAGCATATTGCCCACCTTGATAGGCGTCACCTCATTGGTCGTCTCGACCGGGTCGGTGGGACGCTTCGTGTCGCCGGTCTGAAATGTCCACGCGACCTGCAGGTTCTTCGCGTTGTCCGCGGTGATCTGTTTGAGCGGCGAGTAACGCGTGCCGTGCTGCGTGCGGCCGTAGGCTGGCCAATCGCCATCCGGTTGAGTCGGGGGCGCGCCCGGCGCCGCCGAAGGTGTCGCACTCGCGCTCAGAATTCCGTTGATTTCCTGCGGATCGTTGAAGGACGCATACACGAGCACCACGCCGCTGAGAACCAGCGTGCCGGCCAATGCCAGTGCCGCCGGTTTCACGGGGGCATCGAGCGTGCGGTGGACAAACGGTAGCAGCAGCCAGATGCCGAAGACCACCAGCACATCGAGTCGCGGCGTCAATGCCCAGAAGTCGAAGCCGGCTTCCCACACCGCCCATCCGATGGTGCACAGCAGCAGTAACGCGTAGAGGCCGAGTGCACTCGCCCGGCGGCGGTACAGCAGCGCGGCTGTCACGAGCATGACGGCACCGGTGACGACATAGTACGGCGACCCGCCGATGGCTGTCAGCCACACGCCGCCGATCAGCAGATACAGGCCGGCGAGGGCTGCGAACAGGACACTCAGGAGACGGCCTACGTCCGATGTTGCGCGCTTCTGCATCATGTGCACCTCTTGGACTTATATGAACGATGGGGCTGCCGGGCGGCTAACGGCGTGCGTTGCAGAAACTTCGCTGCGTGCTCGCAGGTGCAACAAACGCGGCCCATGATGTCGAGCATCGCTGTGCGTGTGAGTAGCACGGTTCGGGCCCGCTCGAACACTGTATGCGACAGCGCGGCGGATTGCTAACCACGTGAGCTTACTATGCATTGTCCGTATCGATAGGTCAGCTTTTTGTTAGTTTTGTTAGTCATGCTGGCTACGCAAAGCGTTGCTTGGAGACGTGCCCTTTAGCCTGTACGCTGTATCAATAAGCTGGCCGCTGGATTTCCTCATGGCAGGCAATCCAGCGCGACCAGACGGGTTGCCCGGCGCTAGCGGGCCGGCGCACCGTCCGCCGGTGGAGCGCCTCACCCACTGAGAAGGAGGCATTCATGGAAGCGTCTTCAGTTCCGCAAACGGGCGCCCACGCGGGCCACGTCGAGAAGTCGATGGCGAAGCTGGCGTTAGCCGCTGTCGGTATCGTGTTCGGCGATATCGGCACCAGCCCCCTTTACACGATGAGTACGGTATTCGACTCGAGTCACGGGCTGACGCTCACTCACGCTAACGTGCTGGGAGTGGTCTCGCTCATCATCTGGTCGCTGATGATCGTCGTGACGCTGAAGTACGTGACGCTGATCATGCGCGCTCACAACCACGGCGAGGGCGGCATCATGGCGCTGCTGGCGCTGGCCTCCAGTTCGGTGATGGATCGGCCGCGGCTGCGCAATGGGTTGCTGCTCGCCGGTGTGTTCGGCGCGGCCCTGTTCTATGGCGACGGTGTCATTACACCGGCCATCTCGGTGCTCAGCGCGGTGGAAGGACTGCAAGTGGCGGAGCCGCAGCTCAAGCCCTTCGTGGTGACGATCACGCTGGTGGTGCTGATTGCCCTGTTTCTGGTGCAGCGGCACGGCACGGCCGGCATCGGCGCGGTATTCGGGCCCGTGATGGTGTTGTGGTTCGGCGTGATCGCAGTGTCAGGATTGCTAAACATCGGTCGCGCGCCGGTTATCCTCGCGGCGTTCGACCCGTTCCTCGGGCTCGCATTCCTGCTGCGCAATGGCTGGGTGGCCTTTGTCTCACTCGGTGCGGTGGTGCTCGCGCTGACCGGCGCCGAGGCGCTCTATGCCGACATGGGCCACTTCGGCGCGCCGCCGATCCGCCTGTCGTGGTTCGCTCTCGTGTTGCCCGCGCTGGCGCTCAACTATCTGGGTCAAGGGGCGCTCCTGCTGTCGGATGCGAAGGCCGTGGACAGTCCCTTCTTCCATCTGTTCCCTTCGGTGACGCTGTTCCCGCTGGTCATACTGGCGACGGTGGCGACCGTGATCGCATCGCAGGCGGTCATCAGCGGCGCGTTTTCCATGACCAAGCAGGCCATGCAACTGGGTTTCATGCCGCGCATGGGCATAGTCCATACCTCGGAGCGTGAGGTCGGGCAGATCTACGTGCCCGCCATCAACTGGCTGCTGCTGATCGCCGTGGTGGCGGCGGTGCTGGGATTCGGTTCGTCGACGGCGCTGGGATCGGCCTACGGTATCGCGGTGACGGGCACCATGATGATCACCACCTTCCTCACGTTCTATGTGGTGCGCTACGCCTGGCACTACAACTGGTGGCTGTGCGTGCTGGCCACGGGCTTTTTCTTCGTGATCGACCTGACGTTCTTCTCGGCCAATCTGCTCAAGTTCGTGGAAGGCGGGTGGTTTCCGCTGCTGCTGGGCGCCATCATGTTCATCGTCATGTCCACCTGGCACCGTGGCCGTGAGTTGATGGTCGACGAGGCCCGCACCCATGCGGGCGAACTGCCGCTCGCCCAGTACCTGGACTGTCTGTTTGCCAAGGAAACGATACGCGTGCCCGGCACCGCCGTGTTCCTGAACATCGATATCAACTCCGTGCCGCATGCGCTCGTTAACAACCTGGAGCACAACCACGTGCTGCACGAGCGTGCGCTGTTCGTGCACGTGACCAACCTGGATGTACCGTACGTGCCGCGCGAGGAGCGTGTGGTGATCACGCCGCTGGGACACAACTGCCACAGCATCGTGGTGGCGTACGGCTTCAAGGACGAGGCCAACTTGCCGCAGGCGCTGCGCGACTGCGAACCCAAAGGCCTGCTGGTCGATCCGGCGCGGGTGTCCTACTTCCTCAGTCACGCCACCGTGGTGGCGACCGGAGGCAAGGGCATGCCGGTGTGGCGCGAACGGCTGTTCAGCGTGATGGTGCACAACATCGGCAACATCGCGGCTTATTTCAAGCTGACGGCCAACCGGGTCATCGAGCTGGGTTCGCGGGTCGAGATATGAGGTGAAAGCTGCGTTCCGGTTGGGTGGGTTTCGATTAAGTGGCGGGGTTCGTGATGATGAGCGTGCCGCGCACCGAACGCGGATCGTAGTGGACTGCGCTGTTTGCGCTCTGCTTATTCCAGCCCGATACGCACACGAGTCTGGCATCAGCCATACTGTGGCATTAACGTTGCTGGAGCTTACGTCATCATGAAGCGCTTTTGCTTCGCCGCGGTTCTCGTCTTGCTCACCACCGCTTGCAGCTCGACGGGCAGCCCCGCGAACACTCAGCCTGACACGGATACCTACATTCTGCACACGCCTAACGTCACGATTCCTGCTGACGCGACTTCAAGGCCACCGAGGTTGACCGTCGGCGTCAGCGATCCCAATACGCAATTGATTTTGCCCTGGTTCCTCAACGACATCATCAACCTGGTTAACTATCGCTAGCGCTGAGCGTGCTATGGCGTTGCAAAGAGTCAACCGTTTTTCTTCACGAAGATGCTTCCATGGAGAGATGAGCGATGGCGTCGAAAAGCGTCCGCATGGCATGCGCAGAAGATGTCCCGGTGCTCGCACGGATCCGCAACGATGCGCACGCGAACATGCTGGCGCGCGGCGATCATGCGTGGGGCAAAGAGGGAGACGGCTTTAGCGAAACGTGGGTACTGAACAGTCTCTCTCGCAGAGACGTGTATGTGGTCGAGCAGGATGGCATACCCGTGGGGCCGTTTTCACTCGATTGGGACGACGAAATGTACTGGGGAGCGCAAGACCCGATTGCAGGCTATGTGCATGGGATTTGCGTGAGAAGCGGTTTCAACGGTCGAGGGCCTGGCAGTTTCGCCATCGATTGGTGTGCCGACAAGGTGAGCGCATTGAACCGGCATTTTGTGCGGCTCGACTGCGATCCGGACAACCGGAAGCAATGTGCTTACTATGAGTCGCCTGGTTTTATCCGGGCGGGACTCAAGCCTATGCCCGATTCCGGTGGCTATATGGCGGCATCGTATGAGAAGCGGGTTCGCTAGCGAGCGGCAGGCGCCCGTTTCAGGCGCGCCCGCAGCTCATTCGTTGTGCCAACCAGATCTGCCGCCCCCTACGCCTCCGCAAAAGCAATATCGGAAGGGCTCCCAACCGCCACATACGTACCTGTAGCCCGAAGCTTGCCACTGGCCTTATCGACGGCAAAGATCGCGATGTGGTCGCTGCGTTGATTGAGCGAATACATGAAGCGACCCGACGGATCGAATTTTATCACGCGCGGATAGTCGCCGCCGGTCGGCACTTCGCCTATCCGTTGCAGATGGCCGTTCGCGCCGACGCTGAACTGCACGATCGTGTCGTGCAGGCGGTTCGCCACATAGATGAAGCGACCGTCATGTGAAAACACGAGTTCCGAAGCGAAGCTCGTGCCCTGGTAGCCATCGGGCAATGTCGAGACCGACTGCAACTGCGTCAATGCACCGTGCACGCTGTCGTATGCATAGCAGACGAGCGTCGACGCCTCTTCGGTGACCTCGTACAGATAGCGGCCATTCGGATGAAACGCGAGGTGCCGGGGTCCGGCACCTGCCGAGGCGGCGACGAACGGCGGGTCGTTCGGTGACAGCGCGCCCGTCGCTTCGTCGACTTTCCAGAGATAGGTTCGATCGACACCGAGGTCGGTCGAGATCGCGAATCGCCCGTCGGGCGAGGGCACGATGGTATGGGCATGCGGGCCGTCGTGGTCGCTGATGGCAAAGCTGCCGGGCACGCCTTCCGCGGCATGCTGGGCACCGGCCGGTGCCTGCGGTTGCTGAACCGAACAGGCCTCGCCGAGGGTACCGTCGTTCGCGACCGGAAACACCGCGACGCTGCCGCTGTTGTAGTTGGCGACCATCAGGAAACGGCCGTTGGGATGCAGGCTCAGATAGACGGGACCCGCGCCCTGCGAGTTGACCGTGTTGACCAGCGTCAACGCACCTGTGCCGCTTTCGATCGCATAGGCGCTGATCGAACCGTTCGACGTGCCGTTGTAGTTCTTCACCTCGCTTACGGCGAACAGGAAGCGCTGTTGCCGGTCGACGATGAGGCTGCTTGGATTCTCGATACCCCGCTGCGGTTCGAGTGCTTCGAGCTTGCCGCTATCGCGATCGAGCTTGAAGCGATGGATGCCGAGGCCATTGGGCGTGTAAGTGCCGACGTACGCGAATAACGGCTTGCCAGTATCGGCTGCCGCCGCGGCACGTTGACTCGCGGCCTGCGCCGGACGCGCCGCCGCGAGCGAGCCGATGGCGGAAGCGGCCGCCAGCGCGCTCACGCTTCTTAGCCAGCCACGTCGCGCCTGCGAGCGAGGTCCCCCGAGAATCCAGGCATGACTCATTGTCTTCCTCCAAGGTTGTCTGCGTGGGTTATCCAGCGTTTGTCTGTCCGATATACCGGACATGTGTCCGGCTCAGCGGATAAATTGCAGTGTTCCATGGAAAACCAATCGGTGCAATGGGGGGGCCATGGCGCGGTTGGAGTGTGCGGGATGTGGGTTGCAGCCGCACAGGACGTTTCTCGCGCGGCGCGGCGATCACGATCAAACGGCAGGGTAGGCGGGCACGGTGAATTGAACGAGCGCGCCGCGCGGCAGGTTCGCGCTCGCCCACAACCGGCCGCCGTGCGCGTCGATGATCGAACGGCAGATCGACAGCCCCATTCCCAAGCCGGTGGGCCTGGTGGTGTAGAAGGGCGTGAAAACGCGTTCGTCGACCTGCGGCGCAAAACCCGGTCCCGAATCGCGCACGCTCACGAGCACGTCACCGGAGTCGGTGGTCTCGGTGCTGATGAGCAGTTCCCGTACGCCGTCGCTCACGCTGCTCATCGCTTCGAGCGCATTGATGACCAGGTTCAGGAGAACCTGCTGCATTTCCACCCGGTCTCCTTCGATGAATGGCAATCCTTCCGCCAGGTGCGTGTGCACCGAGGCGCCGCTCTTCATCGCTTCGCCTTGCGTGAGTTCGATCACCTCGCGGATCGCCGCGCCCATGTCCACCGGTTCCTTGCGGCGTGGGGCCTTCCTGATGAGATCACGAATCCGGCCGATCACGCTGCCCGCGCGACTGCCGTCGTTGACGATCCGCCCGAGTACCAGGCGGATTTCGTCGAGCTCAGGCGGTTCGGCGCTCAGCCAGCGTAGCGCGGCCCACGCGTTCGCCACCGTCGCGGCGATCGGCTGGTTGACCTCATGCGCAATCGAGGCCGCGAGCTGGCCCATTGTCGCGACGCGGTTGGCGTGCGCCAGTTCCGCCTGCACTTCGCGGTAGCGCAGTTCGCTCTGACGGGCTTGCTCCTCCGCGCGCTTGCGCTCGGTCAGATCGAGTACGAACGCGACGCCTTCCTTCCGGCTCGCTTCAAAAGTGGCCAGGCCAACAATGACCGGCACGCGGCTGCCATCTTTTCTGAAGTACTCCTTCTCATAGGGCCGGGCGCGTCCGGTCTGCGCGGTTTCCGCGAGGGCCCGCTCGCTGTTCTGCCGCCATTCGGGCGGCGTCAGGTCGCGCCAGCGGACCCGGCCTGAAAAAAGATCTTCGCGCTCGTAGCCCACCATGCGAAGAAATGCGTCATTGGCTTCGAGAACGATACCCGCGGCGTTCCAGACCAGGATGCCGATGATATTGGCGTCGACCAGACGCCGCACCTTCGCCTCGCGTTCCGCAAGGTCGCGGTAGAGCCGCGCATTCTCCAGCGAGATCGCCGCCTGTGAGGCGACCAGCTTCAGCACGGCAATCCGGCTCGTGCTGAACACGCGGGCGGTCAGATTGTTTTCGAGGTACAGCGCGCCGGTCAGCTTCGCCTGATTCATCAAGGGCAGGCACAGGATGGAACGGGCCCGCTGCTGACTGATGTACGGGTCGGAGTCGAACGCGGAGTCGCCCGCGGCGTCGTCGAGAATGACGCTTTCCCGTGTGCGCAGGACATGGTAGAGAAGCGACTCCGGCAACATCGCGGCGCTCACCGGCACATCGCGCAACTGCAGCCGGGTCGCGTCGCCGCCGGTCGTCGCTTCTGCGGCGATCCGCGGCTCGGCACCGTCCGCCAGAATCAGCAGGCCGCGTTCTGCGCCGGCCTGTTCGATGGCCGTCCGCATGATCATATCGATCAGCCTGTCCAGCACGATATCGCCCGAAGCCGCCTGCGACACCTTGAGCACCGTCGCGAGATCGAGATGTTCGACGGGTGTGGCGATCGTTGTGGTGGGCAGCGGTGTCGGCTCATCCGTGCGCAGGTAGGTGTACCGCTCCTCGAGTTGCCGCACCTTGCCGTCGGCGCGCCAACGCAGATAGCCGTAGCGGGCATCTTTCAGATAGACGCGGGCAATTTTCTCGAGACCGCGCGCTGCATAAAAGCGCGACGCGAGTTCGTTGGCGAGCGCCTCGTTATGCACAAAGCCGTTTTCCTGTGCCGCGCGGATCGCCTGTTCGTAGAGCTGCTCGGCATCGTCGACACGGCCTTCAAGGCGGGCGATCTCGGCGCCTACCAGCGCGGTACGGTCCGTGAAATTCTCTGGGCAATGTTCCGCCCAGATCTGCAATTGCCGGTGATGTGCCGCCACGCCGGCGAGCTGCTGTGCGCGCCCGTCGGGCAAGTCGGCGTCGTACCACGCCGCCCGAGCCAGCGCAGCGTAGAAGTGATATTCGGCCTCCTCGATAAATAGCGAGGAGGTCCAGAGCAGCCGCTGCGCTTTCGCGGCGGCCTCCACGGCGGCGGCATAGTCGCCGGCCAGATAGCGCGCCTGCAATTTGCGGATCCAGTAGTAACACGCGGGAACCGCGAGCGCCGGGTTGCTAGACAGATGCGCTTCGATGCGCAGTTCGTTGAACTGAGCATCGTCAAAGCAGCCGAAGGTCGGCGTCAGGCCGCGCAGCATGCGGATCAGCGCAAGTTGCGTGGTGATGAAATCGATCACCAGACCGAACCCCACCTTGCCGGTGAACGCGAGGCCGAATTCGGCCTCGGCCTGCAGCGCGGGCAGCGGCTCGCCCGCGAAGAGCAGGTCCGAATAGAGATTGGTGCACGCGAAAGCCCCATACAGCAGCTCGCCGGTCCGGTTCGCGGCCTCGAAGGCGCGGCGCAGCAGATCGCGGCCGGCGCGCACGTGGGTCATCCAGCGCAGCGAAAAAAGCTCGAAGCAAAGATAGGTGTTGGCTTCGAAGCGTTTCAGGCCGCGCTGCTCGACGAGTTCGTAGCCAAGCTGGCCGAAACGGAAGCCGACCTGGTAGTCGCCGAAACGCGGACCGGCGACTCTGCTGAGCATGACGTAAGCGAAACACGATGCATCGCAGTTACCCCGCTCGAGGCTCAGATTGACCGCCTTGCAGCTCATCAGGGCGGCGAGGTTGGCATCCGTCTGCAAGGCCGGGGCGAACAGCTTGCTCAGTACCTCGGCGGTCGCGAGCGACGCCGCATCCTTCATGAGCGGCAAATCGATCAGGGCCTCGATAAGCCGGTTCGCCAGTTGCGAGCCGATGTGCCTGTACTCGCGGAGGACCTCATCATCGTCCGGATGCGCTGACCATTCAATGCCGACATGCCACAGGTAGTCGAGACACACCGCGACCGCGCGGTCGCTGTGGTCGAGGGTCGTGCAGACATCCGTATGCAGGCAGGCAACGCTGGCCTGCTCGACGGTTGTCGTGGCCCAGTTGGATAGCGACGCGAGACGCGCGTCGGCGGCCGCCAACCGGCCGGTCAGGAATTCGCAGGCGGCCCGGTTCAACTCCAGTGCGAACATCAGGTCGGGCCGGCGCTTCCAGCCATCCGCGCCCAGCAGTTCGGCGCCGGCGACGAGATAGGGTAACGCCGAGGCATAGGCGGTCGAGGCGCGCGCCCGCTGCCCCGCGAGCAGGTTGAACGCAGCCAGTTGCTCGCGCTCGTCGCGCGCAGTGATCAGGGCCGCGCCGCGATTGAGCTGACCCACGATCTCGAAGATCGCCTCTTCACGCTTGCCCGGCGGCGTCTCTCTGGCGAGCAGCCGTCCGGTGCGCAGATGGGCCTCGGTGCGCGAGGCGAGCGGGATCAGTGAATAGGCGGCTTCATGAACCCGGTCGTGCGTAAAGCGGTAAGAACCGTTCAGCCGCTCGACCAGTTCCTGGCGAACCGCCTCCCACAGCGCCGCATGGACCTGCGGCTGCGGCAGTCCAAGAACGCTCGACAGGGTCGCGATGCCGGCGACGTTGCCCAGACAGGCGAGCTGCTGCAACACCCGCTGCGTTTCTTCGGGCAAGCGGCTCAGCTTGCCAACCATCAGGTCCACGACATTGTCGGTGTAGCCCTTGGCATGGATGCGAGCGGGATCCCAGCACCACTGGCCCGCGTCATGATCGAAGCTGAGCAGATCCTGCTGGACGAGGGCGTGCAGAAACTGGATCACGAAGAACGGATTACCTGCAGTCTTGTCATGCACCAGCAGAGTCAGCGTCTCGATGCGCGCCGGCTTGCAATGGAGCGCTTCCGCGATCAACTGCCTGACATGTAGCCGGGCGAGCGGCGCGAGCGTGATTTCGTTGATCTTGACGCCCGCGTTCCTGAACGTCTGCAGCTTGCCCATCAGCGGATGCGTGGCGTCGACTTCATTGTCGCGATAGGCGCCGACCAGCATCAGGTATTGCAGCTCCGGGCCGCGCAGCAGATCTTCAAGCAGGTCGAGCGTCGCGACGTCGAGCCATTGCAGATCGTCCAGAAAGAGCGCGAGCGGATGTTCCGCGCGGGCAAACACGCTGATGAAACGCCGGAACACCAGCATGAATCGCCGTTGCGCCTGTTGTGGCTTGAGTTCCGGGACCGGTGGCGGTTCGCCGATGATCAGCTTCAGTTCGGGAATGAGATCGGTCATCAGCCCCGCGTTGACGTCGAGCGCCTCCAGCAAGGCGTCGCGCCAGCTCGCCAGTTCCGTGTCGCGCTTGCCGAGCAGTGGCCGCACCAGGCTTTGAAAGGCCTGCGCCAGCGTCGCATACGGGATGTCGCGCTTGTACTGGTCGAACTTGCCGGACGCGAAGAGCCCGCGCGAGGGCACCAGCACCTTGTGCACTTCATTGACGACCGACGATTTGCCGATGCCGGCGTAGCCCGAGACCAGCACCAGTTCCGGCGTGCCGCTCGCGACGACCCGGTCGAACGCGGCAACCAGGGTGTCGACTTCGCGCTCGCGCCCGTACAGTTTCTCGGGAATCAGCAGACGGTCGGGCGTGTCGTGTTCGCCCAGCACGAAGCTGTCGACGCGGCTCTGACGCTGCCAGTCGGTGAGACAGGACTGCAGATCATGTTCGACACCGGCCGCCGTCTGGTAGCGCTCTTCGGCCGTCTTGGCGAGCAGCTTCATGACGATGCGGGAGACTGCGGCAGGCACGCTCTCTACCCGCGTGCTGGGCGGCAACGCCTTTCTGGCGATATGGCAATGCACCCATTCCATCGGGTCGGTAGCGGTGAACGGCAACGTGCCCGTCAGCATCTGGTAGAGCGTGACGCCGAACGCGTAGAGGTCGCTGCGTGAATCGATCGAGCGATTCATCCGGCCGGTCTGCTCGGGCGCCATGTAGGCCAGCGTGCCGGCGATGGTCTCGGGCGGCTCGGGTGCCTGGCGCTCGTGCGGCAGCCGCGAGGCAAGGCCGAATCCGGTGAGGCGCGCCTGGCCGTCGGTGCAGTTCACCAGAATATGGCTGGGCTTGAGATCCTTATGCACGAGACCGCGCTGGTGCAGTTGACCCAGCACCGCGGCGATGCCAACGGCGAGCCGCAGGAAATAGTTTGTTTCCATTGGCGCGCCGAGCAAGTGCGCGAGCGGCTCACCGCCGGGGTCATCGAGCACCAGCATGGTCATCGCGCCTTCGCGCAGCAGCTTCAGGGGCCGCACGGCCCATGCACCGTCGAGCTCGTCCTTCAGCTCGAACTCGTGGGCGAGGCGGTCAAGGCTCGTGGGGTGGGGATGTTCGGCGGCGGGTCGTGCCAGCAGGACGTCGTGTTCACTGTCCGTGCCAGCAAAGCGCCCCCGACTGAAGACACGTTCGCCATCGTCCCACAAGACCTGAAATCTGTTGTCCATCGGCGCTGGAACCCTCTGTACACGATCGTCTCCTGCACGCGGCAGTCAGGCTGCCGCGCGCGTCTTTAGAATACACCGCGACCGCGCGAATGGGGTCAGACGTTGCACAGCGTGCGCGGGAAAACGACAGGCGGATCGGGAATGCGCGCTTCCCGGCGTCTTTGGATGCGATGGAGGATACTTGCAGTGCAGCACGCCAACGCATTCAACAGGATTTGCCCATGAAGACGCTTTTTCATCTGACGTTTTGCGCTGCGTTGTTCTCCTTCAACGGTGCGGCGTACGCGCAAGTCGATCAAACGGAGCCGCAGCGTCTGATCAAGACCGCGACCCAGCAGATACTCGACGAGGTGCACAACAAAGCCATCCAGCCGGACGATATTCCCCGCATCATGGATATCGTGGACCGGGACATTGTTCCGTACACCGATTTTCGCCGCACCACGGCACTTGCCATGGGACGCGACTGGCGCATGGCGACGCCCGCGCAGCAGCAGCAACTGGTGGATCAGTTCAAGATGCTGTTGATCCATACGTACTCGGGTGCGATCGGTCAGCTCCGTCCGGATCAACAGATCGAGTATCCGCCGATGCACATCGCACCGACCGACACGGACGTGGTGGTGCGCACGATCGCCACCCGGAACGGCGACCCGGCGGAAATCGACTACCGGCTGTACAGCACGCCGCAGGGCTGGCGCCTGTATGACCTGAACGTGCTCGGCGTCTGGCTGATCCAGACTTACCGGCAGCAGTTCAGCGAGAAGGTTCAGCAAAGCGGCGTGGACGGTCTGATCCAGTTTCTCGCTGAACGCAACCAGCAGCTGGCTTCGGGCAAGCTGTAGATAGCGACTGGCTCGCAGGGCGGCAGGATGAAACGGACCGCGGCGAGAATCTCGCGGACCCTTCGAAGTGCGAACGAGTGTTAGCGGCCGGCATTCCGGGACATGGACGGAAGGGACAGTCTGCTGGTCGCGAACATCACCCCTGCCAGCACGACAATGCCCATGAAAATGCCGGATAGCCGCATGAGCGCGGGTAACGGATCAGACGACCAATGATGATCCTGCACGAACACCATGATGAAGGCGATGGTGAATTGCCGGCCCACGTAGCTCGCGCCTTCGCGTCCTGTCTGCACGTGACATCCCACCCAGACGCCCATGGCCAGCGCGAGCATGCAGAGCAGCGCCTGCCCCAGCATCAGGGGCAGTAGCGCCACGGCGAGCACTCCGGCCAGCAGACAGCCGGCCACCCGCTGCACCATCTTTTCCATGACCGGTTGCCGCGTGCTGTCTGCGTTCGGCCCAAGCGGCACGATCAGCACGGCGACCGTCGTGACCATGGCTTGCGCGAAGCCGGGCAGATGCAGAACGTAAGTCAGGGCCGCGAGCAGGGTGATGGACAGGGCCGCCTGCAAGCCGAGCAGCATGCGGGTCGAGCGCACGAATTCTAGCGGTGGCGTTAAAGCCGCGGGGTTGGAAATATCCGACGCACCAGACGGACCAGACGGACCAGACGCGCCGGATTTGCCAGACGCGGCAGAAGTAGTAGACGCACCAGATGCCACCGACGCACCAGATTCGCTCAACACACTCGTGGCATGAGCGGTTGCATCCGCCGATAACGCACGGTTAAACCGCCACCACTTCGGCACGAAATGAAACGCGCTCGCCACCAGCACGCAAGCCAGCGTGCCAACCGCGACCTCGGCCACGCGGAGCCCCGCGAACAGGGCGGTGGCCCGGAAGGAAGCGAATTTGTGCGCTTCGTACGTCACCATCAGGGCAGTCACGCCGCCCAGAATCCAGGCGTAGGCCGATTTGGAGCCGTTGGCGCGATACACCGCCACACCGCCGATCACCCCTAACGCAGGCACGAACAGCCATGGACGGTCGCCAAGCCAGGGGCCCGCGAGGGCTCCCAGTGCCGCGCCCGCCACCGTGCCTATGATGCGATGTGCGGCGCGTTGCACGGAGCCGGCAAAACTCGTCTGCATGACCGCGAAGCCGCTGATGGCGGCCCACCACGTGTCCGACAGACCCAATGCATTGGCAAGCGCGACCGAGAGCGCCACCGAAAGCACCGCTTCGGCCGCGAATGCCGTACGCGCGCTGGACGCCCGCCACGCCGCCAACTCACGTCCGAGGGCGAAGAGGGCCGCGCGGCAGAGTTCGGCGAGCGTGGCGCGGGTCGTCGTCATCGTCCGATGAACTTGAACGCATCCAGCATGGGCGTCTTCGACGCGTTGACCATTCCCTGGAATGGCGTGTCGAGATCGAGAACCACATACACGGCAGTCGTAGCCGACACGGCGCAAAGAACGAATACGACGCACATGCTCCAGTTTCTCGGCGCACTAAAACCAAAGATGCCGAAGATGACCGTCAGCCAGCCGACGAGGATCGCAATGAGCGGCGTGGGTATCGAGCCTCTTCGATGTTCGAGCGCGAGCCATCGGCCCGCAAAGATGTCGTCCCACAGTTCCATGCTACGGCTGCGCAGTTTTTCCTGCGAGGGATCGAGGGGCTGTAAAGCAAAAATGCGCCCCTGGATATCGTAGGTGTTCTGAAGGATTTCTCGCGACTCTGCCTCGGCGGTTTTGCCCCTCTTGCTGGAAAACAGGAAGGAGATCCAGTGGCCGTAGTCGTTCTTGATGTCGACGCGCAGACTCTCGGCCGCCGGACCATACTGGGACAGGCTGCGGTCCAGCTGGATCATGGCGACGCTGTTGTGCTGGAGCGCGGTGTTGACCAGGTCGAGCGAGGACTTGCCGGACGAGATCAGCAGGCTGAGCACCAGGGCCGACAGCGTCGCCACCAGCCCCACGGCAATGCGCATCGCGGCAAGCGAGTCTTCCGAGAAATGGTGATCGGCCAGGCGTACGCGGACATACGATCCCAGCGCTGCGCTGACGAGAATGAGCACCAGCACACCGGCAGAAAAAACATAGTGATCCATCAGGGACCAGCCTCGTTCGATCACGCGGGTTATGACACTGACGTCGAGCCACCTTCACAGCCGTTCTGCAGATTATATGGCCGGTGGCGCAGGACGTCGTCCGTTATCTGGCGTGCGGCCTGGCCGGAAGTTGCCATGCGTCGCGCAGCAGTCTCAGGAAGGCGGCTTCGCGATCGCAATGGCCAGGGTCTGCCATCACGGCTTCGTTGCACAGCTCCATGATGTCGCGTCGCAGTTGCCGGTCCTGCACATCGGCCGCGAGCGACGCAAGCGTCGCGGGATCGAGCTGGCAGATGTCGCTCCAGCTGAGGTATCCGCAGCGCGTCATGTCTTCGTACAGCGTTTGCACGATCGAGAGCAGACGGTGTCGATTCAGCAGCAGCCGTCGTTCCATTCCGCACCGGTCGAGCGCCTCGAGTTCCGTGACGCTCAGATGTCCATCGGTCAGCAGGCAGGCTGCGAGGATGCGGCCCGCGGCTTCCGGAGAGTTGCATTGATAGTGACGCATTTTCTACTCCTCAATAAATCGACAGGGATGACTCGGTGAAACCGGAACGGCGCGCGGCGCGAGTCGGCTGCCGGTCACCTTGAAGAATTTTCTCGATCGCGTGGCGGTCTGCTTTGCCCTGCTCGGTCAGCGGCACGCTATCCGTCACGACCAGACGGATCCGGCTGGCGATCACGGGGCCGAACGCGGCGTTGAGCTTTTTCATGCATTGGGCCAGATCCACCTGCCCGGCGATCCACGGCTCGACCAGCGCGTTCCACGCGTAGTCGCCCGCAGCGTGACTGGCCGCCAGCGCCACCGCATAGCGAACCTCAGGCAAATGGCACAGGACGTCTTCGATCTGGGTGGGGCCGAGCGCCACGCCGTCGATTTCCGCGACATCGGCCGCGCGGCCGACAATGTGCAGATTGGCCGCCTCGTCGATGAAGCCGGCATCGCCGGTCAGGCACCAGCCGTCCTGAAACTTCTGTGCTTCCTCGACCGGTTGATGGTAGTAACCGTCCGCCACGGCGGCCGATCTGACTTCAATGGTGCCGCACTGGCCCGCGGGCGCCAGGCTTCCATCGGCGCGCCGCAAACGGATTTCGACGCCCGCGCGAACATGTCCCGCGCAATCCAGCAGGTCCGGATTCGCCGCGTAAGCGGCGGGTGTCAGCGTGCTGACGAGACCGATTTCGCTCGCGCCGTACAGATGGGTCAGCACCGGACCCAGTCGCGCGATCGCACGTTGCCGCAACACCGCCGGCGCCGAGCCGCCAACATGCGCGATCGAGCGCAGCGACGACAGATCGCGGCGCTCGACATCCGGGTGATCCATGGTTTCGAACAGTTGCGGTTCGACCAGCAGCAGGTCGGTGATGCGTTCGGCTTCGATCGTCGCGAGCGTTTCAGCGGGATCGTAGCGACGCTTCAGGACCACGGTGCCGCCGCCGACCAGCGTGGTATCGACGAGCACTTGCGACAGGTAGGCGAGGGGACCGTTGACTAGCTGACGGCGGTTTTCATCGTTCGGTGTACCGATCATCGTCGAATACGTCGCGAAGGAGCGCCGGCTGCATTTCGGCAGACCCGTCGTGCCGCCCGATGAGACGACGACCGCGAGGTTATCCGGCCTCACGAGTCTGCGCAGCGGCAGATCCGATTGCGCTTGCGCGAGCCTGTCGAGGCTCGAAGACGCGAAGCCGACGCCGACAAAGACCACGTGGCCGTCGACCGCGTCGGGAATCAGGTGAGCGGTCTCAGGAAAGAGAACGAGGAGCGTGGGCCGCACCCGTGCCAGCAACGCTGCGCGTTGCTCAGCGCTGGCAGACGCCGGCAGGAACATCGTCGCCGCGCCGATCAGGTTGGCCGCGTAGCGGATCGCCAGCGCATGCGGGCAATTGGGTGCGAGCAGTGCCACCAGATCGCCGCGGCCGATGCCCAGTGCCGCAAGTGCCCGTGCATAACGAAAGATGGCACGCCGCAAGGTGTTGCCCGTCACGTCATGGTCGAGATAGCGCAATACGGCCCGCTCGGAGTGCTTTTCCAGCTGATCGAGCAAGACGTCGATATACGGTCGAAAGGCTGAATCCTGGATGTTTTGCATGATCGTTCCCTTTGGGTGACGCGTGATTCGAGGTGCGAATCAAGCTGTGATGGGACGGATTGTGCGGATGCAAAATGAGCGAAGAATTAGCGGGCGCAGAGCGGCACGCGACCGCTCGCCGCGTGAGGCGTGGCGAGCGTTGGCTCGCATGGATGGAAAGCTGGACTGCGGTGGGAGGCGGGTGAAATGCGCTTGCGAAAACACGCTTGCGCAAACACGGTTTGATTACGACAATTCAGAAGTAGCCGTGCTGGGAAGCGGCCATCTAACGGAGGATTCGATGAAAAGGCCCATGCGCTACGTCGTTGCCGCGGCAACGTTTATCGGACTGGCGGTGCCGTTTTCCGCATCGCACGCCCAGCTTGGCAACCTGCTCAACCAGAACTCCGGCAACGGTGCGGCGACGGGTTTGAGCGGCCTCACGGGCGGCAGTTCGTCAGGGGGTCTGGGCGACCTCGGGAGCGCGTTGTCCGGCGGCTCGGTCACGTCCAGCAGCAGCAGCAACGTCGCGGGCGTGCTGCAGTTCTGCATCAAGAATAACTACCTGGGCGGCAGCAGTGCGTCGTCGGTCAAGGACTCGCTAATGAGCAAGCTGCCGGGCGGAGCCTCGAATTCGAACAGCAGCTATAGCGATGGCGCGAGCGGCATCCTCGACACCGGTAGCGGCCAGAAATTGAGCCTGGGCGGCGACGGCGTCAAGCAGCAACTCACCAAGCAGATCTGCGACAAGATCCTCGACCAGGGCAAGTCGATGCTGTAGCGCGTTTCGCTAACCGGCACGCTCAGGCATGTTTCAATTTGCGGTCCACGGGTGGCTGAGCCGGATGAGCCGGATGACCCGGCTGAGCGTGCGGCGGCACGCTCTTCACCCGCAATGGTTGCGGGCGATGTGCCTCGTTATGCGGGTGGCCGCTCGGGTAAGCCGTGGCGTGGGTAGCCGGATGCCCCCGGTGCGGCGCTGCCACTGAACGCAGATTCTCGCGGCGCCGAACCACTTCGAGGCGCCGGTCTCCATGGCCGTAAAAATGCCGATGGCGTCGGCCGTCCGATCCCGTGACCCAGATATAGGTATCGCCGCCCACGAACACGATATCGCTTTTGGCGGCAACCGAGATGTAGGCGTCGTTGGGTTCCGGGACGACCTGTTCCACCATAACCGGTCTCACGGCAACCGGCGCCCGGGGCGCGGGCGGATTGCCCGCCACCACGGCGACCCGCGCGGGCGGTGGACTGGAGCGCGCCGCGACCGGTGTCGGCGCAGTGGTCACGCAACCGGACAAGCAGAACGCCGTCGTGATTGCGGCGATGGATGGTGCCAACTTCGTATGTGTCAAACGTGCCCCGCGTGCCGGTCATGATATTGAGTCGGGATATCGGCCCCTTGAAAGGAATCTTTAATCCTGGCTTGTGAGCGTGCGCGGCGCGCGGATTATTGGAGATTTTGCTTTTGTCCGTGCGAGGCTTTATTCTTCCGGAGCTTTCGCGCAGGGCCTCCTGTCGTCCGGCTGATGGTTCGGTTGATGCACACCCTTCAGCCTTGGCTTTTTGTGCCGTTAGCACAGTGAACGTATCCATATAAACGGACGGGTCGCGCGTCCTCGCAGAATGCAGACCACTGACAGAGACATGACAAGGGCGAACGGTTTGGCATTGCACGACCAACGGGCGCTTGCCCATGGTTGACGCTTCCAGTCCCGCCAACCCGGCCGACAGCACCGCGCTGGCCGCGCCGACGATCGAAGCTCAATTGCAGGCAGTGCGCGACGGCGGCCAGCCATGGGCGGGGACCTGGGCCTGGTACCGGGCCGGTGAGCAATTGCACCTCGCCGGTCAAGGCCATGCGCCGTTTGCGTGGCCGCCAAACCTGACCCAACACGGGCTCGCCCAGCTCTGCTCGCGGCGCGGCTGGCTGAGCTGGCCGACCGGCTGTGGCGAAAGCGTGCTCGGCTGGCTGGTGGCGCCGGCCGAATTCGCCGGTGACGCGTCCCTGCTGGAATTTGCCCGAAGTCTGGGAGAGCGCGCGCAAACCGATGCGCTCGCACGTGCCCAGAACACGCAGCGAGTGCTGTATGAGATTGCCTACCTGGCGAGTTCGGTACCGGATCGCGCGGAGTTTTTGCGGCGGGTGCACGAGCGGCTCGGTACGATCATCGACGCCGAGAACTTCTACCTCGCGCTGTACGACCGCAAGAGCGGCAGGATTACCTATCCGTACTATGTCGACGTGATCGACACCGACGTCATCGAGGCGGAGAACTTCGACATTCTCGACCCCGAGCGTCCGTCGATGACGGCGCAGGTGCTGACCACCGGGCAGCCGTTGTTCGTCGACGCGGCGATGATTTTCGCGGGCGTGGAGGCGGGCGTCTTTTATCCCATTGGCGACTGTCCCGAGTTCTGGATGGGCGCGCCGCTCAAGAATGCCTCGGACGAAGTGTTCGGCATGCTGGCGATGCAGGTGTACGACGTCTCGCGGATCTACAGCGCCGAGGACCGCGAACTGTTCCTCGTGGTGGCGCGGCACGTGGCCATGGCGCTGGACCGGATTCTCCACCGCGCCGATCTCGAAGAGCAGGTGGCGCGGCGCACCTCCGAGCTGTCGCGCGTCAACGAGGCGTTGCGTGAAGGCATTGCCGAGCGCGAGCGGGCCGAACACCTGCAGGCGACGCTATTCCAGATTGCGGAGCTGTCGAGCCGCCCTGGCGACATGGTCGAGTTCTTTCGCAGCCTGCATCACATCGTCGGCGAGTTGCTGGACGCGCACAACTTCTATATCGCGCTGTTCGACACGGAGACGCGGATCGTCTCGTTTCCGTACTATGCCGACGAACACCTGCACGAGCCGCCGCTGCCGCGCCTCGATCGGCGCGGGCTGACTGAATATGTGATCAAGCAGCGCCGCCCGTGTCTGATCGATGCGGATACCGCGTTACAGCTGATCGCCGCTGGCGAAATCGACATGGCCACGCGGGATGTGCGAATGTGCTCGTGGCTCGGCGTGCCGCTGTTCGATGGCGATGATGTGCGCGGGGTGCTCGCGGTCCAGAGCTATGCACCGCTCGTGCGCTATTCGCAGCGCGATCAGGAACTGCTGACATTCGTGTCGCGCCATATCGATACCGCGCTATCGCGCCGTCGCGCCGCCGAGGCATTGCACGCGGCCAACGCTGAGCTTGAAGCGCGGGTGCAGATCCGCACGCGCGAACTGGACAACGCCAACGCGCGCCTCGTGCATGAGAACTCGCACGATGCCCTGACGGGACTGCCCAACCGCAGTCATCTGTTGCACCGGTTGCAGTCTGCGTGGAGCGCATATCGCGAGGAAGGCCGCGAATTGACGGTCATGTTCATCGATCTGGATCGCTTCAAGATCGTCAATGACAGTCTGGGTCATCACTTCGGCGACCTGCTTCTCGTGCAGGCGGCGGCGCGTCTGCGCGGCTGCATGCGCTCGACCGATCTGCTGGCGCGGCTGGGCGGCGACGAGTTTGCGGTTCTCTCGCCGAATGCGTCGCTGTGCGATGCCGTCGCCACCGCGGAGCGCATCCTGGAGGCGTTCGATCTGCCGTTCGATATCGACGAACATATGGTGTTCTCGTCGTGCAGTATCGGTATCGTCAATGCCGATGGTCAGTACCACAGCCGACCCACCGATCTCCTGCGCGACGCCGATATCGCCATGTATCGCGTGAAAAACGCCGGTCGCGACAGTTTCGTGGTGTTCAACCATGAGTTGCGACGCGAGGTGCTGGATCAGGTGGAGCGCGAGGGTGCGCTGCGCAATGCGCTCAAACGGCAAGACGAACTGCTGCCGTTCTTCCAGCCGATTGTGGATGTAGCGACGGGCGACGTGGTGGCGCTCGAAGCGCTGATTCGCTGGCGGCAGCCCGATGGCCGCATTATCAGTCCGGGCGAGTTCCTGCCGGCCGTCGAAGGTTTGCGCTTGATCGGGCGCCTCGACCAGTACATGCTCACGCGTGTCGCCATCATTTTGTCGGACCCGCAGCGTGCGGACTGGCCGCCAGTCCACGTGAACTGTTCGAGCTTCAGTATCACGCGGCCGGAGTTTGCCGACGAGGTGCTCGCCTTGCTGCATAAGCATGGCGTATTGCCGTCGCGCGTGTGTCTCGAATTGACTGAGGGCGCGCTGGTGGCGGAACCGGATCTCGCACGCAGCACCATGCAGCGTCTTGCGGACAACGGCATGTCGGTGGTGCTCGATGACTTCGGGGCGGGGTTTTCTTCGTTGAGCTACGTCCATCAGTACCGCTTCAGCGGTCTGAAGATCGACAAGTCGTTTATTCTCGAACTCACCACGAGTTCACGCAGCCGGGCCATCGTCAGAGCCATCGTACGCATGGCCGAATCGCTTGGGCTGACGCTCGTTGCGGAAGGTGTCGAAGATGCCGGTACGCTTGCCGTGTTGCGGGAGATGGGGGCCGCTCAGGCGCAGGGATATTTCTTCGCGAGGCCCATGCCGCTCGACGTCCTGCTCGGCTCGCCGAACCAGCAGCGTCTCGCTCTCAAACCCGCGGAGATATCGGCCTCTTAGCACAGCTGACGGGTGAATTCCGGATGCGCTAGCCGGTGTCTGGCTGAGGCTCGAGTTGAAGCTGAAGCTGAAACTGAAGGGCAATGAATCCCGCCGGCCGCGCACACTCTGCGGCCGGCGCTTTCACAACCTCAGGAATTCGCGGCCGCCGCGACGTCATCGAGCTTCCAGGTTTTATCGAACCACGGCGCGAGGGGGCCATACAGCCGGAAGATCATAAACCAGCTCTTGCCCGGAATCGTTTGAATCCAGTTGCTCTCGTGTCCCGAGGGGGACCGCGGACCAAAATAGATATCGTACGAACCGTCGCTATTCTTCTTCAGGCTCTTTTCGCTCGACACGCTTGGGAATTGCTGATCCGTCTGCAGCATCGAACGGGTTTGCGTGTCGTACAGGACAATCGACCAGAAGTTTTTTACCGGCACGTTTGGCGGAACATGCAGGACGTAGTTTTTCGCACCGTCGAATGGCTTGCCCTCGCTGTCCCGGTTCGACGAAGCGTACTGCGATCCGATACCGGGCATCGCGACCGCCATGGCCGGCGTGACGACGGTGGCGGCGTAAAAGTACAGGGTGCGCGCGTCGAAGTTGCGCGCGCCGTCGGCCAGCCACTCATAACTTCCGCCGATAAACGGTGTGATCCAGTGCCGGTCCGGGTAAATGAGCACCTCTTTTTCGCGGTTGGCAAAGTCGATGGTGCGCGCGGTGGCGTTGCCCACGGCCGCCGCGTCGATCAGGATCTTCTTCATCCGGTCGTCGGGTGCAAAGGGCTTGCCCTTTTCGATGCCGATGGCGCGGAAAATCCCCGTCATGTCCGGGCCGTATGCACCCGCCGGTTCTTCCTGGATGATCTCGTTCACTTCATCGTAGAACGTGACGTCGTTCGCGTGGATCGTGTTCATCTCCTTGTCGGACATGTTGACGAAATGGGTCGGCGGCGGGTTGTCCTTTTGCGCGTACGGATAGACACGCAGATGCGCCTTGATGCTTTCGGTCGCAGGACGGGCCGAGCCGTTTTGCAGGAAGCCGCGTCCTACCAGCCAGTTTCCGTAGGTCGGCGATTTGACGATGTGATAGCCCTCCGTGGGCAGCGGTCCGCTGTAATCGGGCGGCACCACCAGATACTTGCCGCCGCGGCCCTTGTCGGGACCCGCGATACCGTAGTCCGTCACGTAGCGGAACCAGAAATCGTCGATCACACCAAGCACAGCCGGAGGACCTTCCACCACCACCGGACCGTTTTTCAGATCGAGCCAGCCAAAGTAGTAAATCGACTCGGTATTCGCGGTCAGAAATAGTGACTTCGAATCCATCAGCGTTTCGAAGATGGCGATGGTGCCGTTATCCGGCCCGAGCTTGCGCAGTGCTGTACGCATCGCCACCAGCGAGGCCCCGGGGATGCCGCTCAGAAACGCCTCGACGCCTCGTTGAAAATCGAGGTTGTCGTAGACCATTTGCGCGGTTTGCGGCGTCGGTACCCCGTCGATAAATTCTAGCTTGCCGAGGCGGGTTTCAGCCGTCGATGGCGTCAGAATTTGCGGAGGAAGGGGCGTGGTCATCCGCAAGTTGTCCTGAGCGCATGCGGCGGCCGTCCACACGAATGTCAGAGCCGCTACCGTAAGACGGGTTGCAGTGGTGCGAGAGTGTTTCATGGGTTATCCGTTATCAGTGTGTGACGTGATGCGATCCACACTGATAACGGGATTCAGGTCTTTTTGCAAGAAAGTCGGATTGCTAACCACCTATGGTTTGTCGACTCGCTACGCCATTTGAAATGCCGATTGTCATTGTTCAGTTAATCACAATTTTTCCCGCTTTACTGAAGCGATACGGTGACGGTGCAACGCGGACGCGGTGATATCCGAACCCGTGCGATGATGCGGGTTCTCTTCATATTTTCGTACCGTACAGCCATGTCATCGACCAGCGCTACGCGCGCTAATGCGCTTCCTCTCAACAGCATCGGCAGCATACTCGCGGCCATGTTCTGCTTTGCTGTGGTGGATGCCCTGGCGAAGACGGTCGCGTTGCAATATCCCGCCAATGAAGTGACCTTTTTCCGCATGCTGTTCGGCCTCGCGCCGGCCATCGCCATGTGCTGCCGGGGACGTGTCTCCTTGTTCGAGCGCCTCGCCAACCTCGATATCAAACGACAGACCCTGCGCGCGCTGACACTGCTCGGCGCCTCAGGGCTGTTCTTTGCCGGCTTGCCTTATGTCCCGTTGGGCGAAGCGGTCGCTCTTGCGTATTCGGAGACGCTGATCGTCATTCTGCTTGCGCCGCTGATCCTCAAGGAACGGTGGACGGCAAACGGTGTGGTGGCGGCGCTGGTCGGATTCTGCGGCGTGCTGCTGGTGGTGCGCCCAGGCGGCGCTCAGTCGAACTGGCTGGGGCCGGTGTTGCTTCTGCTGAGCGCATTCTTCGGCGCGTTATCGATCGTGCAGATCAAGCGCATCCGGTCCACCGACGACTCGTCGACGACGGTCCTGTTTTTTACGCTGGTGGGAACGGGTGTGACGGGCCTGACGCTCGTCTTCAGCTGGCGCACGCCATCCGCCAGTGCGCTCGTGACCATGGCATTTCTCGGCGCTTTCGGCACTGTCGGGCAGATTCTGATGACGGCCGCTTTTCGCCGGGCGGATGCTGGAAAACTTGCTCCGTACAACTACACGAGTATCGTGTGGGCGTCGTTGTTCGGGTATGTCGTATGGGGCGAGACGATCCAGGCCATGTCCCTGATGGGCATTGCGCTGATCGTTGGCAGCGCGATTGCGGTCGCGGTGGGCCGCAACGACAAGGAAGGCCCGCTCGCCTAACCTTCACGCAGAAGGCAGGTCCGCCAGACGCCTCCGGCGCACGGCCGAGGCATGCGGCACGCCCGGCACCAGAAACGTCGATCCGACAAGCACGACGGCGGCTACCGTAGCCAGCCAGTAGACCGGCGCAAACGAACCGGAGGCGGCTTTGCAAAGCCCGCCCAGCACATTGCCCACCGCGCCGCCCACACCGAACGCCGCTTCGCAGATGCCGCACACCATGGCGGCGAGCCTGGACGCACTGGTCTTGGCCACGTACGCATGCAGCAAGCCGAAGATCGGGAAAAACGAGCCACCGAACGCGATTGCCGCGACTGCGAGTGCATAGCTGCCCGGATGCGACGCGGCGACCAGCGACGCGCCGAGAAACAGCACGCCGGCGCAGACGAGCGCGGTGCGCAGGCCGTCACGTGGTGGTGCGCCCGCGCGACCACAGGCGTGATCACGATGGGTGCGCCTGTCGCCGAGCATGCCGAGCGCCAGACCGCTCACCGCGCCGACCAGACCCACGAGTGCCCACGCATGGGCGGCGACCTCGAAACCCAGATGCAGGTCGTCGTGCGCATAAGCGGAGAAATACGTGATGAACGGGACACCGGCCAATCCGCACAGCAGCGCGATGGCATACACCAGCAGGTAACGTCGCGCGACCATCTGGCGAACCCTGGCGCCGCCGCGTGGCAGTGCGGCCTCGCGCCATGGGTCAACCGGTCGACGCAGGCAGCCGAGGCGGGCAAAGACGATCGCAATCAACGCGACAAGGAGCATCGTCAGCGCCGCGCTGACGAGCCAGACCGAACGCCAGCCCCACCAACCCAGCAACGCAGGCACCATCAAGCCGTTCAGCAGGACGCCGTAGTTGGTACCGCTGGAGATGACGCCAATCGCTTTCGCCTGATGCCGCGGGTCGATCAACGGTGTGATCAGCACCATCATCGGCACCCACGTCGCCGCCGCACAGGCGTTGAGCGCGATCAGCACGCCACCCATCAGACAGGTGCGGCTGGCGAAGGCGAGACACGCGAGACCGGCTGCCGAGAGCAAGGTGGCAAGCAGCACGATTCTGGCCGGCCCAAACCGGGCGGTGGCGAAGCCTGACAGCAGTGCCATGGCGACATTGGCGAGTTGTCGCGCAGCCGTGATGAAACCGGCCTGCGCGTAGTCGAAACCGATCGTGTGCTGCATCTGCGGCAGGAGGACCGGGAACAGGTAGACCCCGAACCCATACGTCGCGGCAATCACGGCGCTCAACAGCAACGTCAAGGTGAAGGGATTCGAAACGCGGGGCAGGGTATCCATCGTGATGACCGGAAGCGAGAGGGTAATTTCATTTTCGGCCACACGGCTTGATGACGGAAATGATTTAATTTACTACCATTCATTAAGCCGCCTAATCATTGATCCCGCGCCATGAACCTCGACCCTGCCTTGCTGAACGCGTTTGTCGCCGTCACGGAAGCCGGTGGTTTCACAAAGGCAGCACGACGCCTGAACCTGACGCAACCGGCGATCAGCCATCAGATCCGGCGGCTCGAAGAAGAGGTGGGGCGGCCGCTGCTCTATCGCACGACGCGAAGTCTGACCTTGACCGAAGACGGCGAGGAATTCCTGCGCTATGCGCTGCAGATTCTCGATGCCATGCAGGCAGTGACGCGCCGCTTTCGTTCGTCGCCGGTCGTGGGCAGCGTGCGCTTCGGTGCGCCGGATATTTTCATGGGTGAGCGGCTCCCCGCGCTGCTGACGCAGTTTTCGCGCGCCTACCCGAACGTGCGGCTCGACGTGAGCGTGGGCATGAGTCTCGACTCGCAGGCGATGGTCGAAGCGCAGGAACTGGATCTGGCCGTCGTGCTGTGCGCGCGCCCCGAAACGCAGCGTGACGCGGAGGGCGTCGTGCTGCGGCGCAGCCGTTTCGTGTGGGCCGCGGCCGATTCGTTCGAGTTGCGCGAAGGCGGGTCGTTGCCGCTGGCGTTTTTCCCGGCGCCGTGCGTCAACCGGCGGGTGGCCGTGGAGGCACTCGAGGGTTTGCCGGTCGACTGGCACGTCGCGTTTACCTCGTCGAGCCAGTCGGGCATTCGCGCGGCGGTCATGGCCGGGCTCGCCATCACGCCGTTGACCTATGACGATCTGGAGCCCGGCATCGTGGTGATCGACGGGCGCTATGGCCTGCCGCCGCTACCGGAGGCGGAATTCAGACTGCTGTGGGGCAAGGGCGACAAGACGCTCGCCGTGCGGGAATTCGGACGTCTCGTGCTGGATACGCCAGCTGAGGTCCCGTTCCGGACCCGCAAGGCCAAGGCCGCCTGAGCGTAAGGAAGGGCGCACACGGAGTGCCAGGGGCGCGCACGGAGTGCCAAGAGGGGCGTTCGCGAGGCGCGCTCGCGATGCGCTCAGATTCGCAACAGACGGACGCGACGCACACACCTTCATGTGCGCACGCCCGCCTGTCGCAAGCCTTATTTCAACGATTTCAGACCTTGTCGACCGAAGCCTTGTAGATCTCGGCGATGGCCGCCGCCAGGCTCGCGTCGAACTCGCTGTCGCTCATGGAAACCTTGAGGTCGTTGATCAAAGCCCGGGAGAAGCTGGCAATCATGCCGTGATTGGCCGCCAAGCGTTCGCAGGCATCGGTGCGCGTATAGCCGCCTGACAGCGCGACCACCCGTACCACACGCGGATGGTCGATCAACGGACGATAGAAGTCGGGCACATCCGGGATGGTCAGTTTGAGCATCACCTGGCTCGTTGCCGGCAGGGCGTCGAGTCCCTTGAGCAGTTCGGCGCGCAGCGTGGCCTCGGCGCCTGCCTTGTCCGGACTTTTGATCGACACCTCGGGCTCGAGGATCGGCACCAGACCGTGTGCTTCGATTTGCGCGCCCAGCGCGAATTGTTGCTTCGCGATCGCCGCAATACCGTTTTGCGAATTCAGCTTGATGACCGAGCGCATCTTGGTGCCGAAGATTCCCAGCCTGGCGGCCCGCGCGAGCAGGTCGTTCAGCCCCGGGATCGGCTTCATCAGTTGCACGCCGTCAGCCTCGGTTTCCAACCCCTTGTCGACCTTCAGGAACGGCACCACGCCGCGGTCTTCCCACAGAAAGCTGGGCACCGGTTTGCCCTGCGCCTGCCCGTCCATGGTCGCCTCGAACAGGATGGCGCCGATCACCTTGTCGCCGGTAAAGGCGGGCGCCGTGATGATGCGCACCCGCATCTCGTGGATCAGCTGGAACATCTCGGCGTCGCCGTTGTAGGCGCTCTCCGGGATGCCGTAGAGCTTCAGGGCACCCGGTGTCGAGCCGCCGCTCTGGTCGAGCGCGGCAAAAAATCCCGGTTTTTCACGCACTTGCGCCAGCATCTTGTCATTTGCCATGGACATCTCCTTCGTTCGAAAACCGATTACCTGACTCAAGCCTAACGGGTCTGGAGCCATTGCGTTCAATAGATGAAGTGTACTGCGATGAGCGCCGCTGTCCGGTTCGATCAAAAGACGCGCCCAAACGTTCAATGACTATGCCGCTCGTGCGCCGCCGGGCGTGGCGGCTTCGCCTGCCGGCTCAGCATCAGGGTGACGATAGCGGAGACGGCGAGCGTCGCGGCGACCACGTACAGGCCGGCCGAATAACTGCCGGTCACGTTCTTCAGCCAGCCGATCACAAACGGTCCGACGAAGCCGCCGAGGTTGCCCACCGAATTGATCATGGCAATGCCCGCTGCCGCGCCCGCGCCGGAAAGGAAGCCGCTGGGCATGGCCCACAACGGCGCTTTCGCGGCGCTGATGCCGATGTTGACCACCACCAGCGCGAGAATCACCATCAACGCCGTGCTGGCCTGACCGACCAGCACGAAGCCGAGGCATGCGAGGACACACGGAATGACCACGTGCCACGTCCGTTCTCCGGTGCGGTCGGAATGTCTGGCCCACAGGATCATCGCGAGCACGGCCAGGACGCTGGGGATACCGGCGATGAGGCCGGTTTCGAACGAGCCGAAACCGTATTGACGGATGATGAGCGGAGCCCACAGTCCGAGCGTGTACAGACCCGCCGAAGTGCCGAAATAAATCAGCGCGAGTGCGAGGACGCGGGGATCGAGCAAGGCACGCAGCGCGCCTGCGGTATGGCCGGCGTGCGACTCGCGGGCGTCGGCTTCCGTCTTCAGTTTCGCGATCAGCCATGCGCGTTCCTCGGGCTGCATCCAGTGCGCTTTCGCGGGCGAATCCGTCATGTACTTCAGCACCACGAAGCCCAGAATGATGGCGGGGATCGCTTCGAGGAGATACAGCATTTGCCAGTCTGCGAGTCCGGCGAGCGGTGGGAGTTTCATGATCGCGCCCGAGATGGGTGAGCCGATCGCCGTGGAGATGGGCGCCGCCGCCATGAACCACGCAGCCGCCACGGCGCGCTGACGCACCGGGAACCACAGGCTCAGGTAGAGAATGATGCCGGGGAAGAAACCGGCTTCCGCGACACCGAGCACAAAGCGCAGCGCATAGAAGCTGTGCGGCCCGACCACGAAGGCGGAAGCCGCCGAGACGATGCCCCATGTCACCATGACCCGTGCGATCCACAGACGGGCGCCGACCCGGTGCAGGATCAGATTGGATGGCACCTCGAACAGGAAATAGCCGATGAAAAACAGGCCGCCGCCGAGTCCAAACGCGGTCGGAGACAAACCGATGGCCTTGTTCATCGTCATCGCGGCGAAGCCCACGTTGACGCGATCCAGAAAACTGACGAAATACAGCAGCATGACAAACGGAATGATCCGCAGCATGAGCTTGCGGGAAACCCGGGCTTCGAGATCGGAAATCATTGTCTCCTCCTTGGAGGCGTGAGCAGTGCTCGATGGCAAGCGGCATGCGCCGGTCTGCTGCTTCGTATGTGGCTGCGCAGGGACGAGCCGGACCGGCCGCGCGAGGCGGCGGTTCGGTCGTCCTGGTCTGGATGTAGCGGGACGCTTCGGGAGCGTCCGTCGTGGGATGCGATGGACGCTCGGGTAGGCGTTTGACTGCGCGCGACGATCCCGCGCGCTTACGCGGCGTTCGCGCGGGGCACGGCCGATGTCTCGATGAAGCCGCACACGGCGGCCGTGACCTGCGCGGTGGTGGCCGTGCCGCCCAGGTCGCGCGTGTGCAGCGACGGATCGGCGGTGACAGCTTCGACGGCCCGCATGACACGTTGCGCGGCAGCTGTTTCGCCGAGATGCTCGAGCAGCATGACGACCGACCAGAAGGTGCCGACCGGATTGGCGAGGCCCTGGCCCATGATGTCGAACGCCGAGCCGTGAATCGGCTCGAACATGGACGGGAAGCGGCGTTCAGGATCGATGTTGCCCGTCGGCGCGATACCCAGGCTGCCGGCGAGGGCGGCAGCCAGATCGCTCACAATGTCCGCGTGCAGGTTGGTGGCGACGATCGTATCGAGCGTCGCGGGACGATTCACCATGCGTGCGGTCGCCGCGTCGACCAGTTCCTTGTCCCACGTGACATCCGGGAATTCCTGGGAGATTTCGAGGGCGATCTCGTCCCACATCACCATTGCATGGCGTTGCGCGTTGCTCTTGGTGATGACCGTCAGCAACTTGCGCGGCCGGGATTGCGCGAGGCGGAACGCGAAGCGCATGATCCGCTCGACGCCGGCGCGCGTCAGGATCGACACGTCGGTGGCGGCTTCGAGTGGATGGCCCTGATGGACTCGGCCGCCGACGCCTGAGTATTCGCCTTCGGAGTTTTCGCGGACGATCACCCAGTTCAGATCTTCCGGCTTGCAGCGCTTCAACGGCCCATCGATGCCCGGCAGGATGCGGGTCGGCCGGACGTTCGCATACTGGTCGAAGCCCTGGCAGATCTTGAGGCGCAGACCCCACAGCGTGATGTGATCGGGAATGTCCGGGTCGCCGGCCGAGCCGAACAGGATCGCGTCCTTGTCACGCAGGGCGTCGAGGCCGTCCGCGGGCATCATGATGCCGTGTTTGCGGTAGTAGTCGCCGCCCCAGTCGAAGTCTTCAAACTCGAACGCGAATGCTTTGGTGGTCTTCGCGAGGGCTTGCAAAACTTCCGCGCCGGCCGGTACGACTTCCTTGCCGATGCCGTCGCCGGGAATGGTTGCGATGCGATAGGTTTTCATGTCTCCGTCCTTCAGGTTGGGTTCGTGTGAATGAACTTTACCGCTCTCAGGACGCAAAAACCGGTGCTAGACTCAAAGCATCTTTAACTTAAATTCACAAGTGAATCTCATGGCCGAAGCCGTCCAGCCGTCCGATCTGAGTTTCTTTTCGACGCTCGCGGCCTCCGGCAGCCTGAGCGCCGCCGCGCGCGAACTGGGACTGACGGCGGCGGCCGTCAGCAAGCGCCTCACGCAGATGGAGCGCCGCGCCGGCGTGGCGCTCGTCAACCGCACAACGCGGCGTATGACGCTCACGCCCGAGGGCGAGTTGTATCTGGAACACGCGCGCCGGATTCTCGACGAGATCGATGAGTTGGCCGGCCTGCTCGGCAGCGCGCAGCAAAGCCCCAAAGGCTTGCTGCGGGTCAACGCGACGCTGGGATTCGGCCGTAGCCATGTCGCGCCGGTGGTCTCACGCTTTGTCGCGAAGTATCCGCAGGTGTCGGTGCAGCTTCAGTTGTCGGTGACGCCTCCACCGTTGACCGACGACGCGTTCGACGTCTGCATCAGGTTCGGCGAGCCGCCGGATACGCGGGTGGTCGCGCGTCGACTGGCCGCGAATCGCCGGGTGCTGTGTGCGGCGCCTGCGTATATCGCGTCGCGCGGATTGCCGGCCGCGGCGCACGATCTGACGCGGCACAACTGCATCGGCATTCGGCAGGGCGACGAGGCGTATGGAGTGTGGCGATTGACGTCGGGGCGGGGCGCAGCACGCAAGACAGAGGCCGTGCGGATCAACGGCAGCCTGACGACGAACGACGGCGAGATTGCGGTGAAGTGGGCACTCGAAGGCCACGGCATCCTGATGCGCGCCGAATGGGATATCAAGCCGTACCTTGCCGACGGATCGCTCGTGCGGGTGCTGCCGGATCATGAAACGCCTAACGCCGATGTGTTCGCGGTTTATTCGCAGCGTCATCAGATGTCTAACCGGATTCGCGCCTTCGTTGACTTCATTGCGGTTGAGCTTGGCGGGGAAGTGCGCGCGGTGAGGTAAGTAGCAGGGGCGTGCGCGCGCAGACGCTCGGCCCGCCTGGAGTTCAGCAGGCCATTTAAAATAGTTCGGTGTACTAGATAAAATTCTCTGGTCAGACGTAAGTCGTCGGTCGCTTCTGCTGTCGGTATCTTTGACTTCCTTCATACCTCTGCTGATCAGATTCGCTCCCATATTTTGAACGAGATGTGATCTCCTCTCACAGCAATAGCCGCATTGATCCGATGACCGACGATCGGAATGTGGCCTATTTGTAGACATCATCCACTCGTCTGGCTACTCCATATCATATTTTTAATACGACAGATTATTTGGGAATCCAGATTAAAGTCTCACGAATACCGATCCTCACGAAGGTAGGTAAATTTAACGGAATCTAACATTTTTCACCTTGTTTTAAGGGGAAAAATGAGTCGCATCCATTTCGTGGGTGTGGTGCCGAACAGTTTGTGTCCCCCTGCTCGACTACTTTGATTTGGCGTCTGTGTCAGGAGGGATGCATCCCAGTCGTGTCAAGCCTTCGATGTGCGCATGCTGCGCGCGGATCGTATCTCTCCCTATCCAGACCTGTTCAATGAGTGGCTTTCGAGGCGGGGTTCGAAGCAAATCGATTCTGCCCCACATGGTCGCGAAGATCCGGTTTCTTCAGATGATCGGACTTAGAACGGCTTTTCAAAAAAATGGCATGAATGGGTAATTAGGAGTGCGTCATGAAGAGATATAAAAACGGACTCGGTGCGATCGGGACCAGGAGGATGGCGATTGCAGCGGCCGCCACGCTATACGCGGCAATGGTTTGCGCGCAGCCGGATCCGAACACCGCGCAAACGGCGCCAGGCGGAAGCACCGCTTCTTCGGCGCCCGTGCTGCTGGCGGAGAATCAGAATCCCACACAAGACTGTCCGGAGGGGGCAACGCTCGGTTGTCGGAAGGACGAAGGCGGCCCACAACCGGTGATCGGTAACGGCCAGGCTGCAAATAACAGCGGCGGGACAGTTGGGCCGTTGGGGTCACTGGGTGCAGTAACCGGGCCGGGCTCCACGAATGGCCCCGGTGCGGGCGGCCTGGGCGCCGGTAGTGCGGGCGGCAGCGGCTCTGGCAGTGGTGGGAACGGTAATGGCGGTACGGGTACTCATGGGCCTAGCAGTGGTGGTGGTTCTGGTGGTGGTGGTTCTGGTGGTGGTGGATCTGGTGGTGGTGGTTCTGGTGGTGGTGGATCTGGCGGTGGTGGTTCTGGTGGTGGTGGTGGTGGGTCTGGTGGTGGTGGATCTGGCGGTGGTGGATCTGGCGGTGGTGGATCTGGCGGTGGTGGTTCTGGCGGTGGTGGATCTGGCGGTGGTGGGTCTGGCGGTGGTGGGTCTGGTGGTGGTGGTTCTGGCGGCGGTGGGTCTGGTGGTGGCGGATCTGGTGGTGGCGGATCTGGCGGTGGTGGTTCTGGCGGTGGTGGTTCTGGCGGTGGTGGTTCTGGCGGTGGTGGTTCTGGCGGTGGCGGTTCCGGCGGTGGTGGATCTGGCGGCGGCGGGTCTGGCGGCGGCGGTTCTGGTGGTGGTGGATCTGGCGGTGGCGGGTCTAGCGGTGGTGGGTCTGGCGGTGGTGGATCTGGCGGTGGTGGATCTGGCGGTGGCGGATCCGGTGGTGGAGGTTCTGGCGGCGGCCACGGCGGCGGTCATGGTGGTGGTTCAGGCGGCGGTGGTTATGGCGGTGGTGGTTCTGGTGGTGGTGGTTCTGGTGGTGGCGGTTCCGGTGGTGGTGGATCTGGTGGTGGCGGTTCTGGCGGTGGTGGTTCTGGCGGTGGTGGTTCTGGCGGTGGTGGTTCTGGCGGTGGTGGATCCGGTAGTGGAGGTTCAGGTGGCGGCCACGGCGGCGGTCATGGTGGTGGTGGCTCCGGTGGTGGTGGCTCCGGTGGTGGTGGATCTGGTGGTGGTGGTGGTGGTTCTGGTGGTTCTGGTGGTTCTGGTGGTTCTGGTGGTTCTGGTGGTTCTGGTGGTTCTGGTGGTGGTGGTTCCGGTGGTGGTGGATCCGGTGGTGGTGGATCCGGTGGTGGTGGATCCGGCGGTGGCGGTTCAGGTGGCGGTGGTTATGGCGGTGGTGGATCTGGAGGTGGTGGATCTGGCGGCGGCCACGGCAGCGGCGGTTCCGGAGGCAGCGGCGGTTCCGGAAGTAGCGGTCATGGCAGCGGCCACGGAAGCGGTGGATATGGCGGTGGTGGTTCGGGCAGCGGTGGTTCCGGCAGCGGAGGCTCCAGTGGCTCTGGCGGAGGCGGCCATGGCGGCGGCTATGGCGGCTGCGGCAGCGGTGGTGGTAGCGGCAGCGGACACGGTGGCCACTGACGTTGGCAAGCCAGCTCGAAAAACGGGCTGGCAAACCGGAAGCATCTTCGCGTTGCAATTTCGCGAAGATGCTTCGTTCGTCACGTCTTGGCTATCTGACACTGACGCGACGAAGAGTCGGCCACCCGATCTCGCCGTAAAGGCCTGCGGTCGGTCGGGCGGGCGCGCCAGCGTCATCCGTTCATGGATGATGCCCGCAGCGCCGCGAACCGGCCGCAAAGATCATTGAACCGTGGGCTGGGCAGCCTGGCTGCTTGCCGCACTGGCACTGTGCGCCTCGGGCGCTGCCGCCCCAGACGCCCCAGACGCCACTGGCGCTTTGTCCGGATTGCGCGGATCGTGCAACTCGCTGTCGGACCAGCCGCCGCCGAGATCGCCGATCAGCGTTGCAGTGTCCACAAGCCGCGTTTCCTGCACATTCAATGCCGTTTGCTGACTGCTCAACTGGGTCGCCTGCGCGGTTGCCACGGTGGTGTAGTCGACGGTGCCGGCCTGGTATTCGTTGAAGGCGATCTCCGTGCCGTGGGTGGCGTCGCGCACGGCGGCATCCAGCGTATTGCTTTGCTCGGCCAGGATACGCAAGCCGGACAGATCGTTTTCGACATTCTCGAACGCAGTCAGCACCGTGCCGCGGTAGTTCGCCACCGACGCGTCGTAGGCGGCCCGCGCGGCGGCCACTTTGCCGCTCCGCTCGCCGCCGTCGAAGATCGTTTCCGTGGCGCTGCCCCCCAGCGACCACACGTAATTGGCGACATGCAGCAAGCCGCCCAGCGGCGACTGCGTAAAACCGTCCAGCGCCGAGAGCGACACGTCCGGGTAATACGCGGCCACCGCGATGCCGATCGTCGCGTTCTCCGCCGCCATCTGACGTTCGGCGGTGGCGATATCGGGCCGGCGCTGCAGCAGGGTCGACGGCACGCCGACCGGAATCGAAGGCAAGCTGGGCAACGCGGGATTGAACGGAATGTCCAGGTCTTCCGGGTTCTTGCCGACCAGCACGGCAATGGCATGCGCGTACTGGGCGCGCGCCACCCCGAGTGCGATCAGACTGGACTGGGCGTTTTCGAGCTGGGTCCGCGCGGTGACCACGTCGGACGGCGCGATGGTGCCGTACTTGTCCTGATTCGACACCACCTCGAGAAAGTGCTGATACGCTTTGACGGTGTCCTGCAGCAGCGCGATATTGGCGTCGCTGGTACGCAGCTGGATCACCGTGGTCGCGAGCGTCACCTGTTCGGAGAGCGTCGCATTGGCGAGCGTCGCTTCGCTCGCCTGCGCGGTGGCGGAATTCTCCTCGACCGTGCGGCGCACCGCACCCCACAGGTCCAGGTCCCAGCTGACATTCCCTTCCAGCGATCCCGAGTTGTTGATCGGCTGGATGGTGGTGCCGAAATTGCGGCTTGCGGCCTGGCTCGACGAACTGGTGGCGCTGCGCGCGCGGGTGGCCGACCCGGTCACGCCAATCGTCGGAAACAGCGCGGCGCGCGCCACCTTCACCTCGGCGAGCGCTTCCTGATAGTTGGCATAGTCCTGCCGCACGGTCTGGTTGGAGACGGCCACCTGCGGTTCGAGTTCGTTGAGCAGCGGATCGTTGAAGGCGGTCCACCACGCGCCCTTGGGACCGTCGGCGGCCGGCTCGGCCTGGCTCCAGCCCGGCAACTCGCGGTAGGTTGCGGGAACACTGACCTGCGGCCGTTGATAGTTCGGGCCGACCATACAGCCGCCGAGCAGCAGGGTGATAGCAGCGGCTAACGATTTTGCCAAGCGTTTGGCCAGCGGTTTGCAGTCAATCTTCATCTTCATGCCTTCGTATCCGTTTGCCCCGCTTGCCGCGGCGGTCCCATCTGCTCTGCCTGCTTGTTCCACGGCAATGCCGAGGACCACCTGACCAGCTTCGAGCGCAAGCGGTCCAGATACAGGTAAATCACCGGCGTCGTATAAAGCGTGAACACCTGGCTCAGGATCAGGCCGCCCATCACCGTGATACCGAGCGGCTGGCGCAGCGACGCGCCCTGGCCGATGCCGATCGCGAGCGGCACCGCGCCGAGTACCGCGGCAAAGGTGGTCATCATGATCGGCCGCAGACGCACGACCGCGGCGCCATGAATCGCTTCCTTGGCGGACTTGCCTTCGTTGCGCTGCAACTGGATCGCCACATCCACCATCATGATGCCGTTTTTCTTCACGATCCCAATCAGCAAGATGATGCCGATCAGTGCGATCACCGAGAACGGCGTGCCGAAAATCAGCAGCGCGAGGGTGGCGCCGATGCCGGCCGAGGGCAGCGTCGAGAGGATCGTGAGCGGGTGAATCGAGCTCTCGTACAGCACCCCGAGCACGATATACACCACGCCTAGTGCGGCGAGGATCAGCAACGGAATGGTGCCCGTCGATTGCGCATAGGCCTGCGCCGCGCCCGCGAACGAACCGTGGATGCTGGCCGGCATGCCGATCTCGCGGGCCGCGTCGTCGATCGCCTTTTGCGCCGTGCTGAGCGAGCCATCGGGCGGCAGGTTGAACGAGATCGTCGCGGCCACGAGCCCGCTCTGATGGTTCACCTGGGTCGACGTATGGTTGTTGACGTAGTTCGTCATGGCCGGCAGCGGCACCATCGTTTCGGCCGCAGTACTGTCCGCGCTGCCGCTCGAACTGCCGCCCTTGCTGTTCGCGATGCTGTTGGTGGTCGCGTTGGCCTGGGCGTTCGAGTTCAACGCGTTGGTGGTCGAAGTAGCCGCCTTGGTGCTGATCGCGCTCGGCGCCGTCACGCCGGTCACCGTGGCGCCCGGCATTTGCGTCTGCGCGGTGCCGGGCGCATTGCCCGCCGCCGTGCTCAGATAAATCTGGCTGAGCGTCTGCGGATATTGCCAGTACTCCGGCGCCACCTCCATCACCACGAAATACTGATTGAGCGCGTTGTAGATGGTCGAGACGGTGCGCTGGCCGAATGCGTCGTACAGCACGTTGTCGATCTGGTTCGGCGCAAAGCCGTAGCGCGCCGCCGTGGAGCGGTTGAAATTGATGTAGGTCTGCAGACCGTTTTGCTGCAGGTCCGAGTTCACGTCGAGCACCTCGCCGCGCATCTTGCCGAGCGCGGTCACGAGCTTGGGTGTCCACGAAAACAACGCGGCGGAGTCTTCGCTCGTCAACGTGTACTGGTACTCGGCAGCCGACTGCCGTCCGCCGATGCGCAGATCCTGCTGGGCCTGCATGAAGAGCCGCGCGCCCGAGACCGCGTTCAGCTTGGGTCGCAGGCGGTTGACCACTTCGGTGGCGGTCGCGTGGCGCTGCGCCAGCGGCTTGAGTTCGACGAACACGTTCGCGGTGTTCAGCGCGCGGCCGCCGGTAAAGCCGGCAACCGACTCCACCGCCGGATCCTTCTGCACGATCTCCTGCAACTGGGCGAGCTTCTTTTCCATCGCCGGGAACGAGATGCTCTGATCGGCGATGATCTGCCCGATCAGAATGCCGGTGTCCTGTTCCGGGAAGAAGGTACCCGGCAGCAGCTTGAGCAGGAACACGTTGGCCACCATCAGCCCGATCAGCAGCAGGATGACCAGCAGCGCGTGGTCCAGCACCGCCGTGAGCGAACGCGAGTAGGCATTCTTGAAGCGGTCGAATTGCGCTTCGATCCAGTTGGCCCAGCGCGCCCGCGAATGGCCGGCGTGTTCGCGGCTCAGGACGTAGGCGCACATGGCGGGCGTCACCGTCAGCGAGATCACCAGCGAGATCAGGATGGCAATGGACAGCGTCACCGCGAACTCGTGGAACAGCAGGCCGACGATGCCCGGCATCAGCAGGATCGGCAGGAACACCGCAATCAGCGAGAGGCTCATCGAGATCACGGTGAAGCCCACTTCGCCGCTGCCCTTGAACGCCGCCTCTTTCGGACTCAGGCCCAGTTCGAGGTGGCGTGTGATGTTTTCCAGCACCACCACCGCATCGTCCACCACGAAGCCGGTGCCGATGGTGAGCGCCATCAGCGAGAGGTTGTCGATGCTGTAGCCGAGCAGATACATCGGCCCGAAGGTGCCGACGATCGACAGCGGCAGCGCCACCGCCGGCACCAGCGTGGCGCGCGGCGACTGCAGGAAGATGAACACCACGCCGACCACCAGCAGCACGGCAATAAACAGCGTGCGCTCGGTATCGGCCACCGAGGCGCGCACCGATTCCGAGCGGTCGATGGCGACGTTGACATGCACGCTGTGCGGCAAGGTCGCTTCGATCGCCGGCAGGACGTTGCGGATCTGCGCGACCGTGCTCACGACATTGCTGCCAGGCATCGGATAGACGATCACCAGCACCGCCGACTTGCCGTTGTAGAGCCCGGCGTTGCGGATATTTTCGTTGGAGTCCCTCACCTGGGCGACGTCGCGCAGCAGCACCGGCGAGCCGTTGCGGTAGGCGACCACCAGGTCGCGGTAAGGCGCCGCCTTGGTGATCTGGTCATTGGACAACACCACGTAGCGCTGCTCGCCCTGGTCGAGGTGACCTTTGGCGCTGTCGGCGTTCGCCGCGGAAATCGCCGCGCGTACGTCTTCGAGGCCGATCCCGTAGCTATTCAGCTTGCCCGGCTGCAACTCGACGCGCACCGAAGGCAAGGCGCCGCCGCCCAGCGTGATCTGACCCACGCCGTTGACCTGCGAGAGCTGCTGCTGGATCACCGAATCGGCCGAGTCGTAGAGCTGCGCCTTGGTGAGCGTGTTCGAGGTCAGCGCCAGCACCATGATCGGCGAATCCGCCGGGTTGTACTGGCGATAGGTCGGATTGCTGCGCAAGGTGGTCGGCAGGTCGGCGCGGGCCGCCTGGATGGCGGCTTCGACATCGCGCGCGGCGCCGTTGATGTCGCGCTTGAGCCCGAATTCGACCACGATCATCGACGAGCCGACATAGCTGGTCGAGGTCATCTCTTCGACATCGGCGATCGAGCCGAGCCGCCGTTCGAGTGGTTCGGCCACGGTCGAAGCCATGATGTCCGGGCTGGCGCCGGCGAGGTTGGCCTGTACCACGATCACCGGAAAGGCGATGTTCGGCAGCGGCGCGACCGGCAGCCGGAAATAGGCCAGCGTACCCGCGATCAGGATCGCGACGGCCAGCAGGGTGGTCGCGACCGGACGCCGGATGAATAACGCCGAGATGTTCAAGGCGTGTCCTCCGCCGTACCTGCGGGCGCACCTTCAGAGGGACCCTGCGGCTTGTTGCGGTTGCGCCAGCGTCTCGTGCGCTCGGCCATGCGGTCGAAGAACAGATAGATGACCGGCGTGGTGAAGAGCGTGAGAATCTGGCTCAAGGCCAGCCCGCCGATGATCGCCAGACCCAGCGGGCGGCGCAGTTCGGAACCCGTGCCGGTGCCGAGCAGCATCGGCAGCGCGCCCAGCATGGCGGCGAGCGTCGTCATCAGGATCGGCCGGAAACGCAGCAGCGACGCCTCGAAGATCGCCTCGCGCGCCGGCTTGCCGTGGTTGCGTTCGGCATCGAGCGCGAAGTCCACCATCATGATGGCGTTTTTCTTGACGATGCCGATCAGCAGCACGATGCCGATAATGCCGATCACGTCGAGGTCGCTGCCGGCGATTATCAGCGCGAGCAGGGCGCCGATACCCGCGGACGGCAGCGTAGAGAGAATCGTCACCGGATGGATGAAGCTCTCGTACAGCACGCCCAACACGATATACACGGCCACCAGTGCGGCGATCAGCAGGTACACCTCGCTCGACAGCGAATCCTGGAAGGCCTGCGCCGCGCCCTGCAGCGACGAGGTGATCGACGGCGGCAGATTGACCGCCTGTTCGGCCTCGTGGATCTGCTTGACCGCCGTGCTCAGCGACGCATCCTTCGCGAGGTTGAACGAGATGGTGACGGACGGGAACTGCGCCAGATGGCTGATGACGAGCGGCGACTTGACGATCTGGATCTTCGCGATCGCCGACAACGGCACCTGGCCGCTGCTGCCGGTCTGGCTCGGCAGATACAGGTTGCCGAGCGAATTCACGTTCGGCAGCGTTTCCGGTTTGGCGACGAGAATCACGCGATACTGGTCCGACTGCTGGAAGATGGTCGAGACGATCCGTTGACCCAGGGCGTCGTAGAGCGCGTTGTCGACGGTCGCCGGGGTGATGCCGAAACGCGCGGCCAGTTGCCGGTTGACTTCGACGTTCACGCTCAGGCCGTCGGAATTCATATCGCTTTGCACGTCGGCGAGCGACGGAATCTTCTGCAGGCGCGCGATCAGTTCCGGCACGTAGGTCTGGAAGGCCTGCTGGCTCGGGCCACGCAGCACGAAGCTGTACTGGTTCGGCGACACCGTGGTGTCGAGCGTCAGGTCCTGCTCCGGCTGCATGAAGAGCTTGATGCCGGGCACATTGGCGACTTCCGTCTGCAGGCGCCGCGCGATCTCCTGGGCGGTGTCCGAACGCTTGTCGTGCTCGCGAAGATTGATCAGGAAGCGGCCGTTGTTGAGCGTCGAGTTGGTGCCGTCGATCCCCACATACGAGGTGAGCGAGACCACGTCGGGATCTTTCAGGATCTGGTCGGCAAGCGCCCGCTGGCGCGTCACCATCGCCTTGTACGACACCGAGTTGTCGGCCACGCTGATGCCTTCGATCACGCCGACGTCCTGCACCGGGAACAGGCCCTTCGGAATCACGATGTAGAGGAAGCCGGTCAGCACGAGCGTCAGGACGAACACCACGAGCGTGAGCAACTGGTGATCGAGCACCCAGCGCAGGCCCTTGTCGTAGGCATGGAGCGTCTTGTCGAAGAGGCCCTCGCTGATCCGCTCGAAGCGGCTTGGATGGCGTTCCGCCTGGGCGCGCAACAGCCGCGCGCACAGCATCGGCACCACCGTCAGCGAGACCACCGCGGACAGCACGATGGTCACCGCGAGCGTCACCGCGAATTCGCTGAAGAGACGCCCGATCACGCCGCCCATGAAGAGCAGCGGAATCAGCACGGCGATCAGCGAGATGGTCAGCGAGAGAATCGTGAAGCCGATCTGTCCGGCACCTTCCAGCGCGGCCTCGAGCGGCGTTTTGCCCTCCTCGAGATAGCGCACGATGTTCTCGATCATCACGATCGAGTCGTCCACCACGAAGCCGGTGGCGATGATCAGGGCCATCAGCGAAAGGTTGTCGATCGAGTAGTTCAACTGGTACATCACCGCCAGCGTGCCGATCAGCGAGACCGGCACCGACACGCTCGGGATGATCGTGGCCGGCACGTTGCGCAGGAATACGAAGATCACCGCCACCACGAGGATGATGGCGAGCACCAGTTCGAGCGCGGCGTCCGACACCGACGAGCGGATCACGCCCGTGCTGTCCGAGACCACCGTGACCTTCATGCCCGCCGGCAGCGTCGATTCGAGCTGCGGCAACTGCTTCATGATCTGGTTCACGGTGGCGATCACGTTCGCCCCCGGCTGGCGCTGCACGTTCAGCACGATGGCCGGCGTGCCGTTGTACCAGGCGCCGCGTTCGACGTCCTGGGCCGCCGAGGAGACCCGAGCCACGTCGCGCATGAACACCGGCGCGCCGTTCTGGTAGGCGATCACGGTATCCAGGTAGTCCTTCGGATCGGAGATCTGGTCGTTGCCGTTGATCGTGTAGTCGAGATCCGGACCGTCGAAGTTGCCCTTCGGCTGACTGACGTTGACGTAGCTGAGCAGGGTGCGCAGATCGTCGATATTCAGACCGTAGGCGGCCAGCTTTTGCGGATCGGCTTCGACGCGGATTGCCGGCACGTTGCCGCCGCTGGTCGTCACCACGCCCACGCCGGACACTTCCGAAATCTTGGTGCCGAGACGGTTGTTGGCGGCGTCCTCGAGCTGCGTGAGCGACATCGAGTTCGAGGTGACCGCGAGCGTCAGGATCGGCTGGTCGGCCGGATTGACCTTCGCATAGGTCGGCGGTGCGGGCAGGCCGCTCGGCAGGTAGCTGTTGGACGCGTTGATGGCTTGCTGGACGTTCTGCTCGGCGACGTCGAGGTTCAGCGACAGGTCGAACTGCAGCGTGATGACCGAGGCGCCATCCGAGCTGTACGAGGTCATTTGCTGCAAGCCGGGGATTTCACCCAGTTGCACCTCGAGCGGCGCGGTCACGGTGGTGGCCATCACGTCCGGGCTCGCGCCCGGATAGAAGGTCTGCACCTGGATGGTCGGATAGTCGACGTTCGGTAGCGAGGAGACCGGCAGCACGCGTACCGCGACAAGGCCCACCAGCACCATGGCGATCATCAGCAGCAGCGTGGCTACGGGTCTAAGAATAAACAGGCGGGAGATATTCATCGGCGCGTGGGTCTTCGTCTACGAAGCAGCGTCGGCGGCGGCCGCACTGGCCCCCGAGGCGTCGCTCGAGGCCCGCTTGTGATGGGCTTTGGCGCCGCTCGCGGCGGCCGCATCCGAAGCGTCCGTTCCGGTCGTCGCGCCCGAAGCGCCCGCAGCGCCCGAGGCTGCCGAAGCACCCGACGCAGGCCGCGCCGCGGACGCCTTGATCGGTGCGCCGTCGCTCAGGCGGTCGGTGCCGTCCGTGACGACGATGTTGCCCGCCGAGAGTCCTGACGTGATAACGGTGTTCTTGCCGTCGCTCGGGCCCAGTGTGACCTTGTGCACGGAGACCGTGTTATTGGCGTTCACGAGGTAGACATAGTCGCCGGGCGCCCCGGTCTGCACCGCCGGCGTGGGCACCAGCACGGCATTTTGCAGCGTGTCGACCAGCAGCTTGATATTGACGAACTCGTTCGGGAACAGCGCCTCGTCGTCATTGGCAAAGGTGGCCCGCAAGGTCACCGTGCCGGTGGCCGTGGCCATCTGGTTGCTCACCGCGTACAGCATGCCGGTGGCGATCTGCTTCGAGTTGTCGCTGCTGTAGGCGGTGACCGGCAGGTTCGCGCCGGTGCCCATGCGTTGCAGCACGCTGGCGAGCGCATCCTGCGGCACGGTGAACTGCACCGTGGTCGGCTTCATCGTGGTGATGACCACGATGCCCGGCGACGACGATGCCGTCACGTAGTTGCCCGGGTCGACGAGGCGCAGGCCGACGCGCCCGGAAACCGGCGCGGTGATGTGGCAATAGGCCAGATCGAGATCGAATTGCGCGATGTTCGCGAGGTCCACCTTGATGGCGGCTTCGTCCTGCTGGACGAGGAACTGCTGGTCGGTGAAGGTCTGCTCGGCAATCGACTTGTGTTCGTTCAGTTGCGTATAGCGTGCGAGGTCGGCGCGCGCCTGGGCGAGCGAGGCCTGGTCCTTCGCGAGCGTGGCCTGGGCCTGCTGCTTGTCGATCTCATACTGACGGGGATCGATCTGGGCGAGGAACTGGCCTTTCTGCACGTCCTGGCCTTCGTGATAACCGACCGCGGTCAGATAACCGCTCAGTTGCGGCAGCACCGTCACCGTCGCAACCGGCGTCACCGTGCCGAGTTCGCTGAGGGTTTGCGGCATGGAGCCAAGCGTTGCGGTGGCCGTCGTCACGACTTGCGGCGCGGCGGCGCGAACGGGCTTCTTCTGGCGCAGCACGTGCACAACCACGACTGCAACCAGCACCAGCACAATGACCGCGAACAGGATCAACCCGCGGCGTGAGCGCTTCGGCTGCGTGGACACGGCTTCGCTCATATCTTTCTCCGAAAGCTTTTATTGCTATTGACGATTATTGTTTGACCCGGCACCACCCGGCCGGACCGGCAAAAACTACTGACACTGCTCGCGCGACCGGTTCATCTGTCCGGTTCGGCCAAGCAGGCCGCGGCGGAAAAGCCGGATTTGCCGCAACTGCGCAAAGTGCCACGTTTACTGCGTGTTGTCACCCTCGAGCCGCTCATATCGCCGCGACTTCGCAAGGGTGGCTAGCCATGCGTGCGAGTGTAATGTGCCAGGGCGGCCTCACCGACTATCGTGACTGCGGAAAGGATTGCGAGGAGTTACTGAGAGGGCGCTGTGTAACTCGCGGTAACGGTTCCGCACGTTTCGAAAGCTTCGATGCCGCGCAGCGTGCTAAACGAAATATAACGAAAGCAATGGGTAAGGATTGCTGCAGGCTGCATCAGGCATGTGCACCGCGTATGCGAGGATGACAGCGGTATGGCCGTAAGGTGGCGGTAGCGTCAGAAGACCTCCGCGACGTTGCCGGCATCGGCGCAACTGACGAGCCGCAGCGCGCGGTCGCAACCTCAGCGCATGGCCGCCTGCATCAGCAGGCGAAATGGCAGCGCAAGCAGCATCGCGCCGGCCACGCCAACACACCACAGCGCGATGAACCAGAGCACACGCTTGAGCCGGCCCCGGGCGGGCTGCTTCGTCGCCTGAAGTGACGCTGGGGCGGCTGGGGAGGATGGGGAGGATGGGGAGGATGGGGAGGATGGTGGGTGGCGCATGGCAGCCTCGCTCGGCGAGCTTAGTGGTACTTCGCACCCGGGGCCGATTTGCCGCGGAACACGTGGTATCCAAGCGTCGTGTAGACAAGGATGACCGGCAGGATGATGACCGCGCCCACCAGCGTGAAAAGCTGGCTCGAACGTGGCGCGGCCGCGTCTTCGAGGGTGAGCACATTGGGTATGGCATACGGCCAGATACTGACGAGCAGGCCAAGATAGCCGAGCAGAATCAGCAGCAATGCCAGCAGAAAGGGCGTGTTGTCGTGATGCCGCCGCAACGCGCGGAACATGAACAGCGCGGTAATCACGACCAGAAAGGGCACCGGCAGCAAGCGGTGCAGCAGACCGGAGTCGAACCAGCGCTGCGCGATTTTCGCGTCGGTGAGCGGCGTCCAGATCGACACGACGACCATGAACGCGAGCAGCACGAGCGTGAGCGGACGCACCACTTCGTGCAGCCGGTGCTGCAGGTCGCCCTCGGTTTTCATGATGAGCCAGCAGGCGCCCAATAGCGCGTAGGTGGCCATCAGGCCGAAGCCGGTCAGCAGGCTGAACGGCGAGAGCCAGAAGAACGACGGTCCGGCGAACACGCCGTCGGTCACGGGAATCCCCTGCAGATAAGCCCCGAGAATGACGCCCTGAAAGAACGACGCACCGCCCGATCCGGCGATGAACGCGAGATTCCAGAGGTTCTTCGTGCGGGTCGCTTTCTCGCGAATCTCGAACGAGACGCCGCGAAAGATCAGACACACGAGCATGGTGACGATCGGCAGATAGAGCGCCGAGAGCACGATCGAATAGACCGTGGGAAAGGCCGCGAACAGCGCGGCGCCGCCGAGCACCAGCCAGGTTTCGTTGCCGTCCCAGACCGGTGCGATCGTGCTGATCATCAGGTCGCGTTCGGCGTCGTCGGGGAAAAACGGAAAGATCAGACCGATGCCGAGATCGAAGCCATCCAGGGCGACATACATGAAGAGCCCGAGAGCAATGATCGCGGCCCAGATAGTCGTCACGTCCATGCTGTGCTCCCGTTCAGATGAATGGAGAGTGCTGTTGTCTACCGCGAGTGGTCACCGCTTTTTTCCGCCGTTGCCGTTGGCTGCCACGGTGAGCGGGTCATTCGACCGCCGCCAGCGGTCGGCGGCCACTGCTGTTCGCATCGGCGCCCGGCACCGGGCGCGGCGCTGCTTCGTCGAATGGCGGTCCGAGTCGCAGCAGTCTGAAGATGTAATAGATGCCGGTGCAAAACACCAGGAAGTAGACGATCACGAAGATCATCAGCGACACGCTCACGTCCTGCTGCGTCACGGGCGACACTGCTTGCGCCGTCCGCAGCACGCCATAGACGACCCACGGTTGCCGGCCCATTTCGGTCGTGATCCAGCCGGCGATCAGCGTGATGAAGCCGGCTGGACCCATCGCCAGCATGCAGGTCTGAAACACCCGGCTCTCGTAGATGCGCCCGCCGCGCCGCAGGATCAGGCCGATCACGGCCAGCAGGATCATCAGCATGCCGAGACCCGCCATGGTCCGGAAGGTCCAGAAAATGACGGATGAATTCGGCCGGTCGTTCGCGGGAAACTCCTTGAGGCCGCGAATTTCGCCGTCCCACGAGTGCGTCAGAATCAGGCTGCCCAGGTGCGGAATCTGGATCGCGTAGCGGGTCACTTCGGCCTGCATGTCCGGAAAGCCGATCAGGTTGAGCGCCGTGCCGCCGTGTTCCGTTTCCCACAGGCCTTCGATGGCGGCGATTTTTGCGGGTTGGTACTTGCGTGTGTTCAGACCGTGCTGGTCGCCTACCTCAGCCTGGATCGGCGCGAGGACCAGCAACAGCCATAGCGCCATCGAAAACATGGTCTTGACCGCAGGATCGCGCCGGCCGCGCAGCAAATGCCAGGCGCCGGTTGCCGCCACGAGCAGCGCGCCGACGATGAAGGCGGCAATCGCCATGTGCGCGAGGCGATACGGAAACGAGGGGTTGAAGATAATCTTGAGCCAGTCGAGCGGGACCACGTGCCCGTTCTCGACCGTGAAGCCCTGGGGCGTCTGCATCCAGCTATTCGAGGCGAGAATCCAGAAGGTCGAGATCAGCGTGCCGGTAGCCACCAGCAGCGTGGCGCCGAAGTGCGCGGCCCGCCCCACACGGTCCCAGCCGAACAGCATGATGCCGAGGAAGCCGGCTTCGAGGAAGAAGGCGGTCATCACCTCGTAGGTGAGCAGCGGCCCCGTGATGGGTCCCGCGAATCGGGCAAAGCCTGCCCAGTTGGTGCCGAACTGATACGCCATGACGACGCCCGACACCACCCCCATGCCGAAGCCGATCGCGAACACCTTCGACCAGAACAGGCACAGTTCCTTGTAGTGCAGCTTGCCGGTTTTCAGCCACGCGCCTTCGAGTACAGCGATGAAGCTGGCAAGGCCGATGCTCATCGCGGGAAAAATGATGTGAAACGACACCGTGAATGCAAACTGCAACCGCGAAAGATCCAGCGCACTGAGGTTGATCATTGCGGGCTCCCGGAGACGAGGGCGGGCTGGGTTGGCGAAGCGATGCCGCACGCACCTTGGCAACATACACGCTTTTTCGCCGCCGTGGGCTTAAGGCGTGCCGGCTGATTGCCCGCGACGTCTGAGGCGCCATGCAGCAGACGTCAGGCGTTTCCCTGCATGAGGCGCGAGCGGACGAAGCCAACGTGCTCGCGCAAGACATAAAACGTGTCGGCATAGGCGAGCGGCATGCGCAGGCTGTTGAGCGACTCTTCGATCTGATCGAGTTCCTGGAACAGCGCTTCGCGCTCGGCCTGCGTCGGTTCCTTCAAGGCTTCCCGTTCGACCGCAATCAGCGAGCCGTAATAACGATAGATGCGCGACCTCACGCGCCAGCGATACAGGCCGGGGATCAGACGCAAGGCCGGAAACAGCAGCACCGCCACAGGCAGCAGCAGCACCAGCGTGCGATCGCCGACGCTCGCCAGCCAGAACGGCAGATTACGATAAAGAAAGCTTTTGCCGGTCTTGTAGTAGCGCTGTGCATCTTCGCTGATGGGGTATTCGTGCTCGACCGCGTTGGGAAATTGACCTGCGTGCTGCAGGAGACCGGGCATGCCGTGAATTTCCTGCGCGGCTTCGATCAGCAGGTCGGAGATAGCGGGGTGCAGGTTGGTGCGGGCCACGATCTCCACGGTAGGACTGATCAGATGGACGGTGTCGGCCGGTATTTTGTGCCGCAGATCGAGCACGCCGGGCGGTAGGTCGATTTCATCCAGATACGGAAAGAGCCGCGTGTACGCGCTGGCTTCCTCGAAGTCGATCACCGAAATGCCAGGTACGCGCAGCAGCCGCTGCATCAAGGCGCGTGTGGCCGAATCGCCGTTCAGGATGGCCGCATCGACCTCGCCGGAGACGAGCTTGGTCGCCGCCTGCAGTCCGTCGTCGGGGAGCAGGGTGGTGTTGCCGCCCGGTCTGATGTCGTTCGCCTCCAGCAGTTTGAGTGCGAGCTCGCGCGTGCCGCTGCCTTCGCGGCCAATGGCGATCCGTTTGCCTTCGAGTTGCGCGAGGCGCGTGATGCCGGTGCCGCGATAGAAGACCACCAGCGGGTCGTAGAACACGCTGCCGAGCGACATCAACGACGATGCGGCGAGTCCGTCTGCGACGCCGCCCTGTACCAGCGCGATATCCACGTGCTGTTTGGGGTCCAGCAGACGCCGCAGATTCTGCAGCGAGCCGTCCGACTCCAGCACCTTCAAGGTGACGCCGTTGCGGGCGAGAATCTTTTTGTACTCGTTGGCGGCGAGCAGAAACGAACTGTCGTGAGGACCGGCGCTCATCGTGATCGTATGCGGCGGCGCCGGATCCACCAACCAGATCACCAGGGTAATGACCACCACCACGAAGATGGCGATCGGCGCGAAGGTCAAGGTCAGATCGCGCAGATCGGCATGGGAATGCTCGCCGGGAAAGGTCGGAGGGCGCGGGCGACGATGTCTCATATCAGTCCGTTCGGGGGCGGGGCCGGTCTTATTGGGCGGGTAACCCGTGTCTGTGCGTATAGCGTAGCAGGATTGGCTATCCTCTGATGTTTGCCGTCTGGGGGAAAGTGTTAATCAGGATCGCTTAGCAAAATCCCGCGGCATGCTCGCTGTCGCATACGCCTGAACGAGCTTTAAGAGGCGAGCGGGACGACCGCACCGCCGCGCGAGGGGTGCGGCAACGGCAAGCCGTACGGCCCAGTCTGCGTGCGCGCCGTACTGTAGGTGTGCGTACGCGGGGCGCTACGCGAGAACCCTGCCGTGGCGGCGGCATCGCCTCGCGGTCAGTCCGCGATGCGTTTGTCCGCCAGGGCGTACTGGCAGTCGGCCAGCACCTGGGTGACGAGCCGGGCCTGAAAATTGAGGTCGTCCGTATCGAGGATTTCTTCGACTGCGTCGCGTGCCCACTCCGTCTCGACAAAGCGCGCGTGCCGCCCGGCAATCTCCAGCGCGAGGGCCGACAGCCTCGCGACACTCAGCCAGTCAGCTTCCCGTAAGTGTCGATCGAGCCACTTGCGGGCTGCCTGCACGTAAAAGGCCGGTTCCGGCCAGCTCTCGTTCAGGTACCAGGCGCCGAGGCTCCCGCAGGTGAGCCAGCACAACAGTTCCACGCGATCGCGTGGGCTCAGATGAAGGCGTACGTCACTCATGGCGACACTCGCTACGCGGAGTTGCATTCGGTTCGCGACGGTGCGTGAACCGTCCTTTGAAGTCACTCCACGATAGCACGCACTGGCGGGACGCTGTGAACACCGCGCGGCAACTGTCTCCTGGAGAGCAGTTGCCGTGGGCTCAGAAGTTGTACTGCAGATAGATCTCGCTGAAATTGGCGCCCGGGTTCGGATGGTCGATACCGGCATTCGACAGATGCTGGAAGCGGAACCCGGCCTGATACTGCTGATGCCCGCCGAACTGCGCGCCGACGCCGACCATATCGGCAAACTGGAACGACGATGAGAAGGTGCGCGTCTCGGTCTCTCTCACATGGGAGAGCAGGCGCACGCCAACGCCGGCTTCGACGTACGGGCGAATCCAGCCCGAGCTTCTGATGAAGCGGAACACCGGCGTCAGGCCGAATTCCCAGATACTAGAATGAGCCGCTTCGCTTTCCTGAATGTCCCAGTAAGCCGCATGCGCTTCGCCGACGACAGTAAAGTGAAAGCCGCCGATTTCCCACCAGCTTAATCCCGGGTCCCAGACGAAACCGAGATCGGCCTTTTTTATATCGTGATCGGCCACGCCACCGGCAATTTGTACCCCGAACTGATCGGCATGAGCGCTCGCTGTACCGATCGTCAGCGCGCAAAACACCATGGCGCGGACACATTTTCTTTGAAGAGACGTTTTGATTGATCGCATGGGGTTCCGACCACTTGAGTGACTTGTTTATTCGAGCAAGCTTTTTTCTTAAGACACACGTGCAAGCGCAGGACATCTTCGTGTTGCTCCGATTGCACGCTTGCCACTGTACAGAGCTTTGCTTGCTTTAGCTGTGCAGCGGGACACACAGGGAACGGCTTTAGCGTCTGGATGATGAAGGGAATTCTAAAGCGATACCCACGCGCGCAATGTTGGCTCGAAGGCAAATGAGTTTGTTGTGTTCCGCAACGATAGGGCTGGAGCTGTCTGGAAGATCCATGCGCATATTTGTCAGAGAATTAAATTCGCTGCGGGGGCAAACACGCGTTTGATACGAGATGCCTGAGTCGCGTTGCGCGTCCTCAGGCATCGTGTCGTATTGATGTCGAGTTGCCGTGATGGTTCGTGCTTTGATCGCAGTCTATCCGAGCTGCGAAAATCGTGCATCGAAGCTGTGAAGGCAACGTCGAAGTACAGCGCCTATTCGAGTGTCACGGATTCGGAGTTCGCCGACGCTGCACGTGTTTCGCCCAGCTTGATTGCCGGGACGATCATCACCGAGACGACGGCCAGAAACGAGATCACCAGAATGGAAGCGAAGGTCAGATGCAGCGATTGATGCAGGGCGAGCCGCACGGCCGCACCACTCGCCGTGCTGCCCGGCGCGGCATCCAGAATCTGGCGCAGCTGATCCGCAGTCACCGCGGCGATACCAGACGAATGCGCGAGCCCGTAGTTGAGCACTGCGCCGAACATCGCAGCGCCGAGCGTGCTGCCCAGGTTGCGCGAGAACAGATTGGATGCGGTGGCACTCCCGCGCTCGGACAGCTTGACGATTTCCTGAATCAGGATCAACGAGCTTACGCTGACGATCCCCATGCCGAAGCCCATCACCAGCGAACCGAGACCGGCAACGACCGGGCTGCTTTGCGGCGACAGGATAGCGAAGAACACGGCGCCCGCCGGAAGAAACAGACTGCCGCCGATCAGGGTGCGCCGCAGCCCCAGCCGATGGAAGGAGCGCGCGGCAAAGGTGGCGCCGCTCGGCCAGCCGACCATCATCATCGTCAGCGCGAGGCCGGCGATGACTGGTGAGCGGCCCAACACGCCTTGCACGTACATCGGCAGAAAACTCGTCAGGCCCATCAGCGCCATGCCCGATAACACGGTGGCGAGGTTGCACGCGGCAATGGGCCGATGACCCCACAGCGCAAACGAGATCATCGGATCGGCCGCGCGGCGCTCCTGCCATACGAACAGGATGCCGCACACGACGAACAGCGCGAACTCGAATCCGACGAGCGTGTTGCTGGAGCTGCCGGCGTCGGTGAGTGCCATCATCAGTGCGCCGATCGAGACGGTGAAGAGCGTCGCGCCGGCGATATCGATCGAGGGGCGCTCGTGCTTTTCGTGTTCGTGCAGAAAGGCGATGAAGCCGGCCGCCGAAGCGAGACCAATGGGAATGTTGATCCAGAAGATCCACGCCCACGACAGATCGCGAATCAGCAGACCGCCTGCCATGGGACCGACCACCGCGGCGATGGCCCACACGCTCGCCAGATAGCCCTGAATCTTGCCGCGTTCGCGAGCGGGGTACAGATCGCCGACGATGGTCAGCGTGACCGGCTGAATCGCGCCGGCGCCGATCCCCTGGATCAGGCGAAACACGATCATCGACGGCATGGACCAGGCGAAGCCGGCGAGCACCGAGCCCACCAGGAAGATGGCGATACCGATCAGGGCGATGGGCTTGCGGCCGTACAGATCGGCCAGCTTGCCGAACACGACGGTCATCGCGGTCTGTGCGAGCAGAAAGGAGGAGAACACCCAGCTATAGAGACGCAGGCCGCCGAGCTGCGTCACGATCTGCGGCATGGCGGTGGAAACGATGGTGGCTTCGATCGCCACCATCGCCATCGATGCCATGACCGCGGCGATTACGAGAGGTCGTACTGTCCTGGGATGCTGTGACATGCCGTCTATATGGAAGAGGGGAAAGCCATGCGCCTTCTGAAGGCCGCTCGAACGCGTAGCAGGTGCGATGCGGGCAGCGTCGGCATTCCGGAAGGTGCGCACCGTGAGGCGGTCTTTCTGGAACGACAGGGACGCTACGCAGCGTTTGCTTAAGCGGGAGTACGGATGTTACCGCGTCATCGCAGGCGTTGCTGCCTCGCCGTCATGCGATCTTTGCCATAAGCGCGATGCCATGACATGGTGCGACGCACCACAAAATTGCACCAACTCAAATCATCCCGCGCCGCGAAGGCGCGTGGCCGGTCCGCGGCCACGCGCTGGAGGTGCTGTATGAAGGCCGATTTTTTCCGCCTGGCCATGCCCTGCGAAACGCTTCGCCTTCGGGGCGCCGAGCCTTGTCCAGCCGCGCTTTCGTCGATGACTGCGCGCGCTGGCCGCCGCCGCTATTCCGTTGCGCACGCAACCTTGCTCCCCGTCATGGCATGTCTATTGCATTGCAACGCATCGAGGTCAATGGCGGTCTCAACGTATTGAAACTTGAGGGGTCGCGCGTTTGTCGCGGCCCACAGGGACAACGGCGTCCCGAGTATCCAGCAGCCCATCGAGCAATCGGTGCGCGCGCTGGGCACTCGGGACGCTTTTTTTTGCGCTGTCATTTCAAGGTCGGCACGGCGGTGCCGATCGCGCTCTTCACCCGCTTCACCCTGCGAGAGAGACCCATGAAACATCTTTTGAATTCGCTCACGAGCGGTAACTGGCGTGCATTGCTAGCGTGCTTTCTGTACTTCGACACCGGCTTCACGGTGTGGGTGATGTTCGGCCCGCTCGCTCCGTTCATTCACAAGGACATTGCGATGTCGCCCGCGGAGCTGGGCTTTCTCGTCGCGGTGCCGGTGCTCGGTGCCGCGATCCTGCGCGTGACCCTCGGCAATCTGTACCAGGCCTACGATGGCCGCCGCATCGCGTTGCTGGGGGTGGCGCTCTCGGCGCTGCCGTCCGTGATCCTGCTGGTATCGCCGACGCCGCCTTCCTATGTGATGCTGCTGGTGCTGGGCGTCTTCCTCGGCGTGGGTGGCGCCAGTTTTGCCGTGGCCTTGCCGATGGCCGGCAGCAACTATCCGCCCAAAGTGCAAGGTCTCGTGCTGGGCCTCGCCGCCGCCGGCAACATTGGCGCCGTGCTCGACGGCTTCCTGTTCCCGGGCATCGCCGACCAGTACGGCTGGACCAGAGCCGCCGGCGCGGCGCTGCCGTTGCTGGCGTTGGCCGCCGTGGCGGTGTTCTTCCTGGCGAAGGACCTCGGGCCGAAATCGGGCAGTGCGCCGCGCGCCTTGCGCAGTTTTCTGATTACGTTAGTTGGACTGATCGTTCTCGTGCTGGCCGTGCATGCCGGTGTCTTCGGCGGCGGTAAAACGGGCGTGCTGCTGTTGCCGGTGCTGGGTGCATTGCTCGCCATTGCGGTGCTGCCCAGGCACTATCGCAGCGTGCTGACGGAAAGCGACACGTGGGTGGTGATGCTCGTGTATAGCATTACGTTCGGCGGCTTTGTCGGCATGTCGTCGTATGTGACCACGCTGCTGGTCTCGCTGTACCAGTTGCCCAAGCTCGAAGCGGGCTTGTTCATGTCGCTGCTGGCCTTTACCGGCGCGTTGGTGCGCCCGCTTGGCGGCTTGATCGCCGATCGCATTTCGGGCGTGCGTGCGCTGGTGCTGCTGCTCGCCGGCATCTCACTGTGCGACTTCGCGTTCGCCGCATGGATGCCGCCGCTGCCGGCCGGCATTGCGCTGCTGGTGGCGACTTACCTGTGCTTTGGACTCGGCAACGGTGCGACGTTCCAACTGGTGCCGCAGCGCTGGAAGGGCAAGACCGGCCTGATGTCGGGGATCATCGGCGCGGCCGGCGGCATCGGCGGCTTCTATCTGCCGGTCATCATGGGCATGGCGAAGGAAAGCACCGGTAGCTATCAGATGGGTTTCGCCACCTTCGGCGTGCTGTCGGCGCTCGCTTTCGCATTGGTCGCGCTGCATCGCGCGCGCTGGCTCAAATGGGCGTTGCCGGCGGAGAGCATGATCGTCGCCACGCCCCTTTCGGTCGCAGGTGTGCGGGTGGACAGCGGGGCGTGAACTGGGCGGCAAGCATGCCGCATCGCTGGGGTTCGTGAACAGAGGCTCGTGTCGTATGACACGGGCCTTTTTGACTCTGGCGTTCTTGTTAGCCGGGTGAACAGCGTGCTAATGCGTGAGTCGTCAACTCACGCGTAACGGCGCTCGTGTTCAGAAATAGCAGGCGCTGCAACGTCCCCGTGCGCGCGAATCGCCTGTCCCACACTCACCATCGCCTCGCCCATCGCATCGCCCACGAGGATGACGGCAGGGCTGCCAAGCCCGGCTTCTCGCGCGGCAGCAGCAATCGTCGCAAGTGTCGCCAGTACGTGGTGTACGTCGGATGTGCCGGCGGACTGCACCACCGCCGCGGGCGTGGCGGCCGGCATGACGGTGAGTAGCGCGGCGCAGATGCTGTCGATGCGGCTCATGCCCATATAGATGGCCAGCGTTGTTCCAGTCGCGGCAAGCGCAGCCCAGTTGGGTTCGCTGTGGTCGCGCAGGTGCGCCGTGATGAACGTCACGCCCTGGCAGTGGTCGCGATGCGTGAGCGAAATGCCGAGGCTGGCGGCCGCCGCGAACCCCGATGAAATGCCGTTGACGATCTCGAACGGAATCTGTGCGCGTCGCAATTCGCTCAACTCTTCTCCCGCGCGGCCGAACAGCAGCGCGTCGCCGCCTTTCACGCGGACCACGTGCCGTCCCGCGCGCGCATAGCGCAATATCAGCCGCTGAATGAAGGCTTGCGGCGTGGACTTGCAGCCGCCGCGTTTGCCGACCCGGATGACGCGCGCCTGCGGTGCGAGCGACACGATCGCGGGGTTGACGAGATCGTCGAGCAGCAGGATGTCCGCGCTCGCCAGCAGCCGCGCGGCCCGGATGGTAAGCAGATCGAGCTCGCCCGGACCTGCGCTAAGTAAGGTGACCTTGCCGGTTGCCATGATGATGTCCTGGTTCATGCGCCGTGGTTGCGGTGTTCAGCCGATGTGGGTCGCCGAATGCAAACGGCGTCCGCTCGTCGTGTTGAACGAGGGGACGCCGTTGTCCTGAGCTTGCGTGATGGGTGCGCCGCGTGGGTTATGCCGCCCACATGGTCGCGTGATTTGGTGCGCCGACATCGTTGCCGGGCATTCTATCAAAGGCAATATCCAGGCCATCTGAAGAAATCCTCGCGCTGCCTGAGGGCAGGGACGCAAGCGCCTGCTTTAAGTGCAAGCCGCTGCACGGATGAAGTGCTGCACCGCACCAGCGTTGTGCCGTCCCGCCTCAAAATGCATCGCCCCGCAGCGCGCACCGGTAGCCCCTGAAACAGGTGAGAAGCCCGCCGTTACGGCCGGCCGCGCCAGAGCTTCCCCGCATGGCATAGCCCTTGCATAAGAGTGCGTGGCGGATCAACGATGATCCGGCCAGTATTGCAGCAAAAGTCACTCCTAGATTACGGGCTTTTGGACAACGGCGTCCCCCGAATTCAGTCGCATCGACGATTGGATCCGCGGGACGCCTTTTTATTTGCCGGACGAAAATCATGTCGCGAATCGAGCTGAAAACCGGGCTGAACCCTGAAGAAACCCCTGTCATGAACGTGGTAGTCATCGGCCACGGGATGGTGGGTCACAAGCTCCTCGAATGTCTCGTGGACGAAGCAAGGTCGGCACTGCATATCACCGTGCTGTGCGAAGAACCGCGTCCCGCCTACGACCGCGTGCATCTGTCCGAATTCTTTGCCGGCAAATCCGCGGAGGACCTTTCGCTCGTGAAGCCGGGCTTTTTCGAGCGCGAGAACGTCCTGCTCAAGCTCAATGCCAAGGCGGTGTCGATCGACCGCGCAGCGCGCACGGTACGCATCTCGACCGGCGAGACGCTGTCGTACGACAAGCTGGTGCTCGCCACCGGTTCGTCGCCATTCGTGCCGCCGATCGCGGGCAATGATCGCGAGGACTGCTTCGTCTACCGCACGATCGAGGACCTCGAGGCGATGCAAGCCTGCGGCGCGCGCGCGAAGACCGGCGTGGTGGTGGGCGGTGGTCTGCTTGGGCTGGAATGCGCGAAGGCGCTGCGCGATATCGGATTGACGGCGCATGTGGTCGAGTTTGCACCGCGTCTGATGGCCGTGCAGGTCGACGAAGGCGGCGGCCGGGTTCTGCGCAGCAAGATCGAAGAACTGGGTGTGCAGGTCCATACCGGCAAGCAGACGCTCGAAATCGTCGACGGCGAGACGGGGACGCATCGCATGCGCTTCGCGGACGGCACGCATCTCGACACCGACATGATCGTGTTTTCCGCGGGCATCCGGCCGCGTGACGAGATGGCGCGTGCCTGCGGCCTCGAACTGGGTCCGCGCGGCGGCATCGCGATCGACGACAACTGCCGCACCAGCGACGCCGACATCTATGCAATCGGCGAATGCGCGGCATGGAACGGCATGGTGTATGGACTCGTGGCGCCAGGCTACGAAATGGCGCGCATCACCGCCAGCCAGTTGCTGGGCGACGAGGCAGGCTTCGCTGGTGCGGACATGAGCACCAAGCTGAAACTGATGGGCGTGGATGTGGCGAGTATCGGCGATGCACACGGCAAGACGCCGGGCAGCCGCAGCTACCAGTTCAGCGACGAGCGCAAGCAGGTCTACAAGAAGCTGGTGGTCTCCGAATGCGGTAAGCAGCTGCTCGGCGCGGTGATGGTGGGTGACGCCGCCGAATACGGCACGCTGCTGCAAATGATGTTGAATCGCATCGAACTGCCCGAAGCGCCGGAATTTCTGATCCTGCCGTCGAGCGACGGCAAGGCCAGGCCAGGACTCGGCGTCGACGCGCTGCCCGAGGCCGCGCAAATCTGCTCGTGCAACAACGTCTCCAAAGGCGCAATCTGCGCGGCGGTAGGCGCGGGCGCGACCAGCATCGGCGCGCTGAAGACTGCAACCTGCGCGGGCACTTCGTGCGGCGGATGCGTCGCGCTCGTCACCCAGGTGATGAAGGCCGAGATGAAGAAGCAAGGCATGGCCGTCAACAACCATGTCTGCGAACACTTCGCGTATTCGCGCCAGGAACTGCATCACATCGTGCGCGTGGAAGGGATCAAGAGCTTTGGCGCACTGCTCGACAAACATGGACAGGGTCTCGGTTGCGACATCTGCAAGCCGGTCGTCGCCAACATTCTTGCTTCGTGCTGGAACGAGTTCGTGCTGAAGAAGGAACACGCCAGCCTGCAGGATTCGAATGACTACTACCTCGCCAACATCCAGCGCGACGGCACCTATTCCGTCGTGCCGCGCATGCCCGGTGGCGAGGTGACGCCGGAAGGGCTGATCACGGTCGGCCAGGTCGCCAAAAAGTACGGCCTCTATACGAAGATCACCGGAGGCCAGCGTGTCGACCTGTTCGGTGCGCGCGTCGATCAGTTGCCGCTCATCTGGGAAGAGCTGATCGCGGCCGGATTCGAATCGGGTCACGCATATGGCAAGTCGCTGCGTACCGTGAAATCGTGCGTGGGTTCGACGTGGTGCCGTTACGGCGTAGGCGACTCGGTTGGGCTCGCGGTGGCGATGGAAAACCGCTACAAGGGTCTGCGCTCGCCGCACAAGATCAAGTTTGGCGTCTCGGGATGCACGCGAGAATGTGCCGAAGCGCAGGGCAAGGACGTCGGCATCATCGCGACCGAAAAAGGCTGGAACCTCTACGTGTGCGGCAACGGCGGCATGAAGCCGCGCCACGCCGAACTGCTCGCCGCGGATCTGGACCGCGAGACGCTGGTGCGCTATATCGACCGTTTCCTGATGTTCTATGTTCGGACTGCAGACCGTTTGCAGCGCACCAGCGTGTGGCGCGACAACCTCGAGGGTGGCCTCGACTACCTGATCGACGTAGTCGTGCACGACAAGCTGGGACTCGCCGCGGAGCTGGAAGCGGAGATGCTGAATGTGGTCGACACGTACGAATGCGAGTGGAAAAAGGCCGTGACCGATCCCGAGACGCGCAAGCGTTTCCGTCATTTCGTCAACAGCGACAAGCTTGACGGCAACGTGACCTTCGTCGAGGAGCGCGGCCAGATTCGTCCCGCGACACCCGCCGAACGCGAGGCCGTCAAGCCATTTCCGGTTCCGGTGGTCGCCGAGACCGTTTGAGTCCGATGTCTACAGCCCCTGTCACTCATTGCGAGGAAACCATCATGAATCTCGAGAAGCCTGCGTCTAACTGGGTGTCGATCTGCGCGCTCGACGACATCGTTCCCGACACGGGCGTGTGTGCGCTCGTCGAGGGCCGGCAGGTGGCGGTGTTCAACGTCGCGCAGGGCGAGGGCGGCGTCTATGCCATCGACAATTACGACCCCTGTTCGCACGCAGCGGTGCTGTCGCGCGGGTTGATCGGCAGCCTGGGCGAGCGCATCGTAGTGGCCTCGCCGATCTACAAGCAGCATTTCGATCTGCGCACCGGCGAATGTCTTGAAGCGCCCGAGCATTCGGTCAGTGCGTTCGCCGCCCAGGTCAAGGACGGCCACGTGTGGGTCGCAGTGTAAGAAGGTCGCGCACGTGATGAGCAACGCAAGCGTCAAGACGGTGTGCCCCTACTGCGGCGTGGGCTGCGGGATGGTCCTGCAGGTGGAGGGCGGCCAGGTCGTCAAGATCTCCGGGGACAAGGAGCATCCGGCCAATTTCGGACGACTCTGTACCAAGGGCTCGTCGGCCCACGTTGCATTGCGCAAGTCCGGACGTCTCGACAGCGCATTCGAGCGTCGCGAGCGCAATAGCGACCCAATCCCGCTGCCGATCGACCAGGTCATTGCCGACACCGGCCGCCGCCTGCGCGCGCTGCTCGACAAGCATGGCCCCGACGCGTTGTCGTTCTACGTCTCGGGGCAGATGTCCATCGAGGCACAGTATCTCGTCAACAAGCTCGCCAAGGGTTTCGTCGGCACCCACAATATCGAATCGAACTCGCGCCTGTGCATGGCGAGCGCCGGCAGCGGCTACAAGCTCTCGCTGGGCGCCGATGGCCCACCAGGCTCGTATCAGGATTTCGACAAGGCCGATCTGTTCTTCGTGATCGGCGCCAATATGGCGGATTGCCATCCCATCCTGTATCTGCGCATGATGGAGCGCGTCAAGGCCGGCGCCAGACTGATCGTGGTCGATCCACGTCGCAACACGACTGCGGACAAGGCGAACCTGTTCCTGCAGATCAAGCCGGGCACCGACCTCGCGCTGCTGAACGGCCTGCTGCATCTGCTGCACGAAAACGGTCATACGAACCCGGCGTTCATCGCCGCCGCGACCCAGGGCTGGGACGACATGCCGGCTTTTCTCGCGGACTATACGCCGGACAAGGTGGCGGCCATCACCGGTCTGCCCGAGGCGGATATCCGCACCGCCGCGCAATGGATCGGCGCCGCGCCGGAATGGATGAGTTGCTGGACCATGGGTCTGAACCAGAGCACACACGGCACCTGGAACACCAACGCCATCTGCAATCTGCATCTGGCGACGGGCAAGATTTGCCGCCCGGGCAGCGGACCGTTTTCGCTGACGGGCCAGCCCAATGCCATGGGCGGCCGCGAAATGGGCTACATGGGGCCGGGTTTGCCGGGCCAACGCTCGGTGCTGGTGGAGGAGGACCGTGCGTTCGTCGAGGACCTGTGGCAGGTCGCACCCGGTACCCTCAGGACGGCGCTCGGAAAAGGCACCATCGACATGTTCTCGCGCATGGCCGAAGGTGAAATCAAGGCCTGCTGGATCATCTGCACGAATCCGGTGGCCAGCGTCGCGAACCGACAGAACGTGATTGCAGGCTTGCAGGCCGCGGAACTGGTGATCGCGCAAGATGCGTTTCTCGACACCGAGACCAATCGTTACGCCGACGTGCTGTTGCCCGGCGCGCTGTGGGCCGAAGCGGAAGGCGTGATGATCAACTCCGAGCGCAACATGACGCTCATGCAAAAGGCCATCGACCCGCCGGGCGCGGCACTGCCGGACTGGCAGATCATCGCGCGGGTGGCCTGCGAAATGGGCTTCGTGGAGGCGTTCAGCTATGCAACGGCTGACGAAGTATTCGCGGAGATCACCCGTGCGTCGAATCCGAAAACCGGCTACGACCTGCGCGGCGCGAGCCATGCACGGTTGCGCGAAACCCCGCTGCAGTGGCCGTGCGCGCCGGATGCGGCGCATGACCGCAACCCGCTTCGTTATCTGAACGACGGCGTCAGTCAGACGCTCAAGGCGTTGCCGGACGGCAGCCGGCCGGCGCTGGTCTTCCCGACTGCGAGCGGCAAGGCTGTGTTCTTCGCGCGGCCGCATACGGAACCCGCCGAACTGCCATCGGCGGAATTTCCGCTCGTGCTGAACACCGGGCGCCTGCAGCATCAATGGCACACGATGACCAAGACCGGCAAGATCCCGATGCTCAACAAGCTCAACGCGAAGCCGTTCATCGAGATTCACCCGGAAGATGCCGTCGCGCTGGGTATCGAAGCGAAGGATCGCGTCGAAGTGCGTTCGCGGCGCGGCCGCGCGGTGCTGCCTGCGGTCGTGACCGAGCGCGTGCGCGCCGGTTCATGCTTTGCGCCGATGCACTGGAACGACGTGTATGGCGAAGACCTCTGCATCAACGCGGTGACCCACGACGCAGTCGACCCGATCTCGCAACAGCCGGAACTCAAGTTCTGCGCCGTCGCGCTCACGCGCGTCGCAGCGGAACCGCTCACCGCGCCAGACGATTCGGCCGGCTCCGACACCCTTCACTCCGGCATCGAAACCGCGGCCCCGGCGCTCGCGGCGGATGTCAGTTCTACCAAGGAAAGGGACATGTCCCGTATCGACGCCCTCGTACACCTGCTCGGCATGCCGGAAGTGCCCGCGCCGCAGCTCGACGACGCTCAACGTGCCTACGTAGCCGGTTTCGTCGCAGGACTGCGCGGCAGCCCGCGTGGTGAAGCGAACAGCGTGCCGCTGCTGCCGGCGAGCGCGCCGCTGCCGCTCGCCACCCGCCTGTGGTTCGACGGCATGCTCGCCGGCCTGTACAGCCGTACGGATCGTGCGGATACCGGCACGCCGTCGCTGGTGACGGCGGACGCGACAGCCTCTTCATCCGCGGTGCGGATCGCGCGGGCGCGGCCGAAGGTGCTGCTGCTGTGGGCCTCGCAAACGGGCAATATCGAATCGCTGACGGAGGCATACGCGACCCAGCTGATGGAGTCGGGGTTCGAGATTCGCACGACCTGTATGGCGGATTACGATGTTTCCGCGCTGGCGAAAGCGCAATACGTGCTGCTGATGTCGAGCACCTTCGGCGATGGCGACGCGCCGGACAACGGCGCGAGTTTCTGGAGCGCGCTGCAGGCTGACAACGCACCGCGTCTCGACACGGTGCGCTATGCGGTGCTGGCGTTCGGCGATCGTAATTACGATGCGTTCTGCGGCCATGGCCGTGCACTGGATAGGCGCCTGGCGGAGCAGGGCGCGCAACGCCTGTTGCCGCGCGTCGACTGCGATTCCGAGTTTCAACCGGCGGCCAACGCGTGGCTCGAACGGATCGTCGCGCGCATCAAGGAAGAAGACGCCGCACTCCATGAAGTTCCAGCGGACGGCATGATTCCCTCGGTCCTGCCGGGCACGCTCGCGACCAAAGCGCGTCCCGCGGCCTCGCGGCTCGTGACGAACGTGCGGCTCAACAAGCAGGGGGCGTCGAAGGATACGCGCTATTTCTCCTTGTCGACCGCGGGTTCGGGTCTCGAGTATGAGGTAGGCGACGCGTTGGGCGTGTGGCCGAGCAACTGTCCGGAACTGGTCGACGAACTGATCGGCTTGAGCGGACTCGCAGCGGATGCGGCGGTGAGCGTCAGCGGTGTCGGCGAGATGCGCCTCGCCGATGCACTCGGCAAGCACTACGAAATTGCCCGGCCGAGCGCCGAGGCACTGACGTTCATCGCCTCACGCGATCGCAGCGGCGCGCTCGGCGCGTTGCTGGGCGAAGACCGCAAGGCGGATCTGAAGAAATGGTTGTGGGGCCAGCAGTTGGCCGACGTGCTGCACGAGTTCCCCGTGACGCTGACGGCGTCCGAGTTGCTGGGCACGCTCAAACGCCTGCAACCCCGGCTCTACTCGATTGCATCGAGTCCGAAGGCGCATCCGGGTGAAATCCACCTGACGGTAGCGGCGGTTCGCTACAACAACGGCCGCCGTCAGCGCAAAGGCGTGTCATCCACTTTTCTCGCGGATCGCGCGGGTGAAGTCAGTGTGCCCGTGTACGTGCAGAAGTCCGCGCATTTCCGGCCACCGCGCAACGGCGACACGCCGATGATCATGGTGGGCCCAGGCACCGGCGTGGCGCCGTTCCGCGGATTCCTGCATGAACGGCTGGCACGCGGCGACACGGGCCGCAACTGGCTGTTCTTCGGCGAACAGCATGCCGCGACGGACTTCTATTACGGTGACGAACTGGAAACGATGCGCGCGAAGGGCCTGCTCAACCGCCTCGATCTGGCGTTCTCGCGCGATCAGAGCGAGAAGATCTACGTACAGGACCGCATGCGCGAACACGGCGCGCAACTGTGGGCATGGCTCGAAGCAGGGGCGCACTTTTATGTGTGCGGCGACGCCAACCGGATGGCGAAAGACGTCGACGCGGCGTTGAAGGCCGTGGTGGCGACCCACGGAGGCATGAGCGACGGCAAGGCGCAGGACTACGTGAGTGGCATGGCACGCGACAAGCGCTACGTGCGGGATGTGTATTGAGGTGCCTCGATGTCTGCGCATGCCCCGCAGACCTGGAGAAAAACGGCAAGCGGCTCGCCCGTCAGGAGCCGAAGAACGGCGTGCAGTAATCCGGCGGTCCGACGCAGTCGCCGGGACCGTTTGGTGCGCCGTGTAGGGAGGCGCATCCGCACAACGTGGCGCCAGCGGCGACGCACACGGCGAGTCGTACCAGCTTGAAGTAAAAGGTCCGCAGTTTCATGAATTTGATCAGTTTTACAGAGCAATGTGCGCTGAGCCACGCGCTACGCTGGCGCAGCGCCGGGTAGGTCCGCGCGAGGAGCACGCGATATCAATGATGTGCGTACAGCGTGCGGTTCAGGTAGGCACGATGGCCGTCCTGTCCGGCATGGACCAGACTCTGATAGACCTCGGCGTGCGACTTGCCCGCGCTGGCCTGGCCGTCGGCCCACTGACTGCCTTGCGACTGCTGGGCGAGGGTGGTGGTGCCGTTAGCAGGGGCGCTGTTTTGTGCGGGGGCATTCTGAGCCAAAGCCGCACTGCTTGCGAAAATACCGGCTAATACGGCGAGCGTCGTGAGTTTCATCGATTCATCTCCATGCAAGGGCTTGAGGCGACCGGGCTGTACGGCTACGTACGGCCCGTGTGCGTTGTTCAGTGAGACGCAGAATACGGCGCACGCGCTATCGCAACGGGAGCATGAAAATGAAGAGATATTTAAAGTCGCGGGGAATAGATTACGGAGCGGAAAGGCGGACGCGCGACGAAACTGGACGCGGGAGCGTATTGCCGAACGACACTTGGCGCAGGTTTACCGGAGTATGCTCGGGTAATCCGGGACTCCTGAACAGCCCGATAAATGGTCAAATGAGCCTTAATCGCGAGCTTTGACCGTAGCGGTTACAACGGTTCCCATCCCGTTCCAACGTTTTGCGAAGCACAACTGGAGCGCATCCATGAACGTCAGTCCTCTCGCCGGCAAGCTCCCGTCGCACGACATGCTCGTCAATGTCCCCCGGCTCGTCACCGCGTACTACGCCGAACAACCCGACCCGGCGCTGGCCGCGCAACGGGTTGCGTTCGGCACCTCGGGGCATCGCGGCTCGCCGTTCGAGCGCAGCTTCAATGAGTGGCATGTGCTCGCCATCACCCAGGCTATCTGTCACTATCGAAAGCAGCAGGGTATCGATGGACCGCTGTTTCTCGGCATCGATACCCACGCGCTGTCCGAACCCGCCAACGCGAGTGCGCTCGAAGTGCTGGCCGGCAATGGCGTCGAGGTCATGATCGCGCCGGACGGCGAATACACGCCCACGCCGGCCGTCTCGCGCGCGATCCTCGTGTATAACCGTGGCCGCACGTCCGGACTCGCCGATGGCATCGTGGTGACGCCTTCGCACAACCCGCCCGAAAGCGGCGGCTTCAAATACAACCCGCCCAACGGCGGACCGGCTGACGGTAGCGTCACCGGCTGGATCGAGAAGGCAGCCAACGCCCTGCTGGAGAGCGGCCTTAACGGCCTGCTGCGTGTGCCGCTGGCCCGCGCGCTGACGGCGTCGACCACGCACCGGCACGATTACCTCAACACGTATGTCGACGACCTCGCCAACGTGATCGACATGGATGTGATTCGTGGTGCGCCGATCCGCCTCGGCGTCGATCCGCTTGGCGGCGCGGGTGTGCACTACTGGGGGCCGATTGCGGAACGATACGGCCTGAACCTGACCATCCTCAACGGTGCAGTGGACCCCACCTTCCGCTTCATGAGCCTCGATTGGGATGGGCGGATTCGCATGGATCCGTCCTCGCCTTACGCCATGCAGCCGCTGCTCGCGCAGCGCGATCATTTCGACGTCGCCTTTGCCTGCGATACCGATCACGACCGCCATGGCATCGTCACGCGCGGGGCCGGTCTGCTGCCGCCCAATCACTACCTCACGGTGCTGGTCGATTATCTGTTCGCGCATCGGCCCCACTGGCCGGCTGGCGCGGCAGTGGGCAAAACCATCGTCAGCAGCCAGATGATCGATCGCGTCGCCGGCAAACTCGGGCGCCCGCTTTACGAAGTGCCGGTGGGCTTCAAATGGTTCGTCGACGGCCTGGTCGACGGCTCGCTCGGCTTCGGCGGCGAGGAGAGCGCGGGCGCGAGTTGCCTGAGGCTCGATGGCACGGCGTGGACCACCGACAAGGATGGCATCGTGCCCGCGTTGCTGTCGGCTGAAATCACGACACGCATGGGCCGCGACCCGGCCGAAATCTACCGCGACCTGACCCAGCAGTTAGGCATACCGACCGAACGCCGCGTGCAGGCGGCCGCGAACGCAGCGCAGCGGGCCCAACTGGGAAAGCTGTCGCCCGCGCAGTTTCCGCACACCCAGCTGGCCGGCGAAAAGATCGAGCAGGTGCTCGACCGCGCGCCGGCGAATCAGGCTGCGATTGGCGGTATCAAGGTGATCACGAAGAGCGGCTGGTTCGCCGCGCGTCCATCAGGGACCGAGGACATCTACAAGATATATGCCGAGAGTTTCCTGGGCGACGAGCACCTGAGCCGCATCGTTGAGGAGGCCCAGGCGATGGTGGACAGCACGCTTGCGCAACAGGCGACGCCAGGCGGCTAGCGCAAACGTCGCTTCAGGAATTCGACGCCAGTCTTACGCCGGGTTCTTCGCGTGATCTTTGTCGCGCATCGCCGCGACATGCTGCTTGGCCGCCTCGTTGCTGTGCGACAGACCGCGCAGCGCCAGCGTGGCGGCCACTTGCGTCTCGTGCGCAACGGCACTGCGGTCCTGCTCGAATTGCTTCGCGGCGGTGCGCAGATGGCGGGCTGCCTGCTCGTGAAGCTCGGCTGCGATGGCGTGGTGCTGTGCGGCGCTCGTGTTGCTATCGGTGGTGGCGGTGGTTGGCGGCACGACCAGCGGCGCGCCGGCCTGATGCTTGTGGGCCTCGTTCGCCCGCTCGATGGCGTGCAAGGTGTGCCCGTGCGCCATCATGGCCTGATGGGCGGCATGAGCGAAGTCTTTGCCGTCCTCGAAGTGCCGTGACGCTTCGCGGTGAAATCGCCCCGCCTGCTCGTGATGCGATGCCGCTGCGTCGAGATGTTCCTTTTTGCTGGGTTTGGTCGTCATGTCTGTCTCCTGTGCGCCTGCTCTCCTGGGTGGGCCCACACGTTCGACAAGGTGACGTGGAGAACAAGGGTTGGCGTGTTCCCCAAAATAGCACTAATCGGCAGCTATGGCGACGCCGCCTCTGCCAGCGCCTCAAGATACGTCCACGGATAGATGCCGCGCGCGTGGCCGTCGCTGAAGACGAGTTGCACGCCATAACCCATAGGCTGGACGTCGGTCAGCACCACATCGGGAAAGGGCTGAAGCGTGCCGCCATCGAGCACGATGCGACGGCATTGCGCGCACCGACAGGCTTGACGCAACTGCGCATGAGCGATGCGGCGTTCGCGTCCGTCGAACCCTTGCAGGGTCAGTGTACGCGTGGTGGCGTCCATGACGATTCGCTGTGGCGCGCTCATGTGGCAGCGCCTTCGATCTGTTGCAAGGCGATGCGGACCGCCTTGCGCACGTCCGGATCGCGATCCTGCAGCGCATCGCGCAGTGCGGGCAAGCTCTGTGGATCGCGCAGTTCGCCGAGTGCCAGCGCGGCTTCCTTGCGCAGGTTGCTGACTGTATGGGTGAGGAGGGCGGCGACCGGCAGCGCGGCGCCGGGCTGACCAAGCTGACCGAGCGCGCGCACTGCCCGCAGGCGCACCTGCCAGTAGTCGTCACCGAGGGCGGCGATCAGCGGGTCGCGTGCCGAGGCGGCGCGCAGCTTGCCGAGCGTCGTGGCGCCTTCCTCGCGCACCTGCCAGGCGTGGTCGTGCAAAGCGCCGAGCAGCGCGGTCGTCACGACGGTATCTGCGGCCGGTGCGAAACCCAGTGCGCCGACGGCCGCGCGCCGTACATCGGTTTCTGCGTCCTCCGTCGCCAGCGCGGCGAGCGGCGGCAACGCGCGCGCGTCTTTCAGCCAGCCGAGTACGCCGACCGCTTCCAGCCTGACAGTGGGCGCGTGATCCGCCAGCGCATGCAGGGCCGGCAGGAAGGCGTTGCTGTAGCGCAGTTCGCGCAGCCCTCGCAATGCCGCCGCCCGCACGAACGGCTCCGGACGTTCGACCCAGTGGCTTAGCACGGCTCCCGACGCCGGATCTTTTAACTCGGTAAGACTCTGTGCGGCGGCCGCGCGGACTGCGTCGTCTGTGTCGAGCAGCGCGCCGCAGAGGGCTTCGACAATCTCTTCCTGTTCCCACGACGCAAGCACGCGCGCCGCTTCGAGCCGGACCTCAGCGGCGGGATCGTCGCGCAAGGCGGCAACCAGCGCGGGCAGCAGTTCGACTTCTTCGAGGTCTGCGATGTCGAGCAGTGCGATGCGGCGTACGGCGGCGTCTTCGTCGGCGAGACGCGCAAGCAGCGCGGCGCTCTGCGGATCGGATGCGTCGAGGAGAGCGGCGATGTTGGACGGCACAGTCATGGCTTGAGGGGTCGAAACAGGATGAGGGATCGGAACGTCACAGCTTCGAAGCGGCGCGACGCGTGCGAACAAAACGTGGGGCGCTCAGGACTCCGACAAATGCGGATGCACCATGGCGCGCCGGCGTCCTAGCGCAGCAGGTAAGGAATGTCCACCTTGACTGCGTCGGTGGGGCAATCGCGCTCGCAAGGCATGCAGTACCAGCATTCGTCGAACTGCATAAAGGCTTTTCCCTTGCTCAGATCGATCGCAAGCAGGTCCAGCGGGCACACGTCGACGCATACCGTGCAGCCTTTGTCGGCAATGCAGAGGTCTTCGTCGATCGTCACCGGGGCGCTGCTGCGCTGAAGAATATCGTGGGGCGTATAGGACATGATGGCCTCGTGTCGATTATTCAACCGCTGCGGCGAGCGCGGCGGAATCGCGGATGCGGAGTTTCTGGTAAGCGCTGCGCTCGTCGTCGGCGAGCGGCACGATATAAGGCTCGACCGCGCGCTTCTCGCTCGTCATGCGGCCATGCTCGTCCTTGCGCAGATGCGTGTGGCAGAACCACTGTGCGTCGTCGCGCTGCGGAAAGTCGACGCGGTGGTGATAAAGACCCCAGCGGCTTTCGGTGCGAAAAAGCGAGGCACGTGCAGCCATTTCCGCGCAGTCGCGAATCGCGCGGACTTCGGCCGCACGCATCAGTTCGTGCGGATTGAGCGCACGGATGGAGTCGATGTCCTCCGCGATTTCGTCAAAACGTTGCAGGCCGATCTCCATCTTGCGCGTCACTTTGGGCGGCTGCAGATAGTCGTTCACCATGCGCCGCAGCTTGTATTCGACCTGCGACGGCGCGTGGCCATTGGCGCGTTCGAGCGGCGCATAAACGCGCGCGCGTTCCGCCGCGACCTGCTGTTCGTCCACCACTGCGTGCTCGCGGCCAGCTACGTAGTCCGCCGCATTCTGACCGGCAAACCAGCCATACGTGAAGGCGCCGAGCATGTAGTTATGCGGCACCGCCGCCATGTCGCCCGCCGCATACAGTCCCGGCACGGTGGTTTCGGCACGCGCGTTGACATAAACTCCGGAGGCGCTGTGCCCACTGCAAAAGCCGATCTCGGAGATGTGCATTTCCACCATCTGCTGCCGGTAATCGGTGCCGCGCCCCGCATGAAAGCGTCCACGGCTCGGACGTTCGTTGGTGTGCAGGATCTGCTCGATCGTCTGGATGGTTTCCTCGGCGAGGTGGTCGAGCTTCAGGAACACTGGCCCATTGCCGCTTTGCAGTTCCTGATAGAACTCCCACATCATCTGACCGCTCCAGTAATCGCATTCGATGAAGCGTTCGCCCTTACCGTTGGCCGTGAAGCCGCCTAGCGGCCCGGTGACATAGGCGCAGGCCGGCCCGTTGTAGTCCTTGATCAGCGGGTTGATCTGGAAGCACTCGAGGTTCGCGAGCGCGGCGCCGGCGTGATAGGCCATCGCGTAACCGTCGCCGGCATTGGTGGGATTTTCGTAGGTGCCCATCAGATAGCCCGACGAGGGCAGCCCCAGGCGTCCCGCGGCGCCGCAGCACAGAATCACCGCTTTGGCGCGCACCACGTAAAAATCCGCGGTGCGGCAGTCGAAACCGAGTACGCCGCAGACACGCCCTTGCGCATCGATCAGAAGACGCGTCGCGACGATCCGGTTGGTGAGGGCAATCCGCGCCCGTTTGAGCTGACGGTACAGCACTTTCTTGATGTCGTGGCCCTCGGGCATCGGCAGCACATACGAGCCCATGTGATGGACCTTCTTGACCGCATAGTCGCCGGTGCCGTCCTTCTCGAACTTCACGCCCCAGCGATCAAGTTGTTCGATCGTCGTGAAACTGTGCTTCGCGTAGGCATGGACGGCTTCCTGGTCGACAATGCCGTCATTGGCGATGGTGATTTCGCGGGTGTACTGCTCGGGTGTCGCGTGGCCAGGAATCACGGCGTTGTTCAGGCCGTCCATCCCCATCGAAATTGCGCCGCTGCGCTTGACGTTGGCCTTTTCCAGCACCAGCACCTTCAGGTCCGGATTGCGCTCCTTCGCCTTGATGGCGGCCATCGGTCCGGCCGTACCACCGCCCACGATCACTACGTCGTACTCCAGAACATGCGTATTCATGGTGCTTTCCTCGCGTTGCGGCGCGGCTTGCGACGATCGGTGCGCAGCCGGTATTGGAACGCGTCGCCGCGGAAGTAGAGATATTCGTAATCGATGGGCGTGCCCGCCGCATCGTGCGTAAGGCGCTCGATGCGCAATATCGGACTGCCCTCCTCGACCGGCAGCGCGGCGGCGATTTCATCGTCGGCGAGAATCGCGTCGATCGCCACGTCGGCATGGCCGAGCGGCACACCGCAGTCGTTTTCCAGAATCAGGAAAATGTCGCGGGTGACGAGGTCCGAATTGGCGAGACGCTTGCCGAACACTTCGGGTAACCAGGTAATTTCCAGCGACACGGCTTCGCGATTGAGCAGCCGCACGCGATGGATTTCGGCCACCGGTGAGCCCTCTGGAACATTCAGTTTGGCGGCGACATGGCGGCTCGCTTCGACAATCTGAAAACTGCGTAACTGGTTGACGATTTCGTAGCCCATCGACGACATGGCCTCGCCGAACCCCTGCAGCGAAGTCACATTCTGGAATGCCTTCGGCTTCGAGACAAAGGTACCCTTGCCATGCAGCTTGAAAAGCAGGCCTTCTTTCTGCAGATCGCCCAGCGCCTGGCGCACCGTGATGCGGCTGACGTCGAACAGGGCGCACAGTTCGTGCTCCGAAGGCATCTGACTGTGCGGTGCGTAGGTGCCATCGAGAATCCGGCCGCGCAGGGTGTCCTTGATCTGCTCGTAAAGCGGCTGCGGCGAGAATGGCAGGAGATTGGTCTTGGGCATGAGGAACTTGTTATAACAAGATGAAAATGCAGTGTAGTCAAGGCTCCTGCCGGTTCAAACCAAGCATTTGCGATATCCATTAGCGGTTTTGCTGATAAGCGCGTCTGGATGAGATAGCAGGCGCTGGCGCGGGCCGCCTTCCTGCTGTTGAGAGTGGCCATTGCAGCCGCGTACGACGGCGCAGGCGCCGATTGCGGCGTTGCGCCATGGCAGAGAGTGGGGGTGAAACGCGCGGCCCCTGCAGCGGCGATTTTTCGCCGGGCACAGACCCTGTGCTGCGAAAGCGAGCCGCCGCGCGCAATTACCGTCTGAAACCCTTCATCGCTTCGGCTTCGATGGCAGCCGTCCGTTCCTCGCTCGCCTCGATGGGGTCCATGGCATCGTCGATAGAAAATGCCGCGCGTTCGGCGGTGGCTTCTGTTTCGTCGTCCGCGAAATCGAAAGCCTCATCGTCGTCGCCCGGGGGTTCGAGCATGTCGGCAATCATGGCCGCTAATTCCGGTGTATTCCACGGCGCGCCATGGCGTTTTTTCTGCTTGATATAGTGCCGGATCTCAGCATCCTGCTCTGCGGTCAAAGGAAGGCCACGAAACGTGTTTTGCGGAGTAGCGTCGGTCATGGTACCGCTCCTTGCTCGTCATATCCTGAGTGTATTCCCATTGGGTCAGGATCATTCACTATTGAATACGGGTTTGGCCGGCCGCGCCGAATGGCTGGGCGCTACACGTATAGCCAACTATCGTTAAGCATGCGCAGAACTTGCGACTCACGGATCGACGGCGTGCGCAAGAAAAATAATACAGAAAAAATCCTGCGGGTAGACACAGTTGAATTGCCGTTCGCGAGACTTCGAACTTCAGGTTTTCACTGGCTTTAGAATTCCGGGTGCGATATTTATAGGGGAGCAGTGAGCCTGCACCATCTATTTCATTCGTCGAATCCCGTGATAAAAATCCCCTTGTCCGATGACGCATGGATGCGCGTCGAGCATCTGTTTATCGAGTCCCAATCGCCGCGCGGAAGACCGCGCCGGGCGCCACGCGAAATCCTGAATGCCATTCTGTGGATTCAGCACACCGGGGAGAAGTGGCATCGACTCCCCGCGAGTTTCCCGCCGCAGCAGACCTGTTACGCGCGCTACATTGCATGGCGCCGGGCAGGCACGTTACAACGCGCGATGGACCTTCTCGGTATCCGGCAGTGCGGTGACGCGGCGGCGTAACGCCGTAACGCGCGCGACGTAACACGGCCGCAGAACGTGTCCGTCGGAACGTTCTACGAGCCGTCGCTCATCCCTGACTCAAGACTGTAAATCCCTGTTCTAAAAGAGTTTTTCCGCTTCGGGGCACGCCGCTGCCGGAGACCAATGAAAATTGGCATACAAGTTGCTCTCAGAGGTTTGTTTGGCAACTTGATGAAGGCAAGCCCATGCAGACTCAGCAGATATGGAATCAGCCCGAGCGCCAGCGCGATGGCGCGTTTGCAACTGCAATCTTCGGTCAGCAGCGCTATGCGCTACCCGATGGAGACGTACGGGACAGTTTGGGCGATCGCGTGGCCGAGGGGCTGGACGCGGGCGAATTCCATTTGATGTTTCAAGGTGTCTATCAGGTCGGCACGAGACGCCTCGCGCGGGCCGAGGCGCAAGTGCGCTGGATGCATCCGCAGTATGGGCTATTGCTGCCAGGTGCTTTCATGTCGCAGATCGAGCAATCGGATGTCGCCTATCAGATGAGTTGCTTCATGGTTGAGCGTGCCTGTCACGAACTGAGTGTTTGTCTGGCGCGGGGATTACAACCGTGTCCGGTGTCGATCACCGTTCAGCCCGCTGTGGCAATGTCCGAGTGCTTTGCGCAGGACATCCGCGAGATCGCGCAGTCTCATGGCGTTGCACCGAATCTGCTGGAACTGGAACTGCCCGAGAGCGAGGATGCGGCGCGGATTCTCTCGGTGCGCGCACTCACGGAGGACGTGAGAGATCTGGGCGTGGGGATTTCATACGGGGAATTCGGCGCGGGACGGGCATCACTTGCGAGCCTGGCTGCGCTTGATGTCGATACGGTCAAGCTGACGCGCGAGTGGGCGGCGGCGGTACCTGGCGACGCCCGCTCCTGCAAGATTGTCGAGGCCATGTTTGCGTTGTTCGAAACGCTGGACGTGCGCGTGATCGTCAGCGGGGTTGAGACGCAAGAGCAGGCGCAGTGGCTGAGCCGGTGGGACAGGGTGCTGGTGCAGGGCGGATTCCTCTCGCGGCCGGTCCGCGAACTGGCGGGAATCGTTGCGTAACCGTGGTGCACGGCCACGCAGGAGCGAAGGAGTGTGGGGCGACCCGGGGGGCGTCGAAGTTCACATTCCGGATGCTCGACGTCAGCTGTAGGACTACGAATCAATACATTCTTTGATTGTTACGCTGATCCGGGGAAAGGCGGCTCTATCGCGGCGGGGTGAAGGTTCCGCGTTGAGCGCCTGAGACGCTGTCTTCGTGGGATCTTTGCAGGTTCACGGAGGCGGTTAAAGAAGCTTGTGTAACGACAACGCGCCAAGACGCGCACAAGAATAAACAAATGCACAAAAGACCGCCTGCACAAGCACCCAAATGCATTCCGACCGCGATCGCGCTTGGCGCGGCCCTGGTCTTCTCCCTTCCGGCACAGGCCGTAGACCCAGCCCTCAACGCGCTCGGTCAATCCGGAGGACTGGTCATTCCCTATGGCTTCACCTTGCCATCCGGTGTCGCCGAAGCGCAATACAACGATTACCTCGATCCGCGCTACGGAAAGGAAGCCACGGGCTCGCAGATCTACTGGGGCGCGTTTGGCCTGTTTCCCTACGTGGAGGTGTCGGCAGGGCTCGCGAACTATCCGGGCAATGTACCGGCGCTGCTTCCCGGCGCCGATCACTTCATCCTTCGTCACCTGATGGCTGACGTCAAAGTCGAAGTGCCGCGCTTTTTCCGGTATCAGCCAGATATTGCATTTGGCGTAACGGACGTGGGCGGTCAGTCGCACTTCTTTCGTTCCAAGTACGGCGTGATGTCGCAGGCGTTCGGGCCGGCCACGCTGACGCTCGGCTACGGGCAGGGCGACCGTCTGGACGGTGTGTTTGGCGGCGCGCAGTTGGCGCTCTGGAATACCGGGCTGTCGCTGCTGGCTGAAGACGATGCAAAGACTCCCTATGCCGGGATCCGCTACCAGTCCCCGGCAATCAGTTGGCTCGCCGACGCGAGCCTGGTGGGCACCTTGATGGGATCGGTGCGCAGGACCGATGGTGTGGCGCCACGTGCCTCCGTTTCGATTGGTGTGCAGATTCCGCTAGGAAGGCGGTTCAGTGCCCAGCGTTGTGTCGATCCTCTGTGCAAGGACGATTCAGCGGGCACGACGGCGGCTGAAAACGATGAGAGCGACCGTCACGCTATTGCGCTACACAATCTGCCGCCGCTCGCCATGACGAGCGCTACCGCCAAAGACAATGGCCGGGCGGGTGATGCGATTGCCTACGTTCCGCCGCTGCAGTCGTATGCTTCGGTTGTCGTCAGCGAAGAACCATCCGTTATCCCTGGCACTGCCGCGCCGGCCGTGCCAGTGGTGCCGCAGGCACTGGACACATCCGCGCTGGAAGCCATTGTGCACCGGCTCGTCGAGGCGGGACTCGAGCGCGTGCGGGTCGGTGTCAGCGGAAGCGATCTGATCGTCGAATACGAAAATCACCGCTATAACCAGAACGAAGCCGACGCACTGGGCGTCGTGCTGGGCGTCGCAAGTGTCAACGCGCCGCATGGCATCGAGCGGATTCGTGCCGTGATCAAGAAGGCGGACGAACCCATTGCCGAGGTCAGCGTGGATCGCAATGCCTATGCCCAGTTCGTTGCGGGTGGGGCGCCGGGCCTGGCGAGCGGAACGCTGACGATGCACTTGCGTCCCACGTACGACGCCGATGCGATCACCTGGTACGGCGATGCGCGCAGCCATGGACTCACGCGCATCCAGATCAAGCCGGTCACCAGTTATCTGTACGGCACCGAGTACGGCAATTTCGATTTCTCGGTGGGAGCAGACGTCGAAGCGTTCGTGCCGCTGTGGCGTGGCGCGGAACTGTACGGCAGTTATATCGCGCCCATCTATAACACGAAAAACATGAACGACGGCCGCGTGTTTGGCGAATACCGTCTGCGTGGCGGCCTAACGAGTGCCGCGCTGGCCCAGAGCTTCTGGGTGATGCCGCAGGTGTTCGACGCGGTGGCAGTGGGCAAATTCGATTACGACTACCTGGGTGTCGAGAACGAGACCACTGTGTTCGTGCCGGGACGGCCGGACCTGGTGCGGTTGAGGCTCGCCTATCTGCATCAGGAGCCGGGTCACGAGGCGTTGCCCGACGAGAAAAACGCGGTGCTGACGTACCGCTGGGTACAGCCTGCATGGAACATGTGGATCGAAGCGGGCGTGGCCCGCTATGTCGACGGCGACAAGGGCCCACTAGTCACACTGACGCGCTGGTTCGATGACGTGTCGGTCAGTGTGTCGGCCGAGCACAGCGGCGAGGGGACCTTTGTTGGCGCGGCCATCAGTTTCCCGCTTACGCCGCGTCAGGGCATGAAGCCGGGTATCAGTCAGCTGGACGGAACGGGACAGTTCGCGCTCGATTTCCGCACGCGTATCAGTTCGCGGAACTATCTGAATACCGTGGCGGCGCAGAACCTGGACTTCCCCTATAGCACACAGGCGCTTGACCTGAACCAGGGGCGCTTCAGCGCCGAGTACTTTGCGACGCAGCTCTACCGGATGCGCGATGCCTACGTTCGCTATACGCGACCTGATGACGACACACCTACAGCGCAGCCGCATACGCAAATGGAGACGCCTGAGCCCTCAAGCTCGGCAGCCTGCGAGCCGGGTGCCTGCCCCATCCATTCACAAGACGTAGGCGAGGGACAGGCCCTTGCGCCTGTCAATTATCAATGACGTCCTCCAGGAGAAAATCGATGAAGCTTTTTAACGCCGCCTCGCTGCAGACCTTGCGATTTGGATCCGTTGCGCTCGCAACCAGTGCGTTGGTGGCGTGTGGCGGTGGAGGTGGCTCGCCGAAAGGCACCGTGAGCGGAACCGCCGCAGTCGGGGCCGCACTCGCCAATGCGACTGTTCAGTTGACCTGCAAGAGTGGCGCAGGGAGCACAACCGCCAATGCAAACGGCGCCTATTCCGCGTCGTTCCAGTTTGAAGGGCCCTGTTCGATCAGCGCAACGAGCGGTGCGATCACGCTCAATTCGTTCGCCGCAGGCTCGGGGACCTTCAATGTGACGCCACTCACACAGCTGTTGTTGAGCTATCTGGCAGGCGAACTGGGCACGACGGTGGACGGCTTGCTCGCTGGAATTGCCACGAATGCGACCTATCAAAACGCACTGACGAACAGCACCTTGATTGCAAACGCTGAGGACGGCGTGGCCAAGCTGCTGCGGACCATGTACGGTGTGACGCTCTCGACTACCTCGTTCCTCACGGCGTCTTTCACGCCGGGACAGCCTGGAGCCGACGCAGACCTGGATACGCTGATGGCCGACGGAGCGATCGGCAGCGATGGACAACCGGCCAGCACCCTGGTCAACGCTGCCTTTGCGGCGGGGACGGCGGTCGGCAATGGTTCTAGCGGGGCTTCCAGCGGCACAGGGACACCGACGGGTGGTGTCGGTGGCACGAGCGGCACGTAAGCGGTCCACGCAACGTATGCGCGTCCTTTGAAAAAAACGTCGCGCAGCAGGTCACGGGCACGCGTGCACTCTTGCACCCGTCTGCTCGTGACGCGCAGTAACCACAGCAATCACGTTTCAACGTTCCCATTGTGCGTAACACCACCGGCCACGCTACGTAACATCCCGGCCTTCCAAAGCTTGAGCGCGCGGTCGATAGCGCCTGTCACCCCCCCTCGCAACGACGAAGAGCCTTGTTTGAAAAGGCCTTTTTTGTTGCGCCGCGAAATGCCCTCGTGTTGCAGACCCCATTGGCACGGGATGTGCAAACAGGTTGTGAAGACAACAAACCACATCAACACGGGGAAGCGCAATCATGGGTACAGAAAACCGCAACGAGCATGGCAGCGACATCGAGGTACTGGACGGCCCCTGGCATCTGGGCGAACAGAGGGCATTTGGTCAGGCTGCTGCTTGCGGAGTGTCGGCGCATGAACACGAGAGCGATGTCTGTGCCGTGATTCTGGCGGGTGGTTCGGGTACCCGTCTGTGGCCATTGTCGCGCGAGCAATATCCGAAGCAGTTGATCGGATTGCTAAAGACCGAGTCGCTTCTGCAACAGACCGTCCGTCATGTCGAGGGACTGGAAACGAACTATCCCTGCGCTGAACGCATGCTGGTGGTATGCGCAGAGGCACAACGATTTATCACCGCACATCAGTTACGCGAAGTGGGCGCGGCCGCGCAGATCGTGCTTGAACCGGCGCGCCGCGATACCGCTGCGGCACTGACGGCCGCGGCGCTCATGCTGACGCGCGAGGGCCGCGACTCGATCATGGTCGTGATGCCGGCTGATCATGCAGTAGACGACTCCACCGCGTTCCGTCGCGCGCTGAGCGCCGCGACCCATTACGCGGATCAAGGCAACATTGCGACGCTCGGCGTCGTACCGACGCATGCCGAAACCGCTTATGGATACCTCAAGATCGGTGCGCCGCTGAGCGCGTTTGGCGGCTACAAGCTTGATGGTTTTGTCGAAAAACCCGGCATCGAACTGGCGCAGCGTTATGTGTCCTCCGGCACGCATTGGTGGAACAGCGGCATCTATGTGGTCCGGGCAACGACCTGGCTGGCTGCGATCGGAGAACTCCAGCCTGCCATCTTCGCTGCGTGCCGGCAGGCCGTCGAAGGTTCGAAAATGGATGGCGAGTTCTGCAGGCTTGACCCGGATGCATTCGCTGCATCGCCGGCCGATTCAATCGACTACGCCGTCATGGAACGAATCGGCAATCTGCGCAATGAGGTTGCCACCGTCGTGATTCCACTTGACGCGGGCTGGTCCGATGTCGGTTCGTGGGATGCCGTGGCGAATGCGCTTCCCAAAGACGAGGCGGGCAACGGGACGCGGGGGCAGGTGATGCTGGAACGCGCGTCATCGACGTTCGTACACGCCGAAGGACGGCTCGTGGCCTGTGTGGGGACGCGCGATCTCGTGGTGGTCGAAACCGCGGACGCAGTGCTGGTGGTCGCGAAAGACGCCGTCCAGCATGTCAAGGGTCTCGTTTCGCAACTGAAGGCGAGGCAATGCCCGGAGGCCGACGCGCCGCGCAAGGTGCACCGGCCGTGGGGCACCTATGAGTCGGTGGACCACGGCGAGCGCTATCAGGTCAAACGCATTGTTGTGCAACCGGGCGCCTCGCTGTCCCTGCAGATGCATCATCACCGCGCGGAGCATTGGATCGTCGTGCGGGGCACAGCGCTCGTGACGCGCGGCGAAGAGACGTTCCTGTTGAGCGAGAACGAATCGACCTATATCCCGCTTGGCGTCAAACATCGCCTTGAAAACCCGGGAAAACTCCCGCTCGAGTTAATCGAGATCCAGTCGGGTTCCTATCTCGGCGAAGACGACATTCAACGTTTCGAAGATCACTACGGCCGCGCATGACATTGCGCTGGCCTGGTCTTTGCTTATTAGGGTGTGGACCACGCAGCAAACCGTTGCAACGAAACGCAAGATAGCGCTGAAGTCCAGACCAGATCGAGCTCTGACGATACACCCAGGGTTTTTCAGGCGATAGCGTGCAACGTGACGCGTCATTCGTGTTACGTAACGCTCGACCGGCTAGAACGTTTGAATAAAAAAATGATGCTTCAGATAAGGACTACTGATTCAGTAGTCGGTTGAATTGAGATTGTGGACCGGGGGTTAAAAAATGTCGGGGATCATTACACGCGTGCTGGACGGCGTGCTTATTGTGTTGGGCGCGCTCGGGGCGATTCATCTCAACGATGCCAATGCCGGAAGTCTGCTGCATTTCGACGGATCACTCGTGGCGTTTGCCGTCGCACTGGCCTTATCGGTCTTTCCGGCTTGCGGCACCTACCGGCCGCCGCGCACGCAGTCGCTTCTGAACATGATGAGCCGGACGATTCTCGCCTGGCTGGTGGTTCAGGCCTGCGGTTTCGTGCTGCTGTACGTCCTGCATCGTGCACATCTCGTGTCCCGTCTGTGGTTCCTCTACTGGACCATTACCAGCGGCCTCGGCTTGCTGATCGCCCGCACGCTGGCGCTCGGTGTGCTCACGCTGTTCTGGCGTCTCGGCAAGCGCGCCCATTGTGCCGCGTTGCACGGTATCGGCGCGCATACCGCTTCACATACCGCATCACATACCTCTTCGCTCGCAGACGATCACGCGGTTGCAGGTTCGGCTCGACGCACCGTGAAGCGCGGCTTCGACATGATCTGCGCACTCTTAATGCTGGTTGCGTTGGCGCCCTTGTTCGCGGTGGTTGCCGCACTGGTGCGACGCGACGGTGGTCCGGTCACTTTTGGGCACGAACGCGTGGGCCAGAACGGGCGCAAATTCCGCTGCCTGAAATTCAGAACGATGGTGGTGAATGCGGACGTCGTACTGAAGGAACTGCTCGCCAATGATCCGGCAGCTCGCGCGGAATGGCAGCAGGACTTCAAGCTGAAAAACGACGTACGGGTGACCGCAATCGGCCGCTTTCTCCGCCGCACGAGTCTCGACGAACTGCCGCAACTGTGGAACGTCGTGCGCGGCGATATGAGCCTCGTCGGCCCGCGTCCGGTCGTGGAACAGGAACTCGAACGATACGGTCACGACGTTCGCTACTACCTGATGGCGAAGCCGGGCATCACGGGCTTGTGGCAGGTGAGCGGGCGCAACGATGTCGACTACGCGAAACGTGTGTCGCTCGATGTGTCGTATGTCCAGCGCTGGTCGCTCTCGCAGGACGTGGCGATTCTGCTGAAAACGGTCGGCGTCGTGATGCGGCGTGAAGGCGCTTACTGAATCGTTGGCGTCGAGCTGCGCCGCCCGGAGGCGCTGCTCAGGCGCCAACGATCCGATCGGCGTCAGGTAATGCCGATCGCGGGTTCCTAGTTGGCGGTGCCGGGCGCGGCGGATTCGGGGCTTGAATAAAGCGCCTTGCTGTTCCAGCCATCGTATTGATAAGGATTGCTGGCGTTGCTGGCCGCCGTGCTGTCTTTGTGCTGGGTGCTGAAACGGGCGAGTTTCTGGCGGTTGGTGAGGTGCTTACCCGAACTTACCGCATACGGATCGCGCGGCTTGGCGGTGGCTGAGGCAGCTGCGGAGGCGGCAGAAGCGGGCAGTGCTGCGGAGGCGGGCTGCGGCGTCATGGCTTCGATCTGGGAACGCGCTTCGGTATGACTGGCCGCGTCCGGATGAGCGGGGCGGGACTGCTGGGATTGTGCGGTTGCTATGAAAGCTGTAAGCGAAGCGAGCACGGCGGTGAAGCGAACAAGTCTTCTCATGTCGAGGCGAAGAAGTTTGGAGTACGGAGCGGCCGGCAAGCCATCGGAAGTGTGGTGACCGGAAGAGCGTTTAAAAGGCGGGATCAGCAGCGTTTGTTGAGTTCCTGCCACTGATACTAATGGGCCAGAAGCGATGTTACGTAAACAATCCGAAATGCGAAAGCTGGGGTTTCCTGGTGCGGACCATTCCGCGCGAATTCCCGGTGTCAACGAACCGGCCGGTTCACCCCTCCCAGACCGAAAACATGACACGCGGGCGGCCAGAGCCGCGCGCAAACGCTGCCTCGCCGGCTTCACGCTGTTCGCCATGGCGCTGTCCGGTTGCACGTTTGCGCCCGGCATGACCTTCAAGGCGGCCGGCGGGGATGGCCGGGCCGCTGCGGCGCTCAGTCGCGAAACCGCCAGCAGACCACCCGCCGCCAGTGGTTCGGGCGCAGGCGCGGACGTTGCCGCGGCGTCCACGAGCGACGCGGCGCCCGCAGGCGCGATGGTGGAAATCAACACCGGACTGATTGCGAACGAGCGCGCAGCGGTGGTGCCGGGCATTCCGCGCGACGTGCAAGACCTGTTTTCCAAAGCAGGTCCCTATGCCCTCGGACCCGGTGACGTGTTGAGCATCATCGTATGGGACCACCCGGAGCTCAATATGCCCGTGGTCACAACTCCCACGGGGATCGACGCATCGGGCTCGAATGCGGTGGTCTCGGGGTACACCGTCGATTCGAGCGGTTCCGTGCAGTTTGCGTATGTCGGCGCGCTCAAGTTGAGCGGTCTGACGGAAATGGAAGCACGCGATCTGCTCGCGAAACAGCTTGGGCGCTACATCCGCAACCCGCAAGTGACGCTGCGCATTCAGGCCTACCGCAGCAAACGTATCTACCTTGATGGCGAAGTGCGCGTGCCCGGCTTGCAGGTCATGAACGACCTGCCCATGACGCTGCCGGAAGCGATCAACCGGGCGGGCGGTTTCACCCCGCAAGGCGACCGCTCCGTCGTGGCCGTGACACGTGGCGACAAGACGGTGGTGGTCAACCTCGCCAGCATGATCGAGCAGGGCATCAATCCCGACAACATCATCCTGCGTGACGGCGATCTCGTGCGGGTCTTTTCGCAGAACGACAGCAAGGTTTTCGTGCTCGGCGAAGTGGGACATACCACCACGCTCACGTTGAACAACGGACGTCTGAGCCTCAACGAAGCGCTGGGCGACGCCGGCGGGATCAGCCCCTACTCGGGCGACGCGGGTCAGGTGTACGTGGTACGCAGTCCGAAATCCGGAACGCCCACCGTGTTTCATCTGGATGCCACCTCGCCGGCGGCGATGGCGCTCGCGAATAACTTCGAATTGCAGGCGAACGACGTGGTGTTCGTCGACGCGTCATCCCTCGTGCGCTGGAGCCGGGTGGTCGGGATGTTCCTGCCGAGCGCCCAGACCCTGGCTACTGGCCGGAGCATAGCTTACTGATGAAACCCATTCTGGTGATTTGTACTGCGAACGTCTGCCGCAGCCCCATGGCCGAAACCGTTTTCAGACAGGCGCTACCCGATGCCCGCGTGCTGTCGGCGGGAATCGATGCCGTGCCCGGCATGTGCGCAGATCCTCGGGTCGTCGCGTTGCTGGCATCCGTTGGGATGCATGTCGGCGAGCACCGCTCCCAGGCACTCTACTCATGGATGATCGAAGCGTCCTGGCCAGTACTCGTGATGAGCGAGCGCCAGAAGCGGGTGATCGAGCGACGCCATCCCGCTGCGCGCGGGCGAGTGTTCCGCCTGCTGGAAGAGCGGGACATCGACGATCCGTACAGGAAAGGTGCGGAGGCCTATCAGGTCGCGCTACGCAGCATTTACGAAGGCGTCGAGCGCTGGTCGTGGCATCTGTCGCGTCTCACAGCTGAATCGAAGTTAGGAGTTTGCGCATGAACCCACTCAATGCACCGATCGACTATGTGGACGCCGACGAGCGGCCGCCGGAACATCTCGGCAAGTATCTGGACGCGCTGTACGACAACCGCAAGCTGATCGCCGCGGTGACGGGATGCGTGCTGCTGATCGGCATCGCGTATGCCGTGCTTGCAGAGCCGGTGTATCGGGCCGATATCCTGGTCCAGGTCGAGGAAAATCCCAGTTCGACGAAGAATCTGTTCGGCGACGCCGGGTCGATGTTCGATGTCAAGACCGCCGCCTCGGCCGAAATTGAAGTGCTCCGCTCGCGCACGGTAGTGAGCCGGGCGGTGGATAACCTCGGCCTCTTCATCCACGCTTCGCCGCGCTACGTTCCGGTGATCGGGCGCTGGATCAGCGACCATGCGGACGGTGTGTCGACGCCGTGGCCCGGTGGCTACGTATGGGGCAGGGAGCGTATCGACGTGCCGGTGTTCGACGTGCCGGCGAATCTCTACGAACACACCTTCACGCTAACGAGAGGAACGGGGCGCGCCTACGAACTCGTCTACGGCGACATCCGTCTGCATGGCGAAATCGGGCAAACGCTGCGAGCGACGACCGCCACCGGCCCGCTCGAATTGCTGGTTGACGACATTCAGGGGAACCCGGGGGCCACTTTCCAGCTACGCAGATCGTCGCGCCTCGTCACCATCGAGAAACTGCAGGACGACCTGACGATTGCGGAGAAGGGGAAGCAGTCCGACGTGATCGGCGCGACGCTCGACGGCACGGATCCGAAGCGCACCAGCGACATCCTGAACGCGATCGGCACCGAGTACGTGAGGCAGAACGTCCAGCGCAAGTCAGCGGAAGCGGAACATTCGATCCATTTCCTCGAAGCGCAATTGCCGGAACTGAAGACGCAGCTGGAGACCTCGGAGAGCCGCTTCAACACGTATCGCGCAAGCCACGGTACGGTCGATCTGAGTGAGGAGGCGACCTCCTTGCTGCAACGCTCGGTGGAGGCGCAAGCACGCCGTGCGGATCTGCAGCAGAAGCGCGAGGATCTGCTGGCGCGCTATACCTCGGAACATCCGGCCGTCCTCGCGGTGGATGCCCAGTTGCAAACGGCGCAGGCGGAAATCGAGCGGATTGCGGGCGAAACGCGTGCGTTACCGCCGCTCGAACAGGACGTGTTGCGGCTGCAGCGTGACGTGCAGGTCAACACCGACCTGTACACGAGTCTGCTCAACACGCAGGAGCAGTTGCGGCTCGTGAAGGCGGGCAAGGTCGGCAACGTGCGGCTGGTCGATACGGCCGCGGTACCGGAAGAGCCAATCCGGCCGAAGCGCGCGCTGGTGATTGCGGGCGCGCTGCTGCTGGGGCTGTTCATTGGCGTAGGGGTTGCGTTGACGCGGCGCAAGCTGTTCGACGCGATTGACGATCCGTACGAAATCGAGCGGCTGACGGGGCTGCCGGTCTACGCGAGCGTGCCGCACAGCCGCAATGAGGAACTGCTGACGCGCTCGCGCCGCGTATCGCCCTCGAAGGGGCTGGTCCTTGCCGGGTCGGCCAATACCGATCCGGCGATCGAGAGCTTGCGCAGCTTCCGTACCGCGCTCGAATTCACGATGCACGAGGCGCGCAATCGTCTGGTGCTGATCACGGGACCGACCCCCGCGATCGGCAAGTCGTTTATCTCGCTCAATCTGGCGGCCGTGGTCGGCGCTTCCGGCAAGCGCGTGCTGCTGGTGGATGCGGATCTGCGCAAGGGATTTCTGCACCGGCACATCGGCATCGAACGCGGACCGGGCTTGTCGGAACTGGTGTTAGGCACGCATCGCGCAGACGAGGTGTTACAGAAGGATGTCTTGCCAGGGGTCGACTTCATTTCGCGGGGCAGCTATGTGCCGAATCCAAGCGAGGTGCTCTCGCACGCCAACCTGCATGTCCTGTTCACGCGTCTCGCCTCGGGCTACGACGTGGTGCTGTGCGATGCGCCGCCGATCCTGCCGGTGGCCGAGACGACGGAACTGGCGCGTCTGGCCGGAACGATGTTCATCGTCGCGCGGCAGGGTGTAACCGGGATTGGCGAGATTCGCGAGTCCGCGCGCAAGCTTTCGCAGATCGGGGTGGAGATTCGCGGCGTCATCTTCAACGGGCTGCGCCTGCGACCCGGACGATACGGTTACGGCTACGGGCGATATCGCTACTCAAGCTACAACTACGAACCCTACGCCCAGGACTGACGTCATGAAAACGACGGCAGCGCCGCTGCGAATTGCCATCAACGGGCGCTTTCTGTTGCGCCCCGCCACGGGCGTCGACCGCTTCGCGTTCGAAGTGGTGCGTAGTCTCGACGCGTTGCTCGGCGAGCGCCATCCCGCTGTGTCCGCGATGACGGTCGAGCTACTGGTTCCCGAACGGGAAAAGCCGGTGTCGAACCCGTTTTCGCATATCGGCATGCGCGTGGTTCGCGGCGGGCAAGGTCAGCTTTGGGAGCAGTTGCATTTGCCGCGCGCGGCGCAAGGCGCCTTGCTGCTGAATCTGTGCAACACCGCGCCGCTGTTCCTGCGTCATCAGGTGGTCGTATTGCACGACGCGGCGCCGATGCGCGTGCCGGAGAGCTACAGCCGGACGTTTCGCACGTGGTACCGCCTGATGGCGCCCATGATTGGCCGCTCGTGCCGGCGCATCGTGACGGTTTCGCAGTTTTCGAGCCGCGAACTGCGCGACATCTACCGGATCCCGGCGGGGAAGATCGGTGTCGTCTCGGAGAGCGGCGAGCACATGCTTCGACCCGCGGAGGACGCCGGCATTCTGCGCAAGCACGGCCTCGGGCGGCGCCCCTTCGTACTCGCCGTGAGCAGCCTGAATCGTCACAAGAACTTCGGTCTCGTGGTCGACGCGCTGCGCCTGATGCCCGATGCGAGCTTCGATGTCGTCGTGGCAGGCGGCACCGACCCGGCGGTATACGGATCGAGCGCCGCGCCGCTGCCGGCGAGCATCAAACATATCGGCTTCGTTTCGGATGGCGAACTCAAGGCACTGTTTCGCAAGGCCGTGTGCTTCGTCCATCCTTCGCGCTACGAAGGATTCGGTTTGCCGCCGGTGGAGGCCATGACGCTCGGTTGTCCCGTGATCGCGGCGGACCTGCCGTCCGTGCGCGAGGCCTGCGGCGACGCTGCCATCTACATTTCGCCCGACGACCCGGCTGCGCTAGCCGTCCAGATCGATCGTGTGACCGCGAACAGTACGCTGCGCGCGAGTCTGCGCGAGCGCGGTCTCGCGCGAGCCGCGCAATTGACGTGGCTGGCCACCGCCGAACAACTTCTGCACGAGATATCTCCATGGACCGCATGCCCGCAAATCTAGAAGAACCGATGCGTTCGCACCCAGGCTCGTCACTGCCGCCGCACGGCGATGGCCGTCGCGAGTTTGGCCGCGTCGCTGTCGTGCACGACTGGCTGACCACCTACGCCGGATCCGAGAAGGTGCTGGCGCAGATCCTGCAGATCTGGCCGCAGGCCGATCTGTTCACGGTGGTCGATTTCCTGCCGGACGACGAGCGTGCCAAGCTGGCCGGCAAACGCGCCACGACCTCGTTCATCCAGCGCTTGCCGCGCGCGCGCACGTCATACCGCACTTACTTGCCGTTGATGCCGCTCGCCATCGAACAGATCGATGTGTCCGGCTACGACCTGGTGATTTCGTCGAGTCATGCGGTGGCGAAAGGCATCCTCACCGGACCGGATCAGTTGCATGTGAGCTACGTGCATTCGCCGATCCGCTACGCGTGGGACCTGCAGCATCGCTACCTGAGCGAATCGGGGCTGAATTCAGGGCTTAAAGGTGGCATCGCGCGCATCCTGCTGCACTACATGCGCATCTGGGACCAGCGCACTGCGCACGGGGTCGATGCCTTCATCGCGAACTCCAGTTTCATCGCGCGACGCATCCGCAAGGCATATGGCTACGATGCCGCCGTCGTGTATCCGCCCGTGGACATCGAAAGTTTTGCGCTGCGCATGCAGAAGGAAGACTTCTACCTGACCGCGTCGCGGATGGTGCCGTATAAACGCGTGCCGCTGATCGTAGAGGCGTTCGCCCATACGCCGGAGCGCCGGCTCGTCGTGATCGGCGACGGACCGGACTTCGAACGGGCCAAGGCTGTTGCGACACCTAACGTGACGCTGCTGGGCTACCAGTCGGATAGCGAGCTGATCGATTACATGCAGCGGGCCAAGGCGTTTGTGTTCGCTGCCGAAGAGGATTTCGGCATCGCGCCGGTCGAGGCGCAGGCCTGCGGGACGCCTGTGATCGCATACGGGCGAGGTGGCTCGCTCGAAACGGTGATCGCATCCGACGATGTGCTCACCCGCACAGGCCTGTTCTTCACGCATCAGTCTGTGTCCGACGTGATCGACGCAGTGGATCGTTTCGAGGCGATGGGCGACTTCGATCCGCTCGCCTGCCGCGCAAACGCCTTGCGCTTTACCGCCGAGCGCTTTCGCGACGAGCTGCTGGAGATTGTCGCGAAGCTGGCTATGCACCGGGAGGACGGAGCATCGTCCCGCATGGCGACCAGTCGTGCTGCGGCAAGCAACGTGCAACGGAGCGAGACGTCATGGATCTGAGCCTCGCGGGTGGCATCGTCATCGGCCTGGGCCTGCTGGCACTCCTGCTGCCGTATCAATGGGCCGTGTACGTGATGGTGGCGAGCACGCTGTTCGGTGCGACCGAAGCGGTGGCGTTCGGCGGCATCGGCGTGTTGCCGGCGAGCCTCTTCATGCTGTTTTTCATCGTACGGACTTTGATGCGCGAAGATTCGCGCGCCATGTGGGCCAGCGTTCGCATCGGCTCGCCTGGCTTCTGGCTGCTGCTGCTGGCCGGCTACGGATGCGTATCGGCGCTGGTGTTTCCGCGCGTTCTCGGCGATTCGACCTTCGTGTACGCGATCGATCGTTCCGATACCAGCACCGCGCAACTGACGCTGCAACCGCTCGGCCCCGTGTCCGGCAATCTCAGCCAGTCCGTGTACCTCGTCGGTGAGTGCTTCCTGTACATCGCCGCCTCCATGACGATGCGCCGCCGCGATGCCAGCAGGACCATCGCCGATGCATTCCTGTTCCTCGCAGCGCTGAACGTGATGGCGGCCGCTATCGACCTGCTTGGCGGCGCCGTAGGTGTCGACCTGCTGGATGCGATCAAGACGGCCCAGTATTCGATCATCGACGATGCCGCGATCGGCAGTGTGCGGCGCATCAGCGGCACCTTTTCGGAATCGTCCGCGTTTGCGGGGTTTTCGTTACCGCTGTTTGCGTTCGCCGCGAATCTCTGGCTCCTGGGGTATCGCCGCAAGCTGAGCGGGCCGCTCGCAGTGCTGACGGCGGCCTTTATTCTGTTGTCCACATCGAGCACCGGTTACGTTGGCCTGGGCGGTTATCTGATCGTGTTCGCGATGAGCCGATCCGGTTCGGTCGTACGCGCCAGTCGCAGAAGAAAATTCCAGGTCATGACGATCGCGTGCGTGCTGATGGTGTTCGTCGTCGGTGCGCTGATTGCGACCGACTCGCCGGTTATAACGGCAGCCGCGAATGTGATCGACCATACGCTGACCAACAAGATGGATAGTGACTCCGGAATCGAACGGAGTGCCTGGAATTTACAGTCGCTGGTGAATCTCGTCGACACCTTCGGGCTTGGCGTCGGACTCGGCAGCGCGCGAGCGTCCAGTTTCATCGCGGTCACGCTCGGCAATCTTGGTCTGCTCGGCGCGGCGCTGTTTGCACTGTTCTTTTATCGGACTGTCCGGCGCCGGACACCCGCCTTGAACTGGGGATCCGATCGGGTCGTCAGCTTCGCCGCCGTGCAGGCGCTGTTCGCGTCGCTGATCGGTGCGACCCTGTCCGGCACCGTGTTCGATCTGGGCGCGTGCACGTATCTGTTTGCGGCAGTCGCATTCGGCGTACTCGATGTCAGGCGTACACCGGTGGTGAGACGCATGGAGCGTGTCCGATGATGCGCGCAACCGGCAGAGGCCATCATTCGATGCGGGCACGAAGCTCATGAGACCCTTGTCTTCGCGTACTCAGCTGGCGGCGGTCTACCTCGCGTATGCGTTCCGCTATCTTTATCCGCTGATCATGTTGCCGTACTACGGACGCGTCTTGGGTGCGAACGGCTACGGCACCGTACTGGCGGGTACGTCTCTCGCGAATTCGTTGTGGCTTTTCGTGAGCTTCGGTTTTCCGACCGTGGGATCGCGCGACACCGTACACGCTGCAGATGCCGAGCAGCGCGCCGAGATCCTGAAGGTTCACGTCACCACGCGACTGCTGCTGTGCGTGCCGGCGATGATCGTCGGGCTGGTTGCGATCTGTTTGTCATTGACCTTCCGTAGCCGTCCTTTGACCGGAGCGATCGTGATCGCAATGGGGCTCGTGGCGGCGTTCAATGTCGGCTGGTTTCTGGTCAGCACCGGACGGGCTCTGGTAAGCGTCTGGATCGAAGTGATCGGTTTCGCGCTGTCGTTCCTGCTGATCGTCGGCTTCGTCCACCATGCGTCCGATGTCGCGCGCGTGTTTCCGCTGTTGCTCGTATCGAGCTGTATCCAGCTGGCGTTGGCCTACTGGATGATCCGCGCCGATTTCCGCGGCATGCTTGCCAGCCTGAGAGCCGCGGTGGATCTGATCCGCAAGTCGACCACCATCTTTATCTACGGCGGAACCTCCGTCTTGTTGACAGGGGCGTCGACGTTCCTGTTGTCGACAATGGCAAGCCAAACCGAGGTCAGCGCGTTTGGGATTCCTGAACGACTGATTGCCGCTGGATTGAGCCTCATGTCGCCGGCCGCGCAGATCCTCGTGCCAAAAGTGACCTACATGGTCAGCCGGGACACCCGCGAGGCCAATCGCCTGACGCGGCGCATCTTCGTGTTCTTCTTTTCAGGCGCGGCGCTCGGCGCGCTGGCGACCATCACGCTGTCGGGATGGCTGATTCCCCATGTGTTCGGCGTGGGTTTCGAGCGCAGCGTGCCCGTGCTGAATCTGATGGTGCTCGTTCTGCCCATCAGCGTCTGCACTCAGGTGCTGGGCATGTATTTTCTGGTGCCGCGCAAGCTGGAACGCTTGCTCGCGCGCTCGGGTGTGCTGAGCGCGATCGTGAACCTCGCCTGTGCGGTGCCGCTCGCGAGCCATTGGGGGGCGCTCGGCATGGCGAGCGCACGTTTGATCGGAGAACTCACCATGCTCACCGTGCTGGCTAGCGGTATGTGGCGCGCCCAATTGCTGGCAGAACTCTTCGAGACCGGCGGCAAGCTGGCCATGCCTGCCAATGACAACACCATTCGTTCATGACGGGGATTTATGACGACCTGTGACCTTCACGCTCCGCCTGGTATGGCGCCTGACCGCTCCAGCAGCATCGCGCCGCGCATCTGTGCCGGCATCGCGACACGCGGCCGGCCCGCCGAAGTGGCGACGATCGTCGCGTGCCTGCGCGCGCAAACGCTACGGCCGGCGTCGATCATCGTCGCCTGCACGAGTCCCGACGACATCGGCGCGCTGCAGGAAGCGCACGACCTGCGCATCGTCTTCGTGAAGCCGGGCCTGACGCGGCAGCGCAACAGGATTCTGGACCTCATGCCGGCGCAGACCGACTACATCGCTTTCTTCGACGATGATTTCGTCCCGCACCCGGACTGGCTGCGCGAGGCGGCCAGTGCGTTCGCGGCCGATCCGGCGCTCGCCTGTGTCACGGGGCATGTCGTCGCGGACGGCATTCTCGGTCCTGGCCTCACGGTCGACGACGCGACGCGTGCGCTGGCAGAGGTGCAGCCGGAACGGCACGGCTGGGTCCGCGATGGCTACAGTCCCTACGGCTGCAATATGGCGTTCCGTGCGTCGGCGGTGGCGACCTTGCGTTTCGATGAGCGCCTCGTGCTGTACGGCTGGCTCGAAGATCGCGATTTCGGTGCGCGCGTCGCGCAGGCCAGAGGCCGTCTCGTGAAACTCGGCACCGCGCTTGGCGTGCATCTGGGCGTGAAGCGCGGACGCGTGCCGGGTCGCCGGCTCGGCTATTCGCAAGTGATGAATCCCGTCTACATGATGCGTAAAGGCACGATGTCGCGCGGCGAAGCCTGTCTGCAGATCCTGCGCAATGTGACCGCGAACGTGTCGAAATCGGTTGCTCCGGAAACGTACATCGACAGGCGCGGCCGGCTGGTCGGCAATCTCATCGCATTCGGCGACGTGCTGCGTGGCCGCCATACGCCGGAACGCGCGGAGTCGCTGTGAACTACGCATCGCATACGCCCCGCGTCGCACTCATCAATGTCAAGTACAGTCCGAATCTCGGCGACGGGCTGCTGTCTGAATGCCTCGAAGCGGAACTGGCAAGCGTGTTGCCGTCAATCGCGATTCGCGTGATCGACCTCGCGGGCCGCACCGAGTACGACCCCGGCACACGCTCGCGCAAGTCGGTGCTGACGCTGATGCATCACAGCCCGCTCATGGTGCGCCATGCGATCGCGCAATCCGTGCTGGGCTCCAGACTGCACAGGCACCTGCGTCCGCACTGGCGCGCGGAACTCGGCCGCGTGGATGCCGTGATCGTTGGCGGCGGGAATCTGCTGAGCGACGCGGATCTGAACTTTCCGCTCAAGCTCGATGCGGTGATGGCGGAAGTGCGCAGCATGAAGCTGCCGGCCGCGGTATTCGGCGTGGGCGTTTCCGACAACTGGACGCCCCGCGGAGAATCCCTGTTCCGGCGTGCGTTCGGCGGACCGCAACTGTTCCATGCCTCGGTGCGCGACCCGCGCTCAGCCGAAATCTGGCGCCAGCGTCTGAGTCCAGCCGGCATTCCACCTGCCCAGGTCGTGCACGACCCCGGGCAACTGGTGTCGCGGCACGTGGCGCGCAGCCGGTCGCGAGACAGGGCGGGTACGGTGATCGGTCTCGGTCTGACCCATCCGATCGCACTCAAGTACCACGGCGGCAACACCCATATCTCCACCGCGGCACAGGCGGCGTGGTATTGCGCGCTGGTTCGGGCGGGCAGGGCGCGCGGTTGGCGCTTCGTCGTGTTCGCGAACGGAAGTCCTGAGGACGAAGCCTATCTCGGCGAGTTGCGCCCCGCGCTTGCCGACGCGGCCGGCCGCGAGCACATCACCTTCGCGCCGCGCGCGGACACGCCATCCGATCTCGCGCGACTGATCTCGTCGTTCGACCTGCTGATGGCACATCGGCTGCACGCCAATATTGCGGCGTTTTCGTATGGCATCCCGCAGATCGGTTTCGCGTGGGACGTCAAGCTCGAAACATTTCTTGCCCAGGTCGGGCGAGGGCATTGTCTGTGCCGGGTGGGTGCCGATGCGATCGAGGCCGTCGTCGATCTCGCGGCACGGCAGCTCGGCGAGGGCGTCGATGCGCGGATGCATCGCAGCGTCATCGCACAGGCGCGCGAGCACGTCGCTGGTCTGGCTACTGCGCTGCTGGCAGCGACGCGCTCGCGTGCCACGGACGATTTCGCGCAGACTGCGCTGGAGGCACGCGTATGACCACGATGCGGCCAGACCGGCTGGTGATTGTCAACGATGCGTCGGTGGCGAACGGCGGCGCCACCGCGCTCGCCTTGCTCGAAGCACGCCTGATGCGCGCACGCGGAATCGAAGTCACCTATATCACGGGCGATGCCGGGGCCAATCCCGAGTTCCAGGCGTGTGGCCAGGACACGATCGGACTCGGGCGCGCACCGCTCTTGCAGGCGGGCGTGGGCGCGCTGCGTCAAGGCGTGTACAACGCAGACACGGTGACCATGCTAAACGGCTGGATTGCGCAACACGACACACCGGGAACCGTCTACCACGTGCATGGCTGGAGTCAGATCCTGTCGCCCTCGGTGTTCACGGCATTGAATCGCGTGCGCGAACGGATGGTGATTACCGCGCACGACTTCTTTCTCGTCTGCCCGAATGGGGCATTTGCCGACTATCGCGCAGGCACGGTCTGCACACGCGTGCCGCTCGGCGTCGCGTGTCTGACGCGGCATTGCGACAAACGGCATTACATCCACAAGGTATGGCGCACGGTCCGGCAGGCGGTGCAGTCGCACACGCTGCACTTCGCTCCGAACGGGCCACGCGTGCTGATGGTGCATGCCGCGATGCGTGAACCGCTCGAACGCGGCGGGATTCCCGCGGCCAGTCTGCAGGCGGTGCCGAATCCCGTCACGCCGTGGAGCGATACGCGCATCGCCGCGGAACACAACCGCGAATTCATTTTCGTGGGACGTCTCGCCGCGGAGAAGGGCCCCGACCTCGCCGCCGCCGCCGCGCGTCGTGCCGGCGTGCGGCTCGTGATGATCGGCGACGGTCCGATGCTGCCGGCACTGCGGGCCGCTTACCCCGAGGTCACATTCTGCGGCAGGTTGACGCCGCAGCAGGTCGCACGGCGCGTGCAGTCCGCGCGCGCGCTGCTGATGCCGTCACGCTATCCCGAGCCCTATGGGCTCGTGGCAGCCGAGGCCATGTGGAGTGGCTTGCCGGTGATCGCTTCGCGATCGGCGCTGCTGGCAGCGGATATTGTCGGCTGCGGGGCGGGGGAGGTGTGCGACCCCACTGACGAACCGGCGTTTGCCGACGTTATTGCCCGCATCGCACGGGATGACGAGGCGACCCGGCAGATGAGCCTGACCGGCCACACGGCGACGCGCCACGTGGGGCTGTCGCCGGACGCATGGGCGGAACGCCTGCTGGCAGTCTTTGCGGACTGCCGAACGACCCAACCAGTGATCACCGGCTCCATACCGTTGATGAGCAACCCGTTGAGCGAAAGTTAGCCATCCGATACATTGCGCTGTCGATGTCAGGCGCGGTCGGTCAATTTTAGGGAAAGCACGTGATTCAGCGGATCTTCAAGCTGGCAAAAACCTTGTACCTGTCCGTATTCATGAGCGTGGCCTATCGGGCCATGCGCCACAAAAGAAAGGATCTGACGAGCGAGCGCTCGCCCGGCTCGATCAAGATCGTTTGCCGGTATGGGTTAAAAAACGGACTGGCAAATGGGGCGGTTTACAACGGCCTTGCACTCGAGACGCTGGGATACGCGGTCGAGCAGCCCGACGTCACCGCGGCGATGCGCAATCCGTTCAAAACGATCTTCTGCCGGAAGGGCGGCCTGTTCATCTTTCATTGTGCGGCACCGCAGTTTCTGTTGCTCGCCTGGCCGCTACGGCGTCTCATCCGCAGTGGCAAGACCATTGGCTATTTCGCGTGGGAGTTGGCCGAGCCGCCTCGCGACTGGCCGAAATACAAGGACGTCTGGGACGAGATCTGGACACCGAGCCGGTTTTCGGCGCAGAGCCTGGCCAAACTCTATGACTGTCCAATCCGGGTCGTGCCCCATGTGCTATTGGAAAAAGGCAGCCCGCGTGGCTGGCGCAAGGGCGAAGAGGCTTTGACCTTCCTGACCATGGCAGATGCGCGCTCGAGCCTTGCGCGTAAAAATCCCCGTGCGGCCGTCGAGGCGTTTCGTCGCGCCTTCCCGAATGAATGGGACGTCTCTCTGGTGATCAAATTGCAGGCGAATCAGGCGTCGGAGGAAGTGAACACACTTCTCTCCGAGGCTGAAGACGATCCCCGCATCTGCATCATCCAGGAAACGATGACGCGAGCCGAAGTGGACCGGCTGTTTTCGGACGCTCACGTGTACGTTTCGCTGCACCGTGCCGAAGGGTTCGGATTACCGCTGCTGGAAGCGCGCCTGTTTGGACTTGCCACGCTCGCCACGGCCTGGTCAGGCAATCTAGACTTCATGAGCGAAGAGGACAGCGTACTGATTCCCTGCGAACTAGCCACGATGCGCGACGAAGGTGGCGTCTACGGTGAGGTGACGTGGGCGGAGCCTGATGTGGATGCCGCAGCGCTCGCCATGCGCCGCTTTTACGAAGACCCGGCATATCTCGCCAGAATCGCCAAGGCCGGCTGGGAAGCCAGCAGTCCCGAGCGTCAGTTGGCACGCCTCGCCGAAGCTCTGAGGATACCTGATGAACCTCTCATGCTGGACGCGTCGACGTGACGCTGAGTGGGACAGCCGGTTCAGCAGATGGAACGGTTCACCTCAGTCGTGCAAGCGGAATGGGTATCGAATGAATAAGATTGCATTTAACGTGGTCGTGTTTTCGTGCGTCACCGGAATGTTTTGTGCACCGACAGTCGCGGATGAAGCGATGACGGTGAGCCGCTTTGTAGACGGCATTGCGGTCAACACCCACGTCAATTACACGGATGGCGCCTACGCCAACCTGAAGAATGTGCGAGACGATCTGGTCTGGCTCGGCGTGAGCCACGTCAGGAATGCCGCGCCCGGCGGATCGGCGCCGATCTCCTCGTATCTGTATCTTGCACGCGCGGGCATCAAGTTCGATTTCACCGTTCGACCCGATGTCACGCAGTCGCTCGCACAGATCAGGCTGGTCGAAGCAGTCTCGCCCGGTAGCGTCGAAGCCGTGGAGGGACTCAACGAGATCAACAACTGGCCGGTGACCTATGGCGGCCTCACGGGCGAAGCAGCAGGCCTCGCGGCCCAGCAGGCGATCTATGCCTTCGTGCATGGCGATGCATCGCTTGCCGGTGTTCCCGTCTACGATCTCACGGGGTACGACCTCCAGCGCGTCACGAGCGGGTCTGGCGCCGCTGACTATGCCAACCAGCACGTCTATCCCCAGAACGGCGAACAGCCCGGCTACAACGCCAACGGCGACGCGTGGATGGGAGCGGGAATCAAGGGCCTGGCGAAAATGGGTCTGCCTATGGTCATCACCGAGTTTGGCTATTTCAGCCTGCCGCAGAGCGGTTGGTATCAGATCGGCGTTGATGAGGAAAGCCAGGCAAAAGGCATCCTCAACGGCGTGTTGGATGCGGCCATATCAGGCGTATCGAGACTTTACCTCTACGAATTGCTGGACGAAAAGGCGGATCGGCCTCGCGTCGACGCTGGGATGCACTACGGTCTGTTCAGCTTCGACAACCGGGCAAAACCGGCCGCCATGGCGCTGCACAATCTCATTGCCATATTGAAAGCCAACGACGACACGGCGTTGCAGCGTGGAGATGGGCGGGCGTGGCGTTATACGTTGCCTGACCTGCCGCCGTCTGCCAGAAGCCTGCTGTTGCGCAAGGCCGACGGAACGTTCGTACTCGCCTTGTGGAACGAAACGCCGTTCTGGGACCGGGCGAGGGGAACACCGTTGACCTCGGCGCCGGTACCCGTTTCGGTCGATCTGGGCCGCACGGCCACGCGGGTGACGGTCTATGACCCGCTGAGCGGCAGCGCTGCTATCCAGACACAGCAGAACGTCAAACAGGTACGGGTCGACGTGCCCGATCATCCTGTTTTGCTCAAGGTGGTGTTTCCGGACTAGTGCCTCGCGTCTCGCCCCATACGTCTTGCGCTATTCACATGCTCCGATAACGCAAACGCTATCGGCCCATCCGGTTTCGACATTGGAGCCGGCACGCCTCATCCGTACACTTGTCGTTCAGTGCTTGCTGAGAAGCATTGTGTCGAGCCATGCAGGCCATTGGCCGCGCATACGGCCCACGACGATACCCACGACAACGAAAAATGGCCGCCCCAGGCCATCTCGACGGAGACGCGAGTTGGACAAACAGACCTTTCCTGCCACCGCCGCCGCGGCGCGGCCCGCTCGCTTCAATTACCGCTGGCACGTGCTGCTGTGGCTGCTGGTCGGCGGGATCATCAATTACATGGACCGTGCCAGCCTCTCGATCGCCGCGCCCGGCATGATTCACGAACTCGGCCTGACGCGCACGCAGATCGGGCTGCTCGGCAGCGTGTTCGCGTGGACCTATGCGGTGATGCAGTTGCCCGCGGGCTGGGTGATCGACCGCTTCGGCGCCAAACGGGCTTACGCGCTGGGCATGATCTGGTGGAGCGTCGCGACCTGGTTGACAGGCGTGGTCGGTTCGATCTCCGCCTTGCTGGTGATGCGGGCGCTGCTCGCCGTGGGGGAGGCGCCGTGCTGGCCGACCTCGGCGAAAATCACCGCGGCGTGGTTTCCTGCCAAGGAACGCGGGTTCGCAACAGGCGTGTGGGATTCGTCGTCCAAGTGGGGACCGGCGCTGGCTCCGGCCATGCTGGTCGCGCTGATGATCGCGTTCGGCTGGCGCTCGCTGTTTCATGTGACGGGCGCGTTCGGGATCGCCTTTGCCCTGCTGTTCCTGATGCTCTATCGCAATCCGGTCGACAGCAAACGTCTGTCGAAGGAGGAATTCGCCTATATCGAAGCAGGCGGCGGCGGTCATGAACGCTCGCTGACCACCTCGTCGATCCGCTGGCGCTCCCTGTTCACACGCCGCAGCGTGTGGGGCATGATTCTCGGCTACTTCTGCACGATCTGGCTGTGGAACATCTTCCTCGTGTTCCTGCCGCTCTATCTGCTGGACCGTTTTCATATCTCGTTCACGCAGCTTGGCGTGGTGGCCGGCATTCCCTGGGCCGGCGGCGCCGTGGGTGAAATCGCGGTGGGTTATCTGGCCAAGAAGATGGTCGACCGCCAGTGGGTCTCGCCGATCGACGCCAAGCGCCTGCTGATCGCCTGTTGCGCGGCAGGCGCCGCCGTGTGCGCGATCGCGTTGCCGTTCACCCATGCACTTAGCGTGACACTCGCGCTGTTTACGGTTGGCCTCGCGTTCATCGCTGCCGTGGTCGGTTCGGCGTGGGCGCTCGCGGCCGATGTTGCGCCGTCGTCGATGGTAGCGTCGGTAAGCGCGATCCAGAACTTCGGCGGCTACTTCGGCGGGGCGTTTTCGCCTGTCGTCGCCGGCTTTATCGTCGACCGTACGGGCTCGTATGCGCTCGCGTTCATCTCGGGCGGCATCATTGCCGGATGTGCCGCGCTGTTTTACTGGTTCATGGCGCGCGAGCCGATCCGCGACGACAGCGCCGCGCCGGCAGCTTGACGTCAGCCGGTAGTGGGCAGGTCGGCGCTCACTCAACGACCTCTGGGTCGTATATGCTTCGGCTTGCCCCGCCTTACCGGAGATACCTGTGTCCAATTGGCCGCGCCTCGCCCTGATGAGCATGCTCATCCTTTTCTTGCCGGCCCTCGCTCATGCGGAGCGATGCTGGATGGTGGGGTGCACCGGTAACATTGGCTATGTCTATCTCCCCGATAGTCAAATCGCGTTGCAGCAAGACACGCGCTTCGTGACCGTCAACTCGGTTCGCTACACGCTCGACACGTCCGGCAAGCTCCTGCGCGACTATGGTCTGCCCGCTCTCGGGTCGACTGTCACGCTGAACAATGCGGCCGTTCTGCTGCCGTATCAGGCGCTCAGTCAGCCATCCGTTCTCAAAGAGACTACCAGGTGGCCTTATGACTACAACGCGCCCGGAAAAACTGCTTCGCTCTACCAGTACAAGATCGACGAAGCGCTGGGCAATGCCCTACGCGCAGGCGCGACCCTCCAGGTGATGGGCTACCTCGGCGATCGGGCCTGGGGATATTCCCATCTCTTCATGCTCGTCATGGTGAAATCCGACTGAGTCCGACGCGCGCTATCGAGCGCGTTTTTGGTGCGCCAGTGAAATGCGCGCTAGTCGCATCGAGTTTCGCGCCTTGTCAGAGGCATTTCGCGCCGCGTGAGACCAACTGGTCGCAAATCACTGGAGAGCCGGGCACACCGGCATCAATATCCGTCTGTCGCAAGCAAGTGAAGCCCGGCTTCACCCAGTAGAGGGTTGCCGAGGGGTGACCACCAGCGTTTGATCGTCCGCGAAAAAACCCTGGAATAAACCCCAATGCCTTGTGTTCGCCCTGATGTAGACGCAGTAAGCGGTGCGCAGGAAGCGGCGGCAGGGCAGAACCAGACGAACCACTGTCAGCCGGAAGGCAGTTTTCCCTCTCGATTCATTTTATATTTAATCAGGAATCTTAATCATGTCGAAGATGCTCGCAAGTCTCGTTCTCGCCGCTGCCGCGCTTGGCGCGCCCGTTCTCAGCTTTGCACAGTCGAATGCGCCGCTCACGCGTGCGGAAGTTCGTGCGGATCTGGTTCGTGTCGAGCAGGCCGGATATACGCCGTCCACCAACGACCAGAACTACCCGGCAGACATTCAGGCCGCGGAAGCGAAAGTCGCTGCGCAGAACGATCAGCAATTGACGCGCGAAGCCGTAGGCGGCGTCGCCCAGAACGGCAGTTCGGCATCAGGTGCGGCATCGCACGCCGCGATGCACCCCAGCGCGGGCTGCGTGGGTCCGGTCAGCTTCTGCAACACCTTCTTCGGAAGCTGAATGATGGAGTCAGGAACCTGCGTCATGGCCTGTGTTGCGCAGGATTCCAGACTGTTCGAATTGCAGAGGTAGATGGCTTGATAAACAGAATGCGCCCGCGTTGTTCTATGGGGTCGTCGGTCAAGCCGGCTATTTTTCAAAAAAATAAATGCTTATATTGATGGAGTTTCGCCGTGAAGATTTTGCCTCTCGCCGCATCGATCCTTTCCTTGTCCGCCTGTCTGTTTGCATCAACCGGTGCCACGGCGCAGACCACCCAGCCCGCGCCGATCAAGAACATTGTGCTGGTGCACGGCGCATGGGTGGATGGCTCGGGTTGGAAGCCGGTCTATGACATCCTGACCCGCGACGGTTACCACGTTACCCTGGTGCAGGAACCGTTGACCTCGCTGGACGACGACGTCAGCGCCGCCAAACGCGTGATCGACCTGCAGGACGGCCCGACCATTCTCGTCGCGCACAGCTACGGCGGTTCGGTGATCACCGAAGCCGGTGTCGATCCGAAAGTGGCGGGTCTGGTGTACGTGGCCGCGCATGCGCCGGCAGTCGGCGAAGACGAGTCGGATCTCGGCAAGCAATATCCCAGCTATACGTCGAAGCAGCCGGGCGCGATCAGGAAGACCGACGACGGCTATACCTACCTGAACCCGGCGGACTTCCCGAAAGACTTCGCGGCCGATCTGCCGCTCAAGCAGGCCCAGTTCGAAGCGCAGTCGCAGATCCTCACGGCCGCGAAGGTGTTCTCGGCGCCGATGACCGTCGCCGCATGGACCACCAAGCCGAGTTGGGGGATCGTCGCGGCCGACGACAAGATCATCAATCCGGATCTCGAACGCTTCTACTATCAGCGCGCCCATAGTCACACCACCGTGCTGGCCGGTGCGAGCCACTCGGTCTACGAATCGCGTCCGAAGGAAGTTGCTGCCGTGATCGAAGACGCAGCAAAGCACGCCAAGCAGTAAGGCGCCGCCGCAGTCCGGGCAGACCAGTATTGCCAATACTAGTATGACTGCTGGACTGGCTGTCGATGCCGCGATTCCGTAGCATGGCCCATGGCCGCTCCGGCGCGACACCACCTGTCGCGCCGGCTCCGCAGCGGCAATCCCGACGTGACGCGGTGGAGTCAAAAGCCCACGGCCACGTCTACTCCGGATCGAGCCATGGCGAACCCGCAACAAAGCGTCACGCAAATCTCCCCCTCTTCGGCGCACGACGGCGCCACGCACTGGAAGCGCAATCTCATCGTCTGCGTGTTCGGCTCCTTTACCACCATTGTGGCGATGACCTTGCTGCTGCCGTTTCTGCCGCTCTACGTCGAGGAACTGGGCGTCAAGAGTCACGCGGCGATCGTGCAGTGGTCTGGTGTCGCGTACGGCGCGACCTTTCTGTCCGCCGCGTTTACCGCGCCGTTGTGGGGCAAACTCGGTGACCGGTATGGCCGCAAGCTAATGCTGATTCGTGCCAGCCTCGGTATGGCGGTCGCCATGTCGCTGATCGGCATGGCCCATAACGTCTGGCAACTGGTGGCGTTGCGTCTGCTTGCGGGGTTGCTGGGCGGTTATGCGTCTGGCTCCACCGTGCTGGTCGCCACCCAGACGCCCAAAGCGCGCTGTGGCTGGGCGCTGGGCATGCTGGCCTCGGGAATCATGGCCGGCAATCTGGCGGGCCCGTTGATCGGCGGGTCGTTGCCGCCGCTCATTGGCGTGCGGGCCACTTTCTTCGCGGCGGGCGCGTTCATCTTTATCGCGTTTCTCGCCACGGCGTTCCTCCTCAAGGAAGATCCGCACCGCGCCGCCACGAAAAGCGCGGCACAGGCGGTCAACTGGCAGGCCATCGCGGACCGGCGCCCGGTGGTCGCCATGCTCGTCACGGGGACCTTGCTGATGGTGGCGAATATGTCCATCGAGCCCATCATTACCGTGTTCGTCGCGCAGATCGTCGAGCTGCGTCAGGTGACGTTCGTTGCGGGGCTGGTCATGTCCGCGGCGGCGCTCGGCAGTATTCTCTCGGCCTCGCGTCTCGGACGGCTGGCGGACCGGGTTGGCCACCGGAATGTGATCGTCGGCTGTCTGGCGGTGTCGGCGGTCCTGCTGATCCCGCAGGCGTTCGTGACGGCCGGGTGGCAGCTCGTTGCGCTGCGCTTCCTCATGGGCATGGCATTAGGCGGCCTCTTGCCCTGTGTGGCGAGCGTGATACGGCATAGTGTGCCGCAGGGCATCGCCGGGAAAATGCTCGGCTATTCGACCTCGGCGCAGTATGCGGGGCAGGTGCTCGGGCCGCTGCTGGGCGGCTTCGTTGGAGGACACTTCGGCATGCGCGCGGTGTTTCTGGGGACCTGTGTCTTGATGGCCGCCGGGGCGGTCTACAACCAGATCAACCGGGCCACGGTCAGCCGTGGCTCCGTCGCGCTTTAAGTCGAGGCAAATCCCAGTTGCCGGTGAGCGGTACGAACCGTTCAGGATGCCTCGGCATCAGACCGCTCCACATCGAGGCGTGATTCTTGCGGCGCTTGTTAGCGCGGGCCCGAATGCCGTCTACTCGGGTCCACGCGCGGAAATCACCCTGCGGCCGCCGGGCCGCATACATACCGAAGGAGTACTCCATGGAAACGACCAAAGTGGAAGGCACGTTACGCGAAGTGACGGGCAAGGTAGAGGAAGCGGTAGGCGGTCTGCTTGGCGATACGGGCGCACAGTTGAGCGGAAAAGCAAAAGAACTCGGGGGCAAAGCGCAGAAACTCTCTGCTGACTTCGCCGATATGCTGCGCGATACGACGCTCGAGCGGCCCCTCATGGCACTGGGGATTGCAGCAGGTGTGGGCTTTGTATTAGGAATGCTGAGGGCGGCGAACCGTGCATCGGCAGACGACGTCCGTCGCAGCAGGAGATAGCGGTTAGAAGTGCCATCATTTTCTGCCATGCGCAGAACAGTGCTTCCGATGGCGTAAGCGCGGCCCGGTCGACGCGGAATATTTGCCCGCAGGAGTGTCAGCATGTCAATCCATTCTAGAGTCACGAGTTGGCGCAACGTAGGGCGGTTCTGTGTGGAACGGGCGGCGGACTACAGCGAGCTGCTGGCGCTCGAACTGGAGCAGACCAAACGACGCCTGATTCGTGAAGTGGGCGCGCTGGTCGCGATGGCGGTAGCGGCGCTCTTTGCGCTAGCTTTTGTCTGCATTGCGATCATCGCAACCGCGTGGCAAACCGCATACTTTCTAACCGTGGTGTGGGGCGTGTCGGCAGGCTGGCTCGTGCTGGCGCTGCTGGCGTATCTTGTCGTGCGCGCGCAGAAGCCGGCACGTTCGCTACATCTGTTGCACGCCGAACTGATGAGCGATCTCGAGACCGTAAAGGAGGCTCTCAAATGAACCACGGAAGCTTGAGCCACGAGGACGCGCGGGCCGTGATCCTGTTACGCATGGAAGCCTCGCGGGCAGCACTGCTTGCGACCCGCGCGCTGCCTGCGCAAGATTCAGGGCAACGCAGAGGTGCGTTCACCGGAGCGGTGAGCGTCGCGTCAGCATTTAAAACGGCGCCGCGCGTCGGACTGCTTTTGGCGCTTTGCGTTGCCGCTGTTGCGTTTGGCCCGCGGCGAGCGATAACGGTGGCGGCCAGGTCCGCACTGACGGCATGGCTCGCCGGGAGTGCCAGGAAACTTGCGAGTGGTGGATAGCGACTAGCGGGAACGCCGGATGTTGTGATCGTGGTTATTCGCGGCCTCGTGCTTTCCCATGCAATGCCGCCACCAAGGTTATTGCCTGAGTTCTTACGACAACCACTCGCATGCGAATCGCGCACAGAACGCCGCGCTCATGCCCAACACGGCAATCCAGCACAGTGCACGTAATATCCAGTGCGCGCTGAGATCGCCTACGGCAGAGCGCTTCGTACTCAGCAGGACGAGTAACACCATGACAGGGGTCGCCGTCGAACCATTCAATACTGCTGCCCAATACAGCAAGCGGCCGGGCTCGAATCGCAGCAGCGACAGCACCACACCCAGCGCGACGCCCACCGCCATGACGACGAGCAACGCCCGCGCAATGACGCGATCACGCTCTTCGCCACGCCCCCGTTCCAGCGCGCTTGCCGCGGCGTGCGCGGCGGAACCCGCGAGCGGCGGCAACGCGAGCAGCGCGGTGCCGATGAACGCAAGCCCCAGCACAGGACCCGCAAATGCGTGCGTCAGAGGCTCGATGATACGCGCGGCATGGTCGACATCATGGAGGCCGGCCCGCATCGAATGTAGCGTCGCTGCGGCGGCGCACAGGATGAAGATACCCACTGAATTCGACAATGCGGTCCTGATTAGCGTCTCTCTACGCGCCCTGGTCAAGCGACGTTCGAGCGCCGCGGCGCGGTCTTCGTGTCGCTTGTCATGGTCGGTCCGCAAGAGTTCTACTTGCTGTTCCGCCTGCGAATAGAGGAGATATGGACTGATCGTCGTGCCAAGCACGGCGAGGAGCATTGTGAAGTAGTCGGCGCTCCAGTCGATGTGTGGGATAAATGCCTGAAAAGCCACTTCGCGCCACGGCAGATACCGCACCAGGGTGACCCCGACGTAAGCGAAGAGGCTTGCCGTCAGCCATTTCAGCACCTGGGCGTAGCGGGCATAGGGCACGCACCATTGAAGCGTCATCGATACCAGCCCGAAGACTGCGGCAAACACGATGACCGAGCCATGCCACAGAAATTGCGCGGCCACGCCCATCGCGACGACATCCGCCGCGATGTTGAACGTGTTCGCTATCAGGAAGCGCGCCACAGCCAGATAAAACAGCGCCGGCGAATAGTGCTCACGCATGTTGGCCGTGAGCCCTTTGCCCGTCGACACAGCAACGCGCGTCGCCACGAGCTGAAACGCCACCATCGACGGATACGACAGGACGCACGCCCACAGCATCTCGTAGCCGAATTGCGCGCCCGCTAGCGAATACGTAACGATACCGCTGGGGTCGTTGTCCGAGGCCGCCGAGACGAGTCCGGGCCCCATATCGGCGGCCCAGGAGCGAGCGGGGGTCTCGTCGTGATCCTGTGCATTCCGGGCGCTCGCGTGCCGGACTGTGCGTTCCATCATGAGGTCTCCCGCCAGACAACACGCATGCTGAAACAAGCAACGACTGTTCCCGGCTGGCAACGTGTGGCGATGACGGTGTCCGTACTCGTTCCGAAATCAACTGACCCGCCAGGTACGTTCGATGCTGCGCAGCATGGCATCACCCACCGGAGCGCAGCCATGCAAACAGACCCCACCATTGATCCCGTCGCAGATCCCGCCAATCAGCCTCTGGATGAACCGGAAGATCAGCCACGTCCGCTGCCAGGTACGCTGCCGCGAAGGGATCCGCTGGCCCCGGATGTTTCTACTGAGGACGACGGACTCGGCACAGATGAGTCGTTGCGTCCAGACTAGAGGTTGCCCGATCCCGCGTTTCTAAACGGTCCCTGAGCGGACTCGCGGGGATGGCGCTTACCAATATCAGCAGGGGCTCTTACGCGTATCATTTGCAGAGGCCGTCAATTGCAGCAAAGCGGTCGACATCGCAACATGGAGCCAGGACCGCGGCATGGATCGGGAGCCCAGCAGATGAACGATCCGTACGACCTCCAGCGCTTCGTCGACGCCCAGAATCCGGTGTTCGCCCAGGTATGCGCCGAACTGGCAAGTGGCCGCAAGCGCAGCCATTGGATGTGGTTCATATTTCCGCAAATTCGCGGGCTGGGTAACAGCGCCATGGCGCAACGCTTTGCGATTTCTTCGTTGGAAGAAGCGCGCGCCTATATGGATCACGCTGTATTGGGCGAGCGCCTGCGCGAAACGACGCGGCTCGTCAATCAAATCGAAGGACGCTTGATCGAGGAAATTTTTGGCTATCCTGATCATCTGAAGTTTCGATCCTCGATCACACTGTTCTCGCGCGCCACGGACGATCATCAGGTTTTCGTCGACGCGTTGCGTCAATACTTCAACGGCGAGGCCGAGCCCGACACGCTGCGCCTGACGGGTCAGCGCGAGGCATAAACGCAGCGCTGAGAATTCCACCGCTTGCCGCACAGCGAATTCAGTCCGACCCCAAATGACTATGTTGCAGTGCATCCAGAATAAGTCTATAACCATCCATATGGATGTTCTATAGATGGTTATGGGATGGGAAAATGAAAAATCCTGCAACGTCTGAGGGCACGCGCCCCAAGGGCGGCGAGTCGGAAAAGATCACCATCAATCTCGGGCCGGTCGACCTCGGACAGATCGATCTTCTGGTTGAAGAAGGCTTTTATTCGAACCGCACGGACCTGATTCGCACGGCCATTCGCAACCAGCTCGCGCTGCATGCGCAGGTCGTGCAGGAAACCATTACACGTCGTGCGCTCGTACTCGGGTTGCAGCACTTTTCCCGGCAGGACCTCGAGGCGGTGCGAGCCGCTCATCAACGCCTGAGCATTCAGGTGCTGGGGCTGGCGAGCATTGCCACTGATGTCTCCGCAGAACTAGCACTCCAGACCATCGAAAGCGTGGTGGTACTGGGCGCGTTTCACGCTTCGCCAGCCGTGAAGGCTGCACTCGCGGACAGAATCCGCTAATCGTGCGAAGACCAGCACGCTCCAACCCCAACGATTCCCAGACCAGCTTGCTCACCGGACAAGGTTATGAAACTGAACGAAGGATTCCTAAGCTCGATGCACGAAGCAATGACGCTGCTGCGTACTCGCGGCGCTGCGGAAGCAACCGAGGTAATACAACGTGCATTGCGAGGCGAGTCCACCGCTGCTGCGGCTGCTGCTGCGAGCGGACGTGTGCCGCAAAACGAGATGCCGATACCCGCAGCTTCCGCGTGTGCAAACGTGAGGAAGCGCACAACGTTCGCACGCACGACGCAGGAAGCAAGCGTCGAAGTGGAGGAACGCGGCCATTTCAGCAGGCTGGTTTATTCGAATGCTGCCGGCAGGCGTCAATATCGGCTCTATGTCCCTGCGGGGACGACGGGTGAGCCACTTCCATTGATCGTGATGCTGCACGGTTGCACGCAGGACGCCGATGATTTCGCGAGAGGCACGCAGATGAACGCGCTTGCCGAACGGCATCGATGCCTCGTTGCTTATCCGGTGCAGCCACAGGCAGCCAATCCGTCGAAGTGCTGGAACTGGTTCAAACCCGACGACCAGCAGCGCGAGCGCGGTGAGCCTTCGTTGATCGCAGGCATCACAGGTGAAATCATCGCGTCCCATCACGTCGATCCTGCACGGGTTTACGTTGCAGGCATGTCCGCGGGCGGCGCCATGGCGGCCATCATGATTGAATCGTACCCCGAACTGTACGCCGCAGCCGGTGTGCATTCCGGTCTACCCGCGCGCTGCGCGCATGATTTACCTTCTGCGCTCGCGGCCATGAAAGGCGGTAGACGCGTAGCAGGAGAAGGCCGCACAAGGAATGGCGCGAATTCACCGCAACGGCCCATGATCGTCTTTCACGGCGACGCTGATGCAACGGTGCACATCACGAATGCGACGCGGATCGTGCAGCGTTTTGGCGTTCAACCGGGCCCGCAGGAAACCCGTCGCGTCAATGCAGGGCGGCGGGCCTGCAGCGTGTCAAGCTGGGTCTCCAGTGACGGTATTGACGCAGAATTGTGGACCATTCATGGCGCGCCGCATGCGTGGGCTGGAGGCAATGGCCAAGGCAGCTATACGGACCCGAGTGGTCCCGACGCGAGCGCCGAAATGCTGCGTTTCTTTCTCGATCATCCACGGCCTGAATGATGCGTCTGCACGACGCATTCGGGCTTACGCTTGATCAACCGGGCCAGAACATGCCGATTGCCGCCACGCCCATCGCCGCGGTGGCAATCCAGCCGACCGCGCGCAGCAGACCGGCTACGGCAAACTCGCCCATGATCCGCCGCTTACCCGACATCAGCATGACAAGCGCCATAACCGGTACTGCGGCGAGGCCGTTGACAACGGCACTCCAGTAAAGCGCCTTGATCGGATCGAAGTGGCTGAAGGTCAGGGCGACGCCACCGAGAATCGACACCGCAATCACCGTGTAAAACTGCTTTGCAAGGTTGACCTGCAGCGAAAGGCTATTGCGCCACTTCATCGTTCCGGCAGCAGCGTAGGCGGCGGAGCCGGCCAGCACAGGAAGCGCGAGCATCCCCGTGCCGATGATGCCGAGGCTGAACAAGGCAAATGCGAGATTCCCGGCGATGGGCTTGAGAGCGCTGGCAGCGTCGGCGGTGGTGTTCACCGTGACGTGATGAGCATGCAGCGTCGCCGCTGCTGACAACATGATAAAGAACGCAATACCGTTGGACAGGCCCATGCCGACCCATGTGTCCAGATTGATACGCTTCAATTGCGCGGCGGCCTGGGGTGGCGCACGCAGCAGAGGCCGTTGATCGGGATTCGAACGGATCTCTTCGACTTCCTGCGACGCTTGCCAGAAGAAGAGATAGGGGCTGATCGTCGTTCCCAGCACGGCGACCACGGTGGTTAGATAGGGGGCCGAAAAAACGATTGGCGGCTTGACGATACTCATCCCGACGGCCTTCCAGTCGACCGGAATCACGAAGGCAATTGCAACGTAGGCGAAGAGCGTCAGCGTGAGCCATTTCAGGTAGCGTGCATAGCGCTCATACGGCATGAACATTTGCAGCAAAAGGGAAAATACGCCAAGGAGTACGACATACAGTTGCACCGGTCCACCCAGGACCAGCTTCGCGGCGGCACCCATTGCGGCGATATCGGCGGCGATGTTGATCGTGTTTGCAACGAACAGCAGCAGGACGGCGGAGTACAGGACGGCAGGGGGATAGTGACGTCTCAGATTGGTGGCGAGTCCGGTTCCGGTCACTCGTCCCATGCGTGCGCTGACCAGTTGAATGGCCACCATCAACGGGTACGTAAGCAGCAGGGTCCACAACAGCCCAAAGCCGAACTGCGCGCCGGCCTGCGAATAGGTGGCAATGCCGCTTGGATCGTCGTCTGCCGCTCCTGTGATGAGACCCGGCCCGAGGCGCCTCATCCACGAGCGCTCCGCTTTGTCTTCGACGGCGAGCTCCGGTTCGAGCTGGTCCTGTAGGTTATCTACGGTCATTTTCGGGGTCCAGGTGGTCGGCTCGAAGCTGTCTTTTCGTAATATTTGGGGCGTGGCCTGTTTGCCATGCAGGGCGTGCGTCGCGTAGGCAGGTAGGGCCGCTGCCGCAGGTCGTGTGTGACGTGCATGAAGGCTGTGTGATACGTGGCTAGTGCGCTCTTACGTCGACCGCTTATGCGGCGTAGTCCAGTTCGTGCTGGGATCAATTCAAGGCGCGAGCAAGGCGTGTTCCCGAGTTCGAATGCCTGCTTCGCTGAGCGCCCGAGGCGTATGCCCCGTGTGCTGCACGTCCGGGATTCAACTTTCTGATATTGTCTGGAATCACTCGAATTCGATACCTCCCATCCGGCGCATGGCTATAGCTTCGCAAATGCGAAGGATCCTGACGGGAACTCCATCTCGATCTCATGCCGAGCTTTTCGCGCCGATCGCTAGCGGACGACGTCAGCTTTCGGATGCGTAATTATTATTTGAAACCCAAGCCTTTCAAAATGCCATCAACGAAGTTGAACGTACCCATTGCGGCAACATCGACGGAGATTCCCGTACAAAAGCAACTCGACGCCTATAACGCTCGTGATATCGAAGCATTCATGCAATGCTGGGCCGACGACTGCGAATACCATGAATTTCCCGACCGGCTGCTCGCCCGCGGAGCCGCACAGATTCGCGAGCGCATGGTTCAAAATGGGCTCGCCGCGGATGAATCTGGACGCCGATTAGCAAATCGTTGCGACTGTCATATTGGTCACCCGCACGTCACTCACCGCGTGAAAACATAATGAAAATTCCAAGCGCACCGCAATCGGGCTATCCTGGCATCTCCCTTCGTCAACTCGAACGCAGCGACCTGTCTTCATGGTACGCATACCTCGCTAATCCCGACGTCGTTCGACACACCAGCTGGAACCTGCATTCAGAAGCCGATCTCTTGCCCATGTTCGATGGGATCGACTCCGAATTGCCGACTTCAATCAGGCGGATGGCGATCATCAGTGATCTTTCTGGCGAATTGATAGGGACGATTGGGTTTCACACCGTCTCCAATGTCAACCGCACTGCTGAAATTGCCTACGATCTCGCGCCCAACCATTGGGGGCAGGGCATTGCCAGCACGGTCTGTGCGGCGGTCACGCAGTGGTCGTTCTCTGTACTAGGATTCATCCGGGTTCAGGGGACGGTTCTTGAGACGAACGAGGGTTCAGCACGCGTCCTGCAGAAATGCGGGTATCGACACGAAGGATTGCTTCGCTCGTTTCGCATGGTCCGAGGTACACCGGGGAATTTCCACCTGTATTCGCGCTTGAGCGGAGACTAGTCGGATGAGGCGTTAGGACCAACAGAGCCTTCACGAGCGAGGCACGGCTAGTCTCGGCTTTTCCTGGGGATGCCTTGGCATGCATACTGTCTGCTCCACCACGCGAAGGTCGAGGAATTCCATGCTGACAGGAGGATGCTACTGCCGTGCCATCCGGTATGAGGTTCATGCCATGCCGTTCGACACGACGCTTTGCCATTGTGTCACCTGCCGGAGGGTCTCGGCAGCGCCCGCTGTTGCGTGGTTTAGCGTAAGCAGCGACGGACTTCGTTGGGTGCACGGCACACCCAAGACGTTCGAATCCAGTCCAGGCGTGGTACGCGCCTTTTGTGGTGAGTGCGGGACGCCATTGACGTATGCAATGGCCACATCGTCCGATGTGATTGATGTTTCGACTTGCTCTCTTGACGAACCCGGTGATGTTCCGCCGGCGACTCACACGTGGACAAGCTACCGGATTTCCTGGGATGCGGCTGTGGACGGATTGCCTGCCCATCCCGAAGCCGGTTAGCGGGACGTTCGATCGCGCGTGCTGCGTTTGCTATTCGTTGCAAGCCCCAGAGGTGTAGGGAGAATTTGAATGGGGGCAGCGCGGCCGTGGAGTTTTTCGCAGTCCGGAATAGTCCCTTTGATTGCCCAACAGAAGAGAGATAATTTCCTTCTTTGGCATTGCCACACACCGGTGGTGTTATAAGCATTTAACCCGTCTCGAATCATTTCTTGCCCTCCATCCAAACCCGTTTGCATTGGCGTTCGCGTTCGCGTTCGCGAAGGGCCGATCCGCGAGAGGCCTGGAATACGCATTGGGCACGGCGCTCCTTCAGATTGCAGGTAGCCATCTACCCGTGCGTCTGATGTTTACAACCGCCTGACCCTGTACTAGGATAAATTTGCCGGTGGCCTGTGTCGTACCAAGACATTTTTACTAACCGCAGGTCAGTTGCATTCGCATGTCGAGCCATCAAAGATGCTGTCTGCGACAACACGGGCCGATGCGAAAGGGCATTTTCTGCCTTTGATGAAACGCTCACATTGACGCTGAATGAGGCCATACGACGCCTCGCCAGCCCCATAAGTGAGCGGAAGACGGCCCTTGGCGAACCACGGAACAAGTCTTTCACGAATCTGGATGCGTCTTTTGGTAGCGGCTTTTTCGAGGAAGCGCGATCATGAGCATCGCCATGCCGGCCATCGCTGTTCTGGAAGCCATAGTAATTTCTGGCCTACTGTTTGTCGTGACTCGGCGTCGACCTCAGACATCGATCGAGGGTATTAATCCACCCAATCTTTACAAACATCAGCACGACACGCCTTCGACCGGGATGGTCGCGGCACATGCGCTCCCCACCAAGGCACCCTCACAAGAGAGTCTGATCAGGCTGAACGGGAAGCTGAACTCGCCCAGTGCCCACCGGCCACTGGGCGTGCCACTGCGTACGATCGCCTCTGCAAGAGCGATTCGCCGACACGCTTTCGACAGTGGCACGGCGACGGCGAGCACAAGAAGCCTCCACGCCGACACAACCATGAGGACCGGCCGCGCGCCTGAGTTCTGTGCCGTGAGCCCCTATCTGCCTTTTGCGATTCTGCTGCTGGACGAGCGCGGCAGGATAGCGAGCGCCAATGCATCGACCGCTCGCTTGTTTGGTTATGAAGACGACGAGCTCACAGGAGCGCCTGTCGATGCGTTGGTGCCTGAATTACACGCTGAGCGCTGTTTATCGCTTCAGGCAGAGGCGTTCGCGTTGCGGGACACCCGCAGCGTTACGCCGATGCATGAACTGTCTGCGCGACGCAAGGGCGGTGGGGAGTTTCGCGTCGAGATCGGGTTCCACGCGTTTCGGCCCGATCAAGGCTTGACACTCGCGTTCATTGTCGACAGGACGGACCGATATGAACTGCTCCGCAATCGCCTCGACGTGGCCCATCTCGCCCGCGTGTCCACGATGGGACAACTGGCTTCATCGCTAGCGCACGAGATCAATCAGCCGCTGACGGCGATTCTGAGTAATGTGCAGGCCGCACAGCGCTTTATGGCGGCGGAACCTGCGGATCTGGCCGAGGTACGGGAAATACTCGAAGATATTGTTCAGGATGACTATCGGGCAAGCGAAGTCATCCGGAGGATTCGGGCGGTCGTCAAGAAAGGCGATCTGGAAGTCGCGCTGCTCGATCTCACCGCGGTGATCCGTGACGTCATCCATCTGGTGCAGAGTGACGCGATTGTGCGCGGCACGCACGTCACGCTGGACCTCGAGGGCGATCTCCCGGGTGTGCGCGGCGATAAAGTGCAATTGCAGCAAGTCATGCTCAACCTCCTGCTTAACGCGTTCGATGCGATGAAGGACGTGCCGGCACCGGATCGCGTCGTAGCGGTGACGCTTCGATCCCACAGCAACGATACGGTGTGCATTTCGGTTCGCGATGGCGGGTGCGGGCTGACGGCCGACAAGCTCGACAAGATCTTCAAGCCTTTCTTTACATCGAAACCTCAAGGGCTTGGCCTGGGGCTGTCGATTAGCCGCACCATTATCGACATGCATCGCGGCCGGCTGTGGGCCGAAGACAATCTCGACGGGGGCGCAACTTTCCATATCACGTTGCCGGTCGAGGTTGTGACGTCCCAGCAAGAACCGGGAAGGGCGTCATGACACTAACGGATCCCCAGGTCTATGTCGTCGATGACGACGATTCTGTTTGCCGCGCCCTGGCGCGCTTGATCCAGTCTGCGGGCTACAAGGTGCAGACATTCGGCTCTGCGCGTGCCTTTCTCGACCGGAAGTGTTCAGGCACGACGCCGGCGTGCGTTATCCTCGACGTGCAATTGCCCGACCTCAGTGGACTGGAGCTTCAGCAGGCACTCGATGCCACGATGCCCGTTATTTTTATCACCGGCCACGGTGATATCCCCATGACCGTCGGTGCGATGAAGGCCGGGGCAACGGATTTTCTGACCAAACCCATTCGCGATGTCGACCTGCTGCACGCAATCGCGCAAGCGCTCGAGCGCGCATCGCATACGCATCAGGCACGCTGCGAACTCGAAGCCATCCGGAGTCGCCTCAATCGCCTGACACCGCGAGAACGCGAAGTCATGGACCGCGTCGTCGAGGGCCGTCTGAACAAACAGGTGGCGAGCGAACTGGGCACCGCCGAGCAGACCGTCAAGATCCACCGGGCACGTGTCATGGCAAAAATGGAAGCCGCGTCGCTGGCCCAACTGGTTCGTCTCGTCGACAGGATCGGCCTTGGCGATTCTGCTGAAACGCCGCAGCAAGGCAAGCATTCTTAAGCCGATGTGGATAGCAATCTGTAAGCAGACTGTCCGTGTCGCGTGTCGATATAGCACTAACGTCTAATACTGAAATTTTCCGCAAGCTCCTACGCTGGAATCTACGGAGTGCGGCCGCGTGTGCTCCCGGATACTGGGCTGCATACAATGGCAAAACTTAAACCATTCGTTGTGGTCGTCGACGACGATGATTCGGTATGCAGAGCGATCAGACGACTGCTGCGTTCGATCGGCATTGCTGCCGAAACGTTCGGAAGTGGCGCTGCGTTTCTCGACCTTTTGTCGTCTATGCCGTCATATCGGCCCGACTGCGTGATCCTCGACGTTCAGATGCCTGGCATGAACGGACTGGAGGTTCAGCAGCGTCTTTCAGGAAAGGATATGCCGGTCATCTTCATCACCGCTCACGACGATATCGGCGTGCGCGAGCAAGCGATTGCAGGAGGCGCCGTGGCCTGTTTGCGCAAGCCGTTCAACGACCAGTTGTTCGTCAAGACCGTCCTGACGGCCCTCGATATGGAACAACCGTCCTAGCAGGTTGGCGTCTTTCAACCAACCGTTCAGCGAAAGCCGGCGCGCAAGCCATCGATCGAATCGGAGTCTGAACATGCTGCGGATCATGCGAGCTTTGAATGGTTTTCTGGCCTTGGCGCTGGTCTGTTCTGCGATGGCCCAGCAACCCATTATCTATCCCGCCAAGGGGCAAAGTCCGCAGCGTCAGCAGACCGATACTGCGGAGTGCCAGGTTTGGGCGAAGCAGACCACCGGCGTCGACCCCGTTGCAGTGGCCCAGCAGTCGACCATGCAACCGGGTGTACCGCCTCCACAAGGTGAACGCGTCCGGGGCGCGGCAGGCGGCGCCGCATTGGGCGCAGCCGTCGGCGCAGTGGCGGGCGACGCCGGCAAGGGCGCGGCAATTGGCGCGATCACGGGCACCGCAGCGGGCGGCATGCGTCAGAGACGTACGCAGCGCGCGGCAGCGGCGCAATCGCAGGCCAACCAGCAACAGGTGTCGCAGGAAATGACGACTTTCAACCGCGCGGTAGCGGCATGTATGACTGGCCGTGGCTACACGATCCAGTAGCGGGATGCGCCGGAGGAGTTTCTGCCATGAAACGCAAATGCCTGGGCCTGGCGATTACCGCGGTGTGCTCCATTGCATCGGCGGCGCTGTACGCGGCCGACTTTGATAGCTCGCGCCAGTTGATCTGTGCCACGTTCGACGCGCACGGCTGCGATCCGGGCGTGGTGTGCGAGCGCGCCCTTCCCTCGGAATTCGGCGCGCCGCAATTCCTGCGTATCGACTTCGCGAACAAAACGGTAGCTGGGCCGCGTCGCGTGACCCCGATCCGGTTCATGGACAACGGTCAGTCGCAGATTCTCATGCAGGGAACCGAGCTTGGCTACGCGTGGACCATCGTGCTGGACAAGGACGATGGTTCGCTGACCGTAACACTCGTCAACCGTGACGATGTGCTGGTGCTGTTTGGCGCCTGCACGCCCCTGTAGCCGCAACGGGTGATCTGATGAAACGTGCAAGCGTGACGGTTCAAACGCAACATTCAGCGCAGGCAGCTCGCTATCCGCAGGCAAAAGCGCGCTTCCACGCGCGTGGCTGCTGGCCCCTCCCATTAGGTGCTGTGCTTTTACTCGCTGCCTGCCACAAGGCACCCGCACCGCCGCCTACGCCCACGGTCGAAGTCACGGTACTGCAGGTCGAACCGCATGACACACCGGTCGATTTCGAATTCACCGCGCAGACGCAAAGCTCGCGCGAAGTGGAAATACGCGCGCGGGTGGATGGCTTTCTCGACAAGCGGGTCTATACCGAAGGGGCCCTGGTTCACACCGGACAAGTGCTGTTTCAGATGGACCCGAAACCGTTCAATGCCGCGCTTCAGACCGCCAAAGGGCAGCTTGCGCAACAGCAGGCGCGGCTCTATGTGAGTAAAGCCAATCTGGCACGCGTGATTCCGCTCACCCGCCAAAATGCGTTGAGCCAGAAAGATCTGGACGACGCCACCGGCAACGAAAAGGAAGCCGAAGCCGCGGTGATCGCGGCCCAGGGCCAGGTGGAGACGGCGCAACTCAATCTCGGTTACACGACGATCAAGTCGCCGCTCACGGGCTTGTCGAGCTTCGCGCGGCAGCAGGACGGCTCGTATGTGACGGCAGCCGGATCGAGCTTGCTGACCTATGTTTATCAACTGGATCCGATGTGGGTCAACTTCAGTATTTCGGAAAACGAACTGCTGAGCTATCGCGACCAGATCGTGAGGAAGCTGCTGATTTTCCCGCCCAGTAAGGACTTCGAAGTCAGTGTGATTCTGGCCGACGGTACGGTGTATCCCGAGCACGGTCATGTCGACTTCACCAACCCCGCCTTCAGCACGCAGACCGGCACCTTCCTCGTGCGCGCCGCATTCGCTAATCCCACCGGCAGCCTGCGTCCCGGTCAGTTCGTCCGCGCAAGGGTGGCGGGCGCGATCCGCCCGAATGCGATTCTGGTTCCGCAGCGGGCGGTGTTGCAAGGCGCGAAGAGTCATTTCGTGTGGGTGGTCGATAGCGACGCGAAAGCGCACCAACGGGTCGTGGAAACCGGTGAATGGCATGGCGATGACTGGTTCATCACCGATGGGCTTCATGCGGGCGACCGCGTCGTGGTAGACGGGGCGATCCGCGTGGCAGCCGACACGCCGCTGAAGATCACCGGTGCGACCGCACCGGCCAGCGACGCCTCGCCCGCGGCTGCCGCCAGCGCGCCGCCGCTGGTAGCGCACGCGCCCAACGCGTCCGCGCAGCAGTAGGCGGGCGACATGAACATCTCCCGCTACTGCATCGACCGGCCGATCTTCGCAACCGTCATTTCGATCGTGATCACACTAGGTGGCGCGTTGGCGATGCTGAGCTTGCCGATCGCGCAATACCCCGATATCACGCCGCCGCAAATCACGATTTCCGCGAGCTATCCAGGCGCCAGCGCGGATGTGGTGGCGAACAACGTGGCCGCGCCGATCGAGCAGCAGGTGAATGGCGCGGACAATATGATCTATATGAACTCGTCGAGTTCGTCGACCGGCACCTATACGCTCAATGCGTTCTTCCAGATCGGCACCAATCCGGAACTCGCTCAGGTGGACGTACAGAACCGCGTGAATCTGGCGCTGCCGCAACTGCCGTCGTCGGTGCAGTCGCAGGGCATCCAGGTACAGAAGAAATCCTCGGCGTTCATGATGGTGATTGCGATCTACTCGCCGACTGACCGCTACGACGCCACCTACATCGCCAATTACGCCAATATATACGTGCTCGATGCGCTCAAACGGATTCCGGGCGCGAACCAGTCGAGCATCTTCGGCACGCCAGACTACGCCATGCGTATCTGGCTCAAACCCGATCGCATGGCGCAGCTTGGGGTGACTGCGGCGGATGTGCAGCGCGCGGTGGCCAATCAGAACCAGCAATTCGCGGTGGGACGGATTGGCCAGTCGCCTACGGGCTCGCCGGTGGAGCAATCGTTCGCAGTCACGACGCCGGGACGGCTGACCGATCCGGCGCAATTCGAAAACATCATCATTCGTGCCGCCAACGGCGACGCGGCCATCGTGCGACTCAAGGACATCGGCCGCGCCGAACTGGGGCAGAAGGACTATTCGATCCGCAGCAGATATCAGGGCAAGCCTGCAACGGTGATCGCCGTGTTTCAGCAACCGGGCGCCAACGCGCTGGATGTGGCAAAACAGGTCCGTTCAACGCTTGCTTCGATGAAGAAGCAGTTTCCGGAAGGCATTGACTACGACGTTGCCATGGATACGACGGAGTTTACCCGCGCCTCGATCTCCGACGTCGTGCACACCTTCTTCGAAGCGCTGGTGCTGGTCGTGATCGTCGTCTACGCGTTTCTGCAGAGCTTCCGTGCGACGCTGATTCCGGTGCTGGCCGTGCCGGTGTCGATTGTCGGCACGTTCATGGGCATGCTGGCACTGGGATTTTCGATCAACATGCTGACCTTATTCGGCATGGTGCTCGCAATCGGCATCGTGGTGGACGACGCGATCGTGGTGATCGAAAACGTCGAGCGCAATATGAACGTGCACCGGCTGAGTCCAAAAGACGCCGCCAAACGCGCCATGGACGAAGTCTCCGGACCCGTGGTGGCGATCGTGCTGGTGCTGTGCGCGGTGTTTGTCCCAGTGGCGTTTCTCGGCGGCATCACCGGTCAACTGTACAAGCAGTTCGCCATCACGATTGCGATTTCGGTGGTGCTGTCAGGCGTGGTTGCGTTGACCTTGTCGCCCGCGCTGGCCGCGCTTTTGCTCAAGCCTGGACACCATGAAAAGAAGGGTTTTTTCAAATGGTTCGATGCGTCGTTCGAAAGACTGACGGCGCGTTACTCGAACATGGTCAAGCGGGTGATCAAGCGCTGCGTGATTGCGCTGCTGCTGTTTGCCGGCATGATCGCGCTCTCCGTGGTGATGCTGCGCACTATCCCCACGTCGTTCCTGCCGCCTGAGGACCAGGGCTATCTGCTGGGCGCCGTGATCATGCCGGATGCGGCGAGTCTCGACCGTACCGGCGCGGTGTCGCAACACGTCACCGATTACTTCATGAAGCAGCCGGCTGTTAGCAGCGTGACGGTGGTGGATGGTTACAGCCTGCTGGATAGCCAGAACAAGAACAACGCGGGAGCCTTTTTTGTCGGCTTCAAGAGTTTCGACGAGCGCTATAAATTCGCCAACATCAAGACGCAGAATGCGCGTGCCGTGCTGATCGATGCTTACAGGACGCTCTCGCAGGTGAAGGAGGGGATCATCTTGCCGGTGAATCCACCCTCCATTCCAGGGCTCGGCACGACGGGCGGTACCGAAGTGTGGATCCAGTCGCAGGGCGATTCGACCACCGCGCAGCTTGCCGAGGTGGTGCAGAATTTTGTCGCCAGGGCCAAGGCGCGCCCTGAACTGGCCGGCGTGACCTCGACGTTCAATGCCTCGGCCCAGCAGTTGCTGGTCGATGTGGACCGCGACAAATCCGAGACGCTCGGCGTGCCCGTGGAAGATGTGTACAGCGCCATGCAGACCATGTTCGGCTCGCTCTACGTATCGCAGTTCAACCGGTCGAGCCGTCTCTGGCAAGTCATTCTGCAGGCCGAACCATCTTACCGGCTGAGTCCGGCGGACCTCGACCAGATTTACGTGCGCAGCAAAAACGCAGAAATGGTGCCACTCAAGGCGGTCGTGACCTCGAAGTTCGCCACCGGGCCGGATCTGGTGACGCGCTTCAACAACTTCCCGGCTGTGAAGGTGACCGTGAACGCGGCGCCTGGCTACAGCTCCGGGCAAGTTCTGAGCACGCTGGACGAGGTGGGCGCCGAAGTACTACCGGCCGGCTACAACCTCGGATGGAGCGGTGAGGCGTACGAAGCGAAGCAGTCGGGCAGCACTTCAGGGCTGGTATTCGTGTTCGGGCTCGTGATGGTGTTCCTGATTCTCGCGGCGCAGTACGAGAAGTGGAGCTTGCCGATCGGCGTGCTGATGGCGGTACCGTTCGCGCTGTTCGGCGCATTGCTGGCCATCCTGTTACGCGGCCTCGAAAACGATGTGTACTTCCAGATCGGCCTGACGATGCTGGTCGCGCTCGCGGCGAAGAACGCGATTCTGATCTTCGAATTCGCCGTGCTCAATCGCGAAGGCGGGGCGTCGGTCTACGACTCTGCCTTGAGCGCGGCGAGCGAACGGTTACGGCCGATCATCATGACTTCGCTTGCGTTCATTCTCGGCTGCGTGCCGCTCGCTATCGCGACGGGCGCGTCCGCGAACAGCCGGCATTCGATCGGCACGGGTGTGATTGGCGGGATGCTCGGCGCCACGGTCATCGCCGTGTTCTTTATTCCGATGTTCTTCTACCTGCTTGAATCGCTCTCCGAGCGCGGCGACAAGAAGGGGGGCAGTGCCTCAGGCGGCGGCGCAGCGGAAGGCGCCGCGCCGCTTGCGGGCGGACCCGGCGGCCCGACGGTCAAACCGCTTGCCCCACGCGAGGACGAATGACATGCGCCGCCTTGCGTTCCTGCCTTCGCTCATGCCGTTGTTATTCGGCACGCCGCTGTTGTTCTCGTTGAGCGGCTGCCTGCTCGGCCCTGACTACACGCGCCCGGCGATCGACACGCCGGCCACCTACCGCTTTACCGTCGCGCAATCCAGCGAGGTGGCCAACACCGCGTGGTGGGAACAGTTTCAGGACCCGGTACTCAACCAGTTGATCGCCGAGGCGCTCGTCAACAACAAGGATGTAAAGATCGCGGCGGCGCGCGTGGATCAGTTCCTCGGTCAATTCGTCACCACGCGCGCGGGCCTTTTCCCGCAGGCAAGCGCGGGGTTCGACGCGCAACGGCAACGCGTCTCGCAGGTCGGGGCGACGCCGCTGCCAGCGGGAGTATCGCCGGTCTATAACCTGTTTCAGCCGGCTCTGTCGGCGCAGTGGGAAATCGACGTGTTCGGCAGGGTACGGCGCGAAACGGAATCCGCGCGTGCCAGTTTGCTGGCGAGCGAGGAAGGGCGACGCGCGACGATTCTCACGCTGGTGGCGTCGGTGGCAACCACCTACATCAACCTGCGCGATCTCGACGCGCAACTGGTGATCGCCAAAGCCACCACTTCGAGCCGGGCGGAATCGGTGCACGTGTTCACGCTGCGCTTCGGCGGCGGCGATGTCTCACAGATGGAACTGGCGCAGAGTCAATCGGAGTACCAGGCGTCCCTCGCGACCATTCCGCAACTGGAGGCCCAGATCGCGCAGCAGGAAGACGCGCTGTCGGTGCTGCTGGGGCGTAACCCGGGCGACATCCTGCGTGGCCGCGAACTGTCCGAACTGGTGGTGCCCGCCGTGCCCGCCGGCCTGCCATCCGATCTGCTCGAACGCCGCCCGGATGTGGTGCAGGCCGAACAGAACCTGATCGCCGCCAACGCGCTGATCGGCGCGGCACGGGCGCTGTATTTCCCGTCGATCTCATTGACGGGTCTGTTCGGTTCCGCCAGCACCGACTTTGCGAAGCTGTTTACCGGACCGTCGCGGGTCTGGGCGTTTGCCGGTTCGGTGAACTTGCCGATCTTCACGGCAGGCAGTATCAGCGGTCAGGTGAAACAGGCCGAGGCGCAACAGCAACAGGCCTTTTTCCAGTACCAGCAGGCCATTCAGACCGCCTTCCAGGAAGTCGACGATGCGCTCATTGCACTGCAAAAGTCGCGCGAGCAACTGGACGTGCAGGGCCAGCAGGTGGACGCGCTGAGTCAGTATTCGCGGCTCGCGCGGTTGCGCTACGAGGGCGGTTACACGAGTTATATCGAGGTGCTGGACGCCGAGCGCAGCCTCTTCAACGCGCAGTTGAGCTACACGCAGACGCAAGGCGTCGTGTACTCGTCGGTGGTGGCGCTCTACAAGGCGATGGGCGGTGGCTGGGTGATCACGGCGGAAGAGATGACCCATCATGACGCCACGCAGCAGCAGGCACCAGGTGGCACGCCGCAGGACCCGCAGCACGACTTGCAGCAGGCACCGCAGGGTACTCGCGAACCGCCAACCGGTCAGGCGGTTGCAGGGTTGCCGCAATGAATTCCACTTCAGCGGCAAGCCTGATCGCCTGCCACGAATGCGATCTCCTGCAGCGCGCGCTGCCGCTGCCGCGCAACGGCGTGCTGCGCTGCCGGCGCTGTGGTGCCGAACTGGCGCGCGACCGCCAGGACAGCATCGATCGTGCACTGGCCTTTACGCTTGCCGCCATGGTGCTGTTCGTCGCGAGCAATGCTTTTCCGATGGTCGGTCTGGAAGTCAACGGCGATCGGGTGAAGACCACCTTGTCGGGCGCCGTGCGGATTCTCTACGACGATGGAATGTGGCCGCTCGCCGGACTGGTGTTCGCCACGACCTTCCTCATGCCGCTGCTGCAAATGGCGACCATGTGTTATCTGCTCCTGCCGCTGCGTCTTGGCCGTACACCTTATCGGGGCGATCTGATCTTTCGGGCACTGCATCTCGCGCAGCCGTGGGGAATGACAGAGGTGCTGATCCTTGGCATGCTGGTCGCACTGGTGAAGCTCGCGCATATCGCAAGCGTGGTGCCGGGTACGGCGCTCTATACATTCGTCATCCTGATGATCCTGCTGGCCGCGGCAAGCAGCGCCTTCGATCCGCACGATGTCTGGGCGCGCGTGAGCACGCTCGAACCAGAGACTGTGCGGGTGAGCCGCGCAACATCGGGAACCGCTGCGCGCGCGCCCACCGCGCTGCGTTACGGGCTCACCACCTGCCACAGTTGCGAACTCCTCACGAGGATTGCAGGGGAGGGTCATGGCGCGCCGTGTCCGCGCTGTGGCGCCGCATTGCACGCCCGTAAGCCGAACAGCATTTCCCGCACATGGGCGTTTCTCATTGCCGCGATGGTGTTGTATATCCCGGCCAATCTGCTGCCGGTGATGAACACCCGTTCGCTGTTCGGCAGCGAGAAGGACACGATCATGAGCGGCGTTGCCTATTTATGGACCTCCGGATCATGGCCGCTTGCGATCGTGGTGTTTATCGCGAGCGTCGCCGTGCCGATGCTGAAGATCATGGCGATCATGTTTCTCGTGATTTCGGCACAACTGCGTTCACCGTGGGTTCCGCAGCAGCGCGCCCGCATCTACCGGCTGGTGGAACTGGTCGGCCGCTGGTCGATGCTCGATATCTACGTCATCACCATCCTCGTCGCGCTGGTGCAGTTCAAGGCGCTTGCGACCATCCAGGCCGGACCGGCCGCGATTGCCTTCGGCGCGGTCGTCGTGCTGACCATGTTTGCCGCCATGGCGTTCGACCCGCGCCTGATCTGGGACCGGCTGGAGAATCCGCATGGCCAGGCCTCCTGATCTTCCCGATCCCAAGTTCCCGGATGCCGTCGCCACCCCGCGTGCGCGCTGGCGGGTGCAGATTATCTGGCTGGTGCCGCTGGTCGCGCTGCTGATCGGCGCGTGGCTCGCGATCAAGACTGTCCTCGAGCAGGGTCCGACCATCACCATCACCTTCAACACGGGTGAAGGACTGGAAGCGGGCAAGACCAAAATCAAGTTCAAGGATGTCGAGATTGGCGTGGTCAAACACGTCACTCTGGCGAGTAACCACCGCTCCGTTGTCGCCACCGCCGAGCTGGACAAAGACGCCGAATCGCTGCTGGTCGACGATACCCGTTTCTGGGTGGTGCGACCGCGTATTTCAGGCGGGACCGTATCCGGTATCGGAACGCTGCTGTCCGGCTCGTTTATCGGCGTGGACGTGGGCAGCTCCGAGAAGGGTCGGCATGACTACGTTGGTCTGGAGTCGCCACCGGTGATTCCCAGCGGCGTGCCGGGACGTGAGTTCACCCTGAAGGGCGACGATATGGGCTCGCTCGACGCGGGCTCTCCCGTCTATTACCGACGGCTTCAGGTCGGTCAGATCACGTCGTATCGGCTCGACGAAAACGGCAAGGGCGTCACGATGCATGTGTTCGTCAACTCGCCCTACGACAAATACGTGAAACCCGACACGCGCTTCTGGCAGGCGAGCGGCATCGATGTCTCGCTCAATTCGGGTGGGGTGAAGATCAATACGGCATCGCTGGTCGCCATCCTGATCGGCGGCCTGGCATTTCAGACTCCTGACGATACGGCGGATCAACCCGAGGCCCCGGCGAACGCGCGGTTCGACCTGTTTCAAGATCGGACCGAGGCGATGAAACAGCACGATACCATCGTCGACATGTACGTGCTCAATTTCAAGGAGTCCGTACGAGGACTGACGGTTGGCGCACCCGTCGATTTTCTCGGCATCGAGGTGGGGGAAGTTTCGGCCATTCACACCCGTTTCGATCCGGTCTCGAAGCAATTCAGTATTCCTGTCGAAGTGCGCTTTTACCCGGAACGCTTTACGTCGCGTTTTGCCTCCGGTGGGAACGGAAACCGGATTACCAACGATCGCCGGCAACTTGCCCAATGGCTCGTCTCACGTGGTCTGCGTGCTCAGTTGCGCACAGGCAATCTGTTGACCGGGCAACGCTATATCGCCGTCGACTTCTTCCCCAACGCGCCCAAGGCCGAAATGAAATGGGACGTTTACCCTCCTGAGATGCCAACCATTTCAGGCGGACTACAGTCGCTGCAGGAATCGATCGCCACGCTCGTCGCCAAGCTCAACAAGATCCCGTTCGAGGCGCTCGGCAACGATGCCCGTCAGACGCTGCGCGATGCGAGCGCGCTGCTCCAGAGTCTGAACAACGATGTCGCGCCGCAGGCGAAGCAGACGCTGGCAGCGGCACAAACGGCACTCAGCGCTGCGAACGCCGCATTGCAGCCCGATTCCGCGGTGCAGGCGAATGCCGCTGATGCGATGCAGGAAATGGCCCGTACGGCCGCCGCCTTCCGCACGCTGGCAGACTATCTGGAACGTCATCCAGAGGCGTTAATTCGCGGCAAGCCGGAGGATAGCAAGTGATGCGCACACGCCTCGTCACGGCCATCATGCTGGCTAGCGCAATCTTCGCAGGTTGCGCCACGCAGAAAGCAGACTTTTACACCCTGAGTCCGGCGGCGCCGCACGAAGGAGGGCGACCGGCCACATCGGTTAGCGTCTCGGTGGGGTGGGTGAGCGTGCCTGAGCTGGTCGATCGGCCGCAGATCGTGGTCGACTCGGGCGCCAATCGCGTCGATATCAACGAGTTCGCGCGTTGGGCCGAGCCCCTGAAAAGTCAGATTCCCCGTGTGGTCGCGGCGGATCTCGCGCAGGAGCTGAACAGCACACGGGTGTCGGCTTCTCCAGCTATCGCCGATCCAGCCACGGTCTATCGGGTGCGGATCGATATCCAGCGTTTTTCGGCGACGCTCGGCGAGTCCGCCACGCTCGATGCGTTGTGGTCGGTTGTCCCGCCCGGGGCCGGCGCGCCGCTAACCGGTCGGACTACGCTGAGCGAGCCATGTGCGGGTGGAGGCTACGATGCGCTCGTGGCGGCCTACAGCCGCACGCTGGCCGCGCTCAGTCACGATATTGCAGCGAGAATCGGTCCACGGCCCGCACAGGCACCCTGAATGAACGCGGCATTATCTGCCGCTCTGAATCGCTTGGAGCGTGTGGGTTCTACGCGTTTTCGCCCCAAGGCCGGCAGACTGTACCGCTCAACCGGTCGACGTGCTAGCGCAGCGGCCACACGAGCGCGCCAAACCCAGTCGCAGCCGCCCGGCACTCACTGTTGCCCTGACGCCGCATTCACATCGGCACACCCACAGGCCGTCTCCAGCGTATCGCTCGGTGGTCAACTGACCGAACACCTCGCCGCCCCGCAGGGCAGGTGAGGTTGGCCGGGAACGCCACACACGGCGCTGCTCACCGCAGCCGCAATCGCGCGTCCCGCCGCTCTTCACGGCCTCCAGCGCCGCGGTGATGTGGCCGCCACACCGGCACTTCCAGAGCCAGACGTTAGCGCCGCGATATTGAAGCGCGACGAGATCGCCGAAACTGCGGCCAGTGACATCCTGAGTTGGGGGAAACGGCCATTCAGGCGGCAGAGGGGTAGGAATACGCTTGTTCACGGATGGTAAATGGGACCTGGCATCGCACTTTCAAGGCGTCGCTGGCGGTCGTCGATTTGCGGGTGCGTTTGCGGAAGGTGGGGGGAGAGCGGTTTCATACCATCGCCCCGGCCGATGGACGAGTCCAGCAAGGCGCTCTCGCGTACACTTTGCCCGGTCAGCGCGTGTTTTGGACCCATTTGAAGAAAACCCACCATGAAACGCTACGAGGCTCTCGCCAACTCGATTGCTGACGGTATCCGCTCGGGGCAGATTCCGATCGGCTCCCGGCTGCCGTCGCTGCGCCAGATTATCGCGCAGCGCGGTGTCAGCCAGTCGACGGTTTTCCGTGCGTACTATCTGCTGGAAGAATGGGGGCTGATCCGCGCCGAAGAGCGCGCGGGCTACTTCGTGACGCCCGGTGCGGCGGTCAGGCAGGTGCCGTCGCATCAGGACGTGCCGCTCGCCGATTCAACCAGGGTCGATATCAGCGATCTGGTGTTTTCCGTCCTCGATGCCGCGAAGCATCCCGATATCGTGCCGCTCGGCTCGGCGTTCCCGTCGCCCCTGTTGTTTCCTACGGCTCGCCTGCTCAAATCGCTGACCCAAGGCACCCGCGCGCTCAGCCCGTGGAGCACGGTCGTGGATCTGCCGCCCGGCAACGACCATCTTCGGCGCCAGATCGCGCTGCGCTATGTGGCCACCGGCATGTCTATCCTCCCCGAGGAGATCGTCGTGACCAACGGCGCGCTGGAGGCGCTGAATCTGTGCCTGATGGCGGTCACGCGTCCGGGCGACGTCGTTGCAGTCGAATCGCCGGGCTTCTACGCGGCCTTGCAGGCCATCGAGCGGCTGGATCTGCGCGCGGTCGAGATTCCCGTCCATCCCGTCACGGGTCTCGACCTCAATGCGCTCGCCGCTGCGCTCGACAAGCATTCAATTCGCGCATGCTGGTTCATGACCAATTTCCAGAATCCAACCGGCGTCACCCTTGCCGATGAAAAGAAGAAGCGGCTCGTCGACATGCTTGCAGCCCGCGACATTCCGCTGATCGAAGACGACGTTTATCAGGAGTTGCACTTTAGCCGTGACCGGCCGCTCCCTGCGAAAGCCTTCGATAGCAACGGACTGGTCATGCATTGCAGTTCGTTTTCGAAGACGCTTGCCCCGGGCTACCGTATCGGATGGGCGTCTGCCGGGCGTTTTGCGGATCGTGTGCAGCGGCTCAAGCTGATGACGACGCTCTCGGCCAGCATTCCTGCGCAGGCGGGCATTGCGGACTATCTGGAGCACGGCGGGTTCGACCGCCATCTGCGCAAGCTACACGCTGCGATGCAGACGCAACGTGCAGACATGGAAGCGGCTTTGCGGCGTTACTTGCCGCGCGAGGTCCGATGGGTGACGCCCTCGGGCGGTTACTTCCTGTGGCTGCAACTGCCCGATGCGGTCGATGCCATGGCGCTGCACCGGCTCGCGATCGGCCGTGGTATCAGCATCGCGCCGGGTCCGATCTTTTCCGCGACGCATGCATTTCAGAATTGCGTGCGGATCAACTTTGGGCATCCGTGGAGCGCCCGGATCGACGCAGCCATCCGGGCCCTGGCCGAGATTCTCGACGACCCGGCGGTGCACGCATCCGCCTGATGTCCGTTCAGTGCGACCGTGCTGAGCCGCTTGCTGGCAAGCCGTACGCCCCAATAGCAATGGGGTTGAGCGGCCAATCCAGATGGCGATCCGGCTTTCAGAAGCCCTGCATTGCGCTCGTGGCGTCCGTGACCAGATGCACAAAGCCGAATATGATCCCACCGATGGCCACTGCCAGGAACACCGCCACGAACGGCAGCAGGACAAAATTCACGTTGGCGATGTCCGCCTCATGCGACGCACTGTTGCGCACGCCGAAGAAGCTGGAAAGAACGATGCGGACGAGTCGGAGGAATTCCATGATGATGCTCCTGGTGGTTTGGAATGTGTTCATCATCCAGCCGCGCGGTAATCGGAAACAGCAGCAGATTCGTACAATGCGTGGTAAGCACGGGGCGCGGTTGCCGAATGTTTCGACGTGGGCTTGAATCACAACCAAAGCACGCTCGTTCTTTTTGTTGATAATTTATCTTATGTCAAATTACAAAAACGCTTTCCTTCACATCCCACACCGCGCCTCGACCGGCCTGCAACACCTGTTCGGCTAACGTAATCACAGTGACCACCCACAAAGGTTTGAAGGAAACCCAGCGGTCATACAGCAAACGACCTCGAAGCGTCGCTGCGACATTCCTATCACGCTGCATCGATTATGTTGGTGTGCTGGATTCTGAAATCTGGGCGTTTGGCGAGACTAAGTCCCCATTCTTCGAGAAGACAGTCGCGCACCAGTTCACCTGTCCCGTAGGCATCTGCCTCCTCAGGAATATCACAGTACAGCGCGATATCCGTTGCGTTACGCCGTTGTTGATAAAGCTTCGACATGTCGCCATACATCGAGTGGTACCACATCGCCGCCTCAGCACGCGCTTCGCTGCCCGGATTCAGATTGAGCGCCGCCCCACGAATGATCTGACGCGCCACCGGAAAGGCCGTTTTGTGAGGATTCGGCGGGGCCGCGGGCTTCCTCATCGCACTCGCTTTCGGCAAAAAATGCTCTTCGTAGATTGAAATAAGGTCTGTCACGATGTCCCGGCGTTTCTCGTTCTGTAGCACGTAGACCCACTGCACGATGCGGTAAACCTGCTCGCAATGCCGACATTCATGGCTAACCGTGTCGGCGTACTCGGCCAGTATGTAGCGGACCACATCGTTTGGGTCCACATCAATCGAAGTGGCAATCCCCTCGACTCCAAGCGGCGTCGCAATGACGTCCGCGAGATCAGACGGCAGCGTAATGACCCATTTGAAAGGCGAAAAGCTTCCGGCCGAGTAAGTTGGATTTTTGGCGTGAATTTTCGCCGGTTCGGGGACAATCGCCGCGGGCCGCGGGACACCAATTTCGGCGAGCGCATTGATTCCCACCCCCAGCACGCCGCGAGCCGCCATTCGAGCGGACGGCAACGACTTGTCGCGATTGAAGAGGCTCGATCGAAACCATCGTTCAAAGGCGATCATGGGATCGATGAGCAAGTTGCGTATATTTTCACGCAAGCCAGTCGCCATTTTTTCACTCCACTCAGAACACGTCAGGCGCCCCACCGCACTTCACCCTCCCTGCGCGACACGCTCCTCGAGCCTGCGCCGAACTTTCGCCACGTTGATCCCATACGGACCGGGCGTGTCGGCAAGCGGCATATACGGCGCAGGCGTATGCAACAGATAGGCCTGCGTTTCGTCGATCACGATCCGGTCGCTCGGGTCATAGCCCATATTGCCAAGCTGACGGGTCAGTTCGGCACGTTCTTCGTAACTCAAGCCCTGCCACCAGAATGCACGACACGCGTGCGCGTACGCGTCGTCGGAGAAATATTGCCAATGACCCAGCTCATGGCTGAGGATCGCCGCCCGGATCGGCGCGTCGATCATCTCGCCCCCTGGAGCGGGTCCCATCCCCGGAATGGTGATCAGGAAATCGCGTTCGTTCAACGCTTTCCAGCTGCCGTTGTCGTCATAAATCAGGTGCCATCGGACGAGGATCGTCTGCAACGCGTGCTCGCCATTGGTCAGCAACATATGCTGCCGACGGGCCACATCGAAGAAATAGGCTATCTCTGTCGTAGCGAAATTATTGCCGGCCGTGAGGCCCGCCGGATCGGCACCAAAACGCCGCGCATGCGCCGCGATCTCCGCCATCGTCACGACACGATCGCGCGGCATGTCCCTGCGTTCGAGCAAGGCTACGACGCGCGAGAACATCGCTCCCTGATCCGCGAGATCCGGCGCATGCATGACGAAGAGGCCCGGACGGTCTGTGATGGTGAAAAGCATCAACCTGGGCTCGGCAGGCAATGCGGTTGCAAGTTGCGCAAGCGGAACAGGCGATGCCTCAGCATGTTCCGCCGCTGCCTCGAGCCGCGCGTCGTGCGACTGCCCGAGCGCTTCGCCCGGCAGCCACATGAGCAGGCATTGCGCCGCCACGCACGCCCCCGCCAGCAGACGCCCCCAGCGCACTCGCCGCGGTTTCATGGACAACCCTCCTTACGGCCGGGTTTAGTCGGTCACCGTCACGATGGTCACACGGCGATTCTCCGGAGCCGTCGGGTCGCGGGTATTCAGAGGCTCGGTAGAACCCTTGCCGACCGACGACAGACGCTCAGACGCGATGCCGTCCTTCTGTGTCAGGTATTCCACCACCGCCGCGGCACGATCTTCGGACAGCTTCATGTTGGCATCCGCATTGCCGCGCGGATCGGCGTGACCTTCCACGCGGAATTTATACGCCGACAACTTTTCCGATTGCAGCGCCTGCGCCACTTTGTCCAGCGCGGCCTGCGCCGTTTCGGTGAGCGTCGACGAGTTGGTGGTAAAGGTGATGAGCATCTGCGCGGCGGGCGTTTTCGCGGGCCCAGGCGGCCTGCCCGGCGCGCCCGGCTGTTTGTTCGACAGGACAAACCCGCGCGTAACGATGTTGTCGCTCCCCTCTTGCGGTTCGAGCGCTTTTGTTACGGACTGCTCGTTAATGTCCTGTTCTTTCAGGACGGGTTCCTGGGCATATGCGAGGCGGCCCGCCGCAGCAAGGCACAGCACCGCAAAAGCCACTGGGCGCGCAAGCCGGGTACTGAAAGCACAACGTATCAAGTGTGACATACGGCAACCTCCGAAGAATTCCAGTCATGGGCGCAGCTTGACGACCGACTCCCACCCGACGTTCGCGACATCCATCAGACCAGCAAAACGTTGTCCGTCCGGCAATGCCGTTCCAATCAGCAATGATGCCGGCACGGCACCCGATCCTTCGCTCCACCACGCACCCACTCCGGGCGTGACACACGCAGCGAGCCGGTCGCCGAAGCCTTCGCCGGCCTGCACCTCGTCCTCGAGCGTCATCCGCCATGGACCCGGCGTGGATTCACGCCCGGCCGGCCCCCACGTATTCAACTCCGCGTCAAAGCGCTCGAGCTCGAAGCCGTCGGCGAGCGTCGACAGGGCGCGCCGCGTGGCTTCGTCATACCAGGCCTGAGCCACGCTGAGCCAGCCGGGCAACTCTCCGCCCGGCACGGGTGCCGCCAGCGTGAACGGAAAGTACCGCCCCACCCGGTCGACGCCCGGCAGCAGCACGCCCACCCAGGCCGACGCGCCGCACACCCCCGCCCCCAAGGCGAAACACCACACCGGCATGGTCAGATACACGGACAACCACTGTGCACCGAACGACTGCTGGCCGAACAACATCCCCTGTTGCAGGCATTCATCCCATGCCTTGACGAATTCCACCGGCAAGCGCCGCGACACGAAATCGCCGTGCGTGCGGACCTTGCCGAAAAAGCCTGGACCTGGCAGGACCGCATCGTTCATAGCTGATCCATGCAGCGGAACTGTTCCAGTGCCGTGCGCCGAAACGGATTTACCACACTGCTCGCGTCGAGTTCCAGTGCCGCCTGCCGGCCGTCCGAGTCGAAATTCAATTTGAAGCGGTCGGCTTGGGCGGTCGGTACGAGGCTGGCGCCGTCCATCAAATGCAGCAGCGCCCACGGCCCGTCGGCGCGCGCGGCGGCGGCGTTGCCGGGCGGAGCGAATTCGACGTGCGCCTGCCCCGTGCCCTTCCCGCTTGGCCACTGGAACACCATGGATTGCAACTGGTCCGGCTTCACGACGAGTTGCTGGCCGTCGATATCGAGCGTGAACTGCGTAATCGCGGGATCGAGCGAGACCGCCTTCACCGAGAAGCGCACCGAGACGTCACGTCCACCGCCACGGAAAAATGCGTCGCGGATCTGTGCCGCGCGCTGGAACTGCGCGAGCACGTCCACGGGAATGCCGAACGAATCCGCACCGGCACGCCAGCGCCATGTCGGGCCGGACATGTCGACCAGGTTCGCGAGGTTCTTCTGGAAGAAGTCGTCGACGAGGCCGCCAGGACCGAGAATCCGGCCGAAGTCGTCGGGCGCCGCATCACGCGTGGAACTGCGCACCAGCGGATAGCGCCCATCGAGCGCCTGCCGGCACAACTGCGCGACGTTCGACTGCCAAAGCGCGTTGAGCCGGGCCCGCTCGCCACCGACCATCAGCGACGACGCGCTGGTCGCCACATCGTTCGCGACCGCCGCGAGCGGCGCGGGGGCACCTTGCGCCGCCACCTTGAGCTTGTTCAGCGCATCGCCGGCCGGCGGCGCCAGACCCTGGCGGCGTGCCGCGTCCGCCGCTTCGAGATACGCCGCCGCATCCTTGATCGCCGCGAGTTGCGTGTCGAGCGGAACCGGCCCTTGCGCGCCCGGCTTGCCGGCGAGATCGTGCAGTCCCTGGAAATGCGCATCCACGGGATTGAGCTCCGCGGCAGGCGGCGGCGCCGTTTCGTCCGGCTGATTGCCGAGCGCGTTCTCGAGACGCTTCTTCACGGCATCGAGCTTGCCGCTCAACGCCGCGCCCGCCTGTTCGGTCAACGAACCACCGGTCTTCACGGTTCCGAGCGTGGTTTCCTGCGCCGCGGTCAGCATCAGCGAACGCAGCGGCGAATCGGCTGCGGCCAGCAGATTGGCGACGCGCGCCCCTTTCTCGATGCCGTCGATCGGCACCACGTCGATATCGTTTAGCAGTGCATCCCATTGCCGGATGTACTCGTCGTAATAGAGACGGGTCATCCCTGCCTTCAGATCGTCGATGCCGTTCGGAGTGAGCACCGATTCTTCCCTGCCGAGCACCCAGTCGTCCCTGGCCACGTCGATCACCGCCTGCTCGCGCAACTGGCCGAACTTCTGGTAGCCCGCCCGCGTGTAGGCACCCGACACCCCACGCGTCAACGGCGCACCGCTCTTGCGCACCAGCACCAGCGCGGCGTTACGCCCGGCCGCATTGGCGACGCTGAATTCCGCCAGTTTCGCCTGTTCGAGGTCGCGCTTGACTCGGTTGAACATGCGTTGTGCCAGAGGCATCTTCGCCAGCGTGGCCCGCGCTTGAGCAATCAGGTCCTTGTCGAGCGGCAGCGATGCATCGAACTGTGCTGGCTGAAACAGCGCGGCGAGGTGGCCGTCGAGATCGTTGCGCTGGTCGTCGGATGCGTCGCGCAACGGCCCGCGCCGCCAGTCGACATCCGCCCACAGCCGCACCGAATCGGCGTCGTAATGCAGCGAATCGCCCAGCATCAGATAAGCGCGCAGCACTTCGTACTGGAAGTCCGGATTGTTGGCGTCGCCGCGGCGCAGCTCTTCCTCCATCCTGCGCACGACGAGCGGCAACAAGGTTTGACGCAGCAGGCGCCGATAACTCGCCTCGGCCTCCAGCCCCAGTTTGTCGCCCTGATAGAGACCGAGCCGCGATAGCCATGGGACGCGCTTGTCGCGGTCCGCATAGCCGCCGGGAATATCGCGGGCGGCGTTGAGCAGCGGCAGCAACGCGAGCGGGTTGTCGCCCGCCTGCGTGTTCTGGGCCAGCTTCTGCAGATCGGTCACGTGTTGCTGCACATCCGCGATATACGCGCTGTTGCGCTGATAGCTGATAAAAAACAGCACCAGCGCGAGCACCACGACCACACCGATCAGGCCCAACGCGGCGCGCTGAAACCAGGCGCGGCGCCGTTCGAGTTTCGCGTTGGTCCCGGCCAGCCCCGCTTCCTGGAAAATCACGTCGCGCAGCAGCCGGGTGATGAAGTAGGCCCGGCCGCTCGCCGGATCGGGCAGCACCACCTGACGTTGCAGGCCGAGTGCCGCCGCCATGGCGCTCATCACGCGGTCGATCGGGCGTCCCTCCTGGGTGCCGCTCGTGAAATACACGCCACGCAGCAAGGCCGATTGCTCGAAGCGGGAGGTACTGAACGTTTCGTCGAGAAAGGCGCGCAACACATTCTCGAGTCCGGCGAACTGCTGCGGAAAACCATAGATGAGCGCGCGCCGGCGGGTGTCGGTTTCCTGCTGCATCCGGCGCAGTACGTTGGCCTGCAACTGCTTTTCGAGCGCGTCGAATTCAGCCGGAAAAGCCGCCAGCGCATCGTCTGGCGTTCCCTTCTCGGCGAACTCGAAGGTCACGCCCCAAACCTGTTCGCGCTCGTCGCGGCCGAGGTCGTCGAAAAACTCGGCGAAGCCGGCGAGCAGATCGCATTTCGTCACCACCACATAGACCGGAAAGCGCATGCCGAGCTGCGTGTACAGCTCCTTGAGCCGCTCCCGCACGGCGGACGCCTGGAGCGCCCGCTGGGTCTCCGTGAGTTGCAGCAGATCCTGCGCCGACAGCGCGACGATCACGCCATTCAGCGGCCGCCGTGGACGGAATTTGCGCAGCAGTTGCAGGAAGCCACCCCATGCCGCCTGATCGGCTGCGGCAAAGCTGTCCTGGGTGGTGAAACGCCCGGCGGTATCGAGCAGGACGGCGTCGTCGGTGAACCACCAGTCGCAATTTCGCGTGCCGCCCACCCCACCGACGGCATGACTGCCCAGGCGCTCGGCGAGCGGAAACTTGAGGCCGGAATGCACCAGGGCGGTGGTCTTGCCGGTGCCCGGCGCGCCGACAAACATGTACCACGGCAACTGATACACATACTGGCTGCCGAAGCGGCCCTTCACGCGCGCCTTGCGTAGAATCGCCATCGCTTCCTCGAAGCGCTGCCTGAGCGCGGCGACATCCGCTTCGGACTCCTTCTTGCCGGGCGCGACCTCGGCCGGTCCTTGCGCCACCACGCGGGTGAAGTGGACGTTGGCGAGCCGCACCCGCAGCCAGCGCACACCCCAATACAGCGCCCACAGCAGCAGCAGGATGACGATCACCGTCCAGCGGCTGCCGGCCGTTTCGAGCGGTGCGTTGCCCGCCCAGGCGAGCAGCGGCCCCTCGATCCACACGATCAACGACAACGCGAGCACGCCGAGAAGCGAGAGCACGACCGGACGCCACAGCCAGCTGATCAGTTTCATGGGCGGTCCCCTCCGGACCCTGATGGAGAGATGGCGAGCGCGCTCACGATGCGGCTCCTGGCGCCAGAACGGTGATATCGACGCGGCGGTTTTTTGCACGGTTCGCGGCGGTATCGTTCGGCGCGACCGGCTCGGTATCGCCGCGGCCTTCCGCCGTGAACCGGCCCGGCGATCCGGCACGCGCCGCGAGGAGGTTCTTCACCACTTCCGCGCGTGCCTGGGACAGATGCCAGTTGGACGGAAAGCGCGCCGACATCAAACGCTGATTGTCGGTATGACCGGCGACCACGACATTGCCGGAGACATCCTTCAGCGCGTCGCCAATGCGCTGGATCAGCGGCAGATAGTCGGGTTCGAGATCCGCGTTGCCCGACGCGAACAGGCCGTCGCCGTTGATCTCGACGATCGTGCGGTCCGGCTGCTCGGTCACGCGCACGAGTCCCTTGGCGACTTCGGGAGCGAGGAACTGGGCGAGTTTCGGCGCGGGCTTCGGCGCGGCCGCGACGCGCGCGGCAAGCAGCGGCGCAGGCGCGACACGCACGCCGTGGAGCGCCGCGAAGACCTGATCCGAGGCGTCGTTCAACCTGAAACTCAGCGCCAGGTGAACGATCACCAGCAGCACACACGCAGCCGCCGCGGCGACCCACAACGGCAGCAACTGCAGCAACGGTTTGCGTTCCGCCTTGACCGGCAGCCAGTGCGGCGACAGCTCGCGTTCAGCGGCGCCGCGCTGCGTGCGGATCATCTGTTCGAGGCGTTCGCGGACCGTATCGAGCTGGCTACGCCCGCCATCGACGAGCCGGTAGCGTCCCTCGAAGCCCAGCCCCAGGATCACGTAGATCAGTTCGAGAATGTCGACGTTCGCGGTCGGGTTCTGCGCGAGACGTTGCAGGATCAGGAAGAAGCGCTCGCCCCCGGACGCCTCGTTGTGGAACGTCACCAGCAGGCTTTGACGCCCCCACAGGCCCGCTCCCCATGGCGTGCTGGAGATGGCTTCGTCGAGGAACGTACACAGGCAGTAACGCGACGCGCCGAGTTTCTCGTTGTCGATGCCGTTGGCGCGGCCCTGCGTTTCGAAGGCGCGCATCATTTGCATGAGTTGCGTGCGCAGTTCCTCGATGTTGGGGTGCGTCGGCAATTGACGCAGCGGCTGCGCCAGTTCGAGCAACGGGTTCGCCGCCCGCAGCAGCGGATTCAGTCCGCCCGCCGTCGACGGTATCGGCGCGGCGGTCGTCGCCGCCGCGACGAAGGCCGCACGCGCCCCGCCCGGGTTTGGAATCAGGATGGTGGCGCCGGGATCATCGGCGGGGCCACGTGGTAGGTCTGGAGTCACGATGAGTGTCCTCAGTGTGCTCAATCAATCCATCAACGGCGGATGGCCCAGAATTCCATCGTCAGCCCCGGGAATTCGCCCGCGACGTGCAGCGCCATACCGGCCGACGTCGCGAACTGCTTCCATAGTTCGTTGCCACGATCGAGTTCGAAGTAGGTAAATCCAGCATGAAAAGGCAGTTGCCGCGGCGCCACCGGCAACGCGCGCAGGCCGATCCCCGGCAACTGCAGATTGACCAGATCGCGGATGCGCTCGACCGGGCCGATCTTCACCTGCGGCGCAAAGCCGGTCAGGATCTGCTCGGCCGGCATCTGGGCGCGCACCGCCAGCACGAACATGGCCCCGGCAAAGAGATTCTTGTCCGGCACGAGCGCCACCCGCAGGCCGAACTTGCGCTCTTCGAGCGGGATCGGCACGGCATGCGGATCCATCACCATGCTGAGCGACGCGCGCAGATCCGCGATCACCGGCGCAAAAGTTTCGCGCAGCCCCTCGTGCCGGTACACCGGATACGCAGGCGGGCGCTTTGCTGCCTGGCTGAAGGTTGCCAGCTCCCCGGCCAGTTGCACGGCCACGCGGTACAGGTCTTCGGGATGCAATCCTGTCATCGTCGCCAGATGCGAGGCCAGCGGTTCGTGGCGATTGATCAGCTGTAACAGCAGGAAGTCCGACACTTCCGCGACGCCGGTCACGCCCGGCTGCGCGAGGCGCGCGGCCAGCGCCTCGCCGCGCTGATGCAGCAAGCCAACCAGATCGGCGACGAACGCGGCCAGCCGGCGCGCCACGGCAATGTCGAGACACGGCGGGTGGTAGTCGCCTTCGAGCACCACCCGGTTGTCCGGCAGGCGCTCGACCACCCGCGCCACGCCCAGCACGGTGTAGGCGTTCGCGACGTCGGACTCGAGCGCGAGGCGCACGCGGAGTTTGCCGACCTGCATCAGCGCCGTGCCCGCGTTCGGGTCGTTGCTGTCGTTCACTTCGAGTTCGTCGATTCGATGCCGCGCAAAATTCTCACCGGTTTCGGCATTGCCCGTCTCGGCCACTCCCGGACGCCGCACCGGCAGCGCGAGCGTCACCAGCGCATTGCGCGTGCCCTCGGGAATATCGAGCGGCTCGGGCAGATCGTCGTCAGCCGGCAGGTTGAACGGGGTGCCGTCCGGCAACACACCCGAGCACGCCAGAAGCGCGAGCTTGCCCAGCTTGAGCAGCGGCTCGTCGATTTCGAGCGTCGTGAAACCCCAGCTATACGGACGCAGCCCCGCGGCTCGCGTCTCCAGTTGCCTCTGCAGATAGCGGTCGTGCTGCTGCAAATGCTGGGGTTGCAGGAACATCCCCTCCGACCAGATTACTTTGCTGTTCCAGGACATTTGTTCTCGTTGTTGAAGTAAGTCAGCCTCGATCCGGCGGCTTCCCCGCGCCGGTCCTGCGCAGCTCGCCCAAAGCTTCGATCTGCGCTTCGTATGCGTCGTTGAATGCCTTGCCGAAGAGCCGCTGGAAGTCGTCTTCCGCTTCGCGTGCCACCGCGCCCTGCAATTCGACGAAGCGGTCCCACAGCTTGGCCTTGCGATTCGACAGTACCTTCTCCAACACCCCCTGCTCGCTCAACTGAGCCTCGATGGTGGCCGGGTCGAAACGGCCGAGCACATGCGCGAGTGCCGCGCGCATGCCCGCCATCACCGCCAGCTCATGCGATTCGATGTCGTTGAAGGCGCGTTCCAGCGCTGCGGCGGGCGGCAGGTAACCCGCGCCTCGACCCGTCAGCATCTGCGACAGTGCGCTGTCGACATCCGGAAAGAATTTGAGCGGGTTGTTGTCGCGCGCGATGATCACGGTCACTTCGAGGCGGTTTTCCCGCTTGGTCAGCGAGCGAGCCCGCAACACGGCCATCGTGCCGCGCAGCGATTCGCGCAGCATCGCGCCAGCCAGCCGCGCCAGTTCCAGTTCCGGGAGATTCGGCGCGCGCGACGGATCGAGACCGAGGCCGTCCAGCAGCGCTGCAAGTGTGGGGCTCAGGTTTGCGGCCGTTGCTGGGGCAGAGGCACGCGTGGCGGGTTGTGGCGCGGTGGCGACTGCAGCAACCTGGGCGACCGGAGCGGCTGAGTCGCCTTGGGCGACCGGAGTGAACGGAGCGGCTGGGGCGGCGGCCGGCGTGTAAGGCGTGGCTGCGTAGCCAGACTCATCCATGGCGGCAGGCTCCGGCCGGCTCGCGGGCGCGGGCATGGACGGCGTCGCCGCGAGCGGCGCGAAGGCCGCCGCAGCGGGCGACGCCGGCGCAGCCACAGGCGCTGCCGGAATCGGAATCGGAGTCGAAGCCGGAATTGGCGCGAGGAAATCAAGCGGCCCCGGCTCGGCATGCGCCGGGGGCGACGGGCTGCCCGAGGAGAACAGATCGTCGAACGGAGTCGTTTCTCCGCCAGACAACGGTCCGTCGAGCAGGCTCGCAGGCAAGCCGGTGGGGCCGGCCTGTACCGAAGGAAGCGGGGTCCCCAGCGGCGGCGCTGCGAGCGGCGCCAGCCGCTCCGGCGGCGCGTAGTGCGACGGCGACGGCGACGCCAACGGCGGCGCTCCGGACGGATGGGCCGGCGGTGTTTCCCACTGCGCGAGCGCGTCCGCCAGTGGGTCGTAATCGGCCGGGATACCTCCGTGAGCGGAGGACGAAAGCGGGGACGAAACCGCAGGCGAAGGAGCAAATGAGGCCGCAGGCGACGACGACGCAGGCGCAAATGAACCCACAGGCGCCTCTCCCCTCTCCCGCGACACCGGCACCGCCACCGGCGCCGAAAACGCCTCCATCTCGGGCGAGATGTGGTCGCTTTCCGAACCCGCATAGCCCGGCCGCGACGAAATCCGGGACGCTTCACCAAAGCCCGGCTGCCCGAGCGGATCGAGCATCCCCAGACCAAATGCATCGCCTGTCAGATCGCCGAGCGGCGGCCCGCTCAGCACCTGCGCGGCGGCGAGCGGATCCACGCCGCCCGTCAATCCCCGCGTACCGCCGCTGCGCTCGGCAAGCGTCACTTCGAGCAGGTACGGGCCGATCAGCAGACGGTCGCCGTCCGCCAGCCGCGCCTCCCGCGTGCCACCTAGGGCGCGCTGGTTCAGCACACTGGGATTGCTGCCGAGATCGCACAGCAGATACTCGCCGTCGCGATACTCGACCCGGGCGTGCACCCGCGAGATCGCACGTTGCTGATCGGGCAGCACCAGGGTGCAGTCGCTTGCGCGCCCGATCGTGCCGCCGGCCGGTCCGAACTCGGTCGTGATCGGTTCGGCCACCGGCTCGTCGTTGAACTTCGCCACCCGCAGCGCAAGAATCGGATTGTTCAGTTGCATCCCAAGCCCCGTCAGATAAACGTCCCGTCACGAGCTGATCTTTTTGGTGCCGTCGTCGGCGTCCTTCGGCGCGCTCGGCGCCGTCGGCGACGAACCGTCACCCGAACCGGCCGAGCCACCCGAGTTCAGCAGGATCGGCGTGCCCGATACCGCGACACTCGCCGGCCCCACCACCAGAAATGCACCGCCAGCCTTGAGTGTAATGCTCACGCCAGCCTCGATCACGACGTTCATACCCGCCTTGATGTGAATGTTCATGCCCGCGTCGATGGCATAATCCATGCCGACTTTTTCCTGCAGTTTCTGCCCGACCTTGAGCGACGCATTGCCGTCGACGGCCGCGTTCTGGTCGCCGGTCACCGCGTCGTGGCGGGTGCCGGTCACCGCGACGAATTCGTTGCCCGTGACCTTCAGATGGCGATCATTGCCGACGTTCGTCAGCGTATCGTTCTTGATCCAGGTCTCGTGATCCTTCTCCGCGTGAAAGAACAATTGTTCGGAGCCCTTGGTATCGTAGAAGCGCATTTCGTTGAAACCGCCGCCGCCCTTCGTCGAATTGCTCTTCAGGGTCGAGAACGCGGCATTGGCCGGCAGCTCGTAAGGCGGCATCGTGTTGGCGTTGTACACACAGCCGGTCACGAGCGGACGGTCCGGATCGCCTTCGACGAAATCGACCACCACCTCCTGGCCGATGCGCGGCAGGAAGAACGCGCCCCAGCGCTTGCCGGCCCAGCTCTGCGAGACGCGCACCCAGCAGCGTTTCATGCGCGCGCTGGCGTCCGCCGGCGGGGCGAACTGCTCCCAGTGAAACTGCACCTTGATCCGGCCGTATTTGTCCGTGAGTATTTCGTCGCCGTCGGGCCCGACCACCATCGCCGTTTGCGGACCCGCCACCACCGGCCGCGGCGTGACTCGTTCCGAACGGAAGTGATTCTCCTTGCGCACGGCAGTGAAGCTGCAGTCGAACAGCGGCAGCGCACTGTCGCCTTTCAAGCTCGACACATACGTATCCGAATTGATTTCATATGCGGCGCTGACCACCAGGTAGTCGTGATTCTGCTTGTCGGACGCATGACCCTGCAGCTTGAAGAGGCCGCCGGGCCAGATGCCGCGGACGCTGGCCCGCCCCGAAATGCTGTCGTTACGGGTCTCGCGAATCTCCATGCCGACCTTCGCATAGCGGTCACCGTCGGCTGCCGCGACGTGCCCGCTCAGATGCTCCTGCATCGTGTACACCGGCGGGTCATACACCTTCGGCCGCGTCGCGCGCGACAGCAAGCCTTGCTGGTTGCTCGACGACGGCTTCTCGAAATCGTAATCGTTGACTTCGTATTTGCCGGTCTGCAACTCCGCGCCCGACGACCACTGATAGATGCACTCCTTTTCGTGCGTCAGTTCATGCCAGGCATCGTATGAGATGGTCGGATAGTGATCGATCGCGGTATGCACGTCGCCGGAATCGGTCAGGATGAGGGTGTGCTTGCCGTTCTGGTGTTCGACGTAGTAGTAGATGCCCTCGTGCTCCATCAGCCGGCTGATGAAGTCGAAATCCGTCTCGCGGTATTGCGCGCAATGTTCGAGCGAGGGGTAGGTCGCCACGCATTTGTTGCTGACGTCGACGTCATAGTCCTGCAGCACGCTGGTGATGATGGACAGCACCGTCATCTGATAAAAAAAGCGGCTGTGCGAGGCCCGCGTAAGCAGCCACAGCCGCGGGCGCACGAGCGCCTCGTAGCGCGCCATCCGCTGGCGGACGCGGTCGCCGGGCGCGATGATGCGAAACGCGGTGACGATCCCGTTGATCTGCCGCTCGCCCCCAGCGGGCAGCGCCAGCGCAACCGACATGTCCTGGCCGAGCAGGTCGCCGGCTTGCAGGTCGTTGCTCGGGCTCAGCAGGTCAACGTGAAATTCGTACAGTCGCCCCAGTTCCTCGGTGCCGCGCAGGCGCAGAAACCGCAGATCCGACCCGCCAGGGGCGCAGCTCACGGTGACGTTGCGGTTCGGGTCTTGAGAGGTCATATCACGGGATCATGGTCTTGACGGTCGCCGGATCGACGATGCTGACCAGGCCGCCCCAGTTGCACATGCATTTGGACACGTTGTCGAGCGAAGGCTGGTTACCTAGCAGCACGGTTGGCGCACCCAGGGTCCATGGCGTCAGGGTCGCCGGCACGCAGGGCATCGGCGTGAGCACGCCTAGCGCGGCGGCTGTTGCGGCCGCGACGGTCGGATTGGCCGGCGAACTGCACACGCCGAACGGCATGATGTTGACGAGCGGGATGTGGTCCATGATATTGGCCGCCGGCGGCCCCTCGCCCATCACCAGGTTGACCGGCAATACGACGAGCGTGGACGGCGCGGCCCCGAACGAGCATTGCAGTGATGCGCCCATGCTGACCTGTTGCGGCATTCAAGGCTCCCCTGACCCGGACTGCCGGGGCGTCGTACGGACGCGCACCGGCATGCCATTGCGGCCATCAGTCAAACGTATAGACGAACTCGCCGTCCCGTGCGCCGAGCTGTACTTTCGTGACGGCGCTGCCGTTCATCATGCGCGTGAGAAATTCGGTGCTCACGCGCGGCAGCAACGTATTGGTCAGGATGGCATCGATCATCCGGCCGCCGCTTTCGAGTTCGGTGCAGCGGCTCGCGATCAGCTTCACGACATCGTCGTCGTAGGTGAACGGAATCTTGTGCGAGACGCGCATGCGCTTCTCGATGCGCCCCAGTTGCAGGCGAATGATCGCGCCGAGCATTGCATCGGACAGCGGGTAATACGGAATCACCACCACCCGGCCGAGCAGCGCGGGCGGAAACACCTTCAGCAGCGGTTCACGCAGCGCCTTCGCGATGCCTTCCGGCTCCGGCATCAGTTCGGGGTCCTTGCAAAGTCCGGTGATCAGGTCGGTCCCCGCGTTGGTGGTGAGCAGGATCAGCGTGTTCTTGAAGTCGATCACGCGGCCTTCGCCGTCTTCCATCCAGCCCTTGTCGAATACCTGGAAGAAAATCTCGTGCACATCCGGGTGGGCCTTCTCGACCTCATCGAGCAGCACCACACTGTACGGCCGCCGCCGCACCGCTTCGGTCAGCACCCCGCCTTCGCCGTAGCCCACATAGCCCGGCGGCGCACCCTTCAGCGAAGACACCGTATGCGCTTCCTGGTACTCGCTCATGTTGATCGTGATGACGTTCTGCTCGCCGCCATAGAGGACTTCGGCCAGCGCCAGCGCGGTCTCGGTCTTGCCGACGCCCGACGTGCCCGCCAGCATGAACACGCCGATCGGCTTGTTCGGATTGTCGAGTCCGGCGCGCGAGGTCTGGATGCGCCGCGCGATCATTTCCGTCGCGTGGGCTTGGCCGATAATGCGCCGGTTCAGGTTTTCCGCGAGCTTGAGGACATTTTCGATTTCATTCCTGACCATCCGGCCAACCGGAATACCTGTCCAGTCCTGCACCACCGAGGCCACCGCCTGCTGGTCGACGGTCGGCAGGATCAGCGGATCCTCGCCCTGGCGGGTCGCGAGACGCGCCTGCAGCTCGCGCAACTCCGCAAGCTGGGCCTCACGCGCGGCAGCGCCGCTGCCGCCGCCCACGTCTTCCGCGCGTGACCGTGTCTCGGCCGAGGCGTCGGCGGCCCCTTCGACCTTGCCGGTCTCGGCACGCAACAGCGCACGCAGTTCGAGAATCCGCGTCACCAGTTCCTTCTCCGACTGCCAGCGCGCTTCGAGCGCGTCAAGACGCGTCTGCTCGGCGGCGAGTTTCTCCTCGGCCGCCGCCTGTCGCTCCTGCGTATCAATCCCGACAGCGGCTTCCCGGCCGATGATCTCCAGTTCGGTCGTGAGCGCGGCAATCCGCTTTCTCGAATCGTCGACGGACGGCGGTGTCGCATGCTGGCTGACGGCGACCCGCGCACAGGCCGTGTCGAGCAGGCTGACGGACTTGTCCGGCAACTGGCGCGCCGGAATATAACGGTGCGACAACCGCACCGCCGCCTCCAGCGCCTCGTCGAGCACCTGGACCTTGTGATGCTTCTCCATCGTGGAGGTGATGCCGCGCATCATCAGGATGGCCCGGGCTTCATCCGGCTCGGGCACCTGCACCACCTGGAAACGCCGCGTCAAGGCCGGGTCCTTCTCGATGTGCTTCTTGTATTCGGCCCAGGTGGTCGCCGCCACCGTGCGCAGCGTGCCGCGCGCGAGCGCCGGCTTGAGCAGGTTGGCCGCATCGCCCGTGCCGGCGGCACCGCCCGCCCCCACCAGCGTATGCGCTTCGTCGATGAACAGGATGATCGGCTTCTCGGAGGCCTGTACTTCCTCGATGACCTGGCGCAGGCGGTTCTCGAACTCACCCTTCATGCTCGCGCCGGCCTGCAGCAGACCGACGTCGAGCGTGCGCAACTGGACGTCGCGTAACGTCGGCGGCACGTCGCCCGCGACGATGCGCTGCGCGAAACCCTCGACCACCGCCGTCTTGCCGACCCCGGCCTCGCCGGTCAGGATCGGATTGTTCTGGCGGCGGCGCATGAGGATGTCGACCACCTGGCGAATCTCTTCGTCACGCCCCACGATCGGATCGAGTTTGCCTTCGCGGGCCTGCTCGGTCAGATCCACCGTGAAGCGCCTGAGCGCTTCCTGCTTGCCCATTGCCGCGGCGGGCATCGCGCCGCTGTCGTCGGGCGCCGCGGAGCCCGCCTGGAAGCCGTCGCTCGCGGTCATCGCAGCTTCAGGCGAGTCACGCAGCAGGCGGTCGAATTCCTCCACCAGCGGATCGAGCTTGACGCGTTCGAACTGCCGCGAAATGCCGTAAAGCGCGTTGCGCAGCGACGACGTCTTCAGCATGCCCACCACCAGATGGCCGGTGCGCACCTGCGACTCGCCGAATAGCAGCGAACCGAACACCCAGCCGCGTTCGACCGCCTCTTCGACCTGCGACGAAATGTCGGTCACCGAAGTCGAGCCGCGTGGCAGGCGGTCGAGCGCTTCGGTCAGGTCGCACGCGAGCGCCGACGGTTCGACGCCAAAGTGCTTGATGATGCGGTGCAGGTCTGAGTCCTGCAGCTGCAGGATCTGGTGAAACCAGTGCACCAGTTCGATATAGGGATTGCCGCGCAACTTGCAAAACACGTTGGCGCTTTCGATTGCGCGGAATCCGAGCTTGTTCAGCTTTCCGAATAGCGCCGCCCGCTTGATCTCGGCCATGTTTCTAGTCCTTTGGGGAAGGTTGAAGTTGCGCCGCCGGATCCGCCGCGTGTTTCTGGACCGAGGTCCGCGGATGCCCCGAGGCGTCTACAGGGTTCAGCAGCAACTGACGCTGGTCGCCGGCAGCCGGGCCGCCGAGCATCCAGGTGGTATAGCCGAGCCGCACGTGGCGGCCGAGCTTCAGAGGCGGCACGTCCTGCTGCTTCAACTGGACGTTGACGTCCCAGTCGAGGCCGTCGCGGGCGTAGTTGCGCACCCAGTCGACCAGACGGCGCAGGCTGTCGCCTCCCGGCAGGAAGCGTTCATAATCGGCCATCTTCAACGGCCCGATGACGACCCGGAACTTGTGCTGGCAATCCCATACGCGCGAGCCGAGCAGCGTCGAGACGCCCAGCGCCGCCGAACCGTCCCGCGCGCCAAGCCGCGTCACACTGGCTGGCGGCAGCGCCATCCAGTGGCCGACCCATTGCTCGATCTCGACCGGCAGGCCGAAAAAGCGCGCCAGCACGAGCTTGAGACCGGCAGCCGGCCGGGTCGGCGCCGCCAGCAGGCCGGCAAAATGCAGCTTGGCGAAATCGGGCACCGCATCGCGGTCGCGCAAGGTCGTCTCGCCGAGACCGAACAGGCTGCCGACATAAAACGAAAAGCGGTCGCGGCCGGGCCGGTCGAGACTCACGGCCGGCTGGGCGTTGGCCCATGCGCGATAAAAGAGCGACACCATCCGGTGCTGGAATACGTCCAGAAAACGCACCAGCGTGGGGTCGTTCGCGTTGCGCTCGCGATCGCGCGCATATTCGGTGATATGGGTCGGCAGCGGACCGTTGGGGCCGAGCAGCCCGAAGAAATTGACCACGAGGCGCGCCGGGCGCCCGCTCACCGGCGGCGCATAGGCGCCCAGCGAGGTCGGAAAGAAAATCAGTTCGGGTTCCTGCGTAAAGCGCACGGCATCGTCACGCGGCTGCAGCGATTCGCCGATGCGCGGTTTCTCCGGATGCGCGTTTTCGACGAGGCGCACGGCCTGAAAGAAATCGAAGCGGCGCGCGTCGCCCTCGAGCCCAGCCAGCATGGTCAGAGCGTTCTGCATTGTCCGACCCTTGCTGGCCAGCGCATGATTTCGCCTCGCGTCAGCGTGCTCACGACTGTCTCGGTGAACGAATTGATCGACACGTATTGCGCGAAGTAATGGGCCAGCACTGCGCCGAGCAGAAACGCGCCGGAGCCTTCGAAGGCGGTTTCATCGAGCGTCAGCGTGACCTCCAATCCGCGTCCGAAGACGATCGGACCGGCGCACGGCAGCCGGCGCGTCACGGAACGCGAATCGATGGAACGCACGCCTTCGATCATGCGCTGGCTGGCGGCATCGTCGACGGGACAATAAAGGCCCAGCAGATCGCGCATGGCGCGCGCCCCCTCCTTGGCATCCGTATCGAGCAGCGAGGCGTAGTTCAGCGACAGATGGCTCAATAGCCGCCAGGCCACCGGGCCGTGTGCAAACGAAGGCAACGGCCGGCTGGGTCCGCTCACGCAGCGCACGCTTTCGACAGGCGCTTCGACGTCGAGCGTGAAATCCGCCGGACCGACGCCGACCGGCATGGTCAGCGGCAAGTCCCGGTTGGTGCACAGCACGCGCAGCCCGAGTTGACGCAGGTCGCCGCGAAACGGCGCGTTCCCCGCGTCGACGAGCGAGACGAACGTTTCGCTGCCGTTGTAACTCGTACGCGGTCCACGCTCCTGCTGGCGCGAAGACTGCAGCCGTTTCTCGCGCCGTACCTGGTAGTACGCGCCGGCTTGCGAGGCAGCGCCGAGATCGTGCGCATGATAGAACGGCTCGAAACGCTGCTCAGCGGCCGCTCCCGCGCTGTAGCCCGTCGCTTCTTCGATCTGATAGATCTCGAAATCCATCGGCCGGGTGCGGTCGGCGACCACGTGATATTCGAACTGCTCGTCCGACAAGGCAATGCGGTCCGTGCGCCGCGAGAACAGATTGATCGCCGGTGTGCAATGCAGCGCGAAATTGGACGCGTCGAGCGACTGCTCCAGCACCGGATCGCCGCGCCGCAGCAGCACGATGACTTCGATCTCGTTGTCCGCGCAACGGCGCAGCGCCGGCTGCAAACCGTCGATCGCGACGAACATGAAGCGCTGCGGAAATGCGAAGTACTCCTGCAATAGCCGATAGCCCTGAAAGGACTGCCGGCTGACCGGCAACAGCGCCTCGTCTTCGGCAAAGCCAACCGGTTTGAGCGCCGTGGCGGGCAGCGACGTGTGCCACGTCGCAGGCCGTTTTGCCGGCATCACGACGACCCCGGCGGTCGAGGCGAGCAGCCGCTCATGCGCGCGCGTGGGCAGCGAATCCGTGCCTTTCAGGTATAGCGACAGCCGGTCCAGCTTGAGCTGGTTGATTTTCAGGCCGCCGGTGGCGCGCAGCCGCAGGCGCAGGCCGGCCTTGACGCCTGGCGGCACTGCAATGTCGGTGCCGGCGAGCGAGCCGGACCACGTGAAGAACTTCGCTTCGGCGATCTCGAGCGGCCAGAGCGTCAGATCATGCGCGCTACGATATTCGCAACGCGTCGAGCCATTCCTGTCGAGCACGCTGCGCAAGGCGCTGTCGCGCGGGACCTTCACGCCATCGGCGAGTCCCGAGTTCGTCAGATCCGGCTGGATATGCACGATCGCCATCGACGGTACCGGCGCCAGATAGTGCGGATAAACCAGTTCCGCGAGATGCTGCGTGAAGCGCGGAAACTCGGCGTCGATTTTCAGTTGCACGCGTGCGGCGAGAAAGCTGAACCCTTCCAGCAAGCGCTCCACGTAAGGGTCCGCGCATTCGAGGTTTTCGAGGCCGAGACGCCCCGCCACCTTGGGAAATTCTTTCGCGAACTCGCCGCCCATCTCGCGCAGATGCTGCAGCTCCTGGCTGTAGTATTTGATGAGGTCTGGATTCATGGGTCTAGCGCGCGCCGCTCTGTTCGATCACCTTGACGTCGCCGGCCTCCAGATCGAGCTCGGTCCTGAAGTAAAGCCGTTCCGGATACGGCTGCGCCCACAGATCTCCTTCTATCAGGAACGACACCGTGTTGTGCCGCCCGGTGGTCTCTTCGACCTGAATCGCACTCACCTGCACCGAGTCGCGCAGGATACGCGGCTCGAAGGTCCGGATCACATCGCGGATCAGACGTTCGAGCTGCGCGGGATCGACGCCCGAGGCAGTCTTGCCGGTGATATCTGGAATGCCGTAATTGAGCACGGACGTCGCCACGTACGGATAGCCCGAGAGCGCCTGTACCGACGCGAGTCCGTTCGCATTCAGCAGCCACGCGAGATCGCGCTGCACGCTCTGGCGCAGCGCCCGCATCGACAACACGCGACGCTCGCGCGATTCCTGCTGCGCCTCCGGCTCGAAATCGGTCAGCCGGTCGAGTAGCGAAGGTTGCAGGCGGTCACGGGAGGTCAGCTCAGCCATGGTCCGGCGCGGCAGGATCGCCGCCCTGATCCGTTGGCGGCGCCTCGACGTTCAGCTCGATCACGCGGATGTCGAAGAGCGCGTAATCGTTCGCATCGGAGGCAAACATGCGCTGCCCCACCGGACGCGCGCTCTCCTCATCACCGCCGACCCACTCGGTCAGGTTCGCGAGCCACAACGCGCTATTTTTTTCCGCCAACGTGCCGACGTAGCGCGCCGGGATCAGCCCGACCGCCTGGCCGTCGTTGGCCCACGTGAAAATGGCCGGCATCCAGACCCGGTCGCGCAGATCGGAGGGCGGTTCGATCTCGATGCGTTTGATGCGAAAGAACGGAATCCAGTAATAGCGGCCGTTCAGCACGACCTCGATCGTGGGCCCGAGCCGGCTGTCGGCATCCGCCAACCATTCGCAGGGCTCGCCGTTCACGGTGCCGGAGGTGGCGGGTGCATCGTTCAGGGCCTTTTCGCGGGCCGCCGCCGCGGCGGCAGCGTCGCCCGCGGCGTCGAGCCGCAACGCTTCGATCAGCAAGGCGAGCCAGCCCGTCGGTTCGCCAAAAATCAGGGGCGCGCGTTTTCCGCCGAATACCTCGACCCGCAACGCCTCGCACTGCAGGGCCTCACGATAGGTCTGGACCATCGCCAGGGCGGCAGGGTCGAGTTCGCCCGCCACGTTGAGCTGGGTCAGCGCGCGGTCCCATACCCCCATTACCGAGAGAAGCTGGAACAGAAACACGCGGTGCGAAGCCTTCGACGGATCGTTGCGAACCTGGTTTTGCAACTGCTGCAGGCTTGCTTCAAGATTCCCGTCGCGCAAACTCTCCTCTGCCGTCATGCTGGTTCGCTCCGTCAGGCCAGGTCAATACCGTACCGCGTGCTGACGCGCAGCACGCGGGCCTCATTGCACGGAACCGCAGCGTGACACGGCCCCGTGGTCCCCGACGTCTAGCCGTTGGTGGCGTCGTTCTTGACGATGTTCCATTTCATTTCAACCACCCCGCCCTCCTTCGCACCCTTGGCGTTCTGCGGCTGATATTCGACATGGAACTGCTCGAAGTTCAGCGTCACGTTTTCCGTGAAGCGGTCCTCGCCGCCCGAACCGCCCGTGGAATACGAGCTGATCAGGCAAGCGGTGAGCGTGACCTTGTAATACTCGAGGGGAGTGTCACCGCCCGCCTTGCGGACGGTGAGGACCACCGTATCGATATGGCTCCCCTTGGCGCAGGACAGCATGATCGTCGGCGTCGACTTGTCGATATATTTGGTGAACGATATATCCTGCACGTTCACTTTGCCGGCGCCGCCCCCCGTGCCCAGGTGCATCGTGCCGCTCTGGCTCATGCCCCAGCTCCACGCCAGTACATCGATTTCATCCTTATGGGACTTGTCCTGGGACTCACCCTTGATGTCACCAAGCTTAATGAACAAATCGACGGCCATGTTCTTCTCCACTCAAGACGGTACGTAACTGAACAGGGACTTCCGTCAAGCCGCCTTGGCGGACGGAAGCTTCGAAACCAACCGCAACGACACGGTCAGGCCTTCCAGCTGATAGTGCGGACGCAGGAAGAACTTCGACGTGTAGTAGCCCGGATTACCTTCAACTTCCTCGACAACGACTTCAGCTGCCGCCAGCGGACGGCGCGCCTTGGACTCTTCCGTCGAATGCGCGGGATCGCCGTCGACGTACTGGAGAATCCAGTTCTGCAGCCAGCGCTGCATATCGTCCTTTTCCTTGAAGCTGCCGATCTTGTCGCGCACGATGCACTTCAGGTAGTGCGCAAAGCGGCTGCAGGCGAACAGATACGGCAGACGAGCGGCAAGATTGGCATTGGCAGTGGCATCCGCGTCTTCGTATTCGGCCGGCTTGTGCAGCGATTGCGCACCGATGAACGCGGCGAAATCAGAGTTCTTCTTGTGCACGAGCGGCATGAAGCCGTTCTTCGCCAGTTCCGCTTCGCGGCGATCGCTGATGGCGATTTCGGTTGGACATTTCATGTCCACGCCGCCGTCGTCGGTGGGGAACGAATGCACCGGCAGACCTTCGACCGCGCCGCCCGACTCGATGCCGCGAATCCGCGAACACCAGCCGTACATCTTGAACGAGCGGTTGATGTTGGTGGCCATGGCGTAGGCCGCATTCGCCCACGCATATTTGCTGCTGTCCGCGCCCGACGTATCTTCCTCGAAGTCGAACTCATCGACCGGATTGGTCTTCGCGCCATAAGGCGCGCGGGCGAGAAAGCGCGGCATGGCGAGGCCGATATAGCGCGAATCTTCCGACTCGCGCAGCGAGCGCCATGCGGCATGCTCCGGGGTCTGGAAAATCTTCGTCAGATCGCGCGGATTCGCCAGTTCCTGCCACGAATCCATCAGCATCACCGCCGGGTCGGCCGCGGCAATGAACGGTGCGTGCGAGGCCGCGGAAATCTTGGCCATCTGCGTCAGCAGATCGACGTCGGGCCCGCTGTTGTCGAAGTAATAGTCCGCTACCAGCGCGCCGTACGGCTCTCCGCCGAACTGGCCGTATTCCTCTTCATAGAGCTTCTTGAAGAACGGGCTCTGGTCCCAGGCGGTGCCTTTGTATTTCTTCAGCGTCTTGTAGAGATCGCCCTTCGACACGTTCATCACGCGGATCTTCAGCGTCTCGTCGGTTTCGGTGTTGTTCACCAGATAGTGCAGGCCGCGCCAGGCGCTTTCCACCTTCTGGAACTCCTCCGAGTGAATGATCAGATTGATCTGGTCGCTGAGTTTCTGGTCGATCTGCGCGATCAGCGATTCGATGGTCGCGAGGACGTCGCCGGAAATGACGTTGGTGTCACGCAGCGCCTGTTCGGCGAGCGTGCGCACCGCCGTCTCGACGGCTTCCTTCGCCTTGTCGCTTTTCGGCTTGAATTCCTTTTGCAGCAGGTTGGCGAAGTCGCTGACTTCGAGCGCACCTTCGCCTGGCTGCGCTTGCCCTTCAATGCTAGGTTCGGCCATGGTCAATTCCCCTGTAGGTCAGGCTCATTCCTGCGGCTTCGGCGCGGACGCCAGCGACTGCAGCAGGGCTGGATCGTTCAGCAGTTTCGCGATCAATTCCTCCGCGCCGGTCTTGCCGTCCATATAGGTCAGGAGGTTCTGCAACTGCCCGCGCGCATCGAGCAGTTTCGACAATGCGTCCACCTTGCGGGCGACCGCGGCGGGCGAAAAGTCATCCATGCTCTCGAAGGTCATGTCCACGGCGAGATTGCCATCGCCCGTCAACATGTTCGGTACCTGAACGGCGACACGCGGCTTCATCGACTTGAGACGCTCATCGAAATTGTCGACGTCGATCTCGAGAAACTTGCGATCCGCTACCGGCGCAAGCGGATCGGCAGGCTGACCGGAAAGGTCGGCCAACACGCCCATGACGAATGGTAGGTTGACCTTCTTTTCCGAACCGTAGACTTCGACGTCATACTCGATCTGCACACGAGGCGCGCGGTTGCGCGCGATAAACTTCTGGCTGCTTTCCTTGGCCACGACAGTTCCCCTGGTTGACGCCGACGCGCCGCAAACGGGGCGGCGTGTGACCGGCGTTGGTAAGTTCACTCCGTCGACGCACTACTCGTTGTCGATACCACCAACCTGCCGGGCCTGACCCAGACCTTCGGGTGCGAGATCCTGCAGAATTTCCATAAAGCTCATGTCCACCAGACGGCGTGCACGCAGCAGCAGCAGCGGCACGGGGCTGGACGGTTCATGCCGCTCGTAATACGTACAGATGCGGTCAATCGCTTTTACAACGTCCTGCCGGCTCGTCACTTCACCGGTAATCGCTACCACCGCCGGCGCGGCACCCGGCCCGCCGCCCGTTGCGGCGCCATTCATGGACGCTTCGTTGGCTGCCTCGTCGCCCGCCTCCGGCTCGTCACTGCCAACGTGCTCGCCGATGAAGCTGGCAGCTCGCCGCAACAGCTTCGCCAGCGCAGACAGGTCGATCGCCTGCGCCGCGCCCACGTGTTCAGTCAGAACTGTTTCGATACGCCCCGTGCTACGCAGCGCTTCGAGCAACGCCGCGCGCGTGGCCGCCGCGTCGTCGCGCACGTCGACGACGATGGCTTCGAGCGACGACAGCGTGCGCGGCTCGGTACCCGCGGGCACGGGAAGCTCGCCGTTCGCGTATTCGACCTCGCGCAACGTCACCGCCTCGTGCGCGCGCGAAACCGCCAGCGGCGTATCGCGCACGTCGGCGAGCATGGCGGTGGATTCGGTAAAGACAGCTAGCGCATTGACGCGCGCAGTCGGATCGTTGTCGTCGTCCGGATCGAGTTGCGGATACACGTGATCCCAGCGTTGTTCCAGCATGCCTTCGATCAACTGGAGACTCTCGGCAAAGCCGCCAAAACCTCGCCGGTGCAGCAGCGCGCGCGCAAGGTGCCCGGCTACCCGCAGATCGTGACTTCTCGACAGCAGGCTGCGCGCCAGCGCTTCGGCCGCCTTCCAGTCGGGCGGCGTCGCGGCCACGACCGTCTCGCCATATTGCACATCGGGTTTACCGTTGACCACGAGTTCCAGTTCGAGGAATTCCGGGTCGTATTCGACGTCGCTTCCACAAGGATTGTCAGGGGAAATTTCGGCGAGCATTACGCCCGCGTCGAGAGTCGCCATTTTTATTGATTCAGTCCCGGATGAGTGATCTTGCGTATCGGGAGAATGATACGCATCGTTGTAACTGTATAAATCCAGCGCCGCCGATGTGCGATCAGCGCTGATTCAAACCCTTGAACACCCACCGCAACCAATACCGCCCCTCGATATCCCGGATAGGAGCATAGCACGCAATTTTCAAAAGAAAAGCTTCGTATGGAAGTACTTCGTCAATCGAAACAACCGCTTTAAAAGATGAGCGTAAACCCGATATTAAATAAATGTCTTGTTTACTTATAAAAAAGATTTTCGTGCAGTTTGCACAGCCACAGGGATGGCGAGAAAACATCTGTTTTATACATGTCTCCGGCCATGTCTGCTCAAACCTGACCTCGCAAAATGCGAATGTCGTTTCGGCGAAAATCATGCCAATATTAGCGAGTCTGACACGTATGTAAACGATGATTGTGGATGTGCACTTTATCCTTGTCTGTTCACAATCTCCCTAATAAACTTATGCTGCCCTTTGGCGATATTTCCTCTTAAATGTACTAGCTGACTGTGCAGTTATTCTGTCGATTACTATCGCCAGCATTTAATTGCACCCGTACACCGCTTCTGGCTTTTTTTCGCCAATACAGCATTTCGGCTTTACAAAACCAGCAAAAGTCGGCAGTAAAACCAGTTCAGCCTTGCCACAACAGAACCAGGCGGGGCCCACCAGGCCGGGGTGACAGGTGGCACATATCGAAACTGCAATGGGAGTCGAAGGTGTGGGGGACGTTGCGCTGCCGGAGTTGTGGCAACGCCGCGCGCGCCTGAGCCATGACGAGATGGCCTCGATGTATGCGATCGTGCGACGCGCGCTGACGACCTATCATCCGCTCGAACTGCAGGCGCTGACCGACGACAAGGAAGAGCTGATCTCGCAGTTCATCTACCTCAAGGTCTTTCGGCTGGAGGCAACCCCTACCCGTACCGCGACGTTTCCGCTGCACAGCGCGCCGTCGACGAGTCACGCGGTCTGCGCGTATTTCCGCCACTATCTGATCGACTGTCTGCGCAGTTCGCGTCATCAACTCAACGTGTCGCTCGACGACAGCGACACCCTGCCCGAAGTCGAGCAGCAGGCCACGCTGCATCCGGACCCGGTCGCTTCCGTGCTGATGCAGCACGGGCTCGACGAAACCGGCGTGCGTCAATCGGCCTGCCGGTTCATCGCCGGACTCGACGAGCCCGACCGCCTGCTGCTGGACGGCAGTCTCGGCTCGCTGTCGAACGAAAAAGGCGGCCTTGCGCGCATTGCGGCGCGCTATGGCATTGCCTCGTACCACTATCGCGCGCGCAAGCTCGGCGTGACGCTGCGCAAGGGCGCGATCCCCAGCGACTTCGCCTGTACCGGCATCGGGCAATGGATCGAACAGACGCTCGGCATCGACATCGCGCCGGCCAACCGCGTGGCGATCCTCGTGGTTCTGGGTATCCTGTCCGCGCAATCGCAAGGGCAGAACCAAGGCAACGTGGGGGCACGGTGCGACTCGTCATTGCAAGCCTGACCGACCAGGGTGGCCGGGAACGTAACGAGGACTCGCTTGGCGACTGGTCGAGCGAGCGCCTCTACTACTGCGTGGTGGCCGACGGCGCGGGCGGACATGGCGGCGGCGACACGGCGTCGCGCATCGTGGTCGATACCGCGCTCGCGGATCTGCGCTACCTCACGGTCGCCGAGCTTCCGCCCACGGGCGAGCGTCTCGCGAGCGCGCTCGGACACGCCAACGAAAACATCCTCGAAGAGCAGACGCACGGCAGCGGCGCCGTCAAGGACATGCGCTCGACCGCTGTGCTGCTCGCGATCGATCGCGAGCGTTGCACCGCCGCGTGGGCACACTGCGGCGACACGCGACTGTACTGCTTTCGCGCCGGCAAAATCGAAGCGCAGACCCGCGATCACAGCATGGTCCAGGAGATGGTCGACGCGCGTCTGCTCGCGCCGGAAGACATGCGTCGCCATCCGCGCCGCAACGTGCTGTATTCCGCGCTTGGCACTCGCGATTCGCTGAACATCGCAGGGCTCGACGGCACCTTCGCCCTGCTCGATCGCGATGCGTTCCTGATCTGCAGCGACGGCCTCTGGGAATATGTGGACGAGCCCTTCATGCTGGCGACGCTGGCGCATGCCGCCACGCCCACAGCGTGGCTCGACGCCATGGTGGAGCGGGTTCGCACGACTGCGAAAGCGAATCATGACAACTTCAGCGCGCACGCGGTGTGGATCAGCGCAAGCGACGATCCTGAAGCAACGGTGTTGCGCCTGCCTGACACGCCTGCGCGGAGCGCGATCTGATGAGCAGCCCCGACGACAAGACGGTGATCGGCACGCGATCCTCCACCCGCTTGCCCGACCAGCCGGGCGCGGCGGAAGGGATGGACCCGGAGCGCACGATCGTCGTACAGAAGCCGGCGCCTGACGAAAACCGCCACCACGCGTTGCCCGCTGGCACACGGATCGCGGAGTTCGAGATCGTGGGCCTGATCGGCGAAGGCGGCTTCGGCATCGTCTATCTGGCGTGGGATACCCAGTTGCGCCGCAACGTGGCGCTCAAGGAATACATGCCCACCGCGCTGGCTTCGCGCGTCGGCATCGCGGAAGTGGCGGTCAAGTCGCAGCGGCACGAGGAAACCTTCCGGGCCGGCATGAAGAGCTTTATCAACGAGGCGCAACTGCTCGCGCAGTTCGATCACCATTCGCTCGTCAAGGTCTACCGGTTCTGGGAAGCGAACGGCACCGCCTACATGGTGATGCCCTACTACGACGGCATCACGCTGCGTGAAGAATTGCGCAAGCGCGATGCCCCGCCTGACGAAGCCTGGTTGCGCGCGCTGCTCAAGCCGCTGCTCGAAGCGCTCGCCGTGCTGCATCGCGCGCAGTGCTTTCACCGCGACATCGCGCCGGACAACATCATGCTGCTGAAACAGGGTGGCCGTCCGCTGCTGCTCGACTTCGGCGCGGCGCGACGCGTGATCGGCGATATGACCCAGGCGTTGACGGTCATCCTGAAACCCGGCTACGCACCGGTCGAGCAATACGCCGAAGTGCCGTCCATGAAACAGGGACCATGGACCGATCTCTATGCGCTCGCCGCCGTGGTCTACTTCGCGATCGTCGGCAAGACCCCGCCGCCATCGGTCGGCCGTCTGATGGGCGATGCCTGCGTGCCGCTCGCCACGGCCGCGGCCGGGCGTTACCCGGATACATTTCTGCAGGCGATCGACCATGCGCTCGCCGTGCGGCCTGAAGACCGGCCGCAGAACGTCAGCGCGTTGGCCGCGGAACTCGGTATTCCGATCCAGATCGACGACGCGGAGCAGGACGACGACGCGACGGTGGTGCCTGACAACGGCGATGCGGGTCGCAGCAGGACAGCGGCGCTGAATCCGTCGTCGCAGGCGGCGTCGGGTGGCGCGGCGAGCCGGGGTGGTAGTGGTGACGCGCGGGCTCCGATGGGCACGGCGGCCACAGCGGGCACGGTGGGCGTACAGGGTGCACCGGGTACACAGGGCGGCGCGGCGCGCAGCGGTGGTGCGACGGGCACCGTGGGCGGCTCATCGAGCGTCGGGCCGATGGACGGCCAAGGCTCTGGCAAACGCCCCACGTTCATCGTGGCCGCCGTGGTGTGCGTCGTCGCGCTCGGTGCGCTGGGTGGGTGGTTTGCGCTGCGCCCGTCCGCGCCGTCGACGGCGCCGGGCGGCTCGCACGCGGTGTCGAGCCCACCGGCCGCAGCGCTTGCCGCATCCGGCGCGACACCGCCGGCCGCTGCCCCGAGCGCTGCCGCAAGCGCGCCGCCGGAGCAAACGGCAACCCCTGCAAGCGCGCCGCTCGCTTCGACCGGCGCACCGGCGAGTGCTGACACAGGCGAGCCCGGCGCCCCGCCGGCGGCTGTCATCCCGCCCTGGTCCGCGGCCAGCGAATTCGACCGGATCGCCACGCTCGCCGATCCGTCGATCCATGTGTTCGCAGCGCTGCGCAGCCGCACCGCGCGTATCGACAAGGACTATCTGCAGTTCCGCATCACCAGCAGTCTTGCCGGTTACGCGTATGTGTTCATGGTCGATTCCGGCGGGCAATACCTGCAGTTGTTTCCGAACGACTACGACAAAAACAACGCGGTGTCCGCCGGACAAACGCTCTCGCTGCCACGCGCAAAATGGCAAATGGTGGCCGCCGCGCCGACCGGCCCGAATCACTTCCTCGTGATCGTTTCGCCCGTTCCGCGCGACTTTTCCGCGGGCGGGATTCAGAGTGGCCAGGTTTTCGCGACCTTCCCCGCCGATGCGCAACGCGAGGCGGCGGCACGGCGCACACCGACCTACTCGCCGTTCGCTGGCAAGCCGAATTGCGCGGCAGGGGCCAGCACGTGCCCCGACAAGTTCGGCGCGGCGACCTTCACGATCGATATCGTCAAGTCGTCCGGATAGCCCCGGCGCAGGCCATCGGGATGCCGGGCAAGGAGGGCCTATGCAACGAGTTCCGCTATTGCTCGCGCTGGCGACGGCGCTCGCCGGCTGCTCGAGCGCTCCACCGGCCGTGACGCCGCAGGCAACGACACCGTCGGCGGCAGCCGGGGCGACAGCGGCAGCGAGCCGCGCCGGCACGGCGACGTCGGACGCGGGCGCTACGTCCGTCCCTGCAACACCGGCCGCAGGAACATCGGCGGCAGCGACATCGAGCGCGGGTACGGCGACGACGGCCACCGCGACATCGAGCACCGCCATGTCAACGCCCGGTACCGCCGCCCCGCAAGCCACAAGCACCGTGAACAGTGGCTTCGCCACACGCCACGCGTATTACGAACCGGCGCGGTTCACCGACCTCCCCGGCTGGAATTCCGACGATCTCGGCGCCTCGTGGGATGCTTTCCTGCGCAGTTGCACGGTGCTGGGCAAGCGGAGCGGCTGGTCCGAGCCCTGCGCGGCGTCGCGCAGTGTGGATGCACGCAATGCAGCGGCAATCCGCCAGTTCTTCGAAACCTGGTTCTACGCCTGGCAGATCCGCAACACTGACAAATCCACCGACGGCACGATCACCGGCTACTACGAGCCCCTGCTCAACGGCAGCCGCCAGCCGGGCGGTGCGTTTATCTATCCCGTCTACGGCACGCCCAGCGACATGCTCTACCTCGATTCACGCCTCGTGCCGGATCGCTCGACCGGTGTGGCGCTGGCGGCGCGCGTCGAGGGACGCACCGTGACTCCGCTTGCCGATGTCGCCGCGACCGGCCTCAAGGGTGTCTATGCGCTGGATCTGCGCGACAGCGTCCCCGATATTCGCGACAAGAAGATCCGGCTGCGGCTCGACCATGACCGCATCGTGCCTTACTACACGCGCGCCGACATCGAACGCGGCGCGCTCAGGGCACCGGTTCTCGCCTGGGTCGACGACCCCGTCATGCTGTACTCGATGCAGGTGCAAGGCTCGGGCAAGGTGCGCCTGCGCGACGGCACGATCCTGCGCTTCGCCTATGCGGAACAGAACGGGCGGCCGTTCCTGCCGCCCATCGCGCATAACACGCAGGCTGGCGGTCACAAGATCGTCGTCCGCGGCATGGACATGGACGTCGAGGTCAGCGAAGACGCGGCGCCTGTCGGCTCAGCGGGTTCGGCCGATCCTGGCCCACCGGACAGCACCGTGCATGCCAGCGGCGATAGCACCGAAGGTGCCGATGACGAACCGGTGTCGCCGTTGCTGCGCGGCTTCAAGCTGGCGTCGGAGACACCGTCTTCACCCTCAACACCCGCGACAGCAAAACCGGCGGCAACGAAACCAGCCCCGGCTAGCCTCGCCAACGCGAGCAGCAGCAGCGACACATCACCCGCAACCGGCGCGGCCACCACCCGCCATGCCTTCGCCATCTCCGACCCGAGCTATGTGTTTTTCCGGCTCATCCCCGATTCACCGAACGGTCCCGTGGGCGCGCTCGGCGTACCGCTGTCGGCGGGCCGCTCGGTTGCGGTCGATCCGCGCACCACGCCGCTCGGCGCGCCCGTATTCGTGGCCACGCCCGACGACACGTCGGGGGCGGTCGCCATCAACCGTTTGATGTTCGCGCAGGATTCGGGCGGCGCCATTCAGGGCGCCGTGCGCGCCGACTATTTCTTCGGCTTCGGACAGAACGCCCAGTCGCAGGCCAGCCACACCAAGCAACGTCTGCGCATGTGGGTGCTGCTGCCGAAGGGACTGCACATCTCCGCGCAGGACCCGACGCTCAAGACGCGCGGCGTCGGTGGTCCGGCGACGTCGAATGCCGATTGTCTCGTGAGCGATCCGGATCTGTGCGTGGAGGATTCGCAGTGAACCGTCGTGCCGTCGCCTTCGAACCGCGCTGGTCGACCGACTGCACCTGAACAGGTTTTCCTATCGTGCCGATCTCGATCATCATTCCCTGCTACCAGATGGAGGCGACGCTCGCACGCACGCTAGAGAGCTGCCTGATCCAGCCCGACGCGGCCCAGATCATCGTCGTCGACGACGGTTCGACCGATCGCTCAGCCGACATTACCCGCCACTACCGGCAACGCGACGCGCGCGTGCAGCTCTTGCAGATGACCGAGAACGGCGGCATCGCCCGCGCGCGCAACTGGGCGGCCATCCATGCCTCGGAGGATCTGCTCGCCTTCATCGACGCCGACGACGAGTACCGTCCTGGCGCGTTGGCCGCGGCATGTCAGTATCTGCAGCGCTACCCGCACGAAGCGTCGGTGCGGCTCGATGTCGAATTTGCGGGTTTTCCGCGCGATATCGTCGAGCACCCCGAGTTCGCCCGATGTTCAGCGATCCTGAGCAATACCATTCCCAGCAGCCTCGTCATACGACGCGCCGTGTATCGTGCGCTCGGTGGTTTTCCGATGGGAGACTTCTTCCGCCGTGCCGGCTGCGAAGACGGCGCGTTCTCATGGGCGCTGAGCAAGCTGTTCGGCAACCGCCGCCTGATCGACGCGCGGCGCGTGATCATGCACTACCACCCAGGCATCCACGCGGAACGCTACTTTAGGGTTCACATGGGCATGCTGGCTCCCGTCCATCAGGAGGTCGAACAGGCCTTGCACCTGTCCCGGCAATTCGTGGCCGACGCCGAAATGGCGATCGCCCAGCTACGCGGACTGAGCGGGCCGCCCGGGCCGCCCGGCCCGGTTTAAAAATCGCTGCAACCGTGCTGGCCGTTGGTCAGCAGACAGCTGTTCAGATTCGGTTGTGAACGCACCCGCTTCCATTCGACGGCAAGCAGATCCTGATTGTCACCGGGCGCCGCGTTCGTGAAGAGCGGCTGGTTCGATCCAATGCATATATTGGTGCCCTGCAGGTTGTTTTCGTAGACGAAGGTCTGCTCTTCGCTGCCGAAGAACGATTGCAAGCCACTCTGCGCGATCGGCTGGAAAAGCGGCGTGACGGTCAGAACGCCTGGCACGTCGACCACGATATAGCCCACACCGGAGAAGAAGCTGGCGTTGATCGCATACTGTCCGGGCGGCGAGTTCTGATTGGCCGCCGTCGACAGGGAACCGTTCAGCGCGCCCGCCGCGGTATCGCCGTTGATCAGGCCGCTAGCGGTAAAGGTGAAATTCGGGTTCGGTGCGCCGGCAAAGCGGACCGTGCCGTTAGCCGTGACCGTCACCGTCGGCCTCGCGGTATAGATGTAATGGTTGCCCGTGGTCGGTACCGTGCCACCCCAACTGCAACCCGCACCGAACACGCAGCCGTAGAAATTGGGCTGCGCGGTATCGGGCTGCACGTTGCCGCGCGTTTCGCCGTTCCAGGTGCTCGCCCAGATTCGCCATGCATTGCCCGCATTGAGCGTGCCCGTTCCTCCATTGACGAAGACCCCGTTCTCCATCACCAGATCGATCGATCCGCCCGCGCTCAGGTTCGTATTGGCGCCGTTGCCACCGAGCCCGATATTGCCGGTCGTGGCCGTCGCGACGAGGTTGCCGGTGAGCGTCGAGTTGGTCGCGTCGATCGTGCTCAACTGGCCCGTGTTGAAGTCGTAGGTCTGGCTCGTCAGCGGACCGATGACGAAGCCGTGCGAATCGCTGAAGGTCACATTGCCCGCGCCGGCCAGCGCCAGCACGTTGACGTCGTTTTGCGGATCGGTGAGCGTGAAGTTGCCCGGGCCGGACAGCAGCAGCCCTGCCGCCTGAATGCCGCCGGGGTCGGTGACGGGGCCCGCCGAAATCAGTGTCAGCGTCTCGCCGGGCATCGAGATGCCATAGGGCAGCGAGATCCCCTGACTGCCCGCGCCGGCATTGGACAGCGTGAGATTGTTGGTGAAACTCGGGCGCGACAGCACGCAACTGCCGCCGCTCGACGCACACTGCCCGTTGACCGTGATGAGACCGGTTTGCGTGCTGGAACCGAGTACAAGGTTCGGAATCGAGGCGAAGGTCGAGAAGCTTCCCGCGTCGATGTTCAGGCCGCCGCCCGTGCCGAACAGCGTAATCGGCGTGGCGTTCTGCGCGGTGATGGCGAAGTTCGACGGATTGACCGAGGCCGGCGCGATGGTCAGCACGCCGCCAGGCGACGTCAGCGTCGCTTGCGTGATGACGAGGCTGCTCGCCGTGCCGTCATTCGAGGCAAGCAGCGCGATCGAGCCGGCGTTGCCTGTCGAGATCGTCACGTTGACGGGATCGGCAAGCGGGGCGAAAGAGATCGGGCCTTCCTCCTCGCCGGAATTCACAACGACGCCGATCGCCAGGCCGGCATCGGACGTGTTGGTCGATCCGGCAATGCCGATCGTGCCGCTCGCCCCCAGCGTCGTAATGGCGCCACTGGGAATCGCCACGCCATAGTCGTTCACCAGGTTCGGCGTGCTTCCGGCAGGACCGGTCATCACCCCGCGAATGTCGATTGCGCCGCCGTTGGTCGAGGTGATCTGCGTGCCGTCCGTGATCAGCACGCCGTCGGTAAACGTGCCGGTGCCGCTGCCGTAGATATGCACTGCCCCGCTACCCGTGGTGATGGAGGTCGGCCCCAGCGACGAGCATTCGCAGGAACTGTTTTCGAGTTCCAGCCCGGTCACCGATGCCTCCGTCGAAACCGCCCCGCTACTCTGCCCGCTCAGCGTGATCGTGCCGCTCGTCGACTGCACCGTTGAACCGTACAGGTCGAGGCCGACGCTGCCATCCAGGACCGACGGCACGGTTCCCGCCAGCGTGATGTTGCCGCCCGTGGTCGTGAACGACGATCCGGTGGAATAAATGCCGTCCACGAACGACCCCTCCGTGCCGGTGACCGTGCCCGTCACGCCGATTGCGCCCGTGGTGTTCGAGATCGCGGTGCTGGAAAACAGCACGGCCTCGAATGCGTCGCCTGCCACGCTGCCGTTGATCGAGATCGCTCCGCCCGCACTGCTCACCCCCGGCTGCGCGTTGGCAGCACCCATCGGGACGAAGCCACCATTGATGTTCACGCCGATTCCCGTATCGCCCTGGGCGGCGCCGCTGATGCTGATGGGACCGCTGCCGCTTTGCACCGAGCTGCCTGTCAGCGCGACGCCCGTGCCCGCGTCTTCGGTCGAATTGCCCGTACCGTTGAGCGAGATTGCACCGGCACCGCTGTGAATCAGGCTGTTGCCGCCGATCGCAATGCCGGTGTCGCCGATTACACCCGTGGAGGCGGTGCCGGTGATGGCGAGTTGCCCGCTCGTGGTCGAGATATCGCTTCCCGAGATGTTCACGCCGGTCACGTTCTGCCCAAGCGCCGTGCCGTTCAGACCGAGCGAGCCGGCCCCTGCCGCGATGGTCGTGCCGGTGATATCGATACCCGACACCGTAGCCTGATAGCCGATCGTGACGCCGCCTGCCGGCAAGGCGCCGGTAATCGACAGGTTGCCGTTCGACGTGTTGATCGTGGAATTCTGGATCACGACGGGAGCCGATCCGTTGCTGCCTATCGTCAGGTTGCCGCCGTTGGTTTGCAGCGTCACGGTGTTGAGCGATACGCCATGGGTCGCGCTCGCCCCGCCGCCGACATTCGCATCCATCACGATGTTGAGCGGCCCGGCGGCGGGTGCCGCCGTGATCCCGAAGCCCGCGTCGTTGATCGAACCGGCCGCGCTCAGCGTCAGGGTGGGAGTCGGCAAGCCCGCTGTGGCGACGGTCTTGGCAATCGCCGCGTCGATATTGATGTCGCCCGCTTCACCGCTCGCCGGCGAACCGACCGTCGTGATGCTCACGGAGACGCCGCTATTCAGCAGCCCTTCGATCACCGTATTGACCAGTGTGCTGTCCGCACCGGACGGGGTGAAAACCGTTGGAGAACCTGGCGTCTGCGTGGCCGGTGTGCCCGAACTGGTCGAGACGATATCCAGGTCTTCTGGATCGAGGATCCACTTGCCGCCCTGACCTTTCGGCGCGGTCGCGAGAATCGTCGCCCCAGTGGTGTCGAGATAGTGCCCGGAGGTCTCGATCACGCCGCCGTTGCCGCCCTGCGCGCCGCCCGTCGCCGACAACGTGCCGTAGATGCGGCTCGCCGTGTCGCTGAACGCGACCACATGGCCGCCGTTGCCGTTGACGAGCGCGTCGGCGTGGAGGCTCGCGGTCGGCGACATCCAGACGGCGTTTGCGTTGCGCAGCGTCGGGTCGGCACCAGCCGGGCCGCCGCCGAAATAGACCGTGCCGCCACCCGCCGCGCCGCTGGCATTGACATAGGCGCCGTCCAGCAGCGCCACGTCATAGCCCGTCACATCGATCCGGCCGCCCGTGAGACCCGCGCCGCCGCTCGCATCGAGCGTGCCGCTCACCAGCGTCACGCCATTCGTGCCGCCGTCGAGCACGATGTGCCCGTCGCGTTCAGCCAGACTCTGCGCCCGCACGATGCCTTGCTGGTTGATCACCGTGGCGGCCAGCGCGTCCGCCGTCTGGGCGCTCATGATCACGTTGCCGCCGTCGGCGGCCAGCGTACCGGTATTGCCGATCAGCGCATTGGCCGCGCCCTGGTTGATCTTCAGGGTCGTGAGGCCGTCGCCGGCAAAGTCGACGGTGATGTCGTTGCCGGCGCCGAGCGCGACTGTGCCGAGACGTGCGCTCACCGTGCCGCTATTGCTGACCGTGCCGCCCAGCAAAGCAATCGTGCCGCCGTCCTGGGCGCTCAGCGAGCCGGCATTGCTGACCTGAGCCGCGGACGTGCCGACGAAGCGATAGTTGCCGGCGAGAAAATCCGCGTTCGCGATGTTGAGCGTCGTGGCGATCAGCGACCCGACATTCACCGACGAACCCGGCGCGAAGATCACGCCGGCGGGATTGACGAGAAACACCTTGCCGTTTGCCGTCAGCCGCCCCGCAATGACGCTCGGATCATTGCCCATGACGCGGTTGAGCAGCGCCGCCGAGGCAGACGGCTGGACCACCGTGACGGACTCGCTCGCGCCAATCGAAAAGGTGTTCCAGTTGACGATCGCGTTCGACGAACCCTGCTTGATGTTCAGCTGCCCCGCGCCCGGCGAATTGATGCTCACCGTGCCGGACACCACCTGGCCGCCCGTCGGATTCGCGAGGCACGCCGGCACCCAGTACATGGCGAATAGCGTCGCCACCGCGCCCGCGATGGTTCCGCCCCGCCCGGGTCGCATCCTGCACGGTTGCACACTGCATCGCTTGTTCATCGCACACCTCGGCGCCGGACCCATGCCGGCTCTTGCCACCATTCAACATCCGTCTCCAGCGCGCCTCGCAGTACGGCCCCGACCGCGCACGAACGCGTCGCGCCGGTTGTCCGGCTTGCGCTAGAACGTCTTCGTCAGTTGCACATACACGCGCGGTACCCTGTCGTCGCCCGTCGTGTCGGAGCTGGTCGTGCGCCACGCGAGCGTGCCCTGCAACGAAAAGCCGCCCGGCCCGGTCCAGTACGCGCCCACGCCGACACCGCTGCGCGTGATCGTGTTCGTCCCCTCGTTCGGTCGCGAATTGGCGTTGTACCAGCCCATCCCCAGGTCGAAAAAGCTGAACACCGTCGCCTTCGAATTGATCGCGAAGCGGCCTTCCACCGTGGCCACGAAGCCCTCGTCGACGAGCGCCTCGGACGGCGAATAGGCCCGCACCGCATGGGGGCCGCCCAGCAGGAATTGCGACGAGCTGTCGAGGGTCGTGCCGGCCCACTGCCCGGATACCCCGGCGAACAGGCTCAGCTGGTCGGTCACGGAATTCAGGCGGTTGGCGAAGAACGTGGCCCGCATTTCGGTGCCTTGCGTGTTGCGCCCGAACGGCGAGGTATCGAGTTGCTCGGCCTGCGCATTCCTGAAATGGAGCGAGCCGACCAGCAGTTCCACATCCGCGCTGTTGTAGCCGCCGCCGAGCAGGCCATCGCGGCTTTCGTAGCTGACCCCGGCGCTGCCCTCGACGAGCGAACGCGGATTGTGCTCATCCGCCTCGCCGATGTTGTCGATGAGGTCGCGGTATTCCAGGTTGACACGGCCGAGCAGGCTCTGATTGCGGGTGCGCAGGAGCGGATGCGTGACCGTCAGGTCGACCACGGTCGCCTCGCCGGTCGCGTCGAGCGAGGAAAACTGCTGGCCGAGCGTGTAGTTGAGCCGCGACAGCGCCACGCCGACGCGCGTCCCATACGCGTCGACCGGCGCTTCGTAGCCGATCCGGCCGTACACGGTGTCGCCGCGTTCGGCGCCGAGCAGCCGCACATCGAGGTTGTCGCCGATCATGAACGGCGAGTTGAAGCGCGCGAGCATACCGAGCCGCCACATGCCGCTCGGGTCCGCGCCGTAGTTGTCGAGGTCCACGGCGAAGGTCCAGCGTTTGGCAGGCGTCACGTTGATGCTCAGATCGACCGTGCCCGGCTCGTCACCCGCCTCGATCGCCGACGACACCGCGATGCCCGGCAAGTCCGACAGCAGCAGCATGGTGCGTTCCAGTTCATGCTGCTGCAGCGGCTTGCCGAGCGGAATCTGCGCGATCCGCGCGCGCAGCAGGTCTTCGCGAATCGGCGTGCCCGCCGCGATGTCGAGCCGCACGTGGCCCACCCGTCCTTCCAGCACGCTCAGTTCGACGATGCCCGAACTGGCGTCCTGTGGCGGAATCACCACCTGCGCGAGCATATAGCCGCGGTCGCGATAGACCTTTGTGATGCTCGCGGCAATCGTCTCCAGATCCGCGAAGCCGATCTGCGTGCCGATCCGGTCGTGAACCGGCGCCAGCAGCACGTCGGTCGGAATCGTGTCGTTGCCCTTGAGCGTGATGCCTTTGAGCACGAAGGTCGGCCCTGGCGCCGTCACGGGAGGCTGCGCCGACGGCACCGCCGGCAAGGCCTGGGTTCCACCCGGCAGGACCGGACGCGTGTCGCGCGGCGCCGTCTGATTGAGGATGCTGCCCGCGTTCGGCACCTGACCCACACCGCCACCCGCAACGGGCGGCGTCTGTGCCCACGCGATCGCGCTCGTACAGGACACCGTCGCGGCAATCAACCGGAGTCTGTTCATGGGTGTCGGCATGGGTTCATGGTTGTCCCTGGGGCGCGATAGTCAGGCGCCAGCCGCCCATCAGGTCGAACGGCGCCCAGAAAAACGGATGCGCGAAGCGCGGATTGTGCAGAACCGCCAGTTGCGCCGTGCGCATCGCGTCGATGGCCTCGTCGCCATTCGCGAGTTGCGAGTAGAACGTGCGCATGGTGAGCGCACTCGATTCGTCGGCCACCGGCCACATGGAGACGATCAGACTGCTGGCGCCCGCGTAGAAAAACGCCCGCGTGAAGCCGAGGATCTCATCGCCGCGCGCGATCCGCCCAAGCCCGGTCTCGCAAGCCGACAGCGTGACGAGCGACACATTGTTCAGCTTGAGGTTGTAGATGTCCTTCGCGAGCAGCGAGTCGGGACCGTCGGCCGGCTGGGTCGCGGGCGCGAGCAGGATGCGCGAGTGCAGCGGATCGATCGTGTCGGCCTGGGCGTGCGTCGCCACATGCAGGATGCGGCCGGTAGGCGCGTTGTCGCGAAAGCTCATGCGTGTCGCGTCGCCTTGCAGGAACACTTCCTTGCTCGCGAAGAGCGGCGCGATGCCGCGCACCTCGGCCTCGGCGCCCGGCAGCGCGTAGGCCGGGGCAATGGTCGGATTGCCGAACGCCACGAGCTTGCTTGCCACGTTGCGCTCACGCTGGACGAGCTGAACCGCGATGCTGGCCGAAGGCTCCAGGGCGACCGGATGACGCTCGATCAGAAAGCCGTCCGGATTGTGCAGCGCCTGAAACGGCAGATAGTGCAGCGCGCCGTGCGGCACGATGATGAGCCGTTCGTTGTCGCGCAGGCCGAGCGGAGCGATCAGGAGTGCGTACAGCTTGTCGCCGTAAGTGAGCGCGCTCTGGCGCCGGCGCACGATGGCGTTACGAAAATCGGTGACGGCGCTGTCCATGTCGGCGCGCGCGATCGGCAGCGTATGTCCGGTCAGGCCTTCGCGGCGAATCACCCAGACCACCATCGACTTTTCGAGGCTGTGATATTCGACGATGGCTTCGTTTGGCTTCAGGGCGTTGCGCACCACGTCGAGGCCCGGCACGTCGCCGTTCAGTTGCCGGTCATCCACGCCCGCGTCGACCCGGTTGCGCACGACATCGAGCAGCGCGCGCGCCCGGCTGCGCTCGGACAGGTTCCACGCCGATGCGTAATCGCCGACCTCGACCGTCAGGGCGATCGCCATCTCGAAAACCGACTGCGTGTCGCCGAACAGGCCCGTCTTGAACTCGTCGCTGCGAAAGCGCGCGCGGATCTTTTCCGAATCGTCGACGGCCTGCAGGAACGCCTCGCGTGCGTGTTGCCGTTCGCCCAGCGCGAGGTCGGCGCGGCCGATGCCTTCGTGCGCCCACAGGCGGTCGTAGTTCGCGTCGCCCGAAGCGCTTTCGGAGAGCAGCGCGGTGAATGCGCGCCTCGCATCCTCGGGCTTGCCCTCGGCCAGCAGCAGATTGCCTTCGATGCGTCGCCAGGCCGGCTCGAGATCCGCCGTTGGGGGCGGACTCGCGGCATCGAAGGTCTTGCGCGCGCCCGCGGTATCGCCCGCGGCGATCTGCGCATTCGTCACGGAAATCAGCACCAATGGCCGGTAGCGTGGCGACGCCGTTTCGAGCGCATGGTTATAGTCGGTAATGGCTTCCTGCGGCTGATTGCGACGCAGCGCAACATCGCCGAGCACCTTGTAGGCGGGCGCGAACACCTGCTCGGGGGCTTTGGGGGTCGACGCCAGCGCCTCTTTGGCATAGCGTTCGGCGTCTTCGAGATCGCCCGCGTAGCTGTAGGCGATCGCCAGATCGCGCTTGGAGAGCGCGGCCAGGTCGGCGTTGTCGGTGCGTTGCGCCATCACCAGCGCGCGCGATGCGGCCTCGACACTGTCGCGGAAGTCACCCCGCTCGGCGGCCGAGACGGACATGCTGCAGTAGTCGTACGCTGGCAGCGTGACGTGATCGCGCGAAAGCAGGAGACGCCCTTCCGCCGTCAGCGTCTGCAGGGTTTCGGCGTCGCGCTCGCGCTCGGCGGCCTGACGAAAGCCGTTCGATTCGGGGGCGAGACCGGGTGCCGCGCCGGATGCCGTGTCACTCGCCGGTGCCGGCGCCCCCGCGCCGAACGCATTGCCGCCGGCAGCGCACGCGAGGCATGCGGCGAGGACGATCCGAGACCACCACGCGCCCCGCGGCCGGGCCTCGCTTGCGCGCGCAGGCACAGTGCGACACCGCATGGCAAGCCATCCGATGCGCGCTCGACCGACCAAAGCTCTTCGTTTGAGTTGGTTCACATCGCGTTCCCACTGGGCGGTACAGGGGGCGCAACTGGAAGTCCGGTGTGACGGCAGCCACCAGGCTTCAGGTGCGGGCGAGCGCCACGCAAATATGGCAATGCCAATCTGGTAAACGAATGAGCACCCGCTTTTTTGAAACGAAGTCGGGCCGGCGCACGTTGGGCGGCGGCCACCGGGAACAGGACCGTGGACACCACGCACCGGACAGCGCGGCGTTTTCCGGCCTGGAGTTAGCGTCGGCTTGGGCCTATCCTTGATGCACTGCCGGGCATTCACAGCGCGTATTCACGGCCGGGCAGCACGCTGTAACCCAGAACGGAGAAAATTCAATGACAGTTTCGATCTCGCGGCGCGCTTTCATGCTGTTCGCCGGCCTCGCCCTCGCGGGCGGCGTCACGCTCAGCCAGGCAGCACCCGTCTCCTTTACCGTGCCGCTCTCGGGCGACCAGCAGGTGCCTCCGGTCCAGACCCCGGGCAGCGGCACTGCTAACCTCACCTACGATTCCGGCACGCACGTCGTCACGTGGAACATCACCTACAGCGGCTTGACGGGGCCCGCCACCATGGCGCATTTCCACGGTCCTGCACCCGCCGGTAAAAATGCCGGCGTGAAAGTCTGGATCTCGCAAAAAGGAAACATGGAGGTGACGAGTCCGATCAGCGGTCAAGCCACGTTGTCCCCGGACGACGCCAAGATGTTCGAAGCGGGCGAGATGTACATCAACGTCCACACCAAGGCCAATCCGGGTGGCGAGATTCGCGGCCAGGTGATGCCGCCGAAGGGTAACTGACGCAAGCGCTCTTCCAGGGCGCTCGCCAGCCTCAGAGATAAACCGCAAGCAGGATCACGATCGCTGCGCTGATCAATAGCAGAAGCGCCGCCAGCAGCACCGGCTTTTGCCGCGGCGCAGCGATCGTGGCAGGCAACGGCTTGTAGCCGCTCAGCATCGGCCGCAGCAGATTGTGTCCCTTCACCAGCGCGTAAAGCGCGATCACCAGCACGTGCAGCGTGAGCGCGGCCAACAGCACGTCCCACACCACCGCATGTAGCGTGGAAATGGCATTGGCGAACCAGGCCGGCACGCTTTCGCTCAACGGGCCTTCGTCGGCGATTTCGTTGTAGACGTACAGCCCGCTCGAGGTCTCCAGCAGCAGCAAGCCGAGCAGCAATAACACCATCCAGCCGCCCGCCGCGTTGTGACCCACCTGCAGATCCGGCTCGCGGCGCAACAGACGACGCAGATGCCGCAACGCGCAAGCAGGCGTTGCGATGAAGCTGCGAAACCGTGCGGTCTCGCTGCCGAAGCAGCCCCATAGCAGGCGGAATAGAACGAGCGCCAGCAGCGCTTCGCCGATCCGCACATGCCAGTCGATCCAGTTCAGCTTCAAGGTCGCATACGCCCCGGCGACCAGCAGCACTGTCAGCCAGTGAAACAGCCGCACCGGTGCATCCCACACGAGTACGGGGCGACGAACCGGCGGCACCGGTGGCGTAACAGGTTCGTCAGCGTTCATGCGTCGCGCCTCCCGAGGCAAGCGTCCACAGCGATCCAGCACAGCCGGTTAGAACAGATACAAACCCGCAACGAACACGATGCCCGAGAACAGCAGCGCAGTCACGCAATAGCCCATGATGTCACGCACGCCAAGGCCGGCGATCGCCAGCGCGGGCAGTGCCCAGAACGGCTGAGCCATGTTGGTCCAGGCCTCGCCGTAGGCGATCGCCATGGCCGATTTACCAAGGTCCGCATGCAATGCCTGCGCCGCCGGCATCACGAAAGGCCCCTGTACCACCCAGTGGCCGCCGCCGCTCGGCACGGCAAAATTGATGACCGCCGAACTCAGGAACGCCAGCAGCGGGAAGGTGTGCACATTGGCGATATCCACGAACCAGCGGGTAATCACCCCGGCCAGTCCCGAATGATCCATCAGCGCCTGAATCCCGGCGTAGAACGGAAACTGGATCATGATGCCCGCCGTGCCCTTCGCGGCTGCACCGACGGCCCGAGCATAGGCCATGGGTGTCTTGTGCAACACCATGCCGGCGGCCAGAAATACCAGGTTGACCGTATCGATGTCGAGCGTAAAGCCTTTCTGCACAGTACGCACGACCAGATAGACCGCACACAGCAGCGCGACCAGCAACGCCAGCACGCGGCTCTCTTCGAGTCGCTCGGCGAGTGTCGCATTGGCAGGCAGCGTGCGTTCCACCGAAGGCGGGTCTTCGAGGAGTGCCGGGTCTACCGCCACCACGTCTTCGGGCTTCGGCATCATCTGCCGCGCGAGGAGAGGCAGCAGCACGATCAGTCCAATCGTGATGAAGGCGTTGTAGCCGGTGAAGATCGTATGCGAGACCGGAATCAGGCCGACGGTCTTTTCCAGCGGATTGCCCTTGGTGGCCGCCACCAGCGGCACGGAGCCGGAGAGTCCGCCGTGCCACGTCAGGAAGCCCATGTAGGCGCTTGCCACCAGCAGGCGGTAGTCGGTACCCGGCACGCGCCGTGCGACTTCGCGCGCCAGCATCGCGCCCAGCACGAGCCCGAAGCCCCAGTTGACGGCGCACGCCACCGCGCCGCAAAACGCCACCAGCATGACGCCCTGAGCGGGGCTGCGCGCCGAGCTGGCCAGCGCTACCAGCAGCCGCTTGACCGGTCCCGAACTGGCGAGCGCATGGCCGGTCACCAGAATCATGGCCATCTGCATCGAGAAGGCCAGCAGGTTCCAGAAGCCGCCACCCCACATGGTCACCAGTTCGGCGGGCGTCTTGGGTGTCAGGCCGAAGGCCAGCACGAACGTCGCGATGGTCAGAAAAATCGCGAAAATCAAGGGATCAGGCAGGACCCGATGGACCACCTGGGTAAAAAAACGCGAGATACGCTGGATCAACTGTCTGCTCCTCATCACCGATGATATTTGTAGTGGGCGGGGTCACGCTTGCGTCGCATGGCGTGTCATTGTTTCGTTTGCCCACGTCCTCGGCCGCGATTCTTGCATGAAACGCTGGCATTTGCCGTGACGCGGGCAAGCGGTCGGGCGGTCAGGCGCCGCCGGTGTATTGCTGCTGGGGGCGCGCTTGAGGGGCACGCAGGCCATCGCGCTGTCGCACGAAAAAAACCGGCCATCGGCTCGCGCTGATGACCGGCTTTTTCCCGTCACGCCCTGCTTTCGCTACGGGCGCGGCACTGGCAACGCAATCAGAACTTATGGCGCAGACCGACGCTCACCAGTTCCTGCGTGTTGGTGCCGCCATAACCATACGAGCCCACTGAAGCCTGCGCGGACACCACGGCGGTGCCGTCGGCGCTCAGCGTTTCGCCGCTGGCGTGTTGATAGGCGCCTACCAGATAGACGTCAGTACGCTTGGACAAGCTGTAGTCCGCGCCCACGGAGACCTGGTGGTAAGTCGCGCCCGTGTCGCCGGTCGACTTCGTATAGCTGTAGCCCACGCCCACCAGCATGGCCGGCGTAGCCTGGTAATCGAGGAAGCCCTGGCCCGTGTTGAACTTCTCGGTCGAAGCGAACGCGGATTGTCCATCCGACTTGTACTGCGCGTTGCTGTAGCCTGCGCCGAACGTGAACGGACCCGCCACATACTGCGCCGCGAAGCGCGCAATGTTGATGGACTTGGCGCTCTGCAGGCCGAGGTTGATCAGCGAGCCGTCGAAGGTGCCGTCGGAGGTGCCGCCCCAGCCGCTGCCGGAGGTCGTCGAAGCCCGTGCGAGTCCGTTGACCGAGGGGTTGTCCGCCACGAAGTAACCGGCCGCCAGCGAGATCGGGCCGTTGTTATACGCCGCAGCCGCCGACCAGGTCTGGCCCGAACCGGTCTGCCCCGCGACGCCGCCGAACGCATACATGCCTTCGACCTGCAGCCCGGAGAATACCGGCGAGACGTACTTGATCGCGTTGTTGGTGCGCGAGCTGTTGTCGTAGTTGTCGACGTCGCCTGCGGTGGCAAACGTGCTGCCGAAATAGTTGTCGGCCGTGATGCCCTGCACGAGATCGACGAGCGGATCATATTGGCGTCCGAGTGTGAACGTGCCGTATTGCTCGGCCGACAACCCCACGAATGCCTGGCGGCCAAACTCGCGGCCGCCCTGCGCCAGTCCGCCCGTGCTCGGGTTGAAACCGTTTTCCAACTGGAAGATGGCCTTCAGACCGCCGCCGAGGTCTTCCTGACCTTTCAGGCCCCAACGACTGCCGGACAGATCGCCGTTACTCGCGTTGCCGACCGACCACTGGTTCTGGCCTGCCGCATTGGCGTTATGAACAAAGGTAATGGCGGTATCGATGGTGCCGTAAAGCGTGACGCTGCTTTGTGCATGCGCAGCGCTAGCCGCGCCCAGCAATGTCAGCGAGAGAGTGGACAGCGCTATTCTTTTCATCATTTCTCCGTGCCAATGAATGATTCAGTTATTGCGGATTCGACAATAACGCGGCGCACTCTTACGGGACACTGAAAAATATTGCCTGTCGTGAAAAGTCAACAGAGAAAATGCCTTATTAAACAATGACATGAGCGACTATTGCGAACCAAGAAATACTCATTTGTCGCAACGGCCAGTATTTCCACGCCATTTTAAAAAGCAGGAAAATCCGACCCAATTTCGGCTATTTATTATGATTTTCGCAAGAAAGCTGATTGAAATACAGATGCCGCAGCCAATTCAATGGACGAATGAGCACTTAAGCAATATCCATACGCGGCATAAGCGCGTTTCTGTATAAACGCGCTTATGCCGGTGCGCTGGCCGCGCCGCGGTAATGGATATGGGCAGGCACCTGTAATGAACCCGGATGCGCATCGCCCTCTAGCATCGCAAACACACAGCGCAAGCTGTGTTCCGCCAGTTGCCGGCTGTCCTGGACGATGGCGTCGATGGAAAGCGGCAGACAGTCGAGCAGTTGATGATCGTCGAACGACATCAGGCGGCCCGGCGCCTGGGTGAGCTTGTGGGCCTCGCTCATGAACGACAGCGCGCCTTCCAGCAAGGTGATCGAGCCCGCGAACAGCGCCTCGGGATAACGTCCGTGGGCCGCGAACCAGGCTTGCATCAGCGCGTGGCCGGACTCGCGCTGGAAGTCGCGTTCGTGGACCCAGTCGGCCGCCTCGCTCAAGCCGTGCGAAGCGAGTGCCTGACGATACCCCGCCAGACGGTCTCGGCTCGCCGAGAGTTCAGCCTGACCGCCGAAGTACACCACCTCGCGGATGCCCTGACGGAGCGCATCGCCCACCAGCGTCGCGACGATTCCGGTCGCATCCGTCACCACGTATGGAATCTCGCTATGCTCGACGCGACGGTCGGCGAACACCAGCGGCAGGCGCTTGACCCACTTCTGGTAGCGCTCGGCATCCGCCGTGCAAGGTACCACCACGAGGCCGTCCACCTGATGCGAGACGAGGTGGGCAATCCCCTCGGTTTCGCGCACCGGATCTTCGTCGCTGGTGACCACGACCAGCTGACAGTTGTACTGTCCGCGGCATTGCCATTCCATTGCCTGCGCCAGCGCGGAGTGGACCGAGTTCGTGAGATCGGGGATGACGAGGCCAATCGTATTGCTGCGCCGCGAGCGCAGTGCGCGCGCCGAGCGCGACGGCGTGAAATGGTGATCTTTCGCGACCTGCAGCACACGCTCGACGGTGGCCGCCGAGATGCGATAGCGCTCGGCATAGCCATTCAGCACCATGCTGGCCGTGGTGCGGGACACGTTCGCCAGACGGGCGATGTCGTCAATGGTCAGACGCTCGAACTGGGTCACGCAGATTTCCTCGCGGCAGGTGGTCGACGCCCTCGCTCACGAGGCCCTGGCATCGGCCGCTGCGGCGCGATGGCAAAAGCCGACGCGTCAGGCGCCAATCAGGGAGTGGGGAAACGCCGCCATGCCGGTTGACACCGGCCGGCGGCGAGCACTGCATCGAGGTTGATTTCAGTGCCAGATGGTACTACGCGGACGTGCGGCTGAAAACTTACTGCTTGTACAGGTTCAGCGGGACCGGGATGAACTTGTCCACGGCCTGGCCGTCGATCAGCTTCTTCGCGGTCTGCACGCCGTACTGGCCGATCAGTTCCGGCTGTTGCTGCACGGTCGCAGCCATCGTGCCGGCCTTGACGGCGGCAATCGCGTCGTCGGTGGCGTCGAAGCCCACCACGGCCACGTTCTTCAGTCCGGCGGCCTGCAGGGCCTTGACCGCGCCGAGTGCCATCTCGTCGTTCTGCGCGAACACGCCCTGAATGTCCTTGTTGCTCTGGATGATGTTTTCCATCACCGACAGGCCCTTGGCGCGATCGAAATCAGCTGGCTGCTTCGTGACCACCTTCACGCCGCCCTTCGCAGCCACTTCCGTATCGAAACCGGCGCCGCGCTCGTTGGCCGCGGACGAACCCGGAATGCCCTGCAGTTCGACCACGTTGCCCTTGCCGCCCAGCTTGTCGACGAGGAAGTCGGCTGCCATCTTGCCGCCGGCCTTGTTGTCGGAGGCGATGTGCGAGCTGACTTCGGCGCCGTTCACGCTGCGGTCGAGCGAGATCACCTTGATGCCCTTGTCGGTGGCTTCCTTGACGACCGTGGCAACCGCCGACGAATCGGTCGGGTTGATCAGGATCACGCTGACCTTCTTCTGGATCAGGTCTTCGACGCTCGCCTGCTGCTTGGCGGGGTCGTTCTGCGCATCCACGGTGATGAGGGTCACGCCGTCTTTCTTCGCTTCGTCTTCAGCGCCCTTGCGCAGCGAGACGAAGAACGGGTTGTTCAGCGTCGAGATCGACAGGCCCACCGTGACGGCGCCATTGGCGACCGGCGCGGAGGCGTCGCTCGCGGCCGCGGCCGCGCCCGTATCCGGGCCCTGCTTCGAACAGGCGGCGATGCCGACCACCAACAGTGCTGCGCAAAGCGGGGAGATCATTTTCTTCATTGTCGTCCTCCTGAGTCCTATGAGTAGAGTGTGACGTGGATTGTTTAGGGGTACTGCGTGGCTCGCGCCGCTACTGCGTTTGCGGTTATTTCTTGTTGCCCCGGTCGATCAGCACGGCGAGCAGGATCACGGCACCCTTGATGACCTGCTGGTAAAACGACGAGACGTCCATGAGGTTCAGGCCGTTGTTCAGCACGCCGATCAAAAGCGCGCCCACCAGCGTGCCGAAAATCCAGCCGCGTCCGCCCGTCAGGCTGGTGCCGCCCAGCACCACGGCGGCAATGGCGTCGAGTTCATAACCGGTGCCGGCGGTCGGCTGCGCCGAATTCAGACGCGAGGTCAGGACGACGCCAGCAATCGCCGCCATCACGCCGGAGATGGTGTAGACCCACAACTGGATGCGATCCACCTTCACGCCCGACAGCTTGGCCGATTCGGCATTGCCGCCGGTTGCGTAGACATGACGCCCGAACACGGTCTTTTTCAGCACGAACCAGAAGACCGCGAACATGATCAGCATCAGCACGACCGGAATCGGCACCAGCCGCGCCACATAGCCACCGCCCAGCATCGAGAAGAAATCGCTGTTGAAGCCGCTGATCGGGCTGCCGTTGGACACCACCAGCGCGAGGCCGCGCAGCACGGTCACCGAGCCGAGCGTCGCGATGAACGGCGCCACCTTGCCTTTGCTGATGACGAGGCCGTTGCAAAAACCCATCGCGCCGCCGGCTGCAATGCCGGCCAGCGTTGCCAGCACGGCCGGCACACCGCTTTGCATGAGGGTCGCAATGATGACGGACGACAGCGCCAGCACCGAACCCGCGGACAGGTCGATACCGCCCAGCAGGATCACGAGCGTCATGCCGAAGGCGATGAGCGCGTTGATCGACGCCTGGCGCATCACGTTGAGCAGATTGTCGAGCGTCAGGAAGTTCGGGCTGGCGATGGACAGCACCACCGCAATGATCAGCAGTGCGATGAATGGCCCGAGCTTTTGCAGCGTGGCCTTGGTACTGGGTGTCATGGTCAATTGCGCCATTTCGTTTCTCGCTCGGGTCTCGATCTCAGCGGTACGCACCGCTGTCAATGAATGGGTTAAACAGTGACGTTGCCGCCGGTGGCGGCCGTCATGAGCTGTTCCTGGGTCGCGCCGGCCGCCACGAAGATGCCGTTTTGCCGGCCCTGGTGCATCACCAGAATGCGATCGCTCATGGCCAGCACTTCCGGCAATTCCGACGACACCATCACGATCGCCACGCCTTGCGCGGCAAGCTGATTGATGATGGTGTAGATCTCGGCCTTGCCGCCCACATCCACGCCGCGGGTCGGTTCATCGAGCAGCAGCACTTTCGGCGGCTCGGCGAGCCACTTGGCGAACACCACCTTCTGCTGGTTGCCGCCGGAGAGCGCCTTGACGTCCAGTTCGGCGTCGCGGGTGCGGATGCGCAACTGTTTGATCAGGTCTTCGACGGCCGCCCGTTCGGCGCGGTCGTTCACCACGCCATAGCGCGCGTAGCGGCCCAGATGGACCAGCGTCGCGTTCTCGCGCACGGACATGCCGAGCACCAGACCCTGGCTCTTGCGGTCTTCGGTGACGAAGCCGATGCCCGCGTCGATCGCACCCGAGGCATCGCGCACGTCGAGCGTGCGGCCATCGAGCGTCACCGAACCCGCCGTCTTGCGGTTCAGGCCGAACAACGTGCGCAGGATTTCGCTGCGGCCCGCGCCCATCAGACCGGCCACGCCCAGCACCTCGCCCGCGCGTACGTCGAATGAAATGCCGGAGATGTTGCCGTCGTCGGCGAGGTCCGCGACCTTGAAGCGCACTTCGCCCGGCGCGTGGCTGCGCTTCGGAAAGCGCTCGCCGAGTTCGCGCCCCACCATCAGCCGCACCACTTCGTCGAAACCCGTGTCCTGCACCGCGCGCTCGCCGACGAAGCGGCCGTCGCGCAACACGCTGACCTTGTCGCAGATGCGGAAGATTTCTTCCATGCGATGCGAGACGTACACCAGCGCCACGCCGCGCGCTTTCAGCGCGAGCATGATCTCGAACAGCGTCTCGATCTCGCGCTGGGTCAGTGCGGCGGTCGGTTCGTCCATTACCAGCACGCGCGCATCGAGCGACAGTGCCTTGGCGATTTCCACCAGCTGCTGCTGACCGATGGACAGATGCCCCGCTTCGGCTTGCGGGTCGATGCGCTCGGCGCCGACCATGTCGAGCCACTTGCGCGCTGCGCGGCGCATGGCGGCCGAATCGACCACCCCGAAGCGGCTCGGCTCGCGGCCGAGAAACATGTTCTCCATCACCGACAACTGCGGAATCAGGTTCAGTTCCTGATGGATGATGGCAATGCCGGCGCGCTCGGCTTCGACGGTGTTGCGGATCTGCGTGGCCTTTCCGTCGATCAGGATCTCGCCTGCATCGGCCTGGTAGACGCCGCTCAGAATCTTCATGAGCGTCGATTTGCCCGCGCCGTTTTCACCCATCAGCGCATGAATTTCGCCGGCGCCGATCTTGAACTCGACACCCTCGAGCACGCGTACCGGACCAAACGCCTTGCCGATGCCCCGCATGGTCACTTGCATGACACGCCTCTTTCAGAATTGCGCGCTGCCGCGTCTTGCCTGCCTGCCTCGATACGAGGCGAGCGGCACTGGGCGGCAGGTTGGCGGGCGCTCAAAATATCACGCCCGAATGCAGGATCACGTTGGCATACGGACTGCATTCACCCGTGCGGATCACCGCCTTCGCCTGCTGGCAGAGACGCTTGAAGGTCTCGTGCGGCACCTCGTCCACACTGACCTGCGCCGCGCGCAGTTGCGCCATGCGCTGCACCACCGCGGCGTTGTGCGTCAGGCTTTCGCTCGCGAATACGGCGCGCTCCGCCTTGAAGTCGGCCAGCACGCTGTCCAGCACGTCGAAGAAGGCGGGGACGCCGAGTGTCAGTGAGACGTCGATGCATTCGACGCCGTCGGGAACCGGCAGGCCGCAGTCGGCTATCACGACGCTGTCGGTATGGCCCATACCGGCCAGCACGCGCGCGATGTCGCGATTCAGGTGTCCGAGTTTTTTCACGCTTGTGCCTTCAGAAACTGTTCGAGTTCGGCGAGCGTGGGCATGCCGCCCTGCGCGCCCGCACGGGTGACCGACAAGGCCCCGGCTGCATTGGCGCGGCGCACGGCCTCGTCGGCACCGAGATGCCAGAACGCGGCCAGCGCGCCGTTGAAGGTATCGCCGGCGCCGGTGGTATCCACCGCCGTGACGCTGAAACCGGCCTGGTGCACCAGTTCGCCATCCGCGCGGGTGTAATACGCCCCCTCCGCGCCGTGCGTCATGGCGATGCGGCCGGGCATGCGCTGCAACACCTCGGCCCAGTCGGCGCCCGCGGTCTGCAAGGCGGCGGCGAGTTCGTGCTCGTTGGGCGTCAGCAGGCTGGCGAGCGCGATCAGGTCAGCGGACAGCGCGACGGCAGGAGCCGGATTGAGGAAGAACGGCTTGCCGAGCCGGTGCGCGAGTTGCGCGGCGTGCAGGACCGTGGACAGCGGCACCTCCAGTTGCGCCAGCACGATGTCGGCATCGGCAAACGCCCTGTGGGCCCGGTCCAGATCGCCCGGCGAGAGTTCGTGATTGGCGCCCGGCACGACGAGGATGGCGTTGTCGCCGCCGGTCAGCGTGATCGAGGCAATGCCGGTGGCTTCGCGGCCGGTGAAGACCCAGCGGGTGTCGATGCCCTCACGGTGGAGGGTGGCTTTCATGGCATCGCCGAACGCATCCGCGCCGACACAGCCGATCATCGTGACTTCGGCGCCGAGACGCGCCGCGGCGACTGCCTGGTTCGCGCCCTTGCCGCCGGGATAGGTCGCAAAGCGCTGACCAAACAACGTTTCGCCCAACCGCGGAAACACCTCGGTTGCCACCACCATGTCCATGTTGATGCTGCCTACTACCACCACCCGTGCCATACCGCTCCTTCCGACTGCCCAACCCGCGTCGAAACGCGGGTGTTAATTTTCGCCGAGCTAAAACGTAATCAGCTTTGGGGCGGATTTATACCATTGCCGTCCGCCGGACGGAAGATGACCCAGGGTTTTACCGGATATGGAGCGGATGAACAGGACTGCGCGAGGCGGGCGGCCGCGTGGCCGTGGCGTTGGAGTGAAAGGCCGGGCGGCGTGTCAGATGGTTGCTTTTGCCGCGTCGGGCGCGGCGTGCTAGCTGCGCCGCTGTTCGAGACGTCGGCCCAGGCGTTGCGGAATCAGCATCGGTAAGCGCAGCAGAAAGCCGCAGAAGAGCCGCAGATGCATCCACGACAGCAGCAGGTTGTCGCGCAGATAGTTGAAGTGCGACACGCCGCCCTCGTCGGCGCGGAAATATCGCACCGGGGCTTCGATCTGGATGGGCCGCACGCCTGCCCAGCACAGCCGCACTGCCGCTTCCGGATCGAAGTCGAAGCGCCGCATCCACACATGACGGCTCATCACGTCACGCAGCGGCACGACCGGATACACCCGAAATCCGTAGAGCGAATCGCCGATGCCCGCCCACAGCGTTTCGAGGTTGGCGCAGAGGTTGGACAGGCGCCGCCCATAGACACGCGCCTTCGGCGCCTGGGCGTCGAACTTCGGCAGACCCAGCACCATCGCATCGGGCCGGGCCTGCGAGGCGGTCATGAACCGCGCGATCAGATTGGCCGGATGCTGGCCATCGGAATCCATCGTCAGGACATGCGTGAAGCCGCGTTGCGCGGCCTCTTCGAGTCCGATCAGCACGGCTGCGCCCTTGCCCTGATTGTGCGGCAGCACGATCACATGCAAGCCCGCATCCTGCTCGGCCATGGCCAGCAAACGTTCAGTACTGCCATCCGTACTGCCGTCGACGATCACCCAGACCGGGTTCCAGTTCTCGCGCGCACTGCGCACGGTGTCATAGACCTTTTCGCCGGGGTTGTAGCTCGGGATCAGAACCAGATGAGTCGAAGAAGGGCTGGTTGTACGCATGGGAACAGCAAATTGAGTAGTAGTCTTGATGGCTGCCGCCGTTCAGTGACCGGCGGCAGGGGGCGCGTGGCGCGGCTAGCGGGACGCCATCCGCGTTTCCGTTGCCTCGCCGCTCGCCTCGCGCAGATTGCGGCGGCGTGCGCGCCACGCGCGCCACGTGCTCGGTGCATTCAGCAGCGCCGACACGTAGTAGGCACCCTTGAAGAGCCCCAGCGAGCGCCAGATTGGCGTGTCTTCGAAGATGTCGCCCGCCAGCAGCGACACCAACGCTTCTTTCATGCGCAGCACGTTGCGCGGCGCCATGAAGAGTTCGCGCATGGCGGGTGACGTCATCCGGTAGATGAACCAAGAGAACGCTTTTGGCCCGTGCCGCAGACGTTTGTCGAAGCGTGCCAGCGCGGCGTCGGCGCGTGCCGGATCGCGCAGACAGACATCGATCGCTTCGACGCCCGCGAAGGCGCTCTGCATGGCCAGCATCACGCCGGACGAAAACACTGGATCGACAAAGGCGAAGGCATCGCCAAGCAGCAGGAAATTGCGCCCGTGCGTGAGTTCGCCGCTGTACGAATAGTTGCCCGTGGCGTGCACTTCGTTGACACGCTCGGCGTGCTGCAGACGCTCGGCGAGCGGCGCGCACAGCGCAATCGTATCGGCGAAGAAGTCCTCGACCGAACGGCCCTTCGGACGGCTCTTCAGGTAATACGGCCACACCACCGCGCCGACGCTGGTCGTGCCGTCAGCAAGCGGAATGAACCAGAACCAGCCGTGCTCGAACCAGTACACGGTGATGTTGCCTTCGTGCTCGCCGGGATTGCGCTGCGCGCCGCGAAAATGGCCATACAGCGCGGAGCTGTTGTGTTTGTCGTTGCGACGCTTGCTCTTGAACTGGTTCGCCAGCAGCGTATCGCGGCCCGAAGCGTCCACCACGAAACGCGCCCGGCACTGCTCTTCGCGGCCGTCGTCGTGTTGCGCGCGGATCACCGCACCGGAGCCGTCCGGCAGAAAGGCGACGTCGCGCGCATGGCAGCCCTCCACCACCTGCACGCCGTGTTCGGCGGCATTGCGCAGCAGCAGATGATCGAGTTCCGAGCGGCGCACCTGGTAGGCGCCGGGCATCGTCTTGTCCCACGCTTCGGCGAACAGAAAGCGTTCCATCCGGTTGTCGTGCTGCGGTGAAACGAATTCGGCGCCGAGCTTGACCATGCCGATCGCCCTCACCTGCTCGCCCACGCCCAGGCGATCGAAGAGCCGCAGGTTGGCCGGCAGTAACGATTCGCCGATATGGAAACGCGGATGCCGGGCCTTCTCCAGCAGACGCACGCGGTAGCCGCGCTGCGCGAGCAAGGTGCCGGCGCTCGAACCGGCCGGGCCGCCGCCGATCACGACCACATCCCAAAGCGGAGTGGCAGCGTGTTCCATGTATTCAGGGTGGTCAGATTGAATCGCTTCGGCCATTGTTTTCCTCTGCATGCTGACGTTGCCGCAGGGCCGCCATGAAGCGGCCTTGCGGTCCTGAGATGAAGGGCGCGAGGCCCTCGCTGCGTCACGCTAGACGCACAATGCGTGCCTGAGGGGCGCGTGCCCTCGCGCGTGTTAGCCGAGCCCGCCGTTGATCGACAGAACCTGACCGGTGACATAGGCCGCGGCATCGGACACGAGGTAGGCGACCATCGACGCCACCTCTTGCGGCTGGCCGGCCCGTTGGGCGGGCACCAGTTGCCGGATCCGCTCAGGCGGGAAGGCCGCGCCGGCCATCGGCGATTCGATGATGCCGGGCGCCACCGCATTCACGGTGACGCCGCGCGACGCCAGTTCGAGCGAAAGCGACTTCGTCGCACCGATCAGGCCGGCCTTGGCCGCCGCATAGTTCACCTGGCCGCGATTGCCCAGCACGCCCGCCACCGACGCCATGTTGACAATCCGTCCCCAGCGGGTGCGAATCATCGGCATCAGAAGCGGCTGCGTGACGTTGAAAAAGCCGTTCAGCGAAACATCGATGACGCTGCGCCACTGCTGCTGCGTCATGCCGGGCATCGGCGCGTCGTCGTGAATCCCGGCGTTGTTGATGAGGATCTGCACCGGCGCAGTTTCCAGCAGCCCTTCCAGCGCACGCTGGGTGGCCTCGGCATCGGTCACGTCGAACGCAATGGCGTGCGCGTTGCCCCCTGCTGCGACGATCCGCTGGGCGGTGGCCTCGGCCTGCGCGAGGCCGCGGTTGGCCTGTACCCACACCTCATGACCCGCGCTCGCCAGCGCTTCGCTGATGGCTTGCCCCAACGCGCCGCTGCCGCCTGTCACAAGCGCTCGCATCGATTCTCCATGACTGAATGCTTTCGATTTCCAACGCGGACGCGTCGAGCATGGCGCCCGATCAGGCGAATACAGCCAACGCAGCCGACCCCGCCCGCGAGCCCGCCGTGCCGCCCGCTAGCGGACGCGATGCGCCTCCACATAGGCTGCGAGCGCGCCGAGCGTGGCAAAAATTTTCTGGTTGTCCGGATTGTCCGAACGCAGTTCAAAACCGTATTTCTTCGAAATCAGCAGCGCGATTTCCAGAATATCGATCGAGTCGAGGCCCAGCCCATCGCCATACAGTTGCGTATCGGCCGACAGCGTGTCGAGTTGCACGTCTTCGAGATTCAGTTCGCCGATGATCAGCGCGGCAAGCTCTCTTTCCAGTTTATTCATTGTCTTGTATGCAGGGATCAATGCCAATGGAGGAGGTGCCACCAGGCCAGTACCCGGACCCCTGCGCGAGCCGTAGCCGCGCAGCCTTCACCCCCGTCGGACCGGCAATCCGCCCGCTTTTCGAGATTGTAAGTCTGGGGCGATTCTAGCCGAGGCGCTCCCGGGTCGTATACCTGGAAAGGGTTACATGAAGTTTTGCGCGTCCGCGCGCGCCGCTTGGGCATACGGAGGGCCAAGCCCGCCATGCGCCGCGTGGCGAACGGTACGCTAGAATTGCGCCCGCCGCGGCGGTGACGCCCGGCCACACAAACAGTTACAAAAGCGGTTGCGAACCCAGTGCGCTGCGGCGGGTCTGTTAAACAGCGTGCCCTCGGGAACGAAAAATGCGTAGCGCTGGTATCGTCGGAAACGGACGGCGCGCGATTCATGTGACGAAAGAACCGGCTCGCCCGCAAACCGGCCTGAAAATTTCCCCCTATATGCAGCGTATCGAACTGATCCCTCGTGTCCTCTGCCGGGCAGCGTCCCGCGGAAGGTCACCCAGAAAAACCATGCTTCCGGCCGCGCGTGGCGTCGCGTTAAGCCACGCTTGCGATGCCAGCGACCATGGCGCGCAGGCGTCGTCGCCGGCGTGCGGCGATACTGCGCGGTCAAGCTTCGCGGGGAGCACGACATGACGCAGCTCAAGCGTATCGCGCGTGGCGCCGGCACGGTGGGTGTCATCGCAGCCTGCGAGCTCGGCACGCATTACGCGGCCAGCACGCCGGGCGCGGAGGGCTTCGGCTTCGCCGTGGTCGTCGCGCCGCTCGTGCTGATCGCGCTTGCCGCTGCGGCTCGCACATCACAACGTGTCTGGCTGTTGCCGCTGTGGGCCTGCGCTTGCGCGGCCCTGTGGCTGACACGGGCTCCGCTCGCCCGTCACTTCGAATGGGGTGCGTATTTCGAGCATCTGAGCATCAACCTCGGCATGGCGTTTGTCTTTGGCCGCACGCTCGCTGCGGGTCGCGAGCCGCTGTGCAGCCAGTTCGCCGCGGTGGTCCACGGCACGCTTACGCCCGCCGTGGCGCATTACACCCGCCAGATTACGTTCGCCTGGACCGCGTTTTTCCTCGCCGTTGCCGGCGTTTCGACCCTGCTGTTCGTGGCCGCGCCACTGGTTGTGTGGTCAACCTTCGCCAATTACATGACGCTGCCGCTGGTCGCGGTGATGTTCGTGGGCGAACATGCCTGGCGGCGCGTCGCCCTGCCCAATGTGCAGCGCTCCAGCATGTTCGCCGCTGCACGGGCCTACCGCCATACGATGCACGGCCGCGCCGAACGCGCACAATGATCTCGAACGCCGCGCTGCATCGAACCATGGCAGTGCGGACCCCTAGCCACTGCTTTGACTGACGTTATGCCGAGCCTTCCTCTGCTATTCCATTCGTCGCCCGCCCAGACGATTGCCTGGCGCGACGGTTCGCCGGTCTCCGTATGCGAGTTTCTCGCCGACGTGACGCGCCTCGCGAAAGCGCTGCCCGAGGGTCAGCATGTCTTCAACATGTGCACGGATCGCTATCGTTTCGCAGTGGGCCTGTGTGCGACGCTGGTGGCCGGCAAGATCAGCCTGCTGCCCTCGGCACATACGCCTGAAGCGGTGCGGCAACTGGCCTCGTTTGCGCCGGATACGTTCTGCCTGCACGATAGCGCTCACTGTAGCGTCGCGCTGCCACGCTTCCGTTTTCCTTCGGAGTCCGCTGCAACTGATGTGCAGTCGTGCGCCGATGCCGATCTCGCCGTGCCGCAGATCGACGCGACGCAGATCATGGCTTATCTGTTCACGTCCGGATCGACCGGCGTCCCCGTGCCGCACGGCAAGCAGTGGGGCGACCTGGTCAAGTGCCTGCGCACCTCGGCCGCGCTTCTTGGTCTGAGCGCGCTGGGCGCCTGCACGCTGGTCGGCACCGTGCCGCCGCAGCATATGTACGGCTTCGAAAATACGGTGCTACTGGCGCTGATTGGCGGTTTCGCGTTCAGTAACGGACAACCGTTTTATCCGGGCGATGTCGCCGCGGAACTCGCGGCTGTCCCGCAACCGCGCGTGCTCGTGACCTCGCCCGTCCACCTGCGGGCGCTGATGATGTCGCACCAGACCTTGCCGCCAGTTGCACTGATGGTCTCCGCGACTGCGCCGCTGGCGCAGGATCTGGCACGCACCGCCGAGGCGCGCCTCGACGCGCCGTTGCTCGAAATTTACGGCAGCACCGAAAGCGGCCAGATCGCCACCCGCCGAACCGCGCAGGACGCCGCCTGGGAGCTTTATCCGGAGGTCCGTCTCGAAGTGCGGCGTGAGTCGGATACCCCGCACGCCGCAGACGGCACCAGGGAGGCAACCATCTGGGCATCGGGCGGCCATATCGGAGCGCCGGTGCCGATGGGCGACACGCTAGAACTGCTCGACGCCCGTCATTTTCTGCTGCATGGACGCAAGAGCGAACTCATCAATATCGCCGGCAAACGGACCGCGCTCGGCTATCTGAATCATCAGTTAAACGAAATACCCGGCGTACTCGACGGGGTGTTCTTCATGCCGGACGAGCAACCTGCAGCCACTCAGGCTTCGGCGGCCCGGCGGGAGCACGTCACGCGTCTGCTGGCGCTCGTCGTGGCTCCGAACCTCACGCCTGCCGATCTGCGGCGCGCGCTGCGCGAACGCATCGACGCGGCCTTCATGCCGCGCCCCTTGTTCTTCGTCGACTGGCTGCCTCGCAACGCCACCGGCAAGTTGCCGCGTGACGTACTCACGGCGATGGTCGCGCAACATACGCGGGCTGCTGCGAACGTTTCGGCGCAGTCTTCCGTGCAGTTATCCGCACCCTCATCCGCGCAGTCTTCCACGCCCGCGTCCGCGCAGCCGTCGGCAAGCGCCCTCAGCTTCACCATCGCCCCGAACCACGCCGCCCTTGCCGGACATTTTCCCGGTCAACCGATTGTCCCTGGCGTGGTCCTGCTCGACTACGCGATCAGCGCCATCGGCACGGCGCTGAATCAATCGCTGGACGCCTGCCGGCTGAGTTCGGCCAAGTTCCCGAGCCCGGCGGAGCCGGGCACGCCGCTCGAACTCGTCTACGAGACCACGCCGAGCGGCGCGATCCGCTTTACCGTCAGTGCAGGACCCCGTACGGTTGCAAGCGGCGTGCTGGCCGCGCCGACACCGGCGTCAGTCGGCGAGGCGGTCTGCTCATGAAGCGCCCTGCCTGGACCCAACGCGCGGAGCGCAGCAACATCCCGGTGATGCGCTTCATGACCTGGCTGTCGTTACGCCTCGGCCGGCGCCTGAGTCGCGTCGTGATCGCCCCCGCCAGCATCTATTTCATGCTGTTTTCGCCCGCTGCGTGCAAGGCTTCGCGCGCCTACCTCACGCGTGCGCTGGGCCGGCCGGCGAGTTGGCTCGATATCTGGCGGCATCTGATCGCCTTCGGCGCGACCATCCACGACCGCATCTATCTGCTCAACGACCGCTTCGACCTGTTCGATCTGCGTTTGCATGGTGAAAAAATGGTCGGTGCCACCCTGGCCGAGGGACACGGTGCGTTTCTGATCGGCGCGCATCTGGGCAGCTTCGAAGTCGTGCGCGCGATTGGCCGCACGCAGCCGGATCTGCGCGTGGCCGTCACGATGTACGAGGACAACGCCCGCCGGATCAACGCGATTTTGGCCTCCATCAATCCCGCCGCGAAACAGGACGTGATCGCGCTCGGCCAGGTCGATTCCATGCTGAAGGTGCGCGAGTATCTCGACAACGGCAGCATGATCGGCATCCTCGCCGACCGCACCTTGCTAGGGGAGGTCCGCGACTCGGTGCGTCGGATCGATTTTCTCGGCCAGCCCGCGGCGTTTCCGCTCGGCCCGCTGCACATGGCGGCGATGTTGAAGCGTCCGGTCATCTTCATGACCGGGCTGTATCGCGGCGGCAACCGCTACGATATCCACTTCGAAAAACTGGTGGATTTTTCGCAGATCGAACGAAGCGAACGCGGCGCCGCCGTGGAGGCCGCTCTCGAACGCTACGTCGCCCTGCTGGAGCAACACTGCCGCAGCGCGCCGCATAACTGGTTCAACTATTTCGACTTCTGGCAAAGCGATGCCGCCGACGAAAACGCGGCCGCGACCGCTGCGCGCGGCACCGTCAAGGCGGTGCCCGCCAGCGCCGATCTGACCACCACGAGCAGGAACACCTGACGCATGATTGCTGCCCGCCTACTGCCCCGTATTCCGCTGCATTGCAAGGCTCGCGCGCGCATCGCGCTGCTGGCCGTCGCCGCAGTGGCCTTCGATCCGCACGCGGCGCCTGCCGCGCAAGCGGGCAGTGCCGACGCCTCGACGTGGACGCTCGACCGGCTGATGTCCACCCTCGGCCAGAAGAAATCCGGCCATGCGAGCTTCGAGGAAACCAAGTATCTGGCGATCGCCAACGCGCCCGTGACCTCGTCCGGCGAACTGGTGTTCACCGCGCCTGACCACCTGGAAAAACGCACGGACAACCCGAAGCCGGAAGACCTCGTGGTCGACGGCGACAAGCTGACCATCGCCCGTAACGGCCATCAGTACACCCTGGCACTGACGCAGTATCCGGAGTTGTCCGCCTTCATCGAGAGCATTCGCGCCACCCTCGCAGGCAACCGTTTTGCGCTCGAGCAGGTGTACAAGGTGGCCGTCACGGGCAGCGGCGACGACTGGACGCTCACGCTCACACCGCGCGATTCCCGTATGCTGAAGACGATCAGCACCATCACGCTGACCGGAACGCGCGACCTGTTGCATACGGTCGCGATCCAGCAGGCCGACGGCGATCATTCGCTGATGCGCCTGCAGAACGACGCCGCCAACTGATGTGCGAACCGCTTTCCGCCGGCACCTCACAGCGCGGCCTTGGCCCCCTGCTCAGGCAGCGCGCCGTGCTGGCGTGGCTGGTGTTCCTGCTGGCGTGTGCCGTGGTCATCAGCCGGACCAGCTTCAGCGCCGACCTCTCCGCCTTTCTGCCCCGCTCGCCGAGTGCCGGGCAGCGCGTGCTGGTCGAACAGTTGCGCGACGGACTGGTGTCGCGGCTGATTCTGGTCGGTATCGAAGGCGGCGATCCGGCGGCACGTGCCACGCTTTCGCGCAACGTGGCGGCCAGCTTGCGCGGCGATGCGCAGTTCGCCTCGGTCAGCAACGGCGAGCCCGTCAGTGAGGCGCGCGACCAGCAGTTCATCTTCGCGCATCGCTATCTACTGAGTCCGGCGGTGACGCCGCAGCGTTTTTCCGCCGACGGGCTGCATCAGGCGCTCGGCGACAGCCTCGATCTGCTCGGTTCGTCGGCCGGTATGTTCAGCAAGGATCTGCTGCCGCACGATCCGACCGGCGAAGTCGCCACGCTCGTCAACCGGCTCGATAGCGGCGCCCAGCCGTCGTCGCAGGACGGCGTGTGGGCCTCACGCGACGGCAAGCGTGCGGTGCTGGTGGTGCAGACCACGGGCGCAGGCTCCGACACCGACGCCCAGGCGCGTGCCATGGCCGCTGTACAACATGCCTTCGATGCCGCCACGCGCAGCCTGCCCAACCCGGCGTCCTATCGCCTGCTGATGACCGGGCCGGGCGTGTTTTCCGTCGAGACGCGCGACAACATCAAGCATGACGTTGCGCGACTGTCCGCCGTCAGCCTCGTGTTGATCGTCGCGCTCCTTCTGGTGGTCTACCGTTCGCCGTTGACGCTCCTGCTCGGCTTGCTGCCGGTGCTGTCGGGCGTTGCAGCGGGACTGGCCGCGGTGAGTCTGGCGTTCGGCACGGTGCATGGCATCACCCTCGGTTTCGGCACGACGCTGATCGGCGAAGCGGTGGATTATTCGATCTATCTGTTCGTGCAGTCCTCGCGCACGTACGCGTCAGGCCGCGTATCTGAAACTGCTTCGGCATCCGTACGAAACGATGTGGCGCTGCGCGAATGGATCGCCACCTACTGGCCGACGATCCGGCTCGGTGTCCTGACTTCGATCTGCGGTTTCGCCTCCATGCTGTTCTCCGGCTTTCCCGGCCTCGTGCAACTCGGGCTGTATTCGATCGCCGGCCTGACGACGGCCGCGCTCGTCACGCGCTTCGTATTGCCGCATCTGCGCGGCGCCCGTTTCGCGATCCGCGATGTCGCGCCGCTCGGCGCCCGGCTCGCCCGTATCACGGCCGCTGCGCCGCGTTTGCGCTGGCCGCTGGTCGTGTTGCTGGTGGCGTCGGTCGCGACGCTCGGGTTGCATCGTCAACAGATCTGGAGTCACGAACTGTCGGCGCTCAGTCCGGTGTCGCGGTCAAGCCTCGCACTCGACGAAAGCCTGCGCGCCGATGTCGGCGCCCCCGATGTGCGCTATCTGGTAGTGATCTCTGGCGCAAGTCAGGAAGCCGTGCTGGAAGGCGCCGAGAAAGTCGCCGCGCAGTTGCAGCCGCGGGTGGATCAAGGCGTGCTGGCCGGTTACGAAAGCCCCGCGCTCTATCTGCCGAGCGTGGCCGCGCAGCGCGCCCGCCTCGCGAGCCTGCCGTCCGGCGACGTGCTCAGCGCGCGGCTGCGCGAGGCCGTCGCCAATCAGACGATTAGCGTCAAGCCGGAAGCGTTCGCGCCGTTCATCGCGGATGTGGAAGCCGCGCGCCAGCAACCGCTGCTGCAACGTGCGGATCTGCGCGGCACCTCGATGGCGCTCGCGGTGGATGCCTTGCTGACCGAGCGCGCCGGCCGCTGGAGCGCGATGCTGTCGCTGCGCGCGCCGGATCACACGCGCAACGCAACGCATAACGCAACCCAAGCCGTCACAGCGGACCAACCCAGTCTCGATGCCGCCACCCTCCGCGCCACCGTGGCGAGCGCGCAGGTACCGGACGCACTCTTCGTCGACATGAAGGCCGAAGCCGACCGGCTCTACATCGACTATGTGCGTGAGGACATTCACCTGTCGCTCGCCGGCCTCGGCGCAATCGTCGTGCTGCTGCTGATCGCGCTGCGCTCGCCGCAAGCGGTGGCGCGCACGCTCGCTCCGCTCCTCGCGGCGGTGCTGGTGGTGTGTGCGGGTCTCGCGCTGGCGGGCGAACAACTCACGATCCTGCATCTGATCGGCATGCTGCTGATCGTCGCCGTGGGCTCGAATTACGCGCTGTTTTTCAACAAGCCGAACCACGCGGCGGCGGGTCTCGCCGGCATCGCGCCGCAGACGCTGGTCTCGCTGCTGATCGCCAACCTCGCGACCGTGGCCGGCTTCGGCCTGCTGGCGCTGGCCCGCGTGCCGCTGCTTCAGGCATTCGGTCTGACGGTGGGTCCCGGCGCCATCCTCGCCCTGCTGTTTTCGGCGATTCTCGCGCCCGCCATCACGCGCGTGAAAGCGCCCGTGGCGGCTGAATCTCGCAGTGGAGAGCGCGTATGAGTTCGCTGCCGCCGCGCCCGCTATCCGTCGCAGCCGTCACGCCCGCCGCGCCCGGCGCCGCACGGCGCTGGAAACCGTCGCCGTTCATCACGGGCACGGCCGCGCTGCACGTCGGCGCCGCCGCCGCGGTCCTGCTGCAGCCGGCGCTATGGCCATGGGCGGTGGGCGGCGTCGTTGCCTCGCATCTGAGCCTGACCGCGGCCGGACTGTGGCCGCGCAGCAGCTTGCTCGGTCTGAACTGGACGGCGTTGCCGGCCAGCGCGGGCAGGCAGATCGCGCTCACCATCGACGACGGCCCGAACCCCGAGGTCACGCCGCGCGTGCTCGACCTGCTCGACCGCTACGACGCGCGCGCGACTTTCTTCTGCATCGGCGAAGTCGCGCGCCGTCATCCGCATTGTGTCGAGGCCATCGTCGCTCGCGGACATGCGGTGGAAAACCATAGTCAGCGGCACCGGCATCATTTTTCTTTGCTGGGGCCGGCTGCATTGGAGCGCGAAATCGCCGCGGCGCAACAGACGCTCACCGAGATCAGCGGCGTACGGCCGCTGTTTTTCCGCGCCCCTGCGGGCTTGCGCAATCCGTTTCTGGAACCGGTGTTGTGCCGGCTCGGGTTGCATCTGGCGAGCTGGACCCGGCGCGGCTTCGACACGCGTACGCGCGACGCCGCGGTCGTCACGCAGCGGCTCCTGCGTGGGCTGGCGCCTCGCGACATCCTGCTCGTCCATGACGGCCATCCGGCCCGCGATGCGCACCATCAGCCGGTGGTGCTCGACGTGCTGCCGGCCGTGCTGGAGGCGGCGGCCGCGGCCCAGTTGCGCTGCACCACGTTGCGCGCGGCGATTGCGCCCGGCGTGGGCGGCGGCCTGAGCACGCCTTTTGCTACTATGGATAAATAGACTTTGGCGCCATCGCAGCGGGCGATTCAGCCCGCGCCACGATGGTCCACCGAACCCGTAACAGGACCGACTTGTTTTGAAACCTCTCCTGCTCACGCACTTTACCGCCACGAGTTGTGCCGGCCTCGGACTGGATGCCACCCGCGCAGCGTTGCGCGGGCAACGTGGCGGACTCGCGCCGTGCCGCTTCGAGCGGGCGACGCTCGACACGTGGATCGGCGAAGTGGACGGCGTCGACGCGCAGCCCGTGCGCGCCGATCTGAGCGACTTCGACTGCCGTAACAACCGGCTCGCGCAACTGGGCCTCACGCAGGACGGTTTTGCTCAAGCGGTCGCCGCCGCAGCGCAGCGTCATGGCGCGCAGCGGGTCGGCGTGTTCATCGGCACCAGTACCGCAGGCATTCTGGAAACCGAAAACGCCTACCGCCGGCGCGATGCGCAAAGCGGCGCCCTGCCCGCCGGTTTCCACTATGCCGAAACCCACAATCCGTATTCCTCGGCGGCGTTCGTGCGCGCCTATTTCGGGCTGCAAGGGCCGGCGTTCGTCATTTCGTCAGCCTGTTCGTCGGGCGCCAAGGTGTTCGGCTCGGCGCGCCGCATGCTGGCCGCCGGGCTGATCGATGCCGCCGTGGTGGGCGGTGTCGATTCGCTATGCCTCACCACGCTGTACGGTTTCAACTCGCTCGAACTGCTGTCGGATGCGCCGTGCAAACCGTTCGACATCGACCGCAGCGGGATCTCCATCGGCGAGGCGGCGGCCTTCGCGCTGCTCGAACGCGCGCCGGAGCCAGACGGGGCAGCCGCAGCCATGGCGAATGACGCGATCCTGCTGGTCGGCATCGGCGAATCGAGCGACGCCTACCATATGTCGTCGCCGCATCCGGAAGGGCTCGGCGCGCGCCTTGCCATGGAACAGGCGCTGGCGAGCAGCGGGATCGACGCCGACGCCATCGACTACATCAATCTGCACGGCACGGCCACGCCGAGCAACGACGCCGCCGAAAGCCGCGCGGTCAAGGCGCTGTTCGACGCCACGCCGTGCAGTTCGACCAAGGGCGCGACCGGCCACACGCTCGGCGCGGCGGGCGCGCTCGAAGCCGTCATCGCCGCGCTGACGCTGCGCGAGCAGTGGCTGCCGGCAGGCATCAATACGACCGAGGCCGATCCGGCGCTGGGCCTCGATTACCGCTTGACCGGCGGTCCGGCCAGACTGCAGGCCGTCCTGAGCAATTCGTTCGGCTTTGGCGGCACCAATTGCAGCCTCCTGTTCGCGCGCGCCGACCGCGCGCTCAACCGAGGCGCCGCGTCATGATTGCCTTGAGCGCCTTCATCGAAAGCGTTGGGTTGCTTGGGCCGGGCCTGGACAACTGGAGCGATGCGCAGGATCGGCTCGCCGGACGCGCGGCATATCTCGCGGCGCGCACGGTCGTTCCGGCACCGGCCAGCCTGCCGGCGGCCGAGCGGCGCCGCACCGGCGCGGGCGTCAAGCTGGCGCTCGCGGTAGGTCAGGAAGCCGTGGCGAGCAGCGGCCGCGATGCCGCGACGCTTGCCACGGTGTTTGCCGCGTCGGGCGGCGACGGGCAGAACTGCCACGTGATCTGCGAAACGCTCGCGGGCGACGACCGCGCGCTGTCGCCGACCCGTTTTCACAACTCGGTCCACAACGCGCCGGCCGGCTACTGGAGCATCGCCACCCGGGCAATGGCGTCGTCGAACGTGTTGAGCGCGTATGACGGCAGCTTCGCCGCCGGTCTCTTGGAAAGTCTCTGCCAGGTGGCGGTGGACGGTGTGCCGACCTTGTTGATCGCCTTCGATACCGACTATCCGGAGCCGATGCGCGAGGTCCGGCCGATCCCCGATGCCTTCGGCGTGGCGCTCGTGCTCGCGCCGACGCAGAATACGAATACGCTGGCGCGCATCGACGCGCGCCTGACCGATGCCCCCGCGACCGTCCTTGCCACGCCGGAGTTCGAACAGATGCGGCGCGCCAATCCGGCGGCGCGCGCGCTGCCGCTGCTCGATGCGCTGGCGGCGCGACGCACCGCCAGCGTGGTGCTCGACTACCTGCAGGACGTTCAGCTACAACTCGACATCTCGATGCCGGATGCGAGCCTAAACCCGATGCCGGACGCAATAGCAGACCCGGTGCCGGACGCGAGCCTGGACAATTCCGGCGAGTACCCACAATGACGTCCAGCTTTCCGCTCTCGCCGCCGCTCGACCATGCGTGGATCGCCGCGCATATTCCGCATAGCGGCTCGATGTGCCTGCTCGACCAGGTGGTTGAGTGGGACGCCGAACACATTCGTTGTACCGCGACGAGTCATCGCGATCCGGCCAATCCGTTGCGCGCGCACGGACGCCTCGCGGCGGTGTGCGGCATCGAGTACGCCGCGCAGGCGATGGCCGTGCATGGCGCGTTGCTCGGAGCCTCGCAGGATCGGCCGCGCGCCGGTTTTCTCACCAGCGTGCGGGACATCGACGCGCAAACCGGCCGCCTCGACACGCTCGACGGCCCCTTGAACGTCACGGCCGAGCGCCTGAGCGGCAACGGCAACACCATTCTCTACCGCTTCGTATTGCAGTGTGACGAGCGCTCGATCCTAAGCGGACGCGCTACCGTCATGCTCGATGCAAGCGGCGCAACCCTAACGGCCGCACGTGCCTTGAGCGCCGGCCTTTAATCAGGACCCCGTGTGATGAAGAAGTTTTGCAGACTGTTGCTCGCCAGCCTCACGCTGGCTACGCTCGCGCCGCTGGCCCATGCGGATTTCGCCGAAGGCGCGCATCAGTTCAAGACCGACGTGAAAACCGCCGGCAAGGAAACCGGGCACGCCATCGGCAACGCTGGCCGTGCGGTTGGGCATGGCGTGAATTCGGCCGGTCATGCGGTCGCGCACGGCGCCAAAACTGCGGGCCATGCGGTGGCGAATACCACCCGCCATGGCTATTACGCCACCAAGCACTGGGTGAAAGAAAAGACCTAAAGCCCAGCGGGCCTCAGCGCATGTTCCCCGTGTGTCCCAGCGAATAGCGCCCCGGCTGCGGCCACACGGTCAGACCGTGCGGCTCCATGCCTACCGAGATCGAATGCACTTCGCCTGAGGTGGTGTCGATGGCGTACACGACATCGTCGAAGCGGCCCGACAGCCACAGCATCTTGCCGTCCGCGCTGACATTGCCCATGTCGGGACTGCCGCCGCCCGGAATCGGCCAGGTGACCAGCACCTTGCGCGTCGCGAAGTCGAGCACCGAGATGCTGCCCTTGCCATGCTTGCCACCGTGCACGCGATTCGAGCCGCGGTTCGAGATATACAGCTTCGTGCCGTCGCGGCTCGGGTAGAGCCCGTGGGTGCCGACGCCCGTCGGGATGAAGCCGATCTTCGTGAAGCTGTCGCCGTCCACCACGAACACGCCATTGGCCATCATGTCGGCCACGTAGAAGACCTTGCCATCCGGCGAAATGCGGATGTCCTGCGGCATGCCCTTCGCTTCGAGCTGGAGATAGCCCACCACCTTGCGGTTCAGCAGATCGATCTTCGCCAGCTTGCCGCCGAATTCGCAGGTAAACAGCGCGTACTTGCCGTCGATCGAAAAGTCCGCATGGTTGATGCCTTTGCATTCCGGCACCTCCAGGTTCGACTTGAGCGCCATGGTATGCGCGTCGCGAAAGTCGAGCCGCGCGCGGGCCTCGGCGACCACGATGGCTTCCTTGCCGTCGGGCGTGAAGTACATGTTGTACGGATCGTCGACCATCACCGCCTTGCCCGGTTTGCCGGTCTTCGGATCGATCGGCGTCAGGCTGCCGTCGGGCCGGCCCTCGGCGTTATTGGCCACCCACAGCGTCTGCAGATCCCACGACGGCACGACGTGCTGCGGACTGAGTCCGACCGCGAACCGGTCGACTACCTTGAGGGTGGCCGGATCGATCACGTAGACATCGTTCGAGCGCAGGTTCGGCACGTAGACCCGTTGCAAGGCGCCCGCCACCGCCGGACTCAAACGGTTGACGCCCGCTTCGCTGTACAGGTTGCCCGCATTGACCACCGGCGGCATGCCCACGACGGTCGTCACGGACGCTGCAGCCGCGGCGGGTTGCGTCATCCATAAACCCATCAGAACCACGCCAACAGACGATGCAAGCCGCAGCCAGCGACCGGAACGGTGAGCCATAGCGAAGACCTCCATGAATGGGTGACGCAAGCCGGATGACGAAACGTGGCGCTCAGCGCTCAGCGCCCTGCCGTGTCCTTACGGATCGCTTCGACGGTTCTGGAAACAATCAGATCGATGCCTGGCTGGCCGAGTTCAGCGGTCGCTCGACGCGGATCGCCGCCGTACACGCCGTCGGCCGGGCCGGGCTTGGGGTCGCTGCGCAGACGCTCGAGCCGGACCATTTGCGGCGCCACCGCGAGCAGCAGCGAGGTGTCCGCGAGTCCGGCGTGGGTGCCGATTTCGTCGTCGTGATAGCCATGCTGACGCAGGATTTCGTTGTAACCGTCCGAACTCGCGCCGTAGTACTCCGGCGGCACGAAAGCCCGCGCCGAAGTCCCCGCCCACGACTTGTTCAACTGTGCGACGACACGCTTGACGTCGTTCTGATAGCCGCCATGGTCGCCGAGAAACACGATGTTCCTGAAGCCGTGCACCGCGAAACTGTTGGCGGCGGATTCCAGCAACTTTTCGAACACGTCGTCGGGGATCGTGATGGTGCCGGGAAACCGCATGTGGGACGTGGGTGGCGCGTAGCCGCCTTCGGGCACATAGGCGATGATCGGCGCGACGAGCGCGTTGCCGAGACCTTGGGCGATGCGTTGCGACAGCACCGCCACGCGCGCATTGTGCTTGCCGAGCGCCACATCGGGACCGCTTTGCTCGGTGCCGCCAATGGGAATGATGATGGTGGTCTTGCCCGCCGCCACCGCGTCGCGCACTTCCGTCCAGGTCAGGTTTTCGAGGAAGACGGTCTTCGGCGTTTGCGCGAAAGCGCCTCGCGCCGCGACCAGCAAAAACAACCACGCGACGATCGACGCAAGCAGCCGCCGTGATGAAAAACGCATGACAGGCCCCATCCCGGAAGATTGACGACGCCTGTGAGTATATCTGCCGCTTCCGCTCGTGGAAGCGCATTTGCGGGCCGCTGTTGAGCGGCGACAAGGCTGCGTAGGCGCGCGAATACGGCGGGAATACAGCGGGAATGAAGCGAGAGTAAAGCGGGTTGTAAGCAGCGCTTGAGCGAAATCCTGGCACATCGCCACGGGTTTTCCCCAGGCAAAATTCGCACGGAAAACCTTTCTATTTGCTTTCTTTATGCTTTCGATTGCTGTCAAATGAGGTCTTCAATCAACCCTTGGAGATTTTCATATGTCGGCTTTCATGCAAGGTGCGGTGACCTTGGGTGGTTGCATCGGCGTGTTCACGCTGATTGTCGCAGCGATCGAAATGTTGAACTGATCGCAGCAAATGGCAACGCTTGCCGCTCGCCTTCAGCGCGACGTACTACGGCTCGCGCTGAAGGCGTTTTTCAAGGCTTGACGCGCCGCCCTACACCGGCGACGGATTGCGCTCCGCAAAGCCTTCCTGATGCCAGTACGGATACGCCGGCCGCACGGCGCTCGCGGCATCGAGCTTCGCCATCTGTTCGGGCGTCAGGTTCCAGCCCACCGCGCCGAGATTCTGCCGCAGTTGCTCTTCGTTACGCGCGCCGAACAGCACCGTCGAATCCGTGGGACGCTGCAGCAGCCAGTTCAGCGCAATCTGCGGCACCGTCTTGCCGGTTTCCTCCGCGATCTCGTCGATCGCATCGAGGACGCGGAACAGATAGGGCGATGAACAAGGTACGCGTGAATGCCTATCATAAGCGTCCAGGTTATATAAACCGGAAAGATCATGCCGTTTCGCGGTTCAGCTGGCCCTATCTTTCCACGAAGGCGTTCCTGATCTGCTGGGCGCGCTTGACTTCGTCGCTGTGCAGGTAAATCAACGTCGTCGCGATCGAGGCATGCCGCAGGTTATCCCGTACCGTGGTCAGTTCGACGCCGCGAGCCAGGGCGTGGGTTGCATGCGTGTGCCGGGTCCAGTGCGGACTCGCGCGACTCAGCTTTTTCGCGAGCACCGGGTTGTCCGCTGCGATGACTTCGGCCGCTTTCGCAAAAAACCGGCGTGTGACCTCCCATAGCCGGACACCGCTGATGCCTGCCGCGCTGTCCTGCTCGAGGCTGCCGATGAGCGGCGTATCGGGACGCCAGCGGGTCGGCGTGAGCGGCAGCCTTCGCTCCACCAGGTAGCGGTCCAGCGCAGTACGAGCCAGTGGTGGCAGCGCGACCTTGCCCGCCTTGCGCCCTTTCCCGATGATGTTCAGCCAATGATCGCCCCGGGCGTCGGTTTCGACGTTGCCGAGACAGGCGCCGACCAGTTCGCTGACCCGCAAGCCGGTCGCATACGCGAAGTCCAGCACGAAGCGCAGGCGTTGCCCAGCCGGCGCTTCCCAGCCATATGACCACTCAAGTCCGTCAGCAATGGTGCGCACGAGCATCCACTCGCCCTCGGTAAAGGCGTCGGCCGACGCAGAAAACTTTTGTACGAGATCGCATCCTCTGTCGTGAGCGACGACAGGGCTCGGTCACGGTCGACGATCGCCCACAGGATCAAGCGTTCGGCTTCCTTCCGGTAGGCCCGCTGCGTTGCGGGGGATTCGTGCAGCGACAGCCATGCCTGCACGGCTGCGTAATCGTTGTTGGCGTCGAGCGTGCAAGTGTGCCGCGGCGCGCGAAAGGCGCCCGACGAGCCATCGACCTCGTGCGGAAGCCGGAGCGACTCCCACGGAACGACTGCGCGAGGACCGCGGACTGCGACCAGGGCGCGCGCCCGCTCCGTCAGTTCAGGATGCGCGGCAAAGAACGCTTCGATCCGCCTCGCGCTCGCCGGGCCGAGCCCGGAGACCGCTTTCCACCACTGACGTCGGCGCGGAATCCGCACGGTGAGGTCCGCCAGCGTCGCAATGTCGTGTGCACGCAGCACAGAAACGGCGCGAGCCGGCAGCCACAGAGCGATGTTGTCACTGATCTGCGGTGTCGGCGGGTCTGCATGGCGCAGAACTTCGATCGCGTCCGCGACCGCCTTTGCTTCCCGTAAACGCTCACTTTCCACTTGCTCGAAAACGGCGGCGAGATCCGGCCGGCAAGCATGCCGCGCTAACTTCGCCAGCCGTCGTCGAAGCTTGCCTGGCAGGCCGCGCGCCGATTGCCCTGCGCCGATCCGATCAGGTAAATAGCGCTCGACGGCTTTGCGAACCGGCATACCGGCGTATCAAACGCGAAGCATCGCGAGTTCGTCGGCATCGGGAAAATCCACGCGGCGAGGTTCAGGCGAAGGTATCGAGGTGAGACGCGTTTTCATGACCTAGAGTTTGGTCCAGAAACGTTGCTACAGAGATAAGAAAAGTTATCTTGATAGCACGGCCAGCAAGCACATTTGCGACCGAGGCCTCACATCCTATAAGCCCATCGCCGGGTTCGTGAACGGCCGCTGTGGGGATGGCGCGACCGCCTCTTGTCGACCCACAACCGCCCTTCGAGCCAATGCAAGGGCTATGACCGGTCGCAAGTGCGGAACGGCCATTCGCGCGGTCTGCACGCTGGCAAGCTGTCCGCCGATCATCAACCCACCTCCAAAGATTGCGATCGATGACCCCAACCGGCGAGCAGGAGATGAGAATTGTTCCGGCGCTGAGATCGGAAAGCCGCCCGGATTCGCTGCGAAACAAGAAACGGCTCAAGCAACCCGCAGAAGCCTAAAAACGATGCGTCATGCCGATTGCCGTCATGAACTGGTTCGTGGCTGCTTCGGTAACAGCAACGCCAGGCCAACTCACGGTAGCCGTCCCGTTGTTCTTGAAATAGCCGACGCGCGCGTAGACGCTGGTCCGTTTGGAGATGAAGTGGTCGATACCCGCCTGGAAACCCGGCGTGTTGTCGTGTGCGCCGCGCACATTGCGATAAAGTGCCGCCAGTTCGATGGCGTCCGCAGTGCTGGCCTGAATTGTCGCGCCAAGCTCTGCCAGGCTGACCGAATGCCCGGTCCCGAGCAACGCGGCCAGCGAGTGTGGTGCGGCATCGACTGAGCGCTGGTAAGAGTAGTTGAATTGCAGATTCACGATTCCGATCCGGTACGCGAGAGCACCGACGAAATGCTCGGTGCCGAGCAGCGATAGAGGCGCCGGTAGCGACGAGATCGTCTCGGTGCCTGGGCGTTGGTTCACGTACGCGAGCCCTGCGTACAAACCAGGACCGGTGTAGTTAATCCCAAGGCTAAGCGCATTGCCTGTCGAGGCAGGCACCGGTTGGGTCACGGTTGCCGCGAACGCATACATCGCATAAGCTTGGGCACCCGCCATCTTCGGTGTCTGGTAGAGCACGGAATTACTCATGCGCGCCGGATCGTACTGTGTCGATAGCGTATTCCGATCCGGCGTGAGAACCATCGCCGAGAACGGAGACAACACTTCGTTCACAAAGAACGGATCGGTCGGGTAAACAACGCGGAAAGCCACATCGTACTGACGCCCGAAGCTGAGCGAGCCGAGCCGCTCGTCCTTTAGCCCCACCCACGCCTGGCGATAAAAGAGACTGGTTGTATCGGCGAACTGCGTGCCGTTGTTCAGGTTGAAGCCACTCTCGACGACGAATTGTGCGGCCAGCCCGCTGCCCAGATCTTCATTGCCCTTCAAACCAAATAGCGAGCCGGTCGAGCCACCGCTCTTCATTGCGACCGAATGTTGGCCCCCGTTGTCGAGATATTGCAAATAAGTGTCGACCACCCCGTAAAGCGTGACGCCGGATTCGCTCGCGGACGCTGCACCGCCAAGCAGCAACGGTACTAATCCACATATAGCCTGCATTCTTGCTCGCATAGAGGTCTCTTTAGTTATCGATCGACGTTGATGATTGGCTGCGTAGCCGTGGCTGCCAAGTAAAGCGGAATGGTTCGGAATCGCGGTGAATCGGAAGGTCCGGCGTGGCCGCTACGTACTTTGCGTTTGCGGCGCGCCCGCTGCCCCGCCGGACCCGCGCAATTGGCGACCCAAGGATCTCTGTGGATCGACCATCGCCGCGCCGCCAAGGCCACCGGCAATCAGCAGCACGCCGCAGACATCGAAAGCCAGTTCGTATCCACGCGAGCCGGCATGTGCCTGAACCAGATGGCCAGTGATCAGCGGCGCAAAAATGCCCGCCAAAGACGCCACCGAATTGCCTATTGCGAGCACTGCGCTGCGTTGAGCGCTGGGCGTGACTTCCCCAAGGATCGCCGGGCACATCGCGTAGCTTCCCGATCCGAGCGCCATCCCGGCAATCAGAAACATTGCACGCACGGCAAGTGGAAGTAGCGGCGCGGCCGCGCAGCAGAACATCGCGCCCGCGATCATCTGACAGGCGCCTGTACACCAGCCGCGCGCAATCCTTGGCGGAACGCCACGGACCAGCAGCCACTGAATGCCGTATGACGCCGTGATTGCAAGCGGCATCGCCGCGGCCACGATCAATGCGTACAGGCGTCCCGATGCAGTCGCCTCGAGCCCCAGCCCTTTTTGCAGATAAGCAGGCAGCCAAGTAAAGGAAAACGCGACGCCCCAGTAGGACGCAAACTGCATCGCCATGGTCGCGACGAGCGTACGGTCGGCCAGCAGATGACGATAGGCGACGCGCGGTCGGAGCAGCGTCCGGGTGGCCATTGCGTCGACGTTTCCTTCGCGTCCGAACGCGAGCCAGCACAGGGACCATGCGATCGTCAGCGTGCAGAGCAGGAGGAAATTGGCGCGCCATCCCCAACGGGCCGTCACAAGCGGCACCGTCACCCCGGCGATCAGCAGCCCGAGCCCCGCGCCCGCGTTGAACACCGCTATAGGCACAATGCGCTTATGCGGAGGAAACCATTTGAAGGCGGCATGGATAGCGACGGGATAGGCCGGGCCTTCGGTCAATCCCAATGCCACGCGCGCGGCGATGAAAACCGCGAACGAAGTCGGCACGAACAGAGGAACCTGGCACAACGACCACGCCAGCGCCATGGCTAGCAGGACCCACCGCGTCGCGATGCGGTTGCAGAGAAATCCACCAGCAATGCCACCCACGGCGAACAACCAGAAAAAGCTGCTGCCGACCATGCCGAACTGAACCGGCGTGAGCTTGAGTTCAGTCATCAGAGGCACGGCGAGCAGGCCGACGACAATCTTGTCGAAGAAGTTCACCAGCATGAACGCCAGCAGCAGCAATGCAATGCGCCACGCGCCCCATGCGTCGTAGGGTCTGTTCACTTTCGTCTCCTCCATGCGTGAGCATGAAGTGGCTCCCGCCGACTCGACGGAAACGCACCTGATTTTTTATGGTTCTACGACGTTGAAGTTGCCGTCGAACGTGTCGAGCGTGCCGAGCATCGCGATGAAAGCGTTCGAGTCGCCTTCGAGCCTGATATCGCCGGTGCGGACAGCGTCCGCAAATCCGACCTCACCGGCGAGGATGCGATTCAACAAGGCGCGCGTCATCCGCAAGCCAACGTGCGCAAACGCTGCGTGCACGGTCGTGGAACACGTCAACGCGCCATGCTTCAGGGTCAAAGCATAGGCCCGCTGCGTGTCGGTGAATTGCCATGCAATGCGAAGATCGAGCGCCTGCGCCTTGATTCCGTCGATGCGAATCGCGAGGTAGTCGAAGAACATCTCGTCGGTCATCGCGCTCACCATGTCGGCACTGCGTTTGCCATAACCCGACGTCGACCCGGCGCCGTCTCGCAACTCGCGCGCACCCAGAAGAAACGCGTTCCGCCAAGTGGCCGATTCCGCCTGGAACCCCATCTGCTCCAACGCGGCAGCGCCAAGTTCGCGCGCCTCATGCAGGTCGGGCTGGGCGAAAACGAGGTGGTTCATGACCTGTGCGACCCACCGGTAGTCGCCGTTCGCGAAATCGCGGCGCGCGCGCTCGAGCATCGCATCCGCGCCGCCCATGTATTCAACGTAACGAGGCGCCGACATCTCGGACGGCAATGCGTTCAGGTGGCTCGGGTTGCCGTCATACCAGCTCAGGTAATGCTGATAGATGGCCTTGACGTTGTGTGACACCGTGCCGTAATACCCGTGGGTATGCCACTGCGCAGCAAGGCTTGCAGGCAACGTCATGCGCTCGGCAATCTCCGGGCCAGTCAAGCCGTGATTCATCAGGCGCACGGTCTGGTCATGCAGATACTTGTAGAGATCGCGCTGTTGTTCGAGAAACGTTGCGACGCGCGCCGTTCCCCACGTGGGCCAATGATGCTGCGCAAACGCTACATCGGCATGCGGCGCATATCGTTCCAGCGCGCGTCCGAGATAGCGCGACCACAGTTGCGCATTGCGCACCTTGGCACCGCGAAGGGGGCAGAGGTTATGCAGCGTCTTAGTCCCGTTTTCCGCGAGATTGAGCGCGCGCAATTGCGGGAAGAAAAAGTGCATCTCGGCGGGTGCTTCGCTGTCCGGCGTCAGCTGGAAAACGATCTCCACGCCGTCGATCACATGCGTCTCGCTTTCTTCGCGGATCAACAGGGTGGGCTCGATCAGCGTCAATGTGCCGCGCGGCAGATTCTTTCCCAGCCCCGAATCGATCTGGCAACACGGATTGCGTGCGAGCGTATGACCGAACTGGAACTGACTTCGTCGCGCCATCGCCGTGCCGGCCAGAATGTTTTCGGAAACGGCCTCCTCCATGAAGCCGTTCGGCGCGATGATCGCGACACGGCCCGACCGCACGTCGGCTTCGCTGACGACGCCCTTGACGCCGCCGAAGTGATCCGTGTGACTGTGGCTATAGATCACGGCGACAACGGGCTTGCTCGGCCTGTGACGCAGATAGAGATCGAGGGCTGCGCGGGCGGTTTCGCTCGTGGTCAACGGATCGATGACGATCAGGCCCGTGTCGCCTTCAATAATCGTCATGTTCGCGATGTCGAAACCGCGCACCTGGTAGATACGATCGGTGACTTCGAATAGACCGTGAATGGCATTCAGGCGAGCTTGACGCCATAGCGACGGGTGCGCCGTCGCGGGTGCCTGCGCCCGGTCGAGAAACGCATAGTCGGCGAGGCTCCAGACCAGCCGGCCATGAGCATCGCGGACTTCCGCGTCGGGAACTGTCCCGACAAACCCGCGCGACGCATCCGCCAAGTCCTCGTCGTTTTCAGGCGGAAGTGCGCGCAGCGCAGTGCGGTGTGCTGCGTATGTAGCGTCCGTCGGGACGCCGGCTGCCGGGAGGGGGCAAGAGGTGTCCGATTGGGAGAGATTTTGCATGAAGGACTTCCTGATTCGTGGCGTGTCTGGCTCGTATCGCAGCGGATGGCTTAACGTAAAAGCCTTTCGCGGACCTATTTGAGCCGAGTCATAGCTATAATACAAGTGCAAGTTATTCACTTCCGTGATGCACTTTCCGCATATCATGAATATTAAACAACTCGAGCATTTCCTCGCGGTCGCAGAAGAAGGATCGATCGCAGCAGCCGCGCCGCGCGCGCATCTGACGCAGCCCGCGTTGACACGCAGCATTCAGGCTCTGGAAACTCAGGTCGGATTCACGCTGTTCGACCGGCACACGCGCGGAGTCGTGTTGACCGCGATGGGACATCTGGTACTCGACAGAGCAAAGCGCATTCTGTTCGAGGCCAATTGCCTCGAGCGGGATCTGCTGCTCGTCCAGAAACACGAAATGGGGCGCGTGAGATTCGGGCTAGGGCCGCACGCCGCGCCCATCTTCCTTGCCGATGCGCTGATTGCGCTGCACAGGGAATGGCCAAAGCTCGAAGTGACGGCAGAAGTCAACGACGGCGGATTGCTGATGAACGGGTTGCGTGAAGAGCGCTTCGATTTTGTGGTGGTCGACCACAGGTTCGTTCCGACCTCGACGGATCTGGCGGTCCGGCGGCTCGCGAACGAACACACGGGTTGTTTCGTTCGGGCGGGTCATCCTCTGATCGGACAGGAAATGTCCCTCGCGCAATTGCGGCATTCGCCGTTCGCGTCGGTTCCTCTTCCGGAATCGGTTCGTGCAAACCTCCGGAAGGCGTTCGGCTGCCGGCCCGGCGAAGACCTGCAGTTTCAGGTCGAAAGCAACGATTTTCGTGTGCTTGTGCTACTGGCGAGCTGTGCCGATGTGATTCTGCTCGCTCCATTGCGCGCGGTGGCGGCCGAAGTCGCGGGCGGCACGCTAGTGCAACTTCCACTACCTCAAAGTTTCAAACTCGCTGCCCGATTCGAGATCGTGCATCTTGCGGGCCGCACGCTGTCGCCAGCGGCAGAGCGGGCTGTTTCTGCCGTGGAATCGGTGGATCGGATGGGCACCACGACGTTTTAGCCGTAATAGTCGTGAGTTGCCTGCCCTGCGGAAGTCAGCCTCCACGGCGCGGCGGGCGCGTGCAGCCCGTCAGCGGTAAGGAATCGACATTAACTTGTCATCTCTGGCCCCGACGTCACCCTGCGAGTGGTCACGGAGAAGTGCTGCGGCACATTCATTGAACTTTAAGCGATCTGCGCCATGATCGCCGCGAGATACACTATGCGCGGGTTGGGACGTCCAACGACCAGCGAAATCGATTGCATCCGGCTTGAGGTCATCATTAGAGTCGCCGCCAACAGGAATGCGTTCGCCAAGCGCCCTTTTTTAGCGCACTTGCCAGACGAAGTTCGGTACGCTCCCGTGACCCAGCAAAAACGCGCGAAGCACAACTTTTTCTGCCTATCCCGCTATACCCCGCTCCATCAAATCCAATGACCAGGCATCCGTGACTGTTCACCTGCCTGATTTCGAAAGCCGATGGCCCAGTCCGAGGTTTGTCGCGATCTGCCATACGTAGACGCGGGAGTAATGAACCCCAAATTGCCTGCCGATAAGCTCACGCAACCTTGCATTTGTCCAGGCATCGCTAGAAAAACCATGCTCTTGCGCGGAACCGGAGAGCGCGCTTGAAATCCATACGAGCGCCTCCTCGTCCAGAACAGACGAACGGCCACCGACACTCATCTTGCTTAGTGCGTCCAAGCCGCCATCATCCACAATGGCCTTGTATCGCTTCACGGTATCGGTGGAAAGGTGCATCGTTTCTGCAACATCGCTAACCGACGCACCGTCGACCAGCATTTGGCCCGCAGCCATTCTTCGTGCGACGCTCGGTAGTTCTTCGGTTCGGGATGCCATTTGATTGACCTTCCATGAAAATCCGGAGGAACACAAAAGTGACTGCCAGGCTGCTACCGCTAAACTCTTCCTAGCGCGATAAATGCATCGAGCGCCATGCGTAATAGCTGTTCTGTCCAAAAACCGACGGCGGTGGTTCGGAATGCTTATAGCGGTTAAAAAGCATCGCGTAAACTCCAGAATTACACATCAGGTTATAAAATATTTCTTATGAAATGAGTCACGCGTCGGAGAAAATAATTACCTTCGTCACTGCCATTCATTCTGCCTATCGCGATACTGTTCTCACCCTGCAAGCGCGCTATTCTGCGGATATGCGCGATAACTATGACCCGCGAATTCCGAACAAACGGTGCTTGTCATTCTTCAGGACGTTTGCTAGCATTTCGTAACAGATCGCAACAAACTGATATTGCTTAGAAGTCCTCGATCGCACTGACTTCACCGTGCGCCAGCTTCGTCTCATCAAGGAACGTTGTATGGCTCGTCACATCGTCTCGCGAACTTAGTGCTCAAATTGCACGGTAATTCTGACCATTCCGCGCTAGCGTTTTGCGTAATTCTCCACCTCCGGTGGCGAGCGGGCCACCGTCTGCCTGAGGAGACGATTCTCTTGTTAGGTTATCCGCATATTTATTATGTGTGATCACGGATTATCTAAAAATTTTTCGAGGTTGGAGAAATGAGGAATCTCTGCGTCCAAACGATCAGGTCCGGACTTTTCCTCGTTATGGTGTATCTGTCCTTTTCTTCTAATGCGTCAGCCCAGACTGAAGCGGACGATACAAACAAAAGCAACAATCCGCTCAATCTTGCGCCCTCGTTCAACATCCAGAACTATTACACGCCAAACCTCTTCGGCGCCTCAGGTCATACGAACAGTTTGCTGCTGCGGCCTACGATTCCTGTCGGGCCAATTGGGCCCATTGGCGTTCCCCAGATATTTCGTGCCACTGTCCCGGTCAGCACCGGTCCGGATCCGACCGGGGGTTACAACACGGGGCTTGGCGACATCAATCTTTTCGACATCTTTCTTCTGTCCCAGTCCGATGTTCAGCTCGGCGTAGGTCCCTTAATCACCGCGCCAACGGCGACCGATCCGAGTCTCGGAAGCGGTAAATGGCAGGCCGGTCTGGCCGCCGTTGCGGTTAGTGCGACCAGAGCCCGCCTGCTGGGCGCGCTCGTTCAGTGGCAACACTCGTTTGCCGGTCAGAGCGACCGTCCCACCACGCAGTCGCTTACCGTCGAGCCGTTCGGCATCTTCAATCTGCCCGGCGGCTGGTATATCCGCTCAACCGGTATCTGGAGCTTCGACCTGCAGCATGGCGACTACTACATTCCGGTAGGTCTCGGTGCGGGCAAGGCGTGGAAGATCGGCTCAACCATCTACAACGCGTTCATCGAGCCGCAGTATTCGGTGGCGCACTCAGGTGCGGGTGTGCCGCAATTCACAATTTTTGCGGGGCTGAACCTGACGTTCGGTAGATGAAGGGACAGCCTGAAGGTCATCCCTGAATCCACGTTCTTCGAACGTGAATGGAAGTTTCGGCCGGCTCAAGAACAATCGGCCAAATGGACGAAACGGAGCCGCGAATGAACGAGAAAGCTGTGACGTGGGCGTGGCCGTCGGCGCGAGATTCGCTGCCATGCTCCAGATGTTTTTTCACATAACCTTGTCGACAGCATCCAGGTGGCGTGTGCTGCGAGAATGAAATCCAACCAGCGTCGGCAACCGCATGCTCTCGAAACCTGAATTGAGGCGCAAATGACTGTCCCAAAGCAGAAACTCGAGACCAGGTCTTTTGGCAGCGGACTGTTGGTCGGTCCTCTCCTCATGATAGCCGCCGTCGGCGCATCGCAAGACGCTTATGCCACGGAAGGTGGCATCGGGCGTCCAATCACCGGGATGCAAATCGCACCTTATGCCGGCATCGTTCCGCCAACGGACGACTGGATTGTCTCGATCACTTCGATTTATTACGAAGGCTCGCTCGGGGCTAGCAAGACGATTCCTATCGCCGGCACTGTCACGGCCGGCCTCGACTACAACGTGTCGTATAACCTGATCAATGCGGTCAAAACATGGGGCATCACCGCTGGGGGATGGAATTTCGCGTCGTCGTTTGGCGTGCCGGTGCAATACACGAATGTGTCTTCATTTCATGGCCGCTTGCCGGCCGACCACGCGACGCAGTTCGCCGATCTGTTCTTCACGCCAGTGGTCGCCGGCTACCACCTGACGAAGACCGATCACATTGCACTGAGCGTGCAGTTATACGCACCGACAGGTGCGTATAACACCGGCAATCTCGCCAACGCCGGGCAGAACACGTGGACCTTCACGCCCACCGTCGCATACACAAAACTGCTTCCCGCGCAGGACATCGAATTGTCCGCAAACTATGGCGTTGAGTTCTACACCCCGAACGGCGAAACGCAGTATCACAACGCTCCGGTGAGCGTGCTCGACCTGCTTGCACTCAAACGTCTTCCTGGTGGCTGGGGGCTGGGCGTCGTTGGTGGCTGGATTCAGCAACTCGGCAACGATACGGGTGGGCTGGCTAACGCCACAGGCGGCAATCGGGGCCACGCTGTCGGGATTGGCCCGATGGTGACATGGGCGGGCAAAGTCAGTAAGACACCTGTCTCTGCAACGCTGCGGTGGGTAAACGAGTTCGACGTTAGCAACCGCCCAAAGGGCAACGCGGTTGAACTGTCCGTCAGTGCAACGTTTCAGTGATACTGGAGAGCACAGTGAAACCGTTCATATCGCATCACGACAATAGCAACGCCTTTCCGGTCAGGCGCGCGCTCCTGGTCTGCTCTGCGCTAGCAGCGATCTATGGCACAAATGTCGCTCTCGCGCAGGCGCCATCGTCCGGGAGTGACGAGCCATCGAAGGCGCAACCCGAGATGCAACCCCAGGCCGTCGATGCGCTGAACAAGCTTGGTAACTATGTGCGCGGCATGAAGAGTTTCCGCATCGATGCGGATAGCGTGACTGACGGAGTGCTGAGCACTGGTCAGAACATCGGGTTTCTGCACCACACCGAAATGTCCGTTCAGCGGCCGGACAAGGTTCGCATCGTCATCTCTGGAAGCCGCGCGCCAAAGGGGATGGTCTATGACGGCCGCAGCGTGGTGCTGTTCGACAATACCCACCACTACTACAGCAAGGTGCCAGCGCCTCCGACAATCCATCAGCTTGTCGCCGATATCGACGAAAAGTATGGCGTACAGGTCCCGCTAGTCGATCTTTTTTACTGGGGGCAGCAGTCCGACGATGAGAAGGCGCTAACGAGCGCGATCTTTGTCGGCCTCGATAAGGTGGACGGTAAATGGTGCAACCACTACGCCTATCAGCAGCCGGGGCTCGACTGGGAACTGTGGATTCAGAGCGGTTCACGTCCGCTGCCTTGCCGCTTTGTTGTGACCGACACAACCCAGCCGTCGCGGCCCCAGCATGCGGTCAACTACCGGTGGACACTGAATCCCTCGTTTAGCCCTGCGACGTTCGCATTCCATCCTGGCGCGGGCGCGCGAATGATACCTCTGCGCGCCCCAGGCGCCGCCTCAGGCGAGGATCAACAGGGAGACGCAAAATGAAAAAAACAGTGATGCGTCTCGGTGCCGTTGCGCTTGCTATCGCGTTTTACCCCAATTCCGGTACCGCTTTTGCCTTCGGCATGCGCGGCGCTGCGCGCACGAGCATCCATGGGGGTGGCGGTTTCCATGGAGCCGGTGGATTCCAGGGCGGCGTTGGGAGTTTCCACGGAGGCGGTGGATTTCAGGGCGGTGCTGGAGGGTTCCATGGCGGCGCACCTGGAGGCGCGCCTCACGGCGGGGGGGCACAAGCGTATCTCGGTGGAGGTCAGCCACCGAGCGGCGGCGGTGGCGGTGGGGGCCAACATTCACACAGTGGCGGCGGCTCACCGCCGGGCGGTGGCGGTGGCGGTGGCGGTGGCGGCCAGTCTCACGGAGACGGCGGACAACCGCACAACGGCGGAGACGAGCACCACGACGATGGGCATCACGACGACCATCATGACGATGACCATCACCACGACGACCATTACCACGACGATGGCTGGTATGTGGACCCGGTAGCCGTAGGCGTAGCAGTCGGTGTGACCACCGCCGTAGCGGTAGGTACGGCCGTAGCCACGTTGCCGCCGACCTGCTCGAACGTCGTGATCAACAACGTTGCCTACCAGCAGTGCGGCCCGACCTGGTATCAGCCGCAGTACGTCGGTGCGCAGGTGCAGTACGTGGTCGTAAATCCGCCCAGATAATTGCGTGCGAGCGTGCCAGATGGCGTCGCTTGCAACCGTGGCGAGCGCCTTTGAGAGCTACAAGGCCATCACGTACATGCCCATCCTCAAAAGCGCTGCATGCTGCAATGACACTACAAATCGCATCGATATTGCCACATGGCAGAAAATTCCCTGATCAGGCTTACAACCAAGGAGAGCGAACATGTCTGAGAAAAACGACGAAACATCATCGTTCAAGCGCCGGGACTTTCTTCGCGGTGTAGCAACTGCCGGCATCGTGACCGGCGTCGGCGCAGTGGTCGGGGACGCGCTTGCGCAAACGCCCCCTGGCGTGGCGGCGACGGGGATCGGTGCGAAGCCCCCCACTTCTGCAACCCGCGCGTTCAACGCGCAATACGCGAACCAGTTGCCCTTTAACGATACCCAGGACTTCCAGGACGCAGCACGTGGGCTGATTGCGACATTGCCGGAGCCGGGCATCATCCCCAGCTCAAAGGGCGGCGCCGCATGGGATCTGGGGCAGTTTTCATTCATCAAGGGCGGCCCGGAAAACAATGCACCGGACACTGTCAATCCGAGTCTTTGGCGCAACGCCAAGCTGAACATGAACCACGGCCTGTTCGAGGTCGTCGACGGCATCTGGCAGGTGCGCGGCTACGATATTTCGGTCATGAGCATCATCCGCGGAGACACGGGATGGATCGTCGTCGATCCTTTGATGACGTCCGACGCTTCGTCTGTCGTATGGAAGCAATTGGTCGTGCCGCACCTCGGCGACCGGCCGATTACACACGTCATCTATACCCACAGCCACGCCGATCACTACGGCGGTATCCGCGGCATTGTCGACGAAGCCGACCTGAAAGCCGGCAAGGTCAAGATCATTGCACCGCAGGGGTTTACCGAAGCCGCCGTCGGAGAAAACGTCATCGCCGGGAACGCAATGAGCCGGCGGGCCGCGTACATGTACGGCAATCTTCTACCTCGCAGCCCTGTGGGTGTGGTCGATGCAGGCCTCGGGAAGACGACTTCGATCGGTGCCATCACGCTACTCACCCCCACTGACTTCGCGACTACCACGGGCCAGAAGCTAATGCTGGATGGCGTCGAGTTCACTGTCATCATGGCACCGGAATCAGAGGCGCCGTCTGAATTCATGTTTTTCATTCCGAAGTACAAGGCTTTCTGCTCGGCCGAAGACGTCACCCACACCTTACACAACCTGTACACGTTGCGCGGGGCGAAAGTGCGCGACGCATTGCTGTGGTCGAAGTACCTGCAAACCGCCATCGACATGTTCGGCAACGACATGAACGTGCTGTTCGCATCGCATTACTGGCCGACCTGGGGCAACGACCGGGTCATCGCATTTCTCAAGGCGCAGCGCGACATGTACCGCTTCCTGCACGACCAGACGATGCGTCTTGCCAACACGGGCTACACGCCGCTCGAAATTGCCGAAATGATCCGTCTGCCGGACAGCCTCGCGAAGCTCTGGTACAGCCGCGGCTACTATGGGACGGTTTATCACGACGTTGTTGCACAGTACAACCTGCGCCTGGGATTCTTCGATGGCGTACCGGCAAACCTTCATCGGCTGCCGCCTGTGGAAAACGGCAAACGCTACGTCGAGTTCATGGGGGGTGCCGCATCCGTTCTTCATAAAGCTCAGGCGTACTACGACAAGGGTGAGTATCGGTGGGTCGCAGAGGTGGTCAACCATGTCGTGTTTGCCGACCCGCAAAACGTGCCGGCAAAGCACCTCCTGGCCGATGCATATGAGCAACTAGGCTACCAGTCGGAATCGGCAAGCTGGCGGAATTTCTATCTGACCGGCGCGATGGAATTGCGCAACGGCGTGCATCGCGTCCCGTTCGGCAGTTCGCAGAGCCCCGATACGATCAAGGCAATGCCGCTGGAAATGTTTCTTGATTACCAGGGGGTGCGACTCAATGCGGACAAGGCCGCCGGAAAGACCATTTCCTTCAACCTTACCCTGACCGATCTCGACGAGACCTTTGTGGTCGGCGTTGAGAACTCGGCACTGCACTACTCGAAGGGCAAACCTTCCGATTCCGCGGATGCCTCCGTGTCGATCTCACGCTCCGATCTTAACGAAGTCATGATGGGCCAGACCACGATGGAAAAGCAGGTGGTATCAGGTAAAGCGAAAATCACAGGCAACACACAAAAGCTGGGGGAATTCGTTACCTGGCTCGACAACTTCGACTTCTGGTTCAATATTGTTACGCCGTGATGGCGTGCGATTCCCTTCAAAGGAGGCGAGATCATGTGTGCCATCTGCGAATTCAAGGTCGAGTTCAACGTAAGCCATCCGCACGCGTTGACCGTGGCAGTCAACACCCGCGCAGCGATCGACGCGGCGAAGCTGTCCGAGCGCACATTCGACGGTGCGCTCGGACAGGCAAAAGCGCGGGCGGCGGCCATCGATGTATTAAACGAACTGCAAACGCGCATCGAGCAGAGATTGACGAAGGAGGACTTCTCCGCACTACCCGACTTCTACGTTCTATTGATAGAAAGCGGTACATGGGGCTTCTTCCATGCAACGGCGGACGGCTTCGACCCGGAGATCGTGCCGGATGTGCCCGAGGTCAACTCAGACGATCCAGCACAACGTGACATCGCGGTGATCGCATCGGAGGCGGTGATCTGTGCGTTGCTGGACGGGAGCATGACATCCGAGCAGGCATCTACGGCAGGATTGATTGTCGTGGATGCTCTCCCAGCGGAAAAGGCAGGCCTGCTTGCCGCGATAGCGGAGGTGACTGGGGCCAGCAGTCCAATCGTCCCGCCGATATACAGCTCGATCGAACGGCTCGCCACCGGGATTTCTATTTGACCGTGTAGAAAATGAGGTTGTTGGCTGACCGCGTTTTGACGAGTATTGGGAACGATGTTTCCGGCAAGAGTGATGCCGGATCCCGACTATTCCGGCAGCCCCGCATGTCTCGGCTGTTCTGGTTCGGTTGCTTCCTTTTGTTCCAGCAAGACGCCCGCCTAACCGGAAGGCTTTACGCGCTCATATCGGATGTCCGTTTCAGCGATCGAAATGGACATCCGGCCGGCAGGCACCGGCTACCGACGAACGCCCGCTCATGGCCGAGTGGGTGAGGTCGCTAACGGCCGCTTACTGGTACTCCAGTACGCAAAATCTGAATTTGGCTGACTGACCGGTTCGGAGAAAGTAGTCTGACCTTAGTGGGTTGATGACGGTCCGCAGCGTCGGGCACAGGCCGGCCATAAAGCGTCGTTCGCATGCGTCGTCGGTCGGACGTTCAGGCGTCGGCTCCGCCCGTAACCGGCCACCCGATTGTCAAAGACCAACGCTCCTTCATCGGTCAGAGCCGTCGTTGGCATGCGCTGGGTTCAACGTCAGCGATGTGGCGGACTGCTGACGAAGGCGGCGGCGAACAAGTCGACCGCAACTCGCTGCGTCGGCGAACTCACCCTCCCGACCCGTTGCTGCCGGCGGCTGTCTCGCGAACAGTGCGGCATGTGTCGGGTACAGCGGTCACTCGTGGGGTGAAATCGCAGGCGCGTTCCCCGCCAGTGCCTCGAGCACAGTCCGATGCGCCTGTTAGCATATCGGCAAAAAGGTACAGGAGGATAGAGTCAATGCCCAGCCTTTGCTACTGGTCGGTGTGTTTTGTTCACCTGCAAAAGGATGATCCGAAGTTCTTCGGCTTCGCCGAATATCTCGCTGCAGTCGCACTCATGGCCTTGGCGTGGACTATTGCTGACGAACGATACAAATTCCGCGTGGCCACTGCTCCCATACCCCTTGAGACGGTCACGTTCTCTGTGGTCGGCGGCGTCGGACTATTAACGCTGCTTACCGACTGGTGGCGCGCTGAACAATGGGTCGTTCCGATAGGAAGAGTAATCAGCCCGGCCGGATGGCAGGCGCTACTGGGGTTTCTCTTTCTCGCGAATTTTGTAGTCTGGGTGTACTTTGCCTTCATCAAACCTCCAGTCTACGGCCGTTTGAATGCTTTCCGATTCACTCGCGAACTATACCGCGCCGTTCTGCGCGGCTCGCCCGAGCAGCCTCCCGTAATTGCCGACGAACTGGCGCGCTCTGCGCATGCGCTAGTTCGGCATTCATGGCAAAGGGAGGAGGACGCGCTCGCAAAAGAGATGTCGCCCGAGGAAGGTAAGAAGGCAAGTCGGCGCTTTCTCGCCCGCCAGTGTGCATACGAAGCGCTCTTATTAATCGCGGATAAGAAATTTTGCCGTCAAGCCGTCATATCGGCTCCGATCATCGCCCTTGCGTTGTTCTCAGAACTCCGCGACCAAAAGCGCTATCGTGTGCCTCTCGGCACGTTTGCGAGAAATTTCACAGCCGCTGCTATCGAGAACAAAGACTCGTTTGCATATCACGAGGTTGAAGGGTATGACAGTGGCATCATAGGCTATGTGAAGCCCATCACGACCGCGCTGTATGGGGACTACGTCGCCGTTCAGTCCTTGGGCGAGGTATTCGACATTCACTACGAGGAACAGCGGCAATGGGACGCATCGCAATGGAAAGCGTATTGCCGTCTACTGCTTGTCACAGCGAGAGATTTCTTTAAAAGCGGTAACGCGTGGCAATACCCGCCGGTCTTTGGTCGCGCATTTGATGACATCGAGCATTCAGTGATGAATCTCGGGAAGCTCAATGGAGCGTCAACGGAGGCTTGGCAGCACGACGATGTGAAAAAACTCAATGTTGCGGTTGATTTTGTGGTCGAGTTCATCAAGCTTATGGATGGGCACGTTGACGGGCGGCACGTGACGCTGAGACGCGGTGAAGACGACTATGGAAAGGATGTGTGTGACTTAGTAGCGGACCTGATGTTCGAGTTGATAGTTAGCGCCTCGCGCATCCAAAAGCCGCGCGAGCTTTGCTGGTTTGTGCAGCACAACGACGTGTGGAGCAAATTTTTTGAAGCTCGATATCCGAAAGGTACCGCCGCGGACATCGTCAGCTTCAAACTGAAACGTCAACTCCTTCAAGAAGTCGCGCGGATGGGCAAATTCCCGAACTACAAAAGCGCCCGTGTGCTGGGAATGCTGCTTAACGTTATGGGATTGAAGAGAAACCGCATGGATCACAACAAAGGAACACAAGCTTTGCACCGCGCCGTCCTTAGTTGGACGGTCAGGAACTACGACCGCCTTGTGGAGGATTCACCCACCGTCATGGAAACAGTTTTATTCGATGGACTGACCTTCGACCCGCAAGGGCCAAGCCTCGTCTACACCCGGGAACCCTTGTTGGATCGCAAAGTGGTACCGGTCGTGCTTGAACTCAATCGAAACGTAAAATATGCGGAAGCGGCAAAGTAACGCTTGATGCTCGCATGAAGCCTCTGTTTGTAGGTGCCACCATCGCACCCGTCGCACTGCAGCAGGATTTTGCCGTAACCACTCGGCGAGTACTTGGTCTACTGTGATGACCAAACGGAGCTAGGTCGACGAGAGGCTATCGGCTTTGGCCAACAAGGAACACTTCTACAGTTTGAATCGAATGGCCGGCTCCCGAATAAATCCGACGCCTGAATGTCTGAGCGTCGGTGTGAGCGAATGTCACTTCTGGCCCGATTGTTGTCGGATGAGCACGCAGGCGCGGCCGCGGCATACTCGGCCGATCGCCAAAAGGAGGAAATTTTGTTGCTACAGATCTGCTACAACAGGGGTAGCCATCCATATCTGACAGGCCTTGCGCCTGTCATTCCACCCTCTGAACTATCGCCGCCCGGGAAGGCTCGGCAAAGTTACTTTGAACGGCCCAGTGCGACCCATAGCCGACTTTCGACCCGTCGAGTTGGGTGCCGGAAAGCCGCCATTCGACGAGCGGGCACATGCCCAACGCGGACTCGATCCTCGCGTGCTCGGTCAACGTTGCAATCACGCTCAGGTAGCTGAACAGCCGCCCCAGGGTGCAGCCTCTCTCCCCCGCGGCAGAGAGAGCCATAGGAGCACATCGCTGCTATGCGACGGAGGCGATGCGCAACATGAGACGCAAGAGCCGACCGTCATCAGTTTCGCCTCTTCCTCAACGCCATTGGCCTCGCTCAACACTTGTCAGGTTATGCTATTGCGTTTGCGCTCCAATTTCAAAGCCCGCAAGCTTCGACCGGGAGCGGTCGTTGAGCCGAGACAGCTTGGCACGGCGCAGGAGTTACAGCTTTGTCACACGGTGCGAGATCCAACTTAAAATTCTTTATGGCGCTAGCTTTCGTTCACATTTCGGATATCCATTTCGGGCAAGAAAAAGGCGGCCAGACCGTTGTCGACGACGATGTCAAGGACAGCATTGTTGAGGACTGTAGGAACGCTTTTGCGTTACTGCCCGCCGATACGATAAGAGGAGTTATCGCGACCGGGGATATTGCCTACTCTGGTAAGGAAGCTGAGTACACGCAAGCGGGAATCTGGTTTGATAAATTGACGGCTGCCATCGGATGTTTACGTTCGAATGTCTTCATCGTTCCTGGAAATCACGATATTGACCGGGCAAAAATAAGCGAGAACTGCGAGGAAATGCTCAAGAGCATCGCCAGCGAGGGCGACGCCAAACTGGACAAATATCTCGAGACCGAAGCTGATCGCGAGCAGTTATTTCACCGATTCGACGACTATCGCCTGTTTGCGCAGGCTTACGACTGCCCCATTGACGACGACGGCGGTTTGGCAGGCGATCATCCGCTCACGATTTCAGAAGGACGAGTGCTTCGATTCGTCGGTCTCAACTCCGCCTTAATTTGTGGCGCAAGCGACAAAAAGGGAAATTTGCTGCTTGGGATGCGGCAACGGGTTGTACAGAGAAACATTGATGGCGAAGAGCTTGTGGTGCTGATGCACCATCCCCTTGACTGGCTTCTTGACTCAGAAGACGTGTCCAACTATCTACGTAGCCGCGCTCGAGTAGTCGTTTCTGGCCATGAACACATGGCTTCTTCCAAGCTTGTGACTGCACACGACGAGCGTAAAGTTCTGATGATTTCGGCTGGCGCGACGGTTCCTCCGGCGAGAGAAGGCAAGCGATACTGTTTCAATATAATCAAATTCGACTGGAATGAATGCGAAGAAAACCTGACAGTTCGCATCGAGCCTCGTGAGTGGGACGCCAAGTCGACCCGGTTCTCAGCGGGTACTGCGGAGGTTGGCGGCGTCGCTCAAAGTTATGTGCTTGACTGCCCAAATTATGGGAGTATCGCGAAGTCGACACCAGCGCCGATTGTCCCCTCAGCCAGTCAAAACTTGGAGGAGCCCGCGATGGAAAAGCCGAGCATCACCAGCGACGATGAGGAGTACGCGCTCGTCGTGCTTTCATTCTTCCGGGACATCGAAGAATCCGGGAGAATAAAGATACTTTCCGACCTCAATATTATCCCGAAGTCCTTTAAAGGTACGCTAACTCATTCGATCGAGCGGAGTTTCCTAGACAAGGCGAAGCAGGCTGGGAAGGTCAGTGAAATCGGGGACGCACTTAAAGCGCTCATTCAAAAATCATAGAAACGATAAAAAATGAATACTGCCGAGTTAGTAAGAATATACGAGCAAAATCCGACCGACGAATTCGTAGTCAAGCGCGACGCCGCCATTTCAGCGGTTGCAACGAAGATGGTAGCTACTTCAAGCGTGGATGAATTGTTCAGCTATGCCGAATCATTAAGCGCCGGTCTGCGTGACGCAAAATTATCGGGAGCGCTGAGAAACATTTGCATCGCAGAATTGCAGGACGCGAGCCCCTCATTTGTTGCCGAGGGACAGGAGATTCAAATCTTCGTCTGCGCGCTCGGTGCCTGGTTACATCTCTTGGCTGAAGTCGCCCCCTCCGAAAGCGGGCGCACAGCAAAGGAAATCCTTGCAGCGGCTATCCATGCCGGGCTTAGCCTCGCGCCAGCTTCTTCGAATGCGAAGATAGGCCAGGCAGTCACGGAGATTGTGCGCCTCTCCGCCAATGCATTTCGGCTCACAGGCGAAACTTCAAGGGTGCGGCAGAATGTACCGGAACTGGCCGTGACCCTTGACGGTACGGAGACAGCGGCACAGGCCACTGAGAAGGTTGTTGAATCCGCCAAGCGATCAATTTTCGCGCTCCGAAATAATGCTGCCCTTGACCGAGAAGAACTTGAACTGCTGTGGTTCTGTTTGGGCGACCACAGCGCAGTGCTTAACGTTAAGCTCTCATCTCTGAAAGCGCCGGTGGGCCTCGTGGCTTCCGCTCTTGAAACCACAAAGCTTCTGCGGAGACTTCCAGCCACTTCGCACGTCAACATGGCCCTGCGCAATGTTGCCACCGGCAAGGCCAAAACTCTCGCGGCGCTGGTGTCGGAAACGGAGGCGTATCGGAAGCAATTCGTCAGCTATCTTGCTAACAATATCGCGTCGACCTATCCGAACATCCTGCCGGTGACAAGCGCGATACTGGGCTACTCCGCTCCCAAAGACGTTGAAGTGCGTGAGATGTCTGAATGGGGCCGCCGCTTGGTCCTAGAACTTGGGCTCACAAAGTTCAAAAATTTGGGCGTGATCTGATATGGCCTCGACTTGTTCGCAGCCCGAATGCACGGTCGGGCAAACTGGCATATGTTTGCTCAACAATCAACCGAGCACCTGTCCGCACCTTCAAGCCCAACCGGAGACGCAAATCGTCGCCCGGGGCCTTGCACCCGTTCTAGCTTCGCCTGAGGAGGGCGTCCGTCTCGAACCAAGCCTCACGATGGGAGCGGAGACCGTACGAGCCCATCTAGCGAGGCGATTATGCACTCAGGTCGGGGTATTGGGATTTCCAGATGCGGGCAAGACCGCTGCTTTGGTAAGCCTGTACCTTCTGGTGTCGAGCAACAAGCTAGAAGGATTCGAATTCCGGGATTGCAGAACGCTCATGGCATTCGAGCAAATCAGTCGGGGGGCACGGGCGTGGGACAAGGACTCGTTGCCAGAACAGATAACTAACCATACGGAGTCGGTTGACGGTCGGACGGCGGGCTTCCTCCATTTCAAGCTTGCTGATCTAGAGCTTCAACGGGATTTGGAGTTTTTTGTTCCGGACCTTCCTGGCGAGTGGACAACGACTCTTGCCGACAGCAATAGAATCGACCGCTTGGAGTTTCTTCGTGCGGTAGACGTCATATGGCTGTTTGTTAACGGACAGCATCTGGCGAACGCAGAGGCGCGTGGTCATGCTGTCCATCGGGCGGAGATTGTCGTAAAGCGGACGGCCGCCCTGCTCGGGTACAGTATCAGGCCGTCGCTTGCGCTTGTTATTACGCGTCGGGACGAGGGGCAAACTCATCAAGCATCTGTAGACTCGATTCTTCAGTGCGCTACTAGCCATGGGTTCGCTGCCAGCGTCATAGAAGTTGCCTCATTTTCGAATCATCCTGACGTAACTCCGGCTGGAACCGGCTTGGTAGAGTTGGTCAAGACGCTTCGACCTCAGGTCCGCATCGCGCCCGAAGTGCTTTTGGATGAGCGGCGCTCTGACTCGAGGTTTTCAATGAATTTCAGGAGGTCATGAACATGGCCACGAACATTGTCTTGGTGGGCGGCCCAAACTCCGGCAAATCTAACTACATCGCGAGACTATGGGTTTCGCTTTCTAAGAATGAAGGGAGGCTTTTCGCTCCGACGACCCCCGACAAAATTGAGTATGTCGAGAAGCTTGTCGAGCACTTGTTCTCAGGGAAGTTCGCGCCGAGGTCGGACTCCTCGCTACACGAAGAAGGCAATGACCTAGTGGTCGACGTCGCGATTCGTGACGCGAACCCGGCGGTTTCGGCCGCCCTTGTCGTACCAGATGTGCTTGGAGAAGTGTGGAAGAACGCTGTAGCGAACTCCCACCTTGCCCAGCGGTGGCATGACCTGGTATCTACAACTACATCGGCCCTGCTTTTCGTCCACGCCAATTCGCCGGACAACTTCGATGCTCTTAACTGGGTGACGGCGGGGGAGTTGCTCGCTTTAGGCATGGGCGACTCGGAGGCGGCCGGTGAAATTCCGACCCAGGTCGCAATGTGCGAATTGCTTCGCATGCTCGAGGATTTACTTTCGAAATCTGAGCGTAAGCCAAGAGTGGCAGTCATCGTCGCCGCATGGGACAAGCTGGACCCACGTGAGCGAAAATCGGCGCCCATCCAATACCTCGACAAGGAGTTCCCGCTGTTTGCTGGGCGATTGAGGGACGCGCTCGCAATTGATGTTCGCGTCTTCGGGCTCAGCGTTGTCGGGGGGGATTTGTCTGAAGAATCTTTCCGTCAGCAATTACTTGAGACAGGTGTGTTAGGTAACGGCTACGTAGTGTTCGAGCACGCGGGTGTGGTCGAGGAAAGCAAAGACGTTACCCTTCCCCTTCAGTGGTTGCTCGGCCAGTGAACGCAGCACTTGAATTTAGAGTTCAGCAGCAAGTCCATTCGTACCGAAATGGCCATGCACTTGCTGGCAGCAGCATCAAGCTGGAGCGCGGTGACCAGGATTTAGTAGACCGTCTATCTGACTTGGCTGGTCCCATCGGCCCCGGTCAGACCTTCGCGCCCTATCTCACCTTCTACCCCTTGGGCGCTGCACCCTACTATGTCGTCGCCCGAACCTGGCAAGACCTCTCCGCGCCTCGAGCGGGTTGCGTCATCACGAGAAGCTTTTTGGTGCCGATAGGCGTCTGGCGAAACGGAAAGGTGCTCTCGTCGCTGCTTGCTGCACTCGAGGTAGAGGGGCGCGACTTGTCTCGCTTTGTTGAACTCGCGATCACGCCGTGTGCACATGAGGAATCGCACGCATTCGAGTCCAGCAGCACGACGGAATTTGTCGAGGCCTTTTTTCTGGAGAAAAGGCAACCAATCGTCGTCTTCGAAGCGCAGTCACCGGAAGCGTTTGCAAGCCGCCTTATCGAGGGCCTCTGGCCAGCCTTTCGGTCGTCACTCGCCATTTGCACGCACGCGTACTCGCCGCGGAGCATTCAAGGTCGACCTTTTGACTTGCTCTTCGCGCCAGCGTCTGCGCGCTCAAACTTTTCCGCATGGGCGGGTAGAAGGATTGATGGTCAAACTGGCAACCGCCAACCGCGCCACAAATGGACGACGAGCATCACTCAAAGATTGTTTGGGGGCACTCGTGTCCTGCCGCTTGCAGTCTCATTTGGGGAACTGGATGTCGCTCTGGATGAGGCTGACGAATCACAGTTTCGGCTTGCGATGCTCTGGGAAGAACTACGCCAGCGTTCACAAGAGTCGCCCCTTGCGATTCTCGGAATGTTGGACATCGTTGCTTCCCTTGGACAGAGTGAACATTCGGTATCACGCCTGCTGGGCCCTACACTCAGAAGCTCTATACGGCTCGCGGAGAGACTGGGTACTGAAGGCCTGTTCCAGTACTTGGTCACGCTGCTTGGCAAGTTTCCAAGTCGCCTGCCTCCCATCGCAGCACTGAGTGACATTCGCCGTGCCGCTAGGAACGCTACTGTTCAGCAGCCAGATGAAGCGTTGGCGTTCCTTCGCGAACGAGCCGAGCAGGGCTCCGCCCCCCCCACCGTTGTCATCGCTGGCCTGGCCGATGGCTTGGTGAAAGGGCAGTTTATTCGCGAATCTGTGGACACACTGTTGTCGCTGGATGATGAGTCATTGTTGTCTCTGGTGGGTTATGGACGAAAGTTCGCAAGCGTGCTCATTGACGCACTCAAATGGAAGCACAGTTACGAGGGCCTCGAAAGGCTCGAACGTCTTGTTGCCACTGCCGATGTCAAGCTTCGCTCCCGCGCTCGAAGAAACATCATCCCGTTCCTTAGTTACGGCGGAGAGGGCCACTTGTTGGCGGAATTGCTTCGTGGCGTTGATGGACGGACACTTTCTACGAGCGTGCGGTGGCTCAGCGCATCCGGTGCTATCGTGATACCGGAGCTAGGTGACGCGTTGGTCATCACCGCAGATAGCCCCGAAAAGCAGCGATTGCTCCGCTCACTGTTGACTCAACTTCCACAAAATAATGGCGTCGACGCAATTCTGGCGAAAGCCATGACAGTGGCGGAAGACGACTTGGAATGGTTTAGAACCGAGCAATTCGAATCTACCCGCGCGAGTGTCATCTTGCGAGATGTGCTGGCTAGAAGTTCAGATGCTGAACTGCGGCGCATTCCGTCGCGCCTAGCGGACGGCGCTTTGCAGGCGGCTCATTTGGAAGTCGCTGACTTCCCCATCGACGCGCTCATCAGAATACTGAGCCTGGTACCCAGCTCTTGTGACGTGCTAATGCAGATTGCGCTCACGAAGGCCGACTATCTCGCCGGGAACCTTGGTTTCAGATTCGTCCAACTCCTGCTGGTTCGCGTTTTGAGCGAAACGGCCTCGCACCCGCTAGCAGTGCAGGTTCTCAATCAGTTCGGACCGAGTATTCCGGCCCGAGAACTGGCGCTGATGGCAGCCTCTCCAACATTGCCGACCGTGCAGGTGTCAAACAACCTCATGCTTTTCGGCGACGCTTCGGAAAGCGTTCGTTCGCACCTTGCTTCTCGCGCTGACGTCTTGACGGAGCAGATTGTCAACCGGCGAAGTACCGTGCCAAGCGTGGAGGCCATAGGTGCTTGGGCTAGTTTGATTTCCGAGGCAATCTTGGCGGCTGGCGAGGCAACTTCGCTACGAGCCGCGTCCGTTGCACTAGAGTTTGCTCTAAGTTCGACCAATGTGCAGGTCAGCCCTCTTCTTAGAGTTGCGTTTCCCCGCGTCTACGAGCACCTGCGCAATAGTGAGACCGCATCATCGATGTTCAGTTTCTTTTCCTTTTATGACTGGGACAAGTGCAAAATTGCCAGAAAAGACCTTGTCAGCGCATTTATCAGCTCGGTATGGCCCCCGGCCGACCTCTTGAGAATTGCAGACGAGGTGATGGAGGTTGAATCCATTCATCGGATTCTCGGGAAGGCTCCGAACGGGAAAGAGTTCTTGGCTCAAGCACTTGCTGACCCCTCGCTACCGCTCCATGTTCGAAATGCGTTTTTCGGCGTAGCGTAAGCCGTCCAGAAACAGCTGATACGACGGCGATCCGATTACTTCGGACCCGAACCGTCATCATCATGCAGGAGTTTGTGACGGCCATGCGCGACGCCTGCCGCGTTTGCGCTCTGGTGCCTGAAAACGGCCTTTCGTCGCTGACCGGTTCTGGCCGGACAGCGACCAATTGCCGTCCGGCGAATTACCGCTCAAACCTCTGTCTGTTCGGCCATTTCCAGCGCGTCGTCGACTTCGATGCCGAGGTATCTGACTGTGCTTTCAAGTTTGGTGTGGCCCAGCAGCAACTGTACAGCCCGGAGATTTTTAGTACGGCGATAGATCAATGATGCTTTTGTTCGACGCATTGTGTGCGTGCCGTAGGCGGTGTCGTCGAGGCCGATCGATTTAATCCAACGATGGACGATCCTCGCATACTGGCGGGTCGAAAGGTGGGCCGACGCGTGAATACGCCCCGGGAACAGAAAGTCCGTAGGAGACAGTGCCGCTGCCTTAATCCAGTTTTCGACGCTATCCCGCGTTTGCTCGGTGATCTCGAATTGCACCGGTCGCTGCGTTTTCTGTTGCATCACCGTTGCCCGAGGCGCTACGCGGTTTCCGAGGCAGACATCGCGCACCCGCAGTTTTGTCAGATCGCACGCTCGCAGCTTGCTGTCGATCGCCAAATTGAACATCGCAAGATCACGAGTTTTCGCCCCCAATTGCAGGCGGATTCGAATGGCCCAGATTTCCTTAAGCTTCAGGGGCGACTTCTGTCCAGTTAGCTTGTCTTTGTTCCATGGCACGCGCGACACATCGTTGCTGATAGTTGCTTCCATGACGATTCTCCTTTCAGATGAAGGGAGATTCAGTCTGCGCCAACTGCCGATGGGCGATACCCGACCCGAAGCGGAAATTCGCAACTCGGGAAAACGGACGTTCAACCGTTGAAGTAACCGGTGCGCGTTAGCTTGCCCGGGGGACTGAGATGTTAGGTGCCGCCGCCTGCGACTATGTAAGGCTTGGGAGTAAGCTTGCCGTCAGCGACATCCTGCGCGAACTGCTCCGCAATCTGTATCGTTTTTGACTCTAGCTGGCGACCTATGTTCGCTATGTACTGTACATGTCCTTCAAGCTTCTTCTGCTCTTCGAGAAGTTTAGAAATTGGCATGAGCCCATACTGAACGTTCGCATCATCATCCTCCTCAATCATCACCGCTCCCTGAGGCAATTTTTGCATGCCAAAGCTAGCCGTAAAGAAGATAAAGGAGTTATGACTAGGAATTCTGCGACCTGCCCAGTGTGCGAACATGTGACGTATGTGACGATGCTGCTCGAAGATCTCAGCCGCTTTGCGGATCCCCTCAGCGAGATCAATATTCCAAACACAGCTATCAGCGCAAGCAATAAGATGAGCTAGCGCGTCCTTGTCGTTGAGTTTCAGTGCAAATGTTGTTGCCGTTCCAAGCCTGATATGAGTAAGACAATTGATCATGTGCCGCGCCTCGAGATCGGCGATGCAATAGGTCTGAACAAACTTTCCGATCAGTTCGTAGTCGTGTCCTGAAAGTGGATGCGTGTCGTTCATAGGGTGACCAAGGGACATTCGTGCCTTCAGTAGCTCGTCCATTTCATGGCCAGCCGGAATCTCCGGTGCAGCATCACGGGGCGATCTGTATCTTGTCATGACACCTCCAAGCGCCTAACGGTTATTCAGAAGAAAAACTATCTTGTTTGCAATCATACGGACAACGTCAACGTCCCCTTTGGGAACAGGTCACGCAGATAGCGGTTATTGGCCGCATCCAGACTGGTGCCAAATGTATCCCGACCTGCTGTCGCCGATTTCTTGGTGTGCGGCCTGTTCGTTAGTCGTTGCTCGCCTTAGATCTTGAATTTTCCCGTCGTCGTCTCGCGCGCGCCACCCTACAAAAAGCCCGCGAGCCCATCGAGCTCTCATCGTCCGATGGATTCCGGTTATTCTTGGGCAACAATAACGACTTTCATGCGCATCGGGCTCTCTTCATATCATGAACTTTCTAGACCCTGCATTTACCCAGTTGGCCTTCGCAGCCAAGCTACTCGAATACGTTGAACAGGGAAAACTGAACCTTGACGAGCTTGACCAGCCTCTAACAATCGAAGGGCCGGGCATTTGGGTTCTTCCCGACCGAATTTTCAACTCGGTCGGTGAATTGCATCGGGCTTGCGAAAACCAGCTGTCCGTTGCGTTTGGTGCCGCCGCGATCACACTTAACCGGTGCAGAGAAGAATATGAGGAAAGGACGGGAGTGCCATTGCTGGCCAGAAATGGCGCCCCACCAGAATCTGAGGACGAACACTTCGCGGAACTGGCGTACCAAATCCGCAATGCGTTTGCGCACGACATTTCGGAGCCACGCTGGGAAATACGCAATCCAGCTCGGCGGCGTCAATATCTAGTCGACCGTATAACGGACCATGCTGGCAACGTCATCAGAGCGAGTATCACCGTTGATCTGACCAACCTGAACGGACAGCGGTTTGACTATGCGCACATCGGTGGCATTGAGACACTTCACCACTTGCGCGAATTCGGTCGACGCTACTGGGGATGACGACTCTGGATCGTCAATTTCCTGCCAGTTGCTGGCAGCGGCCCGATTACGTAACGCTTTCTTTCCTAAGCATCAAACTCGGCAGCCAGCATCTTTCTTGTCACTCCTGAGCGCCATGCCGCGACGGCTTGCTTGGATGAGCAAACTTGTGCTCCACCATTTCGACATCGGTTTTCACTTCCACCCACGAAACACGGTGGATTTCGATGCTGTCCCGTTGTAGTTCGAGCGATTCCTCTCGCTCAGTGCCCGGCCAGGTTCCATGAAAGGCAGGATTGTCGTCGATCTCTTTCGGCAAGGTCGTGATACTGGGACCTTCCCATTCATCTTCACCCACTTGCCGTGCCAAGCTCGCGGAGGTCTTTGCGACATCTGGGATCTTCACTGCCGCTGCCTTGTGAAATAGGATGACGTTGTGTCCGCCAGATTCATTAATTGTGCCGTGATATTGCACCGACTTAAAAAAGATGCCATCTAGGTTGAGCTCGCGGTGGGTAGCCAGATAGTCGGCGATTGCTTGTGTAATGAGGTACCCGCCATCCGTGAATGATGGCAGTACTGGTTTGGTCAGTTCCGCTTCGAGCGAGTTGATGAAGTCGCACCGTTGCGCAATCGCCCGCGTCGCTGGATCGAATAGGCTCAGCGATGGGTCGAGACGCGCCGCAGTCAACGCAGAGAGATTAAGAAGACGTAGTGGTCGGATGAGCGTGAACGCAGCGATCGCGATGGCGGCTCCTACGGGCGGTCGAACCTCATGCAGTGCTGTACGCCTCTCAAGCGCACCATAGAATACTGATATGCCCTTTGAATTCATTCTTCCGGCGCTCGCTACCGCTGCTGCTGGCGGTCCCAGTTCGTGTTCAGGATTCTCCAGCGCCCTTTGAAGCGCGTCACGGTGCTCGAAGACCCGAGCACGGTAAAGGGTCTGTATTTGCTGACCAGGGCCGACCTCAAAGATCAGCCCTGTGCCATCCTCCATGCGGTACGAGTCGAGGCCGCCGAAAACTTTCTCGAAGGTCTCGATGACCGTGGGATTGACTAGGCGCGCTTCCTCGCGAAGGGACCGCTCCATATCCTCCCAATCGCGAGAAAGTTCCCACGCTGATCCCTGCCTGACGAACCATGGATCCTCGCCATAGCGACCATCGTCCTCATATGTCCAACGGTACTCCAATACTTCGGCAACGTCGTAAGCGGCTGTCTGGTCATCTGGTGTCAGCCACATGTCGAGAATTTCAATCAGGCTCTGTCCCTTGGGAGTGCGCCCGTGATACACGACGGCAGCGCTATCGCTCGTCAGGGTGAAGTACGCTTCGATGATTTCATCGCAGGCAATTGCGACCTCTGAAATGCTCAGAGTCGGAGCAATCCGCTCGCAATAGTCACACGTCACTTCGTCTTCTTCGCTTCTGCTAATCTCCGCGCTGAGGTAGGGGTCTTGCACGCAATCGGCACAAATCCGTTTTCCTTCGGTCATCGTGATCCGACTCCGCTTGCGCGCTCCCGCGCAGTGAACTCTTCCGCAGGCGTTGCACGGCAATCAGCCGCAAATGGCAGTCTTGCCCCCGCGGCCGTAACACCGCGCTGGCTTGTCGGTAGCTTACTCATCTGTAGAAAACCCTGCGCGAGTCTGCTGCTCTTTGCGCAAAACGACATGAATGGTCGCTAGATAAAAATAGAACATCCAGCTCAGCCATAGACTTGCGTCGTATCCCGTCTTCTGTTGGTCGTTGTGGTGCCGAATTCCGAAATTGTTTGCGATATTGAACAGGTCCTTCTCGTCGGCTGAAGTCAGCAGAGACTTGATTTTTGGACGGGTGTACTCCAGCACATCGGCAAGATCTCGAACGGCTTGTCTGCGATCATCGAGTGTCGCGCCGTGGCGCCGGTAGCGCAGGATCGCGGCGTTAATCCGATTCGTCACATTGGAATCGCTAGACGGGATGTCGGCATCGAAAATCCTCTCAAATCCGTGCTGCGGCTTTTCAAGTATCTCGCCGCTCTCGGAGAGTTCAAACCGCTTCGCATAGTGGCCTAGAACAGCATTCACTTTGTCGCGATATTCGCTTTGCCCTTGTTGCTTGTTGAACGTCTCCCAATGCATGCCACATTCTGCGTAGTTGTGAAAGGAACCATCGATAGGCTTCGAAACATGCTGAAACAGAAACTCGATGACGTCAAAAAGGTCGTCTTCCGAGTAGCGCTCCCCATGGAAATGCGGAGGCCAGAGGTCTTTCTTACGGACGGCGAGGAGCACCTCTAGCTCGATGTCACGAACGTTACCTGCAACATGCCCTGCGTCCACACATTCAAACCCAAAGGCTTCGGCAAAATACCCGTCTGCGGACAGTTGCTCGTATACCCGGATGTAAAGATCAACGATGTCGTCTAGGGGGAGCCCCGATTGATTCGGATTTGTACCTTTACGCTGCGAGTAGTAAGAGTGCGCCATGGCGAGAAAGGGAGGCGTAAAACCTGAATTTTAACCGCGAGAACACTGCGCTGGCAGACGGCCGTCGAATCTGCATAATTTTTAGTCCACGACGCCCCGGTCGTTCATGAGGCGTTTGGCTTCGGTCGACTTGGTTTTCCATGACAGCAGCGCATCGTTCGTGATGACGACACACCGGCCCATGCGCAGTCCGCTCGGTCCTTCGTCGCAGATCAGTTGAGGGTTTTGGTGGAGTAAGGCGTTTTGCATGCATCAGCGACGGCGAATCGAAAGTTCATAGTGAGCCTGCGAGTTGGTGGTCAAGGTTGCTGGCGCACCATTGTTGACGATTCAGTACGCGATGTCGAAAGGCTGCTTTGGCCGAATCCGGGCCGACGGTGAACGCACCAAACCGACCCGTTGCAGACCTTGAGCGCATAACAACCGCATCGGCGACCTTCAGGTGCAGCGGTCACCCGATATAAGTGCAACGTCGCGCACTCAACATGTTCGCCCCCCCCCCGCATTCAAAGTCGGGTGGCCCGCGCGGTCGAACACGCATATTCGCCGATCGTGCTGCTTGCTCGGGTCAACGAACGCCCAGCCCAGTCAATGACGAAGGAGCCCGGCTCGATGGCCGTAACCTTGATGGTCTCGTCAACCCAAATTTTCGGCGCGACCAGGCCAGCGCGAGCGCTGTAATCAGCGTCGCTTCGCTGTTCAGCATCTGCACGCCGTCAGCCTTCGAGATGCCAGAACTCACCGAAGCGCCATCCCGGAAATCCAGCTTCCCTTACCTGTTGGACCAAGGCCCTGGCCGCTCCACTGATCCGGCTGTCCGAATTCGTGCGGCCAACTCTAGCGTGTGAATTGCGGGTGGATCAGACGCGAGCGCCTCCGTGACTGCCTCGGCCGGGTGTCGGGTTGTTCTTCGCCACCCCGACTGGTCGCGCTTCGCGAAAAAAGTTATCGTTTCATCAACATGAAATCAAGCACGACTTCTGTGGCGAAACGCCTCCGCCGACTATATTGACTACTATTGCTGGGTGCTCTCGGACAGCGGAATGGCCTTGAAGTACGAAGCGCGCGCGGACATCGCTGCATGGCGATTACGCTCGCACTGTACAGGCCGACAGCACTGTGAAAACGTGTCAAGCGTGTGCCATAGACTAGCGAGGCCCGCAACGACGTGAACCGGAGGCACGATGGTCATGCGATCCGAAAATGCATCCCAGGTCGTATGGTCGTGTCTGAGACCCATGCTGGATATCCTGGCGGCAGCGATCGTCGGATCGTTCTGCGGGTTACTCGGGACGTCGCTGGCAGATGAGCTTCGAGGCGTGAATGCGTCGGCTGCAAAAATCGACAAGACGGTGGGACAACCCTCCGTCGCCGATGAAGAGAAGACCATTCGCAAGCTGCTCAATGAGAATTCAGACGGCGATATACGACTTAAGCTGCTGATTGTGCTCGTCCAGGATTACTTCGACGCGAATGACCCAGCCGACGCGAGGCGGGTGATGGAAAACATCGTTGATGACGAGCAGATCCCGCCAGGCCAACGCTCGCTGACCGCCTCGGGACTCGCCCTTGCGTATGCGTTGGAAAACGACTTCGTGCGAAGCCAGAGGCTGGTGAATCAGGCGAAGAAACTGGCCGACCAGACGCCCGCTGCCGAGCTTGAAACCCTGCCGGAAGAACCGGCCTACGAGTATCTCTCTGCCGAGGCGGAGCTTGCGCGCCGCGCGTTTAACCAACATGACACGGCGTTGCGCAAGGTGCGCGAGGCGGCCGATCTGGCGCGAAAGAACCTCGACAACCCCTCGCTCAGTGAACATCGTCACGAGGAAGCCGCCAATCAATTGCTCGACGAAAGTGAGCATCTCGTGGGTTTGCTAACGCAGAACAATCGGCGCACCGAGGCGCTGAACTACGTGAACGGGATGCTTTGGGACATCGACCACGATCCGCGACTCAAACCTGGCCCCTTGCAGCGAGCCCACGTCGAGGTTGCAGTCTCGATCGCGCTCATGTCCAACGACGACTACGATGGCGCACTTTTCTGGATCGACAAAGCCATCAAGGGGTATCAGGATGCCGGTGTGCTCCCCTATACGTTCCTCTATGCGGAAGCGCTGCGCATGCGGTTGATGATCGCGCTTGCGACGAATCGCCTTGCCGACTACAAGGCCGATGCTGAGGCTCTCCAATACGCGGCTTCGATCAATCCTGTCGTGGCTAGAACACCGAGCCCGGACGAGCGGCTATCTGTGATACTCGCGACGCAGGGGAACTGGCCGGGAGCCGAGTCGAGCATCTCACACGTGCTGTCGTACAACCTGTTGCACCAGGGGGCGCAGAGTCCGTTCGTCAAGTATCAGTCTGCGATGTTGATGCTCTATCGCCTTGAGGATCCCGAAGGAAAGGTCAGCGAAAGGGAGATCTCCCGATACGTGACGCCCATGCTTGACCAGAACGACGATTGGGACGCTTCCAGTAGCGCGGGGGCTTTTGTCGAGGACGGTGCGCTTGCAATGTGTCTGAGCCGCCTCATGGACGACGGCGCAGAAGGTCAGGCACTCGCCTTCCGTATCGCCGAGTTGTTTCACATGAATGCGACCCAGGGCGCGATGAGCGATGGTGCCGCGCGATTGGCGACGGTCACACCGGAACTGCGCAGCCTGGTCGAGCAGGAGCAGATGGCGCGTCATGCCCGGGATTCCGAGCGGCTGGGATTCTCGGGGCTGACTACCCCCTTTGCCAAAGACGACACGGAAAATACCGGAGACAAAGAGAGTGCGATCGCCAGTGTCACAGATGCCGAGAAAACCATGAACGCCTCGGCCGGGGACCTGGCCACACTGCACGACCACATCGGCAAGCAGTTTCCCGAGTACCGGCGGCTGGTATTACCCGCCGTTCCCACGCCGGAGCAGGTAGGCGCGGCGCTGCATTTCGATGAGGTGTATGCAGACTTCTACGTCGGGCGCGATGCGACGTACGCATTCGTCGTCAACGCCAAAGGCGCGCTGCATGCGATACGGGTCAACGTCACACGTGCAGACCTTAAAAAACAGATCTTGCAGTTGCGTAGCGCATTCGATGCGGGCGTTCCGCCGCATAAGGTGGGTGATCTGTCCGGGTTCGACATGGCAGCGGCAACGGATCTCTACCGCTTGCTGATCTCGCCGATAGCGGCCGATCTCGAAGGGGCGACAACCGTATACATCGGCACAAGCGGCATTCTCTCGAGCCTGCCGTTCGACGTGCTCGTGACGGCGCCCGCAACGGATCTTGCGAGTGCGCACTGGTGGATCGCCACGACCATGCCGGTGCGTATTCCGAATGCCTCGGCGCTTGTGCTCGCCCGCAGTCATCCGGCAACGCACGCTAGCGAGCCGCTGATCGCGTTCGCCGATCCGAGCTTCGACGGCCGTGACCCAGCCACGACCGCTGCCTCCCCCGTGAACAGAACTCCCGCGCGAGCGTTTCCGGTTGATGCGGGTACGGGTTCGTTCGACTACCAACGCGTCGCACCGCTACCCGAGACGCTCGACGAGGCGACCTCGATTGCCAGGACACTCAATGCCCCCGATCGAAGCGTGCTGTGGGGAAAGAGCGCCTCGCGAAGCGTTGTGATGAAACGGGATCTGTCGAACGATCGGGTTGTCCTGTTCGCTACACACGGCATCGTGGCGGGCGAAGTGCCAGGCTGGCGCAAGGCGGGACTCGCGTTAGCCTATGAGGGAAGCGGGCTGCCAGACTCGGTTCTCACCGCGGACGACATCGTGACCTTGCGGTTGAATGCCGACTGGGTGGTACTGTCCGCCTGCAACACGGGACTCGTCACCGGTAACGCGGGAGATGCCATGTCGGAACTGTCCCGCGCATTTTTTGCGGCGGGGGCACGCTCGATACTCCTCACCCAGTGGGCAGTCGAATCTCGATCGGCAACGGAGGTGACGACCGGTGTATTCCGGACTTATTCCAACGATCCCTCGCTATCGAAGGCCCAGGCACTGGCGCGCACCGAGCGCGACATGGCCAGCGGCAAGGATGGGGAACTCTACCGTCACCCGTATTTTTGGGGAGCATACGCTCTCGCCGGTGATGCGGCCCGCTGATCTTCGGCCATGCGTATTACGCTCCATCTCGACACGTTCTGGCGGTTTGGTGACGGCGAAGGCGGACCATGCGTTTCAGGACACTGGGATGTGCAGTGCCTCGACAAGGACCCTGTGCTTGCCGAGCACACTTGTTCGCGGAGTCCGGGATCTGAAGCGAAACCGTATGCCGTCAGGCGGTATCGGAACCGCGATAGCCTGCGATAGGCGGGAAACTGAACGAAGCCGACGCCCGAGCGTCAACTCCGCGATACCGATGAACGACTCTTCATGGCCGTACCTTGTCTTATGCAAGCCGCATGGACTACGCGAATCTCGCACAGCCACCATCGACTGCACGCCACGGCACATCGGCCATTCGCGGAGCGAATTTCCTGACGAGAGAGCACAGACCTCTCAACCACTCACCGCCCGCTCGTTGCGCGCGGACTTCGAATGGCACGTACATGTGTCGGTCAACGGACGAACTCGATCGGGGGCAGCCATTCACCGCACGCAATATCAAGACGACAACGCACTAAACGCTTTTCTCATCCGGGAGATATCCGTTTGAGCCGCCTGAGCATATTTTCGACTCTTCCGGGCAGTGAAAAACGGGTAGCGCGGCCCTACAGTTGAGCCTGTGCCATCCGGAGATTCCCGCTTATTTGGAATAGACGGTTTGCCGAGTCTATCGACATGGTCGACGCGAAAACCATGTCCTGAACCGTCACCATTTAAGCAGGAACATCATGAGCGCAATGTTAGACAACCTGTCTTCCAGATCAAAGACATCCAGGCCCCTTGTCATCGCAGCCGTGATGGCTTCACTGGCGATGGTCGCCATCGAAGCGACGATCGTCTCGACCGCCATGCCGCAGATCGTGACGAAACTCGGCGGACTGCATTTATACAGCTGGGTTTTCTCGTCGTTTTTGCTGACGCAGACCGCCATGACGGTGGTCTTTGGCAAGCTTGCCGATATCTTTGGTCGCAAGCGAATCATGCTGACCGGCATTGCCATTTTTCTGGTCGGCTCGGTGCTGGCCGGCTTCGCCTGGTCGATGCCTGCGATGATCGTCTTCAGACTCATTCAGGGCATCGGCGCCGGTTCAATACAACCGGTCACGCTGACCATCGTCGGCGATCTCTATCCGGCGAAAGAGCGTGGCAAGGTCCAGGGCTATCTGGCCAGCGTGTGGGCGACGGCGGCGGTCCTCGGACCGATGATCGGCGGCTTTATTGTCCGCGACTTTTCATGGGCGTGGATTTTCTGGATCAACATCCCGATCGGATTGATTTCGGCCGCAGGCTTTGTCCTGTTCCTGCACGAAGAAGAAAGAAGCGCGCGGCCGTCGATCGATATTAAAGGTGCAGTTCTCTTCACCACCGCCATCGCCGCGCTCATGATCGGCTTGACGAGCCTGAGCACAGCGGACTATACGCACGCCATGCTCAGCGCCAGCGTGTTCACTGCAAGTGCGGCGCTGTTTGTCTGGCAGGAACGGCGAAGCCCGGACCCGATGATCTCGTTTAGCCTCTGGGGACACAGGCCCATTGCGATGACCAACCTTGCGACGGTTTTCTCCGGGATGGCCTTGATGGGGCTGACAACTTTCCTGCCGATGTATGTTCAGGGTGTGCTGCATCGTACGCCGGTGGTCGCAGGCTTTACGCTAACCATGGTCATGGTGGGCTGGCCGCTTGGCGCCACGCTTTCCGCCCGCTCCTTCCACCGGTTCGATCTGCGCAAGCTGCTGATCGGTGGAAGCGCGGTGATCCCGGTTGGCGCGATGGTCTTCGTCTCGTTGACCCCTCATAGCGCACCGCTTCTCGCCGGTATCGGATCACTGGTCATGGGCTTCGGAATGGGTGCGCTCAGCGTGACTTCACTCGTCCTCATCCAGGAGCAGATCGACAAGTCGCAGCGCGGCAGCGCTACCGCGTCAAACCTGTTCTCGCGCAATCTTGGAAGCACACTTGGCGCGACCGTCTTCGGCGCCGTGCTCAACTACGGACTGGCTCATTCGAAGACGCTTGGCGTGGTCACTTCCGATCAACTGCGCAAGGTGATCGAGTCAGCACCCGGCAGTATGGACAGCTTAGCCGCCATTCGTCTGGCGTTGCACCAGTCGGTTCATCTGACGTTCGTTGGACTCTTTATCGCCGCGCTGGCAATCGTCGTTTTCGCGGTTCTCGTGCCTACCGTTGCTGCGACCAGAAACCGTGAAGCGCCTTCGCGTTGAGAAACGGCTTGTTGTTCCACTCACACACGAAGCGCCCGGAGCCGGTTGAGCATCCAATGCAACGGTTCCGGCATGCACGATCTTCACGTTCTTCGTGTAGTCGCCCAGGCGCTACGCAGTTTATACGCTGTTAATCCAGAACATCAAAGGAGTTGGCATGACCCGTCTTACTACCGCCACGCTTGAAACCGCAACTGGCGCAACCGCGGACGTGTTCGCGAAAGTCAAAAAAATCGTGGGTAAAGTCCCCAATGCATTTGCGACGATCGGCACCCACAGTCCTGATGGACTTCAGGCCATATTCGCTATCGACGCGGCGGTCACCCGAAGCGAACTGTCAGACGCAGATATCGAAACGCTCAAGCTAATCGTCAGCGAGGTGTCGGGCTGCGATTACTGTGTAGCGGCTCACACGCTGAAAGGTAAATTCTCGGGCCTGTCTCAGGACGTAATGATCCTGGTCCGCGCAGGAAAGCTTACAGGTGACGCCAGGCGAGATGCGCTGGTACGTTTTGTTCGGGTTCTTGTCGAAACCCAGGGAACGCTTCCCACTGCAGAGCTGGATGCGTTTCGCGCGGCGGGCTACAGCGAACATCAGGTGATCGGCGTGTCTCTGGCGATCGCTTCCATCACCTTTGGAAACCTGGTGAACCGGATCAACGATACCGTGATCGATTTCCCGCTGCCGACTCAACTGTAGGCCGGAAGCAACGAAAGCACCCGTGGGTGACAGATCTACCGAGTTCGCGCAGTTCAGGCAGAAGGGGAAGGCATTTGTGGCATGTAATCAGCGCCCAGCGTTTGCCACGCCGTCGGCATTTGAAGTGGGTCTCGGCGTTCGCGCGGTAAGCACACCCCGCTCGTTCGTGCGAGCCGTCTCTGATCTCGCCGGCGCAGCGAAACGGATTCGTTCTGTCCCGTCAACGTCGAAGTTACGAAACGGCCGGTTGCGGTTTGCTAGCCGGCGAGCACACGCTTACAGGCCTCGTTGTACGGTGTCCTGCGCGAGCCACTATTTCATTCGCCGGGGACTCCGCAACAACGTGACCGCTTTCCAGGCGGTCCAGCCGTTCGAACGACCCGATAATATCGCGCGCGAGTGACTTCTCGTGGCCGGAATACGCGCTAACAAAATCCACCTGAAGGCCGCCATCGAAAATTTCGAACTTCGCGTTATTGAGCGCACATCGATCTGGCGTTGTCGACCATGCCCCGTCAGCCGCCCTGACCATGCCAGGACATTCAGACGTCGCCTTTGCCCCGAAGGGGCCATGCAATCCGCGATATCAACTCGATGGAAACGGAGCAGGCCCCGCAGCCCGGCGTCTGCGCCTCATTACCACCAGGCCTGGAACCTCGCATAACAAACACAACCTGCCAATCTAACTTCTCCCCGACGACAGCTCGATACGCTTGCGCTGCAGAAATCGCCGAACGGCCGGATCCCGCTCGAGTCCGATCGCGAGATCGTACGCGCCAAGCGCTTCTTTGGTCGCGCCAGCACGCGCGAGCAGATCGGCACGCGCGGCCCAGTACGGCTGGTAGTCGGCCAGGCGCGGATCGTCCGCGTATGGTTCGAGCGCGTCGAGCGCCGTCTGCGGACCGTCCCGTTCCGCCTGCGCCAGCGCGCGGTTCACCGCGACCACTGGCGACGCTGCAATCGCGAGCAGCGCATCGTAGAGTTGCACGATCTCGTCCCAGTTCGGGCGATGTGTCTGGCAGCGGTGGACGTGCGCCGACTGCAGCGCGGCCTCAAGCTGAAAGCGTCCGATTGCCTTGAATGCGCTGGCGCGCCGCAGCAACGCGTTGGCTGCGTCGATCATTGGCGCGTTCCATGTCGCCGGATCCTGAGCCGACAGCGGCACGTAGTCGCCAGCCGCATCGCGTCGCGCATCGCACCGCGCCTGCGCATACAGCATCAGCGCGAGCAGACCGAGCGTCTCTGGCTCCTCGGGCAGTAATTCGACGAGTAGTTGCGCAAGAAACAGCGCCTCGCCGGTGAGATCGCGCCGCTCAGTATCGCCGCCGAGCGGATCGGTCCACCCTTCCGAATACGCCGCATAGACCGCTTCGAGCACCGCTGCGAGCCGGCCGGGCAACTCCTTGCGCTCTGGTACGCTGAACGGAATGCCCGCTTCACGGATTTTGTTCTTCGCCCGCACAAGACGCTTGCTCGTCGCGGCGGGCGACATCAGGAAAGCGGACGCAATCGTCTTCGCTTCGAGCCCCAGCACCACCTGCAGCATCAACGGCGTGCGAATCGCGGCCTCGAGTGCCGGGTGCGTGCATGCGAACAGCAGCGCAAGCCGTCGGTCGGGTAGCATGCCTGCGTCATGCTGATCAATCTCGTCGGCGAGGATCGCAAGCTGGTTCGCCACTTCGTCGCCTACACAGCGATGACGCACGCCATCGAGCGCCCGGCGGCGCGCAACTGTCAGCAGCCATGCTTCAGGATTGGCGGGGCAGCCTCGCTTCGGCCAGTCTGCGAGCGCGGCCGCAAACGCGTCGGACAGCGCGTCCTCAGCCGCGGCGACGTCGCGCGTGCGCATCGCCAGCAGGGCGACGAGCTTGCCGTAGCTGCGCCGGGCGACCGCCTCGGCAACCGAACGTGCGGTGCCGTCCGCGTCACGGCCGCCGCCGGACAGATTCATGCAATGGATGGCGCGTCGTAGGGCGCGGTCCAGACTGGACGCACTTCCATGAGACCGTGCGCCGCGCCGGGACAACGCGACGCCCACGCGATCGCCGCGTCCAGGTTGGGGACGTCGATCAAATAGTAACCGGCGAGCTGCTCCTTCGAATCGGAAAACGGTCCGTCAAGCACCTGCGGCTTGCCGTCGACGAGCTGCACCGTAGTGGCCGTGCTTGTGTGCTGCAGCCGGTTGGCGCCCATCAGCACGTCCGCTTTTTTCAACGCTTCGGTGTACGCCTGATATGCGGCAACCCCTTGCTGCCGCTCGCTGTCGGTCATCTGGTTCCAGCCGTTTTCTTCCGAGTAGATCATCAATAGGTATTGCATATGAGCCTCCGTCGTGGGGTTAAGGCGGGCGAATTACATCGGGCCGCCATCACAATGACGCTCGGGCCGCACGTTGACGGACAGGTAGCGTCGAAAAAATCGCGAACAGCACACCAGCCTTGATCGTTCACCTCTGTCGAGGACCTTGCGCGTGGACACTTCGGGGGAGCCCGCCATCCCCTCCGCGCGGCTATCAATTTCTCCGCACCATTGCACACCGCATTGAAGTTCGGTTCCCGCAGGTATCGCGACAACCTCAGCGAGGATATCGCTTTCGACGAATGCGTACTCCCGTTTATTCGACCCTGAGCAGATTGTCGATTTGAGGAGACATCAACGGCTCCTCCCAAAGCGGAGTGGACGTTCGCGGGTTGAAATCCACAGATGGATCACCGTCACGGCCGGCCTGATCGGACCCGTGTCGATGGGCAAACGGTTCAGAGCGGCCGGCGATGCTCACGGCACCGAAATCGGCTGCGCGGATCACTAGCGCGCAGCCGTGGGCAGGCGACGCAGGCGACTTCGCCCTGCTCGATCCACAACGCTCGCATCGCCGTCTCGAAGCGATGCGTAAGGTGTGACCATCAGCACTGGCGGCGCGCACCGCCGGCAAGCGCCGCACTGCGTTTCCTCACGTGGTGCGGCTCAATATTGCGTCACGGCAACCCGTTGACTATTCTGTTGCGTAACATCTGCTGCATCTGCGCAACTTCAGCGCCCACGAGGCGACTCCACAGGAACGCGTTCCCAACGGGGAATCGACCAGGTCTGTCGTGCATGGAGGAAGTATGTGCAACGCATACCCGCCGTTTGTGCAGAGCCGCATACTCGAAGTCATCTCGTCCGCACTCGTACTGCTGATGATGTTGTCGTTTGACCCAGCCGTGGCCGCCTGCAACCACACCGCGCCGACGACAGGACAAACCGTCACCTGCGACGGCAGTACGCCCAATCCATCGACAACACCCGTGGTCGCCCTCTCCGGCAGCACGCACGTCACGGTCGACGTGTTGCCTGGCGCTGAACTGGACGTGACCGCAAGCCCCGGTATCCTCGTGCGCGACGCCAGTACGGTGATCAATCAGGGCACGCTGAGTGTGAATGGTGCGTCGCAGGCGGTTATCTGGGGACAGGGCGCGTCGATCGGGCAAAACATGTTAATTAACCTTGGCGTGATCGCCGCGAGCGGCAACAGTACAGCCGGTATGTTCAACAGCGGCGCCGCGGTCACGATGCTCAATGACACAGGCGCTGTCATCACCACGAATGGGACGAACGGACACGCGATGTACGACTTCGGCGGCACGGGTGGCGGCACGCTGACCAACAACGGCCAACTCTCGACGAGCGGCGACAGCGCGGTCGGCATGGTTTCGTTGACGAATAACGACACGCTCGTCAACAACGGCACGATCACGACCACCGGTAACACGGCGGACGGCATGTTTGCACACGGCAGCGTGGGCGGAAACGTGCTGACAAACAACGGCACCATCAATGTATCGGGTACGGACTCCCATGGCATCCTGTCGTCGGATCCGTCCCCAGGCATGATAACGAACACCGGTTCGATCACCGCAAGCGGCCCGGGGGGCGTCGGCGCTCTCATCGCGGGCAAGGTGACGTTCAACAACGAAGCGGGCGCGAGCATCGTGTCCAGGCAGAGCAATGGCGTCGATGGGAACGGCGGCGGCACGTACAACAATGCCGGCACCGTTTCGGCCCAGGCCGTCACGCTCTCCTTCGCAGGCGCCCCCGTGACCATCAATAACAGTGGCACGCTGCTGAGCAATACCACCGAGACCATTGCGATGAACGGCACGTTTGACGTCGTGATCAACAATACCGGCAATATCGCCGGAGGCGGCGGCCGGGCCATCTTCCTCGATGCCGGTAATGACACGTTCAACTGGAGCGGCGGCACGATCACCGGCTTCGTCAATCTCTACTCCGGCAACGACACGGCGACGCTCACCGGACTCACCGACGTCAATCTCGCGGGTGTGCCTTCGTTCGACGGCGGACTCGGCACCGATACGCTTACCTTCAACAACACGCAGGCGAGCGGCCTCTCCCGCTTCGTCGAATGGGAAATCATCAACGTCACGAACGGCAGCCGGCTCACGCTGGACAGCAACGGTCTGACGCTCGGCGATAGCGGCACGCTGACAGGCACGCTCAATATCGATTCGACCAGCACGCTGTTTGCAGGCGGCTTGGGAGACCCGTCGGTCACGCCCGCGGTCGCGGGCCAGTTCGTCACCGTCAACAACGCGGGCACCATCGATCTGACCAACGGCGGCACCAGCACGAGCGATGCGCTGGTGGTCAACGGCAACTATGTCGGATTCAACGGTCGGCTGCTGTTGCAAAGCGTGCTCGGCGCAGACGGCTCGCCCAGCGACAAGCTGGTGATCTCGCAAGGCACTGGCTCGGGAAATACGACAATCGGCGTGACGAACGTCGGCGGCAATGGCGGCGCAACAGTCACGGACGGCATCCTGGTCGTGCAGGCGACCAACGGCGCGACAACGACCGCAAGCGCGTTCACGCTGCCAGCACCGCTGAAGGCAGGCGCGTTCGTGTACTACCTGTTCAAGGGCGGCGTGAGCGCCGGAACGGTCGATAACTGGTATCTGCGTTCGAGCGTGGCGCCAGCACCGACATCGACACCCACTGCCCCCGCGCCAGCTCCGGTAGCGGCCGTCGGCACACCACCGCTCCCCGCACCTCCGCCTGCGGGCGCGACACCGACGCCGCTGTACCGCATGGAAGTGCCGGTTTATGCCGAAGTCCCCGAACTCGCGCGCGAACTCGGCATCGACCAGATCGGCACCTTCCACGACCGCCAGGGCTCGCAAGCCATGTTGACCGAAACCGGCGCGCTGCCAGCCTCGTGGACGCGCGTGTGGGGCGAACATGCCACGCTTGCCAACGGTGGCGCGGTCAACCCAGAGTTCAGCGGCACGATCGGCGGCATCCAGCTCGGCCAGGACGTCTACGCCACTGCGACGCCAGGCGGCCAGCGCGATCACTACGGCTTCACTCTCGGCTTTGCCCGCGCCGACGGCGACGTCAGCGGCTTTGCGCTCGGTTTCCCGAATCTGGCGGCGGGACACCTGTCGATCGACGCATACAGTGCCGGAGGCTACTGGACCCACGTCGGACCCGGCGGCTGGTACACCGACGCCGTGCTGATGGGCAGTTCGCTGACCATCAGCCCGATGTCCAACGAGAGTATCGGCGCCTCCACGCATGGCCATGCCGAGGCCGCGTCGTTTGAGGCAGGACTGCCGATTCCGCTGCCGGCCCATGTGAGCGTCGAACCGCAAGCACAGCTGATCTGGCAGCATACGTCCATCGACGATCTCAACGACGGCGTCTCGAGCGTGTCGTTTCACGCCGCGAACGGGCTTGCAGGTCGGCTTGGGGTCAGGCTCGCTGGTCGTTTCGACGCTGCGGGCACAGCGTGGCAACCGTATCTCCGTGTGAATCTGTGGCACTACTTCGGTGGCACGGACAACGCGACGTTTACCGGCACCACGGTGATTCCCACCAGCGTCTCTGCAACCACCGCGCAATTCCAGCTCGGCATCGTCGCAAAGGTGAGTGCGCGCGGCAGTGCGTTCGCGAATGCTGGCTATATGACGAACGTCAACGGCGAACGTCGCAGCATCGTCGCGGGCGACGTGGGCGTGCGCTGGCGCTGGTAACCCGTGACCCTGCTGTCGCTGACCTGTTGGCAGCGGGAGCGGAAGCACTTATTGCTCATGCCTTCCTGGAGGGCGCGATGACAGAAAACGTCGAGTCGAAGGTGATGCGTCGGGAATTAGCCGGGCTGTTCGACGCCGCGTGCAACCGCGTCCGCGAGGTGAGGCAGGCGCGGTGCGTGGCCGACGAAGAGGCAGGGTCGAGGTATTCGGTCGTTGGGCCATTTGAGGCTCAGATTGTGTTGCCGAACATCTTGCAGCAGATGGCGGATACCTTGCGCGGACAACTGGCGAAAAACCTTCAGTAAAGGGCTGGTCTACCCGGCAGGACAGATTGCCAGGGCCGAATAGTCGGTAAGACCGGCCGATCAGTAACCCGAAACGATCCAGGCGTACGACCATGCCGACGGAGCAACGTTCAACGTCGCGAATTGAATGGCCGCTTCCTGATGTAGAGTCGACGCCCGAATGTCGGAGCGAAGGTGCGTGCGAATGGCGGTTCCTGGCCGGTTTTCGTCTCACGCGCTTGCCGTCTTATGGATCGCCAAGGCGGTCATTCGCAGAGCGAGTTGTCGCCGGTCCGACGGTCGGCGAGTATTGCATAGTCATTGTCTGAATGAGAGCGCCGTCCGTGCCCACCTTCTCGCCTGACGCAATCTGCACGAATCCGCATTGCCTGTAGCAGGCTATCGCTCGCATATTACCGGAGCGCACATTTAATCGGATCGAGACGTCACCTGCGGTCGCGTGTACGTTGGCGATCAAATCGCTAACTACAGTGCGTCCGATTCCTTCCCCAAGCAATTCAGAACGGCCGATGAAAATCCCAAGAAACACGACGCCGGGCATCCCGCCCTTGCGTTCAGCCCACGCCGTCCCGGCCTCGGTACCGTCGACGATGATGATTTTCCATAGCAGCACGTCGGACTGCTCTGGAAGATGGCGTGACATGTATTGACCCGCGTCGATTTCTTGAGCCCACATCTCGATACGCGGTATGTCGACTTCAGTTGCCGTTCGCAGTTGAATTTTTCGTGGCATTCACCAACCTCGGGCACGAAGAGATTTACCAGATTGGAAGCAATTCAGGCACTCACGTCGACTGCCCGCTCATGGCCGACTACCGAAGCACGTTCAGAAACCGGCTGAATGGCGCAACGCAGCTATTGCAGCTGCCCCTTCTTGGCGAACCTTTGTCCGTCTCGCAGGAAGCCGTGCTTTGCATAGAAGCGATGGGCAGTAGGCCGATGATCGCCGCTCGTCACCTCCAACTTCACACATCCGACAGTCTTAAACCAATTTTCTGCAGCGGCGATCAAAGCACTGCCGATACCGTCTCCCTGGTGGTGCTCGTTGACGACCATGCTCGTGATCCGCCCCAGATATCCGGCTGCATGGAACAACGGAAGCGCGTGCAGGCTGATGCTACCGACGATTTTGTCACGCACGGTGGCGACGAATATCTTATCGGTCAGGCTGGGAGTCAATAACTGTAGCTTCTCAAGGATCAACGCGGACGTAGCCGCGTAACCGAGCTGATGCATCAGCATCGCGATTGAGTGGTAGTCGGACGACTGCGATTCGCGTGTAACGACTTCCTCGTTTTGCCGCTGTGTGAGATTGAATATTTCTTGTGCCGCAGCTTCCGGAATGCTGGTTTTCGCCATCGCTTTTGCCCTTGTTGTTTTTTCGGCCACTGCCCTACCAGTCTGATTGTTGACGATCTTGGTACTGCTGTCGACCGCCTCTTGTTGGCCGAGTGCGGTCTGTCATGGTCCGTCAACTCGCGCGATGTCACTCAAGTCACACCATTGTTTGCTATCGCCCAGGCAAATCCTGCAGTATGTCCATGAACGCCCGGACCTTCGCGCTTAGCAAGCGACGCGAATTGTAAAGAGCCCAGATCTCGACGGGAGAACCAGCCATCCCCCAGCAGCTCAATCGTCCCGCCGACACATCATGCTCGACCAGCAACCTGGGCAAGAGCGCGGCGCCCACCCCCTGCAGCACGGCGTCGCGGACCATCAGCAGAGACGACAGTCGCAGCACCGGTACCGGCTTGAGCGTTCTCACGCTGCCGTCTCCCGTGAGCATGTCCCATTGCGCGCCCGATGGCGCCGTCGCCAACATGACGGCTGGCACCGCGAGCCCATCCACGTCGTGTGTCGGAGCCGAAGGCAACGAAATCGTAGGCGCCGCAACCACGACGCGCTGATCACCGAAGATGCGCCTCCCCATCAGCCGTTCGTCATGCGGCGGATCGATTCGAACGACGAGGTCGTAGCCTTCGTCGACCAGATCCACGACGCGGTCTTCCGCAATAACCTCGAGTTCAACCTGCGGATAGGCCAACGCAAAGCGCGCAGCGATCGGGCACAGCACGACATGCGCGAACACGACCGGCGCACTGATGCGTAACCGCCCGCGCGGAACCGGGGCGCGCGAGGCCACCGCTTCACCCGCCTCCTGAATCTCTGCCATAAGCGCTCGCGTGCGCTCATGGAGTGCAATCCCCTCTTCGGTCAGGCGTAACCGGCGGGAGCCTCGCTCGATCAACCGGACGCCGAGGCTCTCCTCCAGTTCGGCCACGCGCCGCGACAGCGTGGCCTTGGGTCGATCGAGCGCCCGACCGGCCGGCCCAAAACCACCGTGAAGCGCGACCGCATTGAAATCGGCGAGTGACGTCAAATCCATGATCGTTCCATTTAAGAGACGAGGTGTATGGATTTTGGCACTTTCGGCCTGTCAGTGGAACGACTAATCTTTGTCTCACGGGCTAACCCAGCCCATCCATCCAAGGAGATAGTCATGG